>JAQVFR010000021.1 GCA_028697145.1 Actinomycetota bacterium | reverse complement strand
GCCAGGATAAATCCTGTCCCGCAGCGCTTCGCGTCGCTGGCCTTGGGGGTGGGCAAGGCTCGGTCTTGTCATTCCTCGCCTGCGGCTCGGACGCAAAACCGAGCCCGTGTGGCGGATTATGGAGAGGGCGGGGGTGGGCAGGCGGGGGGGTTATTGCCAGTGGTCGGCGATTATCCCGGCGACTTCCGTCTCGTGGCCGAAGAGGAAGTGGTCTACGTCTTCCAGGATGCGCAGTTCGGCCCCAAGTCGAGATGATAGCCTGCGCAATTTATCCGGGTCATTGAACTGGTCGCGACCGCCGCTGACGATAAGCGCGTCGGCGGGCGGCACTGCTTCGTCGGCGTCGAGAAAATAGAAGAAATCGAACCCCACCATGGGGGGGCTGACCAGGGCTATCCTGCTCACGTTACCGCTGCCCACCGCCCACCTCAGTCCGATCCATGCGCCGAACGACCACCCCGCCAGGGCCAGTTCCCCGCAATCGACATCTTCCCTGTCGGCGAGAAAGCGATACGCTCCCTCGACGTCCTCTACTTCGCAAAGCCCCCCCGTCGGTACGCCGCTACTGAGACCCACGCCGCGAAAGTTGAAGCGAAGGCACGCCCATCCGCTTTCTGCCAGTCTCCGCGCCATCACCTCGAGCAGCGGCACGTACATGGAACCGCCGCCGATGGGATGGGGGTGACAGAGTATGCACGCCGGGGGCGGTTCGGGCTTCTCGGGCATCTCGAGTATGCCCTCGAGCCTGATCGGCTCCACGCAGTCGGCATAGAAACCCACCCGTTCCTTGCGCACGCGATGGTTCTCCTCTCTCCTGTCGGCGGCCGTTGCCTATTTGTTACTTTAACAGCCGTGTGACCGTCTAGCCAACGATACGGCATGGCGATGGCACGGTGCTGAACATTAACGTCGAACTCGAGGTAATGGGGATCGGTACCGGGATAAATCCTGGCACACAGCGCTTACGCGTCGCTCCGCCCTGATGCGTGGATTAGGGCTCGGTCTTGACTTTTCGCGCCGCAAGCGCGAAACGCAAAGCATGAGCCTCGCAAGAGTATTATGGATAGTGGGGGAGTGGACGAACGGGCCTCATACGGCGGGAAATGTGGTTTAATATTCTTCGTACGACGGGCCTTCCGGCCGCCTGCGAACGGCCTGAAGAAATCAGCCCGAGATGGCCGAAGGGAAAAGGGGAAACACATGGACTGCGACGTCATCGTCATCGGTGGTGGATATGCCGGACTCTCGGCGGGAGCCCTGCTGGCACACAGGGGATACGAGGTCCTTCTGCTGGAGAAGTCCAGGTCCCTGGGGGGCAGGGCCGGATTCATGGAGAAGGACGGATATATCGTGGAATACGGCCTGCACGCCAACCGCAACGCATCGGACGGCGCCGCCGCCGCCGTCTTCCGGCGCCTCGGCCGCGAACTGGAGTTCATCGCGCCCGGCGAGCCGGAGCTATGGCGCGAGGGCGGATTTGTGCCGCTGCCCAACAACGTGGGGAAGATCTTCAGGTCCTCCATGCTCCCCCTGCCGGCGAAGATCAGCGCCGCGCGCTACCTGGTCAAGCTGGTCGCGGGAAATCCGGCGAAGAAGTATCAGCTCTCCCTCGAGGACCTGACGGCCAGCTGCAAGTCGCAGGAGACGCTGGAGATCCTGCGCGTTATCTCCGGCATCGGCATAATCGCGCCCGAACCGGCCAACGCGTCCGCCGGTGAGCTGGCCGCCTATCTGAAGAAAGCCCTGCGCTCCAAGGTGAAAGTTGGATACCCGAGGGGTGGCACTCCCAGCATCATCGGCGGCCTGCGGGAGGAACTGGAGAAGAACGGCCAGATCATGACGGGCAACAAGGTCACACGGCTGATGCTGAAGAAAGGCCTGGTAAACCAGGTGAAAACGGAGACGTCCTCCTATACCGCCTACGCGGTGGTAAGCGCTATGCCGGTCCAGGACCTCCCCGACCTCTTCGGGGGAAAGGACCTCCCCATCAAGTTCGCGAAGAGAGCGCGGGAGCTCGTGCCCACCGCCGGGATATCCCTGGACGTCGGCCTCAAGGAGCCGGTCACGGACAAGAACGGGCTCCTGGTGACCTCCGAGCCCCTGAGCATGGGGCAGTTCACCTCCAATATAGACCCGGGAATGGCGCCCGCGGGCCGTCAGCTGCTTTCCTGGTACTACCCGCTTCCCCTTCCCTGGGTGAAGAACGCCGATAAGATGGGGCGCGAGGAACAGCGACTGAGGGGAGTGCTCGGCGAGATGTTCCCCGGCATCTGGGATGCCGTGGACTGGGAGCGCACCCTCAGGCTCTCCATGGTAGACGGCTTCCTCCCGCGTCCCGGCCAGACGCGGGCCGACCGTCCCGATTTCACCATCCCCTCCCTCGACAACTTCTTCATCTGCGGGGACACTACCCGTGCGGAGGGCACCGGCGGGGACACCGCCTTCAACTCCGCCATACACGTCTCCGGACTGGTTGACGACTACCTCGAGGAGATAACCGAGGAGGAAGAGGACGAGGACTGAGACCGGAAAGGAACGAGCATGAACAGGCACCCTTCCCTAGCCAACGCCGACGACAGCGTGCTGGTGGTCATCGACCCCCAGGAGAAGCTGGTCAAGATGATCCACAACCGCGAAGAGGTGGTCTCGACCATCACCCGGCTGCTCAGATTCGCCGCCATCTTCGGGATACCGGTGGTTCTCACGGAGCACTATCCCCAGGGGCTTGGCTATAGTGTGGAGGAGGTCAAGGAGGCCTTGACGGAATACGACCCCGTCATCAAGCGTATCTTCAGCTGTTTCGGGGTTCCCGAGTTCGCGGACGCGCTCGCCGCAACGGGGAGAAACCGCCTGCTGGTAACCGGCATAGAGACGCATATCTGCGTATGCCAGACGGTACACGACGCCCTCCACCGCGGCTTCCGGGTACAAGTCGTGGCGGACGGGACGGGCACGCGCAAGCGCGAGGACCACGAGACGGCCCTGGCGAGGATGCGCAGCGAGGGAGCGGTCGTCACTACCTCGGAGTCCCTCATCTACGAGGTGACCTGCCGGGCGGACGGAGAGGAGTTCAAAAAGGTACTGGATCTTGTGAAATGAGAAGAAAGCGCCTTTATTACACGGCCAGCGGAGGTCTCCTGGGCCTGGTGCTCATGGGCCTGGGCTGGAGCTTTGCCAATTTCTACCTTGTTACCGCGGGGGCCGTGGTCGTTGCCGCCAGCCTGTCCTGGCTTTCCATGCCCATGCCCACAATGCCCTGAGACGGAGCTGCCCGTGAGAGAAGACATCGACACATCCGACCTTCCGCAGGACTCCTACCCGGACCTCATCCTCACCGGGGAGAGGACGCTTCCCGGCATCCGGGACGAGAACTACTGGTTCCAGAGGCACCTCGTCGCCTACGAGTACCTGCTCGAGTTCGCCCCCGGCCGCAGGGTCCTGGACCTGGGCAGCGGTGAGGGTTACGGCACCGACCTGCTGGCCACCCGCGCCGGCCTCGCGGTGGGCGTTGACCTGGCCCCGGAGGCCATATACCACGCGCGCAGGACATACCGGCGCCCGAACCTGCGCTTCGTGTACTCCGACCTGTACGACCTCGGACTGGAGGACTCGTCGTTCGACCTTGTCTGTTCCCTCCAGGTGATAGAGCACCTGCACCACCCCGAGGTTTTCATGAGGGAGGCGCGACGGGTGCTGGCGCCCGGCGGCCTCTGCGTCATCACCACCCCCAACCGGCTGCTCATCTCACCCGGACGGGATGAGCCGCTCAATCCCTTTCACATCATCGAATACGACGCGCGCCAGCTCGCGGACTTCATGCGTTCGTTCTACGCCGGCGTGAACATGCTCGGCGTTTTCCACGCCCGCAAACTGCGCCTGCACGATATCCTGTCCGGGCGCAACTTCTCCCAGTTCTGCCTGGACATGCCGCCGCGACTGGAGCGGCTGTTCTACCGGCCCCTCTTCATCCCCTCCATCCGGACACGAGATTTTCGCCTGCGCGACAGCGGATTCCACGAGGCGGTCGACTTCATCGCCATCGGCAGGAAGAGCTCCGCCGGAGGAGAACGGGGAGGGGGATGATGGCCTCAGCCGACATCGCCATCCTGCTGCACACCCACATGCCGTATGTCCGCCGCAACGGAGACTGGCCCGTTGGCGAGGAGTGGCTCCTGGAAGCATGGGCGGAGAGCTATCTTCCCATCTGGAGGATAATCGAGGACCTGTCGGCTGGTACCCTCCCTGGGAGACTCTCCCTCACCATGACGCCGGTGCTGGCGGAACAGCTCCAGGACGAGTACATGGAGGAACGGCTGGACTGGTATCTCAGGAACAAGATAGGTCACACGGAGCGGGAGATGGAACGCCTCGAGGCCATGGGGGACGGGCCGAGAAAGAACCTGGCCGCCTTTTTCGGCGACCTCTACCGCGGCCTGCTGGCGGACTTCGAGGACCGCTACCGGGGCAGGATGATGGGGGTGCTCGCGGAAGCGATGGACGCCGGCGTGATAGAGGTCCTGGCAAGTGCGGCCACCCATGCCCACCTCCCTTCCCTGGGCGACGAGCGCAGCGTGAAAGCGCAGATCGAGATAGGCCTGGAGAGCTACCGCCGCTGTTTCGGGCGCGAGCCGCGGGGCTTCTGGCTCCCGGAGTGCTCCTATTCCCCCGACCTGGACGGGGTCCTGGAGCGTTTCTCCCCTCCTCTCTCCTACGCCGTCCTGGACTTCAGCGCCGCGGGCGGGGCAAGCGAGAACGCCTCCACCTGGGAGCCGCGCCGGCTCGGCTCGACTCCCCTCGTCGCCCTCCTTCGCGACAGGCTCGCCCACGATCTCGTATGGACCATGCGGGGATATCCCTGCGGCCACGACTACCGGGAGTTCTCCAAGCGCGATTACGACGGGTGGGGTTTCCAGTACTGGAGGATCACCTCGCAGAACACTCCCCTGGACGAAAAGGACATCTATCACCCCGCCCGCGCCGCGGCGCGCGCGGATGAAGATGCGAGGAATTTCGCGGCCAGGTTATCCCGCCGTGGCGAGGAGATAGCCGCCGCGGGGACCCTGGGCGGCGCTGCCGGCCTCGTACTCGCCGCCTACGACACCGAGCTGCTCGGACACTGGTGGCGCGAAGGCCCGCTGTGGCTGCGGGGGGTCCTGTCAGAGCTGGGCGACAAGTCCTCTCTACCGGGGCCCGTAGCCGCCCGGGCCCTGTCCGGAGAACCGACGGTGATCTCCCCCGCCATGACCGCCTGGAACGCGGACGGCACCTTTTCCACCTGGGTGAACGCGGGTACGGCGGATATATGGCGCGAGACGCACCTCGCCGAGGAAGCCTGCCTTCGCCACATCGAGACCGGTCGCGGAGACGAGGTGGCAAAGCGCGCACTGACCCAGGCGGCGCGCGAGCTGTTGCTCATGGAGTCCAGTGACTGGACGTTCATGATCACCAGGGGGGAGGCCGCCGGCTATGCCCGCGACCGTTTCAGCTCCCACCGTTCCCGTTTCCTCGCCGTGACGGGCATGCTGGACCGCGGGGAGATCGATACCGCCTCCCTTGCCTCCCTCGAGGACACGGACAACCTCTTCCCCTGGCTTACCCCGCGCTACTGGGATTGACACGCACCCGTCTGCCCAACAGGCAACATACCGCGGTATGCAGAAAACAAGACCTGGTCCATTCGGTGATCCGCGCAGGATGCGGAAACCTGGCTCTCTTGATGCAGACTATCAAGTGTTGGTTGATATATATGGCCCGTTTCTATAGAATATTTGTGCTTGTCGTTGCCTTTAGGGATGTCATAAGAAACAGACACGCGGCGATCGTCCGGCATCGCCGCGCTGCGCGAGAACGGGGTTGATAATGAACGTCGTGATCCTCTCCTGGGAATACCCGCCCAGGATCATCGGCGGCCTCGGCACCCATGTGCATCAGCTGGCCGTTAACCTTGCCCGGGCGGGGATAAACATACACGTGGTGACCAAGGACGCCCCCGACGCCCCTGACTTCGAGGTCGCGGAGGGCGTTCAGATCCACCGCGTCCCCCTTTACGCCCCCGAGATACCCCAGGAGGAATGGGTCCCCTGGACCCTGCAGTTCAACGTGGCTCTGCTGGAGCGGGCGATCCCCCTCATCAACGAGAGGATAGGCAAGGTACACGTGCTGCACGCCCACGACTGGCTTGTGGCGCATGCGGCCATCTCCCTCAAACACGCCTACCGCATCCCGCTGGTGGCCACCATCCATGCCACGGAATACGGCCGGCACCAGGGATACATCCCCGAGGGCATGTCGCGCATAATCCACCAGATAGAATGGTGGCTGACTTTCGAGAGCGTACGCACCATAACCTGCAGCAACTACATGCGGGACGAGGTGGCGCGCATCTTCGAGCTACCCGGCGACAAGATCACCGTCATCCCCAACGGCATAGAATACGAGCTCTTCCGCAGCGACGCCGACACGGAGCGCATCCGCAGGCAGTTCGTCGAACCCGACTCGCGCATGATCTTCTTCGTGGGACGCCTGGTCTACGAGAAGGGGGTGCAGACGGTCATCGAGGCCATGCCCCGGGTGCTGCAGGAATTTCCGGACCTGCGCTTCCTGGTGGCAGGCACGGGGGCCCATGTCAGGGCCCTGCAGGTGATGATAGATGAGTTCGGCCTGGGCGAGAAGATCAAGCTCCTCGGCTTCGTGGACGCGGAGAAGCTGCCCATGTTCTACAAATGTGCCGACATCACCGTTGTCCCCAGCATCTACGAGCCCTTCGGCATGGTGGTGCTCGAGGCCATGGTGGCAGGATGTCCGGTGATCGTGGCGGATACCGGCGGCCTCAAGGAGATCGTGGTACACGAGGAGACCGGCCTGTGCTTCAAGCCCGGCAACCCGGAATCGCTGGCACAGGCGATGATCAGGGTGCTGCGTGACGAGGGCCTGGCGCAGCGCCTCACCAGCGACGCGCAGAAGTTCATCGGCGAGAAGTACAACTGGGGGCGTATCGCCCGCCATACCATGGACGTTTACCAGCGTTCCATAAAGGAGTACGAATACCGTCCCCGCGTACTCAGCGTGTGCCCGCCTATCCCACAGCGCGCCGAAGGAAGCTAGCGCAGAAAACGGTTGGGAGTTCCATCATTCGATAGCCTGCATCGCGTAGGCGACAGCGCCGGCTTCGGCGCGGCGGCGTCCAGTGCCTCGGCGCTTCAGGGTGTCATGGCCTGATGCGTATACATTGGGATGTGAGAGAGTGGATCCGGATCTCAAGCGTAGCCTCGACCGCGTTTTCCATCCCGCGTCAGCGGCCATCGTGGGCGTCTCCGAACGCATGGACAACCCCGGCACCCTCTTTCTCCGCGCCTTTCAGGATATGGGTTTCGAGGGGAGGCTCTATCCCGTAAACCCACGTCACGGCGAGATCATGGGCCTGCGCTGCTATCCCGATATCGGCTCGGTCCCGGAGGGCCTGGACCTGGTGATACTCGCCGTCCCCCCCGCCGCGGTGCCGGGGCTGGTGCGTGAGTGCGCCGCCTCGGGGGTGGGGGTGTGCGTCATCAACACCGCGGGCTTCTCGGAGACGGGAAGGGAGGAGGGCCGCCGCCTGGAGCTGGAGATCATGCAGGCGCGGCGCGGTAGCGGCCTGAGGCTGGTCGGCCCGAACTGCATGGGTATCTTCTCGTCGCGGGGAAAAACCGCGCTTTTCGCGGGAATGTTCCCGACGCCGGGCCGCGCGAGCATGATATCCCAGAGCGGCAGCCTCTCCAGTATCACCTACGTGACCGCCCTGGAGCGCGGCCTCTACTTCGACAAGATCGTCTCCAGCGGCAACGAGCTCGACCTCAACTGCTCGGACTACCTCGCATACCTGGCCGAAGACGACCACACCGGCATCATCCTGGCCTACCTCGAGGAAGTAAGGGACGCCCGCCGTTTCCTGGACAAGGCCGTGAAGATCAGGGGGCGGAAACCCCTGATCGTGTTCAAGTCCGGGCTGACGGCATCGGGGAGCAGTGCGGCCGCCAGCCACACCGCGGCCATGGGGGGCAGCGCCGAGGTCTTAGCGGGAGCGGCGCGCCAGGCGGGGATGATCCTCGTGCACGACCTCGCGGAGATGCTCGACTGCGCCACCGCCCTCTATCACCTGCCGCCCTGCGCGGGCGGAAGGGTGGCCATCGTCAGCGCTCCCGGGGGCCTCGCGGTGAACTGCGCCGACGCGGTTGAGTGGCATGGCCTGGAGCTGGCGTCGCTCCGTGACGAGACCCGCGAGGAGCTCGCGGGCTTCCTTCCCGCGGAGGGCACCTCTTTCTCCAACCCCGTGGACCTGGGCTTCGGCGCCGTCATCCCGGGCAATTACCTCAAGGCCCTCAGGATACTGGACGGGGACCCCACGGTGGACGTGATGATAACCGTGGGCACCGCGCCCGCCTCCCGCGACGGCGACATAGGCCTCATCGCCGCCATCACCGACGAGATGCTGGAGGCCCGCAGCGTCATCTCCAAACCGCTGGTGTCGGTGCTCTTCCCCAGCGCCTTCACCTCCACCCACATGGCCAAGCTGCATGCCGCCGGGATCCCCGCGTACACCACCCCCACCGCCGCCTGCTTCGCCCTCCGCGCCTACCTGGATTTCCACCGTCAGGCCGGTGAAGGGGCGGGAACGGCGGAGTGACGGCGCAGAGGCGGCCGCATGGGTTCATGCGCGTCAATCCACCGCCATACGAGCCCGGACTCGCGTGCCCGCTATAGCGTCTCGCGCAGCTGGCGGGCCGCTTCCCCGGGAGCGAGGATGTTGAGGTGCATGCCCGTCGCCATCTCGAAACCGGCGCTGACGATGATACGCGGGACCATCTCCACGTGCCAGTGGTAGTAGCCGTGATCCTTGCCGTCACACGGCGCGGTGTGCACCCAGAGGTTGTACGCGGGGTTTCCCAGCAGGTCGGACAGGGACTTCAGTGAACGGGCGAGGATGTCGGCCATGGCCGTGAGCCCGTCTTCGCCGATGGAGCCGAAATCGGATCCGTGGCGGCGGGGGACGAAGCGCATCTCGAAGGGGGCGCGCGCCGCGTATGGGACGAGGGCGGTCCAGCCCCCGTTCTCCGCCACCACCCTGCCATCCTCGTGCGCCTCCTCGACGGCCCGGCAGAGGGGGCAGCCGCGGTCACCCGCCCGGCGGAACTCGCGCAGCTCGTCCGCGATGGTCCTCGTGACCATGGGCAGCACGAAGACCTGCGTGTGGGGGTGGTCGAGAGAGGCGCCGGCCTCTCTCTTGTGGTTGATGATGATCTGCACCTGCCTGACCTCGTCCCGCGACGCGAAATGCCGGTATCGCCGCAGCCAGGCATCCACGAGGAGCGCCGCCGCCTCCGCGCCCATGTCTCCCAGGGAAAGCTCGTGATCGGGCGAGTTCACGATCACCTCGTGGTCGCCGCGTGCGGGGCGGCCGACCCTGCCGCCGCGCCTCCAGCCCCGCGGTCCCGCCTCAGGCATGAAGGCCGGGTAGAGGTTGGGCACCGCCCGCACTTTCCAACCGGGGGAGTCGGGCGGCCCGCCGTCCCTTCCCGCTGCCCACGTCTCCGGCGGGGTGAGGGATTCGCCGCCGGGGCAGAAGGGGCAGGATGGCCCGGTGCCGACCTGCCCGGGAACGGCACCGGGCCTGCGCGAGCGTCCCACCGCCAGGATGGACCATACCCCCGTTACCTCGTCGCGCCGTATCTCCGGATAAGCGAACTCCGGCTGCCCTTCGTTCGTGTTCATCGTGCCCTCCTCTTCTCGCCAGGAACCCTGTGCCTCGCACCCGTCGGCCGATGCCCGCACTCCGCCGGGAGGCCGGGGCGCGGCGCGCATCTCCCATCCGGGGTCCTCTCACCGCGGGTAGCATTCCTCACCGAGAGGGTTCTCCTCCTCCCCTGCCTCCCCTTCCCCCCCGGGCGCGAGTGGCCGCGGCCTCCACCCCAGCACCCTGGCGGGAACGCCCCCGACCACGGCGTAGGGAGGGACGTCGCGGTTCACCAGGCTCATGGCGCCTATCACCGAGCCCCTGCCCACGGTCACGCCGCGCAGGATGGAGGTCTTCTCGCCCACCCAGATATCCCCCTCGAGGCGAACGGGTTTCTTGGTGATGCCCTGGGAGCGGATGGCGATGACCGGGTCCCAGTAATTATGGTCGAAGTCGACGATATACACGGAGTCGGCGAACAGGCATTCCGGACCTATGTACACGCCGGCGTAACAGTTCACGGTGTTGTCGGTGCCGAAGATGGTGTTGTCGCCGACGTATAGCTCCCCTTCATGACAGCGCAGGGCATTGTTGGTCCCGATCCATACCCAGCGCCCGATGCGGATGGTGGCGCCCCTCTTCACCACCACCTGGTAGCGCCGAGGCAGGAAGATAAACCCCTCCGTCTTGACGCGCGGGTGCAGTATCTTGAAACGGATAAAGCGGTAGAGCCAGCGCCAGTAACGGGGCCCGTACATGCGCTTTTCGCGCACGAAGCGGTAGGTGCGCACCAGCCAGGTCCAACCGCGTGGCCTCTGCTCCAGACCCGCGTCGCTCGCGGCCCCCTTCTCGACCTCGCGCAGGGCTTCGGTCGTCCCGTTGTCCATGACCACCTTCCGTTCCGCAAACGGGGGTATCGAAGCTTACCCTGGATATCCGATCCGGCATACCGCCCGGCCCCGAGGCACCTGTCCCGCCATCACGTTCCCCCGCGCCCGCGGGCCGCATCCCACCGAGCGGGCCTCACTTCTCCAGGTAGACGATGAGGTTGTAGAACCAGCCGCGAGGCAGGTATGGGTACAGCTTCTGGTCCCATCTCCTGACGCGCTTGTAGGTGTTGTACGCCCCCCAGCGCCAGCGGTCGCTGATGTTCTCCTCGCTCACGCTTCCCTCCACCGTGCGTATCATCCACCCGATAAAGCTGGAGATGAGCTCCTCGGACTCGAACCGCACCATGGAGAAGCCCGCCCTGCGCGCCATATCGCACAGCTGCCGCGGGCGGAAATTATGGATATCCACCATGAATTCCAGCTCCTGCAGCTCGTGGTCCTCGGGCGATCCCGAGGCGTCGTAGCGCCGCAGCGTGATCCTCTTCTTGCCCAGCCTGCCACCCAGGCGTGCATAGCACTTGATGGCGAAGGAAGCTATGGCTTTTGCCACCCTGGCAAGGCGGTGCCCCACCACCGTGGGCTCGCCCGCCACCACGCACCTGCCGCCCGCCTTGAGCACGCGCTGTATCTCCCGGAACGACGCGTCCAGGTCGGGCAGGTGGTGCAGGACGGCATGGCCTATCACAAGGTCGAAGCATTCATCCTCGTAAGGCAGATGTTCAGCGTCCGCCTGCTGCAGATGCACCTTTATACCGAGGTCCTTCGCGTTGTCCCGGCACACGTCCAGCATCCCCTGGGAGATGTCGCATCCCCAGGCCTCGTCCAGCACCCCGGCCAGCCCCAGGTTGAGCATGGCGTATCCGGTGCCGCACCCTATCTCCATGATGCGCACGTCGCGCGGGAAAGGTCCTCTCAATCCCAGTTCGAACTTGGAGAGCACGAACTCCGCCATGTCCGCGTCGAAGCGTATGGCCCATTTCTTGTCGTACTCGCGGCTGGTCTCGTCGTGGAAGACCAGGTTCGCTTCCTTGATATCCATAGCCATGATTATATGCATGGGACCTGCATGAGGGAAGGGCGGCCGTTCTCGCCACCCCGTCAAGCACATATCGCCCGCGAACCTTTAATATATATAGGAAGGAAAAGCTCGCGAGGTCAGGGAGACATCCCATGGAGGAGGAAAGGAAGGCGGGGGCGGGCGGCCGCGGACGCGCGGACCGTCGCTCCATGCCGGGACGCTGGTGGGTCCCCGGGGACGTCGTTCTCGTGCTGGCCGTGGTCGCCCTGAGCGTGTTCCTCATATCGCGCGGCGTGGCCGGCGCCGGCGCCGGCCCCCACCTGGAGGTGAGGGTGACCGCCGGAGGCGAGGAGGTCCTGACCCGTCCCCTGCACGAGGACTCCGGGGAGTTGAAGGTGACAGGTTTCGCGGGCACGAGCTACCTGGAGATCTCCGGAGGCAGGGTGCGCATGGTCGACTCCGCCTGTCCCGACAAACTGTGCGTGAAAAGCGGGTGGGTATCCAGCCCGGGGGAGAGCATCGTCTGTCTCCCCAACCGGGTGGTGATCGAGGTCGTCAGCGGTGACGGAGGGCCGGATGTTGTCAACCAGTAAACGCGCCGGGTGGGACGCATCCTTCCCCGCCGCGGACCGCCGCGCTTACGTGGTCAGCCGTATAGGGCTGCTGGTAGCCCTGGGCCTGGTGCTCCAGATCGTCGAGGGGACCATACCCCCGATCCTCCCCCTTCCCGGGGCCAGGCTCGGCCTGGCCAACCTGGCCACGGTCATAGCCCTGGTCACCCTGGGGCCCTGGGAGGCCCTGGCGGTGAACGTTCTGCGCTGCCTGCTGGGAGGCCTGCTGCGAGGCAGCTTCATCGGCCTCACCCTGAGCCTCACGGCGGGGACCGCGGCCACCCTGGTAATGGCCGCCCTCTACGGCCTCGGGCCCCGTGCCCTCAGCCTGACCGGGGTGAGCATCGCTGGAGCTGTCACCCACAACGCCGTGCAGCTCGCCGTGGCCATGTGGCTGGTGGGGTTCCCGGGCTTGAAGCACTATCTACCGTACCTTCTCCTCGTCGCCCTGCCCACCGGTTTCTTCATAGGTATCGCCGCGCGCAGGCTGACCCTGTCCCTGGGCCGCGGCATCCCCGGGGGAGCGGATTGAAGTGAGCGCGCACACGGATATCGCGCCCGTGCTTTGCGAGGACGTTTCCTTCACCTACCCGGGGGATGGCATAACCGCCCTGGACGGGGTCTCGCTGGAGGTAAGGCAGGGCGAGTTCGTTGCGCTGGCGGGGATGAACGGCTCGGGCAAATCCACGCTGTGCAGGCTCCTAAACGCCCTCATCCTGCCGACGCGGGGTAAGGTGGTATCCTGCGGCCTGGACACGGCGCTGCCCGAAAACCTCGCCGGCATACGCAGCCGCGTGGGGCTGATCATGCAGAACCCCGACAACCAGATCGTCGGCCCTACGGTGGAGGATGACGTGGCCTTCGGGCTGGAGAACCTCGGGCTGCCGCGGGAGGAGATGCTCTCCAGGGTGCAGGATGCCCTGGAAGCCATGGGCCTCTCATCGCTGCGGCGACGTGAACCGCACCTCCTCTCCATCGGGGAGAGAAAGCGCCTGGCGGTGGCGGGGGTCCTGGCCATGCGGCCCCAGGTACTGGTATCGGACGAGTCCACTTCAATGCTGGACGCCCCCACGCGTTCGGAGACCATGGCCCTCTACCGGCGGCTGCGGGATGAACTGGGTGTCGTCGTGTTCCACGCCACCCACCGGCCCGAGGAGATGCTGGCCGCCGACCGCGTTCTTCTGTTAGAGGGCGGCCGCCTGATGTTCTCCGGCTCTCCCCGCGAGCTCTTCGACGACGGCGAGCTGTGCGCGCGCAACGGCCTCGGCCCTCCCTCCGTGTACCTTCTCGCCCGCGAGCTTGAGCGCCTGGGCCGCGCGCTCGGCGACGCGCCACTCGAGCCGAAGGAGGTGGCGGAACGGCTGTGGGCATCCTGCTGAGGGACGTTGCTCTCACCTATCTGCCCGGCACTCCCATGTCCAGGGAGGTGCTGTCGTGCATAGACCTCGAGCTGGAAGCCGGCGAGATCCTGTGCCTCGTGGGCAGGACGGGGGCGGGAAAATCCACCCTCGTCCATATCATGGGCGGACTCCTGCCGGCCACCTGCGGCGAGATGGCGCTCGACGGCAAGAGCCTTGACGGGCGGGGCGGGATGCGTGCGCTGAGGAGCGCCGTAGGGGTATTGATGCAGTCCCCGGAGAGGCAGCTCTTCGCGGAGACGGTGGAAAAGGACGTGGCCTTCGGCCCCCGCAACCGGGGCGTGCGCGGCGAAGACCTGGCGGCAGCGGTGCGCGGAGCCCTTGCCTCGGCGGGCCTGGACCCGGAAGAATACGCATTCCGCCCGCCCTTCTCGCTCAGCGGAGGCGAGATGCGCCGTGCCGCCCTTGCCGGGGTGCTGGCCATGCGGCCGCGCTATCTTCTCATGGACGAACCATCCTCCGGTCTGGACCTGCCGGGCCGCAGGCTGCTCTACGGCATCCTGGAGAAGCAGCGGGAGCAGGGGGTGGGGATATTGCTGGTGACCCATGACTGGGACGAGGTGGAGCTGCTGGCGGACCGGGTCGCCGTGCTCTCGCAGGGACGTATCCCGCTCCAGGGCGAAAAGGAGGCGGTGCTTGCGGCCGCCGGCGAGCTCGAGGCGGCCGGGCTGAGGCCTCCGGCCATGGTCGCGGTCCTCGCGGAACTGCGCCGCCGCGGCCTCGTCTTCCCCGCCTGCCTTCCCTCCCCGGCGGAGGCCGCCCGCCTCATCGACGGCGCCCTGAAGGGGGCGGGGCGATGAGAGACCTCAACCGCATAAGCATCGGCCAGCACTACCCCATGGACTCCCCCGTCCACAGCCTGGACGCGCGCGCCAAGATCGTCTGCGCCCTGGCCCTGATCATCGGGGCTTTCGTGGCCGACAGCGCCGCGGGCGTACTGCTCCTGTTCCTCTTCGCTCTGCTGGTGATATATGCCGCCAAGCTCCCGCCCCTGCAGGTGCTCTCTGCCCTGCGCACCGTGCTCGTGCTCCTGCTCATCACCGCCCTGGCGCAGTTTCTCTTCTCTCCGGGGAGGGTGCTGTGGGAATGGGGGCCGTTCACTATAACCAACACCGGGGTACAGAACGGTATCCTCTACTCGCTGCGCCTGGCCATGGCGGTGATCGTCATGTGCGTTCTCGCCATGACCACCAACCCGGTGGAGCTCCTGGTGGGGCTGGAGGGCCTGATGTCTCCACTGCGCCTGCTGCGTTTCCCCGTGCAGGAGACGGCGATGATCCTCACGACAGCCCTGCGTTTTCTGCCCGCTATGCTCTCCCGCTCCGGCGAGATAGCGCGGGTCCAGGAGGCGCGCGGCGCCGATTTCTCGGGCGGCAGGCTCCTGCGCCGGGCGAGGTCCCTGCTGCCGCTTTTCGTGCCCCTCTTCGGCGTCTGCTTCCGCGACGCCGAGGAGCTGGGAACGGCCCTCGCCTCGCGGGGATACCGGGGCGGCAAGGGGCGCACCCGCTACCGCGCCGCTCGCTTCGGCGCCGCTGACTTGCTGGCGCTCGTCGTCGTGGCCGCCGCCATCGCCCTGGCCGTCTGGCTGCCGGTCTGACCCGCCGCTCAGCGCAGTGCCTGGAGGAGGAAATCCTCCCAGGGGACCTGGGCCATGAAGTGATCGTTGAAGTCCTTGATCATCACGTACATCCAGTAGATGCCGTAGATGCCGCAGGTGACGATGGTCAGGAGCAGGAAGGTCACGAAATCCCTCCGAGGCACGGATGGGACGGCCTGTCCCGCCTGTTCCGACAGGCCGAGTTTGGCCAGGGCACTGCTCATCACGGTGAAGAACTGCGATTCCATCCCGTCGTGCTCCACGTAATCCTGCATGAGCAGGTAGTAGAGGATGACGTAACCCACCATGTTGGTGAAGATGCAGATAAGCAGCCAGATCACCGCGCCCCTCTCGGCCGACATGGTGGCCATCCTCATGCGGATCTGCTCCAGCTGGGCGAGTTCGCCGGCGATCACCTCCTCCCTGCCCCGGGCCTTCGCCCTGAGCTGCGCGATGGAGGCGTCCACCACCGCCGCCATGCGCTTGAAATGTCCGTCCCTCCTCTCCACCAGCTTGTACAGGATGTACAGCCCGTAGATGCCGCAGGTGATGATGGAGAGAAGGATGGCCGTTCCGGGATCCGTGATGAAATCGGTGCTGGCTCGCGCGGACACGTTGTAATGCAGCGCCGTGCCCGCTTGGGCGTCCTGCTGTACCCCTTCCATACTGCCTCCTTTCCGTTTTCCGTCCCCACGAGACCGCTGCTATACGTTCACCCCGAAAGCGATAAGGCGTGCCACCCACGCTGCTGCCAGCAACCCGAGCGTCCCCCAGCCGAGGTGCCTCCACACCCTCGTGCCTGGCCGCGGCAGGATGCGGCGAGACAACGCGTACTCGGCGATGAGCAGCGCGGTCAAGAGCAGAACGAGGATGAAGAAGGGCGGACCGAGCAGGTGCAGCCTGAAGGCCTCCAGCAGGTGTCCGTGGGCCGCGGCGGCGAAGCTCCGGGTCATGCCGCACAGAAGACACGGGATGCCCGTCACGCGGTGAAAAAGGCATCCCGGCATGACCGCGTCAGCGATCCCCTCGACGTATGGATAAAGGAAGGCCCCCGCGATTACGAACAGCCCCGCCACCAACATCCCCGCTTCCCGGGAAAGCCCGCCGCCCAGCCTCGGCTTCGCGGCCGCCGCTTCCGGGGCGCCGCCGGCGATTCCGGTATCCTCCAAGGTCATAGCCCCTCTTTCTCGCCTGTTCGCGCCATAGTCAGAGCACCTTGCCTTTGTACTCATCGTCGCAACCTGCATCCTCTGCCGCGATAACCTCCACGATCACCGGGGAAAGACCCATGCGATCGGCCAGCTTCACCCCGCCGTAGAGGGCCAGCAGGGCGCTCGCCACCGCCACCAAGATGCCCACCGCGGTGCCGTCGCCACCGGAGACGGCGCCGTATACCGCCGCAGCGGCGAAGAACGTCGCCGCCATCACCAGCAAGGGGAGCCCGAAGACGGCGAGATAGGACAGTGTCAGCCGCCGCGAGGGCACCTTGAGGAGGACCTCGTCGCCTTCCCTGGCGCCGATGCGGTCGACGGCGTCGAACTCCATGGTATGTTCGCGGTCGCGTGCGAGCAGGCCGCACCCGCCGCATTCGGCACAGTTGACCCGGGCCACGCGCACCAGCGCGTGGCTGCCATTCTTCTCTACTACCTTCGCCCTGCAGATCATAACACCAGTGTACCCCCGAAACCCCGCAAGCGGGCCACCGTCTTTACCCGCACCTGCCCAAGGCGGGCGATACCCCCAGGAGGATCATAACCAACCTGATGACGGGCTTTCATAAGATATATTTCGAGAGACCTTGACAATTATTTCGAATATCATGGACATACATGTTATGCAGGGTATATATTCTTGCTGGTTTTCATGTCCGCAAAGTCGTAGAATATGACGGAATATCGGACCTGTTTACGAAGGCCTGGAACATGAGCATTGCTTCGCGATTGAGGGTCAGGGTGAGGGGAGGCGTGCATCCTCCCGGCAGCAAGGACTTCACGGCCGCAAAACCCATCAGAGAGATAGAGGCGCCGTCGCTGCTGACCATACCCATGCGCCAGCACCTGGGAGCGCCGTGCGTCCCCCGCGTTAAAAAGGGCGACGAGGTCGCGATGGGCATGGTGATCGGTGACTGCGAATCATTCGTATCCGCCCCCATCCACAGCAGCGTGTCCGGCAAGGTGGCACAGGTCGCGCCCCAACCCCACCCCGCGGGAGGAGAGATCCTCGCGGTGATCGTCGAGAACGACGGCGAGTACCGCAGCGATCCCTCTCTGTCACCCCCTGGGTCCTGGGAGGACATGAACGGGAACGCCATACGCGAGGCCATACGCGCCGCGGGAATAGTGGGATTGGGAGGGGCGGCATTCCCCACCCACGTCAAGCTCAACCCTCCCCGGGAATATCCCATAGACACGGTGATCCTCAACGGGGCGGAATGCGAGCCCTTCCTCACCTCGGATTACCGGCTGATGCTGGAGCAACCGGATGTCGTGCTCGAGGGCTTGCTCATCATCATGCGGGTCGTGGGCGCCGCCAGGGGCATCATCGCCATAGAGGACAACAAACCCCAGGCGCTGAAAAAGATGGCCGCGGCGAGCAAGGACACGGACATCGAGGTCTCCCACCTGCGCACCCGCTACCCTCAGGGAGCCGAGAAAGTCCTCATCACCGGCCTGCTGGGGCGGGAGGTGCCCTCGGGGGGGCTGCCCATGCACGTCGGCGTGGTGGTCAACAACGTGGGCACCGCTTTCGCCATAGCCACTTATTTTTCCACGGGCATGCCGCTGATCAAGCGCGTGGTGACGGTGACCGGTTCCATCGTGCGCGAGCCCTCCAATCTAATGGTGCCCCTGGGGACCAGTTTCGCGCATGCCATCGAGGCCTGCGGAGGTTTCACGGAACCCCCGGGCAAGGTGCTCATGGGGGGGCCCATGATGGGTCTGGCCCAGTATACCCTCGACGTCCCGGTGATCAAGGGCACCTCGGGTATCCTGGCACTCTCCCATAAAGAAACGGATTACGCCGAGCCCTCGGAGCCGGTATGCATCCGCTGCGGTCGATGCGTGGAAGCTTGCCCCATGGGCCTGATCCCGACTTACCTCGCCTCCTACGCCTACAACGAGAAATGGGATGAGCTGAGACGGCTGGACATTGCGGACTGCATAGAGTGCGGTTGCTGCAACTATACCTGCCCGACCAAGAACCCCATGGTCCAACTCATCAAAATGGGGAAGGCTGAGCTGGCGCGCCTCAGGGACAGATCAGAGAAGGGCAGGGAGGCTTCCGGCAGCGCGGAAGCCAAGGGCGGTGGCGGAGATGGATAACCAGCTGATAATCTCGACGTCACCGCATATCAGGGACAGCATCAACACCCGCAGAATAATGTGCCATGTCATCGTCGCGCTGGTGCCGGTGACCGTCTGGGGCGTCGTCATCCATGGCCTCTCGGCCTTCTGGGTGCTCCTCTCATCTATAACCGGCGCCCTGCTCGGAGAGTTCCTCGTGGTCAAGGGGCGCCGCCAGAAGGTTACGCTGGATGACTGCAGCGCCCTGCTCACGGGACTGCTGCTGGCTCTCACCCTGCCGCCCCTGCTTCCCTGGTGGGTCGCCGCGGTCGCAGGGCTTATGGCGACCGTACTGGGCAAGCAGATATTCGGGGGGCTGGGCCATAACCTGTTCAATCCCGCCCTGGTCGGAAGGGCCGTGGTCTTCGTGTCCTGGACGGCCTACATGACGCAGAGTTACGCAAAATCAGCGGCGATCTCCATCGCCAATACGGCGACGCACAAGACCATCGAGGCGGCCGTAGACGTGGCCAGCGGTGCGAGCCCGCTGGCGGCCATGAAGATCGTCTACGACCCCTCCTCCAGCCCGATAGGACCGGCGGGCATCCCCCAGGGTCTCCAGGGATCCAGCTACTACAGGCCCCTGCTCTTCGCCAACCCCTGGGGCTGCCTGGGCGAGGTGTCGGCGCTGCTGCTCATCCTGGGAGGCATATATCTCGTCGCCGCCAGGATCATAGACTGGAGGATCCCCGTCACCTACGTAGCGACCGTCGCCGCGCTCACCGCCATCACCGGGCGGGATCCACTTTTCTACACCCTGGCGGGAGGCCTGCTCATCGGCGCCATTTATATGGCAACCGACTACACCACCAGCCCGCTGGCACGAAAGGGCAGGTATATCTACGGCGCCGGCCTCGGGCTCGTAACCTGGCTGCTCCGCTTCTGGTCAAACAATCCCGAGGGCGTGATGTTCGCGATCCTCTTCATGAACGCCACGGTTCCACTCATAGACCGCTATATCCTCCCCCACAGGTACGGCAAAACGGCAAAGGCAAAGGGGGTCGATTGATCATGCTGCGCACGATAATCAACCTGGGCCTGCGCCTGACCCTGGTCTGCCTGGTGGCGGCGGTAGCCCTGGGTTTTACCTACTCCCTGGTGGAAAAGCGCATAGACGAGCAGGAACGGAAGCAGAGGGAGGAGGCGGGGCAGGAGGTGCTCTCCTCCATCGGCGCGGCGCCTGAGGAGGATCCGGAGTTGCTGGATTCCCTGCAGGAGGAATTTCCGGACCTTACCGGCGTCTTCGACGGCCTTGACGGGACGGGAAACACCGTAGGCTATGCCTTCGTGGTGAGGAGCAAGGGCTATAACTTCATCACCATGGCCGTGGGCGTGGACTCAGGCGGCGCCGTCACCGGCATCGAGGTGGTCACGAACGAGGAAACGCCCGGCCTGGGGTCGGTTGTCGCGGAGGACCCGGCGTTCCTCGAGCAGTTCAACGGCGAGGGTCCCGAGCCGGTCATGCTGGGGGTGGATGTCGACGCGGTGAGCGGGGCAACCTTCACCTCCAAGGGCATCGCGGACGGAGTGAACGCGGCCCTGGAGATATGGGAACATATTGGAAAGAGGCGGCAGGTGCGAGATGAGGGATAGAGGCAAAGGCGCCGGGCGCGAGCTCACCAAGGGGATCGTCAGGACGAACCCTCTCCTCGTCCTCATGGTCGGTCTCTGTTCGGCCCTGGCGATATCCACCCGGGTGGAGAGCTGTATCTTCATGGGGGCCGCGGTCATCTTCGTGACCGTATGTTCCAACGTTATCATCTCCCTTATCCGCGGCTTCATACCGGACCAGATACGCATCCCCATATTCATCGTGGTCATCGCATCCTTCGTGACCATCGTCGACCTGACCCTGAAGACCCAGCCGGCGATCTACGAAAGGCTGGGCGTATGGATACCGCTTATCGTGGTCAACTGCCTCATCCTTGCTCGCGCCGAGGGTTTCGCCTCGGGCTCCGGGGTTTATCGCTCCTTCATGGACGGGCTGGGTATAGGGCTGGGCTATACCGTGGTTATACTCATCATGAGCGTTTTCCGGGAGCTGTTCGGCACCGGCAAGATCGTGCTCTTCAACACGACCTTAATAGACCTCAAGGTGGACGCCATGCCCAAGATACTGATCATGTTCCCCGGTGCCTTCATAACCTTCGCCCTGCTCCTGGCTTGCCTGCAATGGTACCAGGACCGCCGCAAGCCCAAGGGAAAGGGGGCAGCGGGAAATGAATGAAGCATGGCGCTACTTCCTCCTGTTCTTCGGGGCGGCCTTCGTATACAACTTCCTCCTCATCCGCTTCATAGGGCTTTGTCCTTTCTTCGGCATCTCCAACCGTCTGGAGACCTCCCTCGGCATGAGCATATCGGTGATCTTCGTCATGGTCATGGCCAGCTCGGTCTGCTGGGTTCTGAGGAGTTACGTGCTCTCTCCCCTGGGGGTCGAGGAATTCCTCTACATTCCCGCCTATATACTCGTCATCGCCAGCCTGGTGCAGTTCGTGGAGATGGTGATCAAGAAGACCAGCCCCCCCCTGTACAAGGCCATGGGCATCTACCTCCCCCTTATAACCACCAACTGCGCAGTGCTCGCGGCGGTGATCGAGAGCACGCGCCCCGGTTTCATGAAATTGAACATCGAATACGGATACACATTCCTCGAGGCCCTTATCTTCACCATAGGGGTCTCGGTGGGGTTCGCCATAGTGCTGGTGCTGTTCGCGGCCATGAGGGAACGGCTTGACATGGCGCCCATCCCCAAGTTCTTCCGGGGAGCGCCCATCGCCTTCATCGCCGCCGCCCTGTATTCCCTCGCTTTCATGGGTTTCCAGGGCATGTTCGGACTGTGAGGAGGCCCCTTTGGACTGGTCCCTGGTATGGAAAGCGGCCGTGGCCCTGGCGGGGGCGGCCATCGTCCTGGGCATCGTCCTTGCCGTCGCCTCCAGGCGATTCCGCGTTGAGATAGATCCCCGGGTGGAGGAGATCCTGAAAGTCCTCCCGGGCTCCAACTGCGGCGCCTGCGGCCTGCCGGGATGCGAGGCCGCGGCGGAAGCGGTGGCGGCGGGCGAGGCGCCGCCCACGATCTGCAAGGCGGGCGGCCCGGACGTAGCGGCAGAGTTGGGAAAGGTGATGGGGATCGAGGTGGAGTCCACTACCCCCATGGTGGCCCACATCCACTGCCGTGGTGGCAAGTCCTTGTCACCGTTGAAGGCCATTTACCAGGGGGTGAACTCGTGCCGCGCTTCCGAGGTGGCTATGGGGGGCGGCAAGGCCTGCCCTTACGGGTGTATCGGCCTCATGGACTGCGCCAATATATGCCCGGTCAGCGCCATCGAATACGACGAAGAGGGAATACGCCGCGTCAACGTCAGAAAATGCACCGGCTGCGGGTTGTGCGCGGACGTGTGCCCGCGCGGACTCATAGAGATCGTGCCGGCCCACGCGCACGTCTTCGTGCGCTGCAAATGCCAGTACACCGGCAAGAAAGCCTTGAGCGTGTGCAAGGTGGCATGCATAGGCTGCAAGAAATGTGAGAAAGTATGTCCCAGCGACGCCATTCACGTGGAGAACGGCTTCGCGACCATAGACTACGATAAGTGCACCGATTGCGGCGAGTGCGCCATGGCCTGTCCCACCGGAAGCATCCAGATCTGGACCGAGGGAGAGGGTCATCCCGAGGGCGGAGAGTTCGCGCTTCCCGAGGGCAAAAAGAAAAGGGAGCCGGAAGCCGCCGTGGAAGCGAGCTAGCCCCCCCTCAACCATTCAATCGTAGGCCCGAGGAAAGGGTAATCTCCGACCAGGCTCTCGAAGGAAGGCCCGCGCAGCACGCCGCCTTCCCTGGCCCAGGAAAGGCGGCTGTCGTAGGCCATCTCCACGCGCACGGGAGGGGTGTGGCCCGGCCCTTCCTCGAGGGACGACGACAGCAGCCGCACGAAACGCTCGAACGGGGCGGCCAGCTCCTCCACCCCGCCAATGAGTTCGCTGGGCAAGTACAGCCCCAGCAGATCGGGCGCCCGGAACACGACGACCACGGGGTCATAGACCAGGGCGAAAAACCTGCGCCGGAAGCGGGTGACGTGGAAGCCGCTGTGGGGCAGGTAGCAACCGGGTTCCTCGCGTTCGCCGCGCTCGCACGGCGGGAAGACCTCTTCCACCACGGCGCGCACCGCGTGCTCCAGTCCCTGCGTCGCATTTTCCCACGCGGGCTCGCGCGCGAGGGAGAGTTCCGCGAAAAGCGAGCCGCGCAGGCCTTTTCCCTCGTCCGCCGCTTCCAGCTCCAGGGGCTTGAGGAAGAAGGTAAGCCCCCGGGCCGAATAGCTGTCGTAGGAGTTGTCCCCGATGCCGGCGAGGCGGAAGGCCGATTCCCTGTCCAGGCGCAGCAGGCGGGCGCGAAAGCGCACCCTTCCCTGGAGAGCGTCCTGCTCCGGCGGCAACAACAACGGGATGCGCAGGTAGTCACGGGTGAAGACATCCCGCACGTGGGCGGGAAAATCCGGCCTGTCGAAGGCCGTCTTGTCACCCTGGTAGAGGAAGATGATACGCCAGCCGTCGGGGAGAGGCGGCAGCTCGCTCACCGGCAGGTAGTGCGGTGAGGCGGAAGGAGGGCTCTCTCCCCTGCGCAGGGCGGCCCTCATCTCCCCCAGCAGGTAGGGTGGATAATAAGCCCGGGGCTGGTATATGGCGGTGAAGGGGCTGGCCAGTGCCTCTCCCTCCACCTCGTCCCCGGCGCGGATAGCCCCCCCAAGGATTCCCGCCTTTATGGACGCGACATCCATGCCCGAAGCGGTCTTGCTCCTGCCCCTGGCATCAAGCGCCCGCCGGTGCTCGGAGAGGGCGTAGCACATGGAGAACTTGGATATCTCCTCGGCCAACGTCCTTTTTTCGCGGCGCCGCGGCAGCCGGTAACGTTCTTCCTCCTTCACTGCCTCCCTTTCTTCCCTTAAAGCCGTCCCGCTTATTATAGCCTCCGTCGCCGCCGCGTACCCTGTTTCAAGTTCATTCGTTGCCCCGGCCCCTAGACAGAAAAAGATGGTACTATATGAACGGCGCGACCTAACGGGAGCCTGGGAGGGGATGACCGAAAGGAGGAGACGTTGTCACGCAACGGAGAGGCAACCATCTACGGGGCTGGCATGTCCGGCCTCGTCGCCGCCATCGACCTGGCCCGGAACGGCTACGAGGTGGTGGTGCACGATCGCGAGAAGGGATTCGGCGGCGATTCCATCTACAACCCCTCGACCCACACCACCGGCATCAACGTGCAGCGCACGTCCGAGTATCTCGGCATCGACCTCTCGGCTGTCTTCCATCCCCTGCTGCGCTGTCCCTTTTACTTCCACGACACCGTCCTGGAGCCGCCCCTCGAGGTCATGGACATGTACACGGTGGAGAGGGGGAACCGGCCGACCAGCCTGGATTCCCTCCTCTACAAGGAGGCCCGGGACCTCGGGGTACGCTTCGAATTCGATTCCCCCCTGCGCAAGGAGGACATACCGGGCCTGCCTGAGAACACCATCGTTGCGTGCGGGCTCACGCCCAGCGCATACGAGATGCTTGACATCCCCTACCTGCGCTGGCACGGATGGATATCGCGCGGGGAGATAGGTTTCAGCAACATATCATGGATATGGATCGACGAGGTCATCAGCGAATACGGCTACCTCAGCAGCTGCAACAACTACTACTTCAACCTGCTCTTCTCCATACGCCATATCGAGCGCGCCGCCCTGGATAAATACAAGGAGTTCATGGTCAGACACGAGGGAGTGGAGCACGACGAATGGGAGTACGTATCGGGCGCCGTCCCGATCGCCAGCCCGGACAATCCCCGCCTCGTCCACAACGGCCTCATCATGTGCGGCACCATCAGCGGCGCCATGGACCCCTTCTTCTGGTTCGGCATCCTGGGAGCGCTGGTGACGGGGAAGACCGCGGCCATGGCCGTTTACGACCGCGCCCGGGCGGTGGAGGATTTCGAGCGCTTCAACCGCGGCTTCCGGCAGGGCTTCGCCTTCAAGAACAAGGTATGGTACAGGATACGCCCCCACGTCGGGCTCATGGAGAGGCAGCTGCGCATAGGCCATGCGCTCGGCCTGACCAGGCCCGATCTCCTCTCCAGGGCGGTCGGCGGCGCCTTGGGCCGGGGCGCCCACTTCCCCTTCAACGTGCCCGGGTTCAGCTCGATCGGCAACTACTGATGAGGTCGCCGGCCAGGGGCGGCATGGCGTTGTAGACCTCATTTACCTTGAAGAGCACCGCATGCGGGCCTAGCGGGGCAAGTTCGCCTTTCACCTTGTAGCTCTTGATATCGAAGGTGAGCACGCAAAGGGCCGCCGGGCAGGGCACTCTCACCTGCGCCAGCTCGCGGTTGTATGCGGTTATCTGCAGCACGAAGGCGCTGTCTCCCGCCGGCGCGGCGGCCATCACCGGGTGGATGCGGGGGTATGCGTCGTCGCCCATGACGGCAAGTGCCTTCACCGAAGTGAGCTTCACGAACTTCTCCTTGACCATGGCGGGAACCGCCACCGCTCCGGATCCGTCGCCCGCGCGGTGCATGCGCGCCTTGAGGAAATCCAGGGGGACCGCCGCCATGGACGCGCGGCGCGCCGGGGACGCCTCGCGCACGTCGATGACGCCTGCCGCACGCATGCCGGAATAGGCGTTGTAGCGCATGAGGTTGGAGGCATCGAGGGCCTGCTTGTACGGTCCCGTCTTCTCGAAACCCACGAAGTCGCCGGTGAGGGTGGCCATGCGCAGCTTGGTGTTGACCACCGCCGCGGCCACGCGCGGGTTGCCCTCCAGGTATTCCCTTGTCTTCCACATGAGGAATTCACCGAAGATGAGGCGGTCCTTGCGGCCGTCAGGCGGCGGCTGCAGGGTCACGATGAGGGCGACGTTCGGTTTCCCCTCGGGATCGACGGTGGCCAGGAATTTCGCGGCCATCTCCTCGGCGAACAGGTCTCGTACTTCCTGCGGAAGCTCCATCGCTCAACCTCCCTTATCTGCCCTCGCGGTGGCGCCGGACCAGCGGGCCACCGTGAGCCCCTCCTCCTCCGCGGCCTCCGCCAATGTTATCATCTTCTCCTCCGCGAGCAGTCCCTCCCCCGCCAGTGGAAAGAGCATGTCCAGACGCCGGTACTTGGCGTCGCAGGTGTTGTTGAAGGCCAGCAGGTCGTACCTCTCCACGCCCGGCAGCTCATCCCGGATGAAACGGGCGATCTGCCGCACGTTCTCCTCCGTATCGGTATAGCCGGGTATGACCGGCGTGCGCACCCACATCGGCTTGCGCTTGCCGGCCACCATGCGCGCGTTGTCCAGCACCTGCGCGAGCGGTATCCCCGTGTGCTCCAGGTGTGCCTCCGGGTCCATTATCTTGAGGTCGAAGAGGACCAGGTTGGCCAGGTCCACCAGGGGCTCCAGCCTTTCCCTTCCCACCCCGCCACAGGTGTCCAGGGCCAGGTGCACCCCCTCGTCGCGGATGGCCCGCATGAGGGCGCGAGAGAACTCGAACTGCAGGGCGGGCTCGCCCCCGGAGAGGGTGACCCCTCCCCCCGATTTCTCATAGAAGACGCGGTCACGCAGGGCCTCGCCAGCCACGTCTTCCACGGTGCGCTCTCTCCCGATGACCTCCAGGGCCGCCGCGGGACATGCCTCCTCGCACCTGCCGCAGGCGTCGCATAGCCCGCGGTCGATTACCATCCCCCGCGGCGTGAGGGCCAGGGCGCCGGCGGGACACGCGGACAGGCAGTCGCGGGCCCCGATGCAGCGTACCTCGTACCACATCAGTTCCGGCTTCTTCCTCAGGCCCTCGGGATTATGGCACCAGGGACAGCGCATGGGGCAGCCCTTGAGGAACACGGTGGTGCGAATCCCCGGTCCGTCCTCCGTGGAGTAGCGCTGCAGGTTGAACACCACGCCGCGTATGGCGCCGTTTTCAGAGGTCATGGGACTCCCTGGCGATGATCTCGTCCTGCATCTCCTTGCCCAGCATCACGAAATAGGCGTTGTAGCCGGTGACCCTCACCAGCAGGTTGCGGTACTCGTCGGGCCTGCGCTGGGCCTCGCGCAGGGTCTCCGGATCGAGGACGTTTATCTGCAGGGCTGTACCTCCCCTTTCGCCGTAGGCGCGCAGGAAGGCCATGAGCTTGTCGACGTGCTCCGAGTCCCGCAGCAGGGACGGGCTGAAGCTCATGGTATGGGAGGAACCGTTGGGGGCCGTCTCCAGACCCATCTTTCCCACCGAGAGTATCTCCGCCGTGGGGCCGTTGCGGTCCGCGCCGTTAACGGGGCCGATGGCGTTGGAGAGGAAGGTGCCCTTCTTGCGTCCATCCGGCGTGGCCGCGGTGAAGGGCGCGAAGGCGATCCAATAGTTCCATGAGAGATAGCCGGCCCGGTAACGCCTGCCGGTGGCTGGAGAGACGCGCCTGGCGACCGCGCGCGTCCACAGCTGGGAGAGGTAGCGGGCGATCTCGTCGGCGTAGTCGTCGTCGTTGCCGTACTTGGGCGCTTTGTTGAGCATGGTCTGGCGCAGCGGCTCGTGCCCCTCGTAATCGTCGCGCAGGGCTCTCGCCAGGTCCGCCATTCTGACCTTGCCGTCCTCGTACACCAGTCTCTTCACCGCTGCCAGGGAGTCCGCGGCCGTGGCGAAGGCCACCCCCTCCACGGTGATATAACCGTGGCGCGCCCCGCCCTGGGTCACGTCCCTGCCCTTCTCTGCGCATCCCCCGACCAGGGTGGAGAGATACGGAGTGGGCTCGAACTCCGCCCGGATGCGGTCGGCCTCGTCGCTGATGGCGAGCATGTGGTCCAGTAGCGCTTCGAGCTGGGTCTCGAAGGCGGCCCTGAAGTCCTCCCAGGACCCCATCTCCTCGGGCCTGCCGGTATCGGGGCCGAGGCGCTTCCCCGTGGCCGCGTCGCGGCCGCGGCTGAACACCAGCTCGACCGCCTTGGCCAGGTTGAAATTGACGTCGACCGTGCCGGAGCGGTCGTCCCCCTGCAGGGTGTTCTCCAGGCAGCCGACGGGGGCATAATCCCACAGCCTCTCCTGCGGGAGGCCCTGCCACGCCAGGCCGCGTATGGAGTTCTCGTCGAAGTTCATGAGGAAGGGCGAGCCCTGGGTCCTCGCCACCATCTCGGCCACGCGGCGCAGAAGCGGCTCCGGCGTGCCGGCATGCAGGCGGATATTGGGCTTGGGCTCCAGCATGTTCATCTCCTCGATGACGTCCAGGATGAGCCAGGTGAGGCGGTTGGAGGCGTCGTTGCCCCCGGCGTCGATGCCCCCGATGGTCACCAGCTGGCCGAAGCCGGAGTTGATGCCCTGGTTGGTCATAACCCGGCACTGGAAATCGTAGGCGTAGTTGTGCTTTATCCAGTAACACTCCAGCAGTTCCTTGGCCCATCCCTCGTCGAGCCTGCCGCTGTCCATATCGGCCTGGAAATACGGGAGCATGTACTGGTCGAAACGGCCGTGGGAGAGGCCGGCCCCCGGATAGGACTCCGCGGTCATGATCAGCATGTGGGTGAGCCACAGCGACTGCAGCGCCTCGTGGAAGGTCTCCGCCGGCTCCCAGGGCACCTTGCGGCATATGCGGGCTATCTCGTGCAGCTCGGCGGCGCGCTCCCCGTCCTCCTCCTCCGCCGCCAGCCTCTCCGCTTCGTCAGCGTAGCGGGCGGCCACGTCCCGGGCGCCCTCGCAGCACACCATCAGGGCCGCGAGGAAGTCGGCGGTCTTCGCGTTCCCGGCCTCGCCCCGCAATTCATCCAGCTCGGCATATATGCCCTTGAAACCATCGCGCAGCACGCGGGGATAATCGGGGATGAGGTGCCCGGGCACGGCGCCGGCGTTGCCGATGCCCAGCTCGTTTATCTTCTTCCCCTTCTCCCACCACTTGCCCGTATCCTTCGACCAGCGCTTGCTCTCCCTGCGGTTGTGGCACTTGGAGAGGGCGGTGTTGAACTGGCCTCCCACGATGAGCTCGCCCTCGAGGACCTGCACCGGCAGGTACTTGCGGCATAACTCGCGGAAGAAGAGGGCCCGGCGCATGATCAGGGACTGGTCCCAGAAACCCGGCGGCAGCTCCACCTCGCGCGCCATCACCAGCAGGGATTCGGCGAATGCGTCCATGAACGGCACCATCTCCGGGATGATGCCCCAGTTAACGGGGGACCATACCACGTCCCAGTCCGTGCCGGTGGTGAAGGGCATGACCTCGTTGCGGAAATAGGGGCGGTCGGCGATGGAGTAATATTCCTCGCGCAGCCTCTTCACCCGCGGCGAGAGGCGCTCCGACGCGTTCCAGATCTTCTGGGGGGTAATGACTTCCGTGCCGTTCATCCTCTATCCCTCCTCCCGGACCTTGGAGGTCCGGCCTTGTCCTTCTCTATACCTCACCTTCAGGTTATGCTACCTGCATACTCAAGTGAATGATCGCCGTCACCACCGAACTCGAGGCCCATTCCCGCTCCTCGAGGTCGTGGGCCAGCTCCGCGGCTTCCCGCATACCCCGTCCCGACTTTCTAGAACGGGAGCTTCTGGAACTGCCAGTCGAGCATGGAACTCCCCACCTCCAGCAGGCGCAGGTCTCCGTCCATGGCCCCGGTCCTGCCACGCATGGGCAGACCCGCGTCCGCGATGATGCCGCGCATGGAATACACCCAGTCCGAGAGGGCCTTGCCGAAGAAGAGCAGGAGCTCCATGCGCTCCCTGCCGTTTTCTGCCCTCCCGAAGGTCAGCTCCAGCAGGCGCTCGCCCAGGATGCGGTAGGCGGTCGTCTCCACCTTCCTCTTGGCCATGAGCACCCTCAGATCCGGCGCGATATCCGCGGGCTCCAGGCTGGAGACTATGAGCTGGTGCCAGCGCTCCATGAAGCAGACGAGGGCCGGTATGAGCACCGCCCTCTCCCACATGAACACGGAACGCGAGACGCGCTCGTGGCCCCATCCCTTCTCGCCGACGAGGTTGCCCGCGGGCACCAGCACTCCGTCGAAGACGACCTTGCCGTGGGGAGAGGTGGCGAGGTAACCCAATTCGATCTCCTCGACCTCCACGCCCCGCGTCCTCTCCACCAGGAAGGCGGACAGCCCTTCCTTGCCGGCAGCAGCGTCAGTGGAGGCGATGACCAGGAAAAGATCCGCTGCCGGAGCGTTGGTGATCGGCCCCTTGACGCCGTTTATCCTGTACCCGCCCTGCTCCTCCGTCGCGGTTGCGGCCATGCGCGACGGGTCCCCGCCGCTCCCCGGCTCCGATATGGCGGCCGCGCCGATGAGCTCGCCGCTGCACAAAGGGGGAAGATAGCGCTTTTTAAGGGCACGGGAGCCGAAGGCCTGCAGCGGGTAAGCGCAGAGCATGACGTGATCCACCAGGCTGAGGACGAGGCCCAGGTCCAGGCCCTCACCCGCCAGCAGGGAAACGCCCCGGGTGAAATCGCCCGTCCCCGTCCCCCCTCCGCCGTATTCCCCGTCGACGGCCTGGCCGGTGAGCCCGAGTTCCGCCATCTCCCTCCACAGGGAACGGTCGAAGCCGCCGCCGCTCCTCTCCTCGCGGGTCGGGAACACCCTGTCGCGCGCGAAAGCGGTAAGCTCCTCCGCGTTCATGTCATCTCATCTCTCGCGTTTTCACTTCCTGCGGCACCGGGACGGTAAGCCCACGGCCTCTCTCCTATAATAGCCGTCGCGCCGAAGTCGCCGCAAACCGGCCGTGATGGTATCTTTGTGGCCACGATTTCGATTCGATATCATGGGCAATGCGGAGATCGGGCGCAATACCGATACTGCTTCAGCCTTTATATCAGCGGATCGTCAGGCGCGGATGGCGTCGTTGAGGCACTCTGTGTACTCGATGAGTTCCCGCATGGAGCCGAACTCGTCGCTGGCGAAGCAGAACTCCTCCGACCAGTGGTTGAGGCGCATGCTCTCCCTCTCCTCCTCCGGGAATGTGCGCAGGAAGGTCTGGTAGAGCTCGGTGCCGCGGAAGACCACCAGGGGGAAGAAGGTGGCCTCCCTGATGCCCTCGGCGCGCAGGATCTCCACCGTGCGCTCCAGGGATGCGCGGCTCTCCCCCGGCAGGCCGGCGATGAAGGTTAGAATGGGGTTGAGCCCGCAAGAGCGCGCCGCCCGCACCGCCCCCAGGATCTCCTCGCTGGTGGTCCTCTTCTTCACCACCTCGCGCAGGATGCGGTCGTCGAGGGACTCCGCCCCCAGGGCCACGCTGCCGAATCCGCTGTCGCGCAGGCCTTCCAGCACCTCCGGCGTGAGGGAATCGGCGCGGGTCTGGATGTGGTACGTGTAGGGGACCTCTTTGACCGTGGCCAGCAGCGCGCGCAGACGGGGGCGGTTGAGGGCGAAGGTGGCATCCCCGAAAAAGAAGGAGCGCTCGCCCTCTGTGAAGTTCTCCCAGCAGTAGTCGAGCACCTCGCGCACGTAGGCGGGGGAATGGAAGCGTACCTTTCTCTTCCACACCGCGGGATCGAGGCAGAAGGTGCATTCCTCGGGGCAGCCGCGCGAGGTGAGGAAGCCCGCGCCGGGTATGTAGTCGTCGAGGGGATTGAGGGCCTTGAGCAGCCGGTGGCGCCTGCCTATCCTGAACTCGTCCGCCACGGTGTAGATGTGGGGGAAGAGGTCCAGCTCGCGCTCGCGCTCGCGCTCGGGGTTGCCTACGACCCTGCCCGCGCCGTCGCGCCAGGTGAGACCGGGGATCGACGAGAAATCGCTCTCTCCCCGGCCCAGGGCCTGCAGCAGTTCCAGGGCCGTCCACTCGCCCTCGCCGCGCACCACGAAGTCGGCCGCCCCGTCCTCCATGATCTCCCGCGGGTGCATGGTGGAATAGACGCCCCCCGCCACCAGCAGCACCCCGGGCGCCATCTCCTTTATGCGCCGCAGCAGTTCCCGGGCGTGCAGGGCGACGTAATAGATTGAGATGGGAAATAATACCACGTCAGGTCGGGCGCGAGCGAGGGACGCCTCCAGGTTCTCGCGCATGAGGCGCAGCGCCTCTTCCCCGCCGATGGGAGCGCTGGAGATTGCTTCGTCCGGGAGCCCCTCCTCGGTCTCCCGGAACCACTCCTCGCCGTCGAAGACGTCGGCCATGAGGTTGAGGACCTCCAGGTCCACCCCCCGCGACTTGAGGAAGGCGGCGATGTACATGGCGCCGTATTCCGGCACCACAAGCGCCTTGTTGCGTATGGCCCAGTAACGCACCTGCCACAGGGGGAAGGGCTTGGTCTCCATGAGGCCGAAACCCCAGGCGTCGGAGATGATCGCCGCCTTGGGCAGCTTAACCGTCATGTCGCACCGACCTCGGCCCCCCTTTTTCTCCTCGTATACGAACGCAATCGTCACCCCAGTATACTCTCCACGCAGAGGATGGCCGAGCGCGAGGCGCCTTCGATGGCCAGGCCCCGTCCCAGGTAGGTATCGCCCGCGAAGAACAGTCCGTTCACCCCGGGGGCCCGCACGTCCGGCTTGAAGTCACCGGTGAGGCCGGGCTTGCGGGCCAGGCCGTCGCAGCCGGTGGTGAAGTAGGGCAGCGCGAATTCCACCTCGTCATCGCTGAAGGAATACAGCTCTTTGACGTCCTCCCAGTGCTGCTCCATGAGGCGCTCCAGGTTGAACTTGTCCTCCAGCTCCCAGGGCTCGGCCACGTTGTCGGTGACCAGGAGGTAACGGCCTTCGGGCGCGACCCCGGGATCGAAGGCGGTGGGGGTGAAGGCCTGCAGGGGCAGCCCGGTGCGGGGCGACTTCAGCAGGGACATGAACACCTGCCGCTCGTAGAGGGGGCGCCGCGTGGCGATGATGTATCCCAGCAGCCCCGTCCGCTCTCCCCGGATGTCCTCGATGCGCTTCAGCCACCACCCCGGCAGGGGTGAGTAGCGCCGGTCGAAGTCCAATACCTTGTCCAGGTGCCAGATGGGCAGGGCCAGGACCACCAGCGGGGCGGTGACCAGGTCGGTGGAGACGAAGCGCCATTCCTTAGCGATGGGGCTGGCGCCCTTGCGCGCCACCTTGACCCCCACCACCCTGTTGCCCTCGCAGGCCACCTGCTCCACCCGGGCGCCCAGCCTCAGCTCTCCTCCCAGTTCCTGGAAGGCCTCCACCAGGGGACCGATGACCCCCCACATGCCGCCGCGGGGATAGGCGGCGATGAGCACCGCTCTCCCTTTTACCAGGGCCTCCCTGGCGATATAGAGGCATTCGCCCGCGGACTGCTCTCCCGCGTCCGGTATGGTGGTCATGATCATGCTCATGTTCTCCCACACCTCGCGCAGGTTGCCGGCCATGCCGCCCGCGTCCAGCCATTCCCCGAAGGAGCGGTTGTCCCAGGCCTTGAAGTCCGGCTCGTCCATCACCGCGATCTTCTTCATCACCTCGATGAAGCTCGCCTTCTCCTCGTCGGTGAGCCGGATGAAGGTCTGCATGTCGTGCCAGGCGCCGTCCTCGTAGAGGTCGAGGGTCACGGAGAAGCCGGCCCACTCGAACTCCTTGCCCACGCGGGCGCCGAGTTCGTGGCAGTAGCCCTTCTTCCCCATCTCAATCATGTGCAGGCCGATGTCCGTGCGGTAGCCGCCCGGCATGTCGTATGACTGCATGCGCCCTCCCGCCCTGGGGTACATCTCCAGCAGCAGGGTCTTTTTCCCCGCCTGCTGCAGCTGCGAAGCCACCCCCAGGCCGGCGATGCCCGCTCCCACCACAATCGCGTCGTAGTCGCTCATCCCGCCTCCCTGAATCTCGCACCCCTCCCAGGAATATCTTCCACCGCCCCCTCCCGCATGCGGCGGCACGCGCTCGGGCGCCCTACCCGCCGGCCATGCGGGAGAGGATGAAGACCTCGTCTCCGTCCCGCAGTTCCTCTTCGTCGTCGGCGAACGGGGTACCCTTCCTCCCCACCTTGATCAGGGGATGGAAGCGCTCCTCGCGCGCGTCCCACATGTTCTCTGGCAGGCGCGCCGAGAACTCCCTTCCAATGCGCAGGAGGAGGTCGCTGACCTTCGAGCCCTCGGGCAGCTCGTAGTCCCTCTCCTTTTCCCCGGCATAGTGCCTGAAGATGCCGGTGAAACGCGCCTTTACCCGCATGTCTCCTTCTAGAACTTGCCCATGAGCAGGCGGCTGATGATCATCTTCTGTATCTCGCTGGTCCCGGCCCCGATGGTGCCCAGCTTGGCGTCCCTGAGCGTGCGCTCCACCGGGTACTCACGGATGTAGCCGTAACCGCCGAAGATCTGCACCGCCTCGTTGGCTACCTTGACCGCGTTCTCGGTGACGCTGAGCTTGCACACGCAGGCCTCCAGCATCGCCGGGATGCCCTGATCCTTCATCCACGCCACGCGGTAGACGAGCAGGCGCGAGGCGTCGAGCAGGCATTTCATCTCCGCTATCTTGAAGGCCACCGCCTGGAACTTGCCTATGGGGCGCCCGAACTGCTTCCTCTCCTTGGCGTACTCGATGCAGCGGTCGATGTTGCACTCCATGCCCCCGACGGCGGGCGCCACCATGATGGCGCGCTCCCACTCCAGGGTGGCTTTGCCCACGCCGTAGAAACCCTCGCCCTCGGCCCCGAGCATGGCGGAGGCCGGCACGCGGCAGTCGTTGAAGGCCAGCTCCGCCGTGGGCGAGGTGCGGTTGCCCATCTTGTCCAGCTCGCGGCTGACCTCGAAGCCGGGGGTCTCACGGTCCACGATGAAGGTGCTGATACCCGCGGCGCCCTTCTCCTTGTCAGTGACCGCCACCACGATGCACAGGTCGCAGATGGGACCGTTGGTGATGAACATCTTGGAGCCGTTGATGACGTAGTCGTCGCCGTCCCTCACCGCCGTGGTCTTCACCGAGGCGGCGTCCGAGCCCGCGTCCGGCTCGGTGAGACCGAAACAACTGATCTTCTCCCCCGTGCTGATAGCAGGAAGGTACTTTTTCTTCTGCTCCTCGTTCCCCATCACCCAGATTGGCACCGCGCCGATGATGGTGTGCGCGCCCCAGGAGAGCGAAACGCCCGCGTCTCCCCCGCCGGCGCAGAACGCGTCCATGGCGATGGCAGTATCGAGGGCGCCGGCGCCCGAGCCGCCGTATTCCTCGGGAAAGGGCAGCCCGAGCAGCCCCATGTCTCCCATCTTCTTCCATCCGTCCCAGAAGAACTCGCTGTTGCGGTCGTACTCCTCGGTGAAGGGCGCGATCTCCTTCTCCGCGAAGTCCTTTACCTCCTTGAAGAAGGCCTTCTGTTCCTGAGAGAGCTCGAAGTCCATTTCTTACCTCCTCTTACCTCATCCGATCCTCTTGTGAGAACCCTCTCCCTTCCATCCTATCCTACTACGCCTCCTGCATCCGGGGACGAAACCCGTTCCCGGCGGCCTCTCCGCTCCTCCGCCATGCCCGTTTCAGCGGCCAAGCAGGGAACGAGCCATGACGATGCGCTGGATCTGGTTGGTGCCGTCCCAGATCTGGTTTATCTTGGCGTCGCGCATGTACTTCTCCACCGGGTAGTCCCGCATGTAGCCGTATCCCCCGAAGACCTGCACCACGTCGGTGGTCACGCGCATGGCCATGTCCGAGCAGAAGGTCTTGGCATACGCCGCCTCGGTGGAGAAGGGCAACCCCTGCGTCTCCATCCAGGCCGCCTTCATGTACATGAGCCTGGCCGCTTCTATCTCCATGGCCATGTCCGCCAGCATGAACTGCACGGCCTGGTTCTCGGCGATGGGCCTGCCGAACTGCACCCTCTCCCTGGCGTACTCCACCGCCGCCTCCATGGCCGCCCTGGCGATGCCCACCGAGTTGCAGGCCACGCTGACCCTCGCCTTGTCCAGGGTGATCATGGCGATCTTGAAACCCTTGCCCTCCTCGCCGAGGAGGTCTCCCGCCGGCACGCGGCAGTCGGAGAGGATGACCTCCGATGTCTGGGAGGCCCGCACCCCCATCTTGCGCTCCTTCTTGCCCCCGCTGATACCCGGGTTTTCCTTCGGGACCAGGAAGCAGGAGAGGCCGCGCACCCCGGCTGATGTGTCGGTGGAGGCGAACACGGTGGTGAGGTCGGCGATGCCGCCGTTGGAGATGAAGCACTTGGTCCCGTTGAGGACATATTCATCCCCATCGCGCACCGCCGTGGTCTTCACCCCCGCCGCGTCCGAGCCCGCCCCCGGCTCGGTGAGGGCCATGGCCGCCAGAGAAGGCCGCGAGGTCAGCGCGCCGAAGTACTTCGCCTTCTGCTCCTCCGTGCCCGCCACCAGCAGCGGGGTCGTCCCCAGGTTGTTGGCGCCCAGGATGGTGGCGAAACCGCAGCACCCCCAGGCGATCTCCTCCCCGACGATGCAGGCGGTGAGGAAGTCCATGCCCTGGCCACCGTATTCCTCGGGGACGTACAGGTAGGTCATGCCCGCCTTGAAGGCGGTCTCGACGAAACGCTCCGGGTACTTCTCCTCCTCATCGTACTCCGGGGCAACGGGCCGTATCTCTTTTTCCGCGAACTCACGGGCCACTTTCTGGATGGCCTTCTGTTCTTCGCTCAACTCGAAAGATATCACTGGCTCATACCTCCCTGCCGCCTCATCGGGATCACCGCAACGGATGACGCCGCCGACCTCGCGATGCGCACGATCATCTGCCCCTGAAGTCGGCCTTGCGCTTCTCCTTGAAAGCCGCCATGCCCTCCTTCTGGTCCTCGGTGGAAAAGAGCAGGGAGAAACACTTGCGCTCGAGGGACAGGCCGGAATAGAGGTCGGTGTTGAGCCCGTCGTTCACGCATGCCTTGGCGCATGCGAGGGCGACCGCCCCGTTGCGTATGCACTTGCGGGCGAGTTTTTTCGCCTCGTCCATGAGGTCTTCAACCGGAACTACCTTGTTCACCAGGCCCATCTCGCTGCAGGCCCGGGCATCATAGAAGCCGCCGGTGAAGATGAACTCCTTGGCGCGGTTCGGGCCCACCAGCCGGGGCAACCGCTGCGTTCCTCCCGCCCCGGGGATGATGCCCAGGGTGATCTCGGGCATGCCGAAGACGGCCGTCTCCGAGGCCACGATCATGTCGCAGACCAGGGCGAGCTCGGTGCCGCCTCCAAGGGCGTACCCGTTTACCGCGGCGATGACCGGCTTGGGGATGCGTTCGATCTTCTCGAAGCCGGAGAGGTCCGCGCCGTAGGCGGTGAGCATGTCCGGGGCGTATTTTCCCGACATCTCCTTGATGTCGCCCCCGGCGGCGAAATCCCCTTCTCCGCCGTTGACGATGACCGCCCTCACCTTATCGTCCCTGGCCAGCATATCTGCGGCATCGCCCAGCTCCGCGATGAGCTCGAGGTTCAGGGCATTCTTGGCTTCGGGGCGGTTGAGGCGAAGGACGGCGATCCCCTCCTCGTCCGTCTCCACGACCAGGTACTTGAACTCCATACAGCCTCCTCGTCTATGATGTCCCCTCCCAGGGAAGCTTCTCCATGTGCCATGCCGTTTGAGGCGGTTCCTCGCCGCGAGCGGCGGGCACCGATCCCCTCCGGCCTTCATTCGAAAATATCGTCCTCCGCGTCGTCCGGCTCCGGGACCTCTTCTTCCGCCTGCGCCTTCTCCTCCCGGTCTTGCGCCTGCTCCCCCGGCTCCTGCCCGGTTGCCGCCTCCCGCGCCTCCGCCGGGAACGCTTTCTCCCCGCCCTCTGGCTGGGGCGGCTCCGCCTCGCGTTCCGCAAAACGCTTCAACGCCGCCGCCGGTTCTCCGCTCGAGAAGCAGGTGGTGAAGCACTCGGCCTCGAATTCCAGGCCCCGGCCCAGCTCTACGTCCAGCGCGTGGCTGAGGCAGCGTTTAGCCTGATAAAGGGCCACCCTTCCGCCCATGGCCAGCTTGCCGACGAGCGCCTCCACCGCGCCGGTGAGCTCATCCGCCTCCACGACCTCGTTCGCCAGCCCCCACTTCGCCGCCTGCTCCGCGTCCACTATCCTGCCGGTGAAGATCATGTCGCGCGCCCGCCGCAGGCCGATCAGCCGCGCCAGCCTCTGGGTGCCTCCGCCGCAGGGTATCATCCCCAGCCTTGCTTCGGGAAAGGCGAAGCGCGCCGCGCGCGAGGCCAGCACCAGGTCGCAGGCCAGGCAGATCTCCAGGCCCGCTCCCATGGCGACCCCGTTCACCGCCGCCACCGTCGGCAGGGGAAGCTCGGCTATGCGGCAGGTCAGCATCTGGATCTCGCGGGAGCGGCGGCGGGCGTTCATAGGATTGGCGCTCTCGAGGCCGGCCATATCCATGCCCGCGCAGAAGGCCTCGCCCCTCCCCGTGAAAACCAGCGCCCGCACCTCCGGGTCTGCCTCGGCTCTTGCCAGTTGTTTCCATATGTCGCGCACGGATTGCGCGGAGAGCGCGTTCATGCGCCCGGGGCGGGACAGGTATATCCAGCCCGCCATGTTACTTTTCTCGAAGAAGACCGTCTCGCTGTCTTCGACCATACGTTGCCTGCCTTTAACACCGCGCGGGGCCTACAGCTTCCAGTAGCTCTCCTGTTTGCCGCCGGGATAATCGTAGTAGCCCTTTCCCGTCTTCCTGCCCAGCAGCCCCGCGGCAACCATGCGCTTCATCAACGGTGCCGGATTGTACTTGGGGTCTCCGGTGTCGTTGTAGATGGCGATGCAGGCATTGGAGAGGACGTCGATGCCGGTCATGTCCGCCAGCTCCAGGGGACCCATGGGAAAGTTGAACCCGAGGCGCATGGCCTTATCGATGTCCTCGGGGGATGCCACTCCCGCCTCCAGCATCTTGGCCGCCTCGACCCCCATGGCGAGATAGAGCCGGTTGCAGATGAAACCGGCGTGGTCCTTGAGCACCCTGACCGTCTCCTTTCCCACCGACTTCGCCCAGGTCTCCGCGGCGGTCATGGTCTCGTCCGAGGTCTGCAGCCCGCGGATGATCTCGCACAGGCGCATGAGGGGAACCGGGCTGAAGAAGTGGGTGCCCACCACCTTGTCCGGGCGCTTGGTGGCTGCGGCTATGGACGAGATGGGTATGGCCGAGGTGTTGGAGGCCAGGATGGTGTGGGGCGGACATACCTCGTCGAGCTTGCCGAACACTTCTTTCTTGACGTCCAGGTTCTCGAAGACCGCCTCCACCACCAGGTCCGCGTCCGAAGCGTCCGCCAGGTCGGTGGTGGTGGAGAGGTTGGCCAGGGCGGCGTCGTGCTGCTCCTGCGACATCTTTTCCTTGGAGAGGAACTTGCCCAGGGACCCCTTGATCGCCTCCAGTCCCTTGGCCGTGAACTCCTCCTTGACGTCATGCATCTTGACCTTATAGCCGGCGACGGCGGACACCTGGGCGATGCCGCCGCCCATCAATCCTGACCCGACCACGAAAACGTTCTTGATCTCCATGATGACCTCCTGATAGTCCGACAACCTGTCGTATTTGGCTGAAAAGCCTGATATCCTGGGTTTTCCCGTTAAGCACATGCCGACTGCGCCAACGGCGCTAAAAGTATATCACGAAAGAGCACGCCGTTTGTACAAGCCCTGTCGCGGCCGCTCCCGCTGGCCCCGGGGAGGGCGAGACCCTCCGCCAAGGCATGATATTTGTGATAGCCTGAGGATATGGTGTTTCCCCAAGCCCATCGCGACGATGATCTCCCGTTCATCGGGGATGCTCTGGACGTGGTGAAAACGGCGCGTTACCAGTTCGGGACCCTCGCGCATATGGGAGAAGACATGGAGCATTCCGCGGCCGGGTTGCGCGACTGGCTGGAGGGCCTGCAGCGCTTCCTCTCCGACAGCCGCAAGGTCGCTCGCACGGCGGCCGCGATCATCGCGACGGCCGCCCTCCTGAACTACCTACGCGGCTGGCTCAGCGTCAGCCGCACCCGGCTCCGCACAACTAGACGAACGGGGGGACGTGGGAGAACGTGCCGGTATCGAACAGTCCCCGGTCGGTCATCTTCAGCTCCGGGATCACCGGCAAGGCCATGAAGGACAGGGCCATGAAGGGGTCGCCGAGCGGGCAGCCCAGCCGCCGCGCCGCCTCCTGGAGCTGCTGCACGCGGTCCCTCACCTCCTGCAGGGGTAGGGAGGACATCAGGCCCGCCACGTCCAACGGCAACTCCGCCAGCACCCCTCCCCCGCTCACCACCACCTGACCCCCGCCCATCTCCTCCACCGCCCGGGCGGCGGCGATGACGTCCCGGTCCGAAGCTCCCACCACCACCAGGTTATGCGAGTCGTGCGCCACTGTGGAGGCGATCGCCCCCTCGCGCAGCCCGAATCCACGGATAAATCCCACGCCGACGTTGCCGGTGCCGCTATGCCTCTCGAACACGCAGATCTTGAGCAGGTCGCGGGAGGGGTCGCAGACCGCCAGGCCACTTTTCACCGTGGCCTTCTCGACCAGCTTCCTGGTGACGATCTGTTCCGGCACGACCCCGATGACCAGCATTTCTTTCCCTTCCGCCCGCATCTCTATCCCCGCGATCTTCTCCCACGCTATCCTCATCGCCGCGGGCGCAGGCCCTCCCGGGCGCAAATCCATCTCCAGCCTTCCGCCCGACGCCACCAACTCTCCGCCCGCGTACACCTGGAGCACCCTGAAGTCCTCGAGGTCCTCGAGCACCGCCAGGTCCGCCCGCCACCCGGGCACTATACCGCCCCTCCGGCGCAGGCCGAAGCGGCGCGCCGTGTTCAGGGTGACCATGCGCACGGCGGTTATGGGGTCCAGCCCGAGCCGGACCGCCTTGCGCAGGATGGAGTCCATGTGACCCTCGTCCAACAGGTCCTTGGGCTGGCGGTCGTCGTCGACGAAGATGCAGCGCCCCGCGCTCGCGGGGGCGACGATGGGAAGGAGCGCCTCCATGTTCCTGGCCGTTGAGCCCTCCCTGATATATATGAACATGCCCTTGGCCAGTTTTTCCGCCGCCTCGTCGGCAGTCACGCACTCGTGGTCCGACTCCACGCCGGCAGCGATATAGGCGTCCAGCCCCCTCCCCGTGAGGCCCGGCGCATGGCCGTCGACGGGGAGCCCCTCGCAGGCGGCGATCTTGGCCATTACGGAGGGGTCGCCGTTTATCACCCCGGGGAAGTTCATGACCTCCCCCAGCCCTATAACGCTCTCCTCGCGCAGCAGCGGGATGAGGTCCTCCGCCTCCAGTACCGCTCCGGCGGTCTCCACCGGCGTGGCCGGGACGCACGAGGGGAGCATCACGAACACCTCCAGGGGAAGCCCCTCACCCAGGCTCATCATGTACCGGATGCCCTCTATGCCCAGGACGTTGGCGATCTCGTGGTAGTCGGTCACCACCGCGGTCGTGCCGGACGGGACCACTGCGCGCGCGTATTCCGGCAAGCTGACCATGGAGGATTCTATATGCACGTGGCCGTCGATGAAACCCGGGCAGAGGTAGGCGCCCGCCAGGTCAACCTTGCGTTTCGCCGGGCGCTCGCCGAATCCGGCGATCCTGCCGCCGCTTATCGCGACCGAGCCCTCCTCCACGACCCCCTCGAACACGTCCACGATCCTGGCCCCGGTGAGAAGCAGCTCGGCCTCGTCCTCGCCCCGCGCCACAGCCAGGAAATCCTCGAACGCCATTATTCGCTCCCTTCGTCCGCGCAGCCGCAGGCAGACGTGCTAGATAATCGAGTCCTCCGCGAGTTCACCGGGCTGCCTGAGCCCCTCGGCAGGATACGTCTTCATCTCCAGGATGACCTTCAAGGCCTCGTCGCGCATGGCGTATTCGAAGGCCTGCATCCCCATCTCCAGGGGAAACCTGCGGTCGATGAGTTCCTGCACGTGAACCAGCCCCCGCATCAAGGCGCGTATGGCCGGCTCGAAAGGCCCGCAGCGCGACCCGACGACCCTGATCTCGTCCACCACCAGGGAGGAGATATCCACGCTCAACGGCTCCACGAACGTGCTTTTCTGCACGATGGTCCCGCCCGGTTCGACCAGGGAGCGCGCGAGATTGAATCCGTCCGGGCTGCCGCTCGACTCTATGACCACGTCGAAACGCTCCCTGATATCGAGGTCCTTCTCCATGACCGTCTTTATCCCCAGGCGGTCGAGGATCTTGAGCTTGTGGGCATGGCGTCCGACCGCCAGCACGGCGCAGCCGTTCAACCGTATTACCTGCGCCGCCATCAGGCCCAGCTTGCCGGCGCCGAGCACAGCCACCCTATGGCTGGGACTTATGTGCACCTGCTCGGTGATGCGGAAACACGCCGCCAGGGGCTCCACGAATACGGCGGAGTACAAGGGCATGGTGTCGGGGACCACGTGCAGATTGGAGACGGGAAGGGTCATATACTCCGCAAACGCCCCGTCGCGTCCGCTTATACCGAGGGTATTGCGCTCGCGACAGTGGTTTTCCTTTCCACCCAGGCAAAGGTAACAGATCCCGCACGGGCAGTTGATCTCCCCCACCACCCTCTTGCCTACCAGGTCGGGGTCGTCCGCCGCGGTCACGACCCCCACGAACTCGTGGCCGGGTATCCCCTTGAAGTCCATGTAGCCCCTGGCGATCTCCTTGTCGGTATTGCAGATACCCGCGGCCATGACCTTGATCAATGCCTCGCCAGGCCCCGGTTCGGGCACCGGCAGGTCCCTGCGCAACTCGAGCCCTCCGTCGTAGTACAAACCGAGCATCGCCGACTTCTCCTCTCTCTGGCCTCATTTCCTCCCGGTGGACCGCCCGCAGTAGCGTGCCCGCGCCTTGCCTGCGCCGCGGTCATCGCCCGGCGATCCGCCTTTCTCCATAAACCTATCGATGCCTTTCGGGCCTGCCTTGAACCTAATTTCATAATACCCTGCCATGGACATGTTGGAACATGGCGGTTCCCTCCATCCTCCGGGGGAGGACCGGGCAGCCCGTGGACGGAGAAGCTCTTCCTGCCCGCAGTGGATTTGAATATACTGGCCATAACGGCTTATGCGTCCAGATGAGTGAAAGGGTGTTACGGCATGATCATCGACAGCCACGTGCATCTCGTGGGGGAAGGCTGGCACGACCGCAGTTTCTTCCTCGGGCAGGCGAACATGGTCACGGCAATGATGGGGAAGCAGACGGGCGAACGCGCCGACGCGGGCGCCTTGATAGACAGCCTGCTGCCCGCCCTTGCGGACACCACCGGCGAGAAGCTGGTGGCGAGCATGGATGCCGCGGGCGTGGACAGGAGCTGCATATTCCCCCAGGACACCGGCCTGGCCGCCGGTGAGCCGGCCGTCTCCATCGACGAGCAGAACCGCCTTATCGCGGAGGCGGCGCAGCGCTTCCCGGACCGGCTCATACCCTTCTTCACCATCGACCCCCGGCGCCCCGGCGGCCTGGAGTTGTTCATGCGCGCCGTGGAGGAATGGGGCATGAGGGGGCTGAAGCTCCATCCCACCTCCGGCTACTACCCCTACGATCCCGTGGCCTATCCTTTCTACGAGAAGTGCCGGGAATACGATATACCGATCCTGTTTCATACCGGCAGCCAGCCCGCCCCCATGAAGTTCCGTTTCACCCAGCCTATCTATGTTGACGACGTGGCGGCCGACTTCCCGGACGTGCCGATCATCATGGCCCACGTGGCCCACGAGCTGTGGCAGGAGGCCCTCCTCGTGGCCAGCGTGAAGACCAACATCTATTTCGATTTCTCCGGGTGGCAGATAGCCTTCAACAGCCATCCCCAGGACTTCTACCGCATGCTGCGCACGGTCATAGACCACGTGGGACCCTGGCGCGTTCTCTTCGGCACGGACGGTCCTTATCTCAACGTGCTGTGCCCGCTGGAGACCTGGGCCAAGGCCATCACCGAGCCCGACCTCGGCTCGTGCCCCGAGGTCTCCTTTACGCCCGAGGAGACGGAGATAATCATGGGCCAGGCCTTCGCCCGCCTGATGGGATTATAGGAGGGTCGCGATGGAACGCAACGACTATCGTCTGATCCTTCGTGACTGATCAGGCGTTTTTGGCCTCGACCGGCTTCAACTCCCCCGCCTCTGCCGCGGCCCTCTCCTCCACGCGCTGGCGGCGCCGCGCGATAAGGGTGATGATGGAGGGCAGCACCAGCAGGCTGGCCAGCAGGGATACCGCCAGCGAGAGGGCGGTTATCAGCCCGAAGCGGCGGATAGGCTGCATCTTCGAGAAGGCTATGACCAGGAAGGCCCCGGACGTGCATATCGAGCTGGCGACGAGGGGTTTGCCCACCCTGGTGACGCAGATGTTCAAGGCCTCCGCCACGCTCACCTCGCCCGGCTTATGTTCCTCCAGGAAACGGTGGGTGATATGGATACCGTAATCGATGCCCATGCCGATGATGAGGGAGACGATGAGCACGGTGAGCATGTCCAGAGTCCAGCCCATGAGCGAGATGAAGCCCAGCTCCACCGTTATCCCGGCCACCAGCACGCTCAGGGTGGCCAGGCCATAAGTGAGGGAGCGGAAGACGAGGATGAGGAACAGCCCCGAGAGGCACAGGGCCAGTATTGACGTCTTGATCTGGGTGGGAACCAGGTTGCCCAGCATGTCCGCGGTGAGCGGCGTGATCCCCGCTATCCTGTATTCGATGTCCAGTCCGCCGAAGGCGGTGTCGGCCGCCTCGCTCAGGATGCGGTCCTTTTCCATCATCTCCGAGTTGCTGCTGGCACCCTCGCTGAACACGGTGACCAGGGCGGCCTGGTGGTCCTCGGAGATGAGCTTTCCTTCCTGGGAGCCCATGATCGGCCTGCTGGACGCCAGGTCCTCTTCGGCCTCCGCCCTGGTCGCGGGAAGCGTGGACGCGAAATCACCCCCCGGTGCGGCCTTTCCGAACTGCACGCGGTAATCGCTGATGAGCTCGCCGATGCTCGAGGTGGTGTTCTCGCCGAAGTAGGGCGCCTGCGCTATCTCCTCCTGGAAAGCGTACATGGCTTCCATGACCTCGGGCTCGAGCACGTCTCCGGTGAGCAATACCAGGTCCTGCTGTATGCCCCCGAAGATCTCCTCCTGCTTGTACTGGGCCTGCAGGGAAGGTATGTCCTGGGGTGCGAGCTTCCTCAGGTCGGGGGTGGTGGTGAGCCGGAAGGCGCCCATGACGCAGATGAGCAAGACGAAGCCGTAGACCACTACCACCGCCACCGGGCTCCCCTGGGAGATGTCCGCGATCCTGCCCAGGAAGCGGTCGATGCGCGATCGGGCGTCCACGGAGAATATCTTAACCCCGCGTGGCGTCCTGCTGGTGCCCTTGCGCATCCTCCTTTCCTCGCGCCGGATCATCATGGCGGGCAGGAAGGTGACGCTGAAGATAAAGCAGATCCCGATGCCCGCGGCCGCCATGTAGCCGAATTCCTGCAGCACGTCGAAGTCGGAGAAACCGAAGGATGCAAAGCCGAAGAAGGTTGTTATGCAGGCGAGGAATATGGCCACCCCCACGGTGAGCACGGCCTTGTGCGCCGCCTGGCGGGGCTCCCTGCTCATCCCGAACTCCTCGTAGAACCGCCCCATCATGTACACCAGGTTGCCGAGGGTGATCCCGAGGACAAGGGGGCCGATGATCACCGAGACAAGGGTGAAGGGCAGGCGAAACCAGCCCATGAGGCCGTAGATCCAGGCGGCGGTGAGGACGATGACCGCCAGCGGCAGCAGCACGTCGGTGAACCTCTGGAAGGTGAGGAAGAGCAGGAGCATGAGCATGGCCAGGGCGATGAACGCCATGATCACGGTGCTGGATACCACATAGTCCTCCAGGTCCTTGTCGATGGAGGGGTCTCCGGTGATGTAGACCGTCGCCGGGGCCTCTCCGCCCTCGAAGTAGGAGCGGAAGAACTCCTCGACCCGTGTGGCGTATGCTTTGCGCTGCGACGAGTCAAGGGCGGGATCGACCTTGATGAGGATCTTGGCGTAGCGGCCATCCTCGGAGAACAGGCCCGCGCCCTTTTTCTCCACCGTCCACTTGTAGCCGACGGGGTTCGCGAGAAAGAAATCAACACCTTCCTCGATTATCTGCTCGAAGGGCTTGACCACACCGGGGTTGAACGGGTCCTCCTGCATCATGCCCTCGCCCAGTTTGAACAGGGTAGGCACGTCGGCGAGGATGAGCTGCGCTTCCTCCTCGTTTATGCCGTAGTCCTCCATGGCCCTCTGCCTCGCCTGGTCAAGCATGTTGGGACCGAAGGCGCTCAGATAATGCTGCATATAGACGTAGTCATCCTCGCCCAGGGCTTCAACCATCTCCCCCTCGAGCAGCATGAACTTCTTGATCATGGGGTAGGTGAGGAGGGCGTCGCTCTCCACCATGAGGTACTCGTTGGTGGTACCGCCGAAAAGCCGGTCCACCTCCTCCAGGGTGCGCGCGGTCTCGTATTTGGTGGGGATGAGGTCCTTCTGGCCAGCCTTGACCTCGAGGAAGGTCATTCCCACCGCCACCGGTATGGTCAGCAGCACGCATACGAGCACGACGGCCCGGGCATGGTCACGGCACAGTCGGGCGAAGAAAGACACCGATACATCCCTCCCGAGGACTTGTTGTTCCCACCAGGCTCCGAATTTTATAAAACTTTCGTCCTTCGTAGGTTACTATCCTTCGCGGCAGCGGGCAAATGGCGCGGCCGTCGCAAACGCGCTGCGGGAGAAACCGTCCGCGGTCATCTGGTAGAATAAGATCGGTGATACGCGATCCTGCGGGCATGGGGGTGCGAAGTGACCAGGCTCACGAGCATCATGGATGACTCCATACGCATATACCCTGAGTACGAACTGCTTTTCTTCGAGGAGAGGACGTACACGAACCTCGATGCCTTCAGGAGGGGATGCCGCCTCGGTAACGCGCTGCTCGCGCTGGGATTGCAGCCCGGGGACATCCTCCTGGCCCACATGGAGAACTGCCCTGACGCGATGCATCTCCTCGCCGCCTGCGCCAAAACGGGCATCATATTCTGCCCCACCATGTTTCTGCTCAGCGCGGAGGAGCTTTCCTGGATCGCGGGGCACTCGCGGGCCGCATATCTCGTCACCACCCCGAACCTGCTCTCCAAGGTGCGGCTGGCCTGCCCGGAAATGTTCGAGAGGGGCCGCGTCATCATGGCGGGCGGGAGTCCCGAACCGGGGACCATCGATCTGGAGGAGATCTGCGCCGAGCAGAGCGACGAGCTCGCGACCAGCCCGGACTTGAGCGACGACGACGTGGCCGCCCTGCTGTACACGGCCGGGACCACCGGTCGCCCCAAGGGCGTCCTGCTCACCCACGGCAACCTGGGGAGCAACGTGCGCGCTCTCGCGTACACCACGCGCATAACCAGGGACGAGGTGGCGCTGTCTTCCCTGCCCCTGTCCCATTCCTACGGCCTGACCACCGCCCTGCTCCCGGCGGTCTGCGGCTTGAGCTCCATCCTCATGCGCTGGTTCAGCCCGGCGGAGGTCTTCGCATACACCGAGCGCTTTCACGTGCGCTCCATCGCCGGCGTGCCGGCCATGTTCATACAGCTCCTCAATCACCCGCGCGCTCCCCAGTACAACGTGAGGAGCTGGAAGAGGCTGCAGAGCGGGGCGGCTCCCCTGCCGGATGAGGTGCTGAAGGCCTTCCGCGACAAGTTCGGGGTCAACCTCTACGAGGGATACGGTCTCACCGAAGCCGCGCCGGTGGTGAGCTGCCAGAGCCCTCACCTCCCCTTCAAGCCGGGCTCGGTCGGGCCTCCACTCGACGGTATAGAGGTCAGGATAAGGGATGAGTTCGAGCGCGAGCTCCCCCCCGGAAGCCCTGGTGAGATAACGGTGCGCGGCCTCTCGGTGATGAAGGGTTATCTGGATGACCCGGAGCAGACCGAGAGGGCTCTGCGGGCGGGCTGGCTGCATACCGGGGACATCGGCTACCTCGACGAGGACGGCTACCTCTTCATCGTCGAGCGTAAGAAGGACCTGATAATATCCGGAGGTTTCAACCTCTATCCCTCGGAGGTCGAGGAGGTCCTCGCGAGGCATCCCGCCGTGGCGGAGTCGGCCGTCGTCGGCGAGCCCGACCCCATCCGGGGCGAGGTCGTGCACGCCTTCGTGGTGCTCAACGAGGGCATGGAGGTGACGGAAAGGGAGTTGATGGATTTCGCCCGCGGTTCACTTGTCTATTACAAGTGCCCTCACCACGTGACCTTCCTCGACGAGCTGCCCCATACCTTTCTCGGCAAGCCCTCGCGCCGCGACCTGCGTGACCGGCTCACGCGGCGCTAGAGGAGCGACATGCCCTTCTCCTCGTCTACGCGGCGCTTCAACTCCTTGACGGCGCCCTCGCCCGGACGGTGACGGCCCGATTCCATCTCCCTGACCAGGGTGAGGATGGCGCCGTGCACGGGCACCGCGATCCCCCTGGCACGCGCATGCGTGACGATGTGCCCGCTCATATGGTCTATCTCCGTTTTCCTGCCGGCCTCGACGTCGATCAGCATGGGGGGCTTCACCCGGCTCCACACGGCATCCTCCCAGGGCGTGGGCTGGGCCTGGTCTCCGCTTCCCGACGGGGCGGCCGCGCGCTTGCATTCCAGGGCCGCCTCCCCGCATAGTGCGTCGAGTCCCCGCAGTTCCCGCGCCTCCGCCGGCGCCATCCCCGCCACGGCGCACAGCCCGCTCACCGCCGCCGCCGCCTCGAGCCGGCGCCATATCTCTCCCTCGAGATCCCCGCTCACGGCGGCCTTGCCCGGGAGGGCGCTCTGCAGGGCATGCTCCAACTCCGCCAGCGCCTCTTCCCTTCCGGGAACGCATGCCGCCAGCGACAGGGAACGGAATTCCTCCACCTCGATCTCCCCGTGGCCGACCTCGCGCGCGGAGACGCGGGCCAGGGCGGCGAAAGCGCGCTCCTCGCCGACCAGCCCGGTGAGGGCGGATACGGCGGCCCCCTCCTGCAGGGATATGTAGCTGGTGTCGCGGTGGACGAAGGGGCTGAGGGGCCGCAGGGCGTTGCCGGACTCCACGGCACTCACCGCCACGACCACGGCGTCGAAAGGCCTCCCCGCCTCCCCCTTGCGGCCGACCTCCGGCATCGCGCCGCCGCCGATGTCCCCGCGGACGGTAATCCCGCTCCTCCCTATGGCGGCGGCCTTCTCCTCGTCGGCGTCGTAGACGACCACATCCTCGCCGGCGTCGCACAACAGCATGGCAACCAGGGCCCCCATGGCCCCGGCTCCGATGACCGCTACCCTCATTGCGCTTCTCCTTTCGCATCGCCGCGAACTGCATCAGTATATTCTTCCCGCTGGGAGCGAAACCACGCGCGGGCGCGGGCGCAGCCCGGCGGTGGGATGGAGAGATCGGCCTCCGCGCAGCGGATACGGGCGCTGAATGCAGCCTTTCCCGCAGGTATCAAGCGGTCCTGGTACCCGGCCCCGTGGCCGCCGCCCGGCGTCGCCTAGGTGCCGTTATCGACGGGCGCGGGCTCGCTACCGCCGTTCCCCAGGCCGGGATCCTCGGGGCCGACTGGCTCTCCCTCTTCGGGAGGCGGAGGCGGCACCGGCCGCGAGGTCCAGATGAACACGGGTGTGCCCACGTTAACGTTGTCGAACAGCTCGAGAACAGCCCAGTTGGCCATGCGGATGCACCCGTGCGAGTACAACCCCGGCGTGAGGTTAGCCGTGCCGTGGATGAGCACCGTCCCGCCAGCGGCGCTGGTCACAAGCGCGCGCACTCCCAGTGGATTGCCGGGCCCGGGCTCGATGCGCGGCGGCATGTCCTTGGACCATTCCACGTTGGGATTGATCCAGACCGGGTTCTCGTCCTTGCGGGTGATATAGAACTTGCCCAGCGGCGTGGGGTACTTGGGCTCTCCGGTGGCCACGTAGTAGGTGTTGACCAGGGTGTCCTGGTTGTACCACTTCAGCGTGTTGCCCATGATATCCACCACGAGCACGGTCTTGACGTCATCGCTGGACAGGCTCGGCGGCGTCACCGCCACCACCGGCTCCAGGCTTCGGTCGTCCGAGCACAGGGACGCCTGCAGGGCCTGCAGCGTGGCCTCGACGTCCATCCACAGCCCATCCTGCGAGGGATGGAAGTCGAGCTCCCCGGTCTGAAAATCGAACGAGAGCGATGCGTTCCTGACCTCCTGGTTTATCTCGGCCGCTATGGCGTCGAGGCGCTGCATGACGGCCTCGTTGTTCATGAAGCATTCCAGGCCTATCTCGATGTTCCTGGGGAGGTCGAAGGCGCGCCGGAAGGCGCGCTCGAAGACCGAATTCCCCCAGCCCTCGTCGTAAGCCTGTTCCACCAGTGCCTCGACGTCGACCTGCAGGCCCAGCTCCGCGGGGTTGAGGGACCACTGCACGCCCCGGAAAGTGAGGATGAACGGCATCATCAGGGGCTTGACGGCCTGCTCGGTGATAGCTTCAGCGGCCTCCTCCCTGGTCATACCCGTTATGTCGACCCCCAGCACCGTGGTGTTGGGGAACATCTCGCCGCGGTGGCGGGAATCCGCGTAAACGATCACCGAGGACGCAAGGATGAAGAACGCCACTACGAAACCCATGACGATCAGCGCCCAGCGCACCAGGCCGCTGCGGGGCAGGAGCATGGACTTGAATTTGCCCCAGTTGTTCAGTCTCTTCCTGGTCATCCTATCCTTCCGCCTCCCGGTTTGTCCTCCGCCCTCCGGAAATGAGACGAAGCGGCGCTCATCACCGTTCCCCCCATCTCTCCACGAACTGGCGGAAATATCCCATGAACGAGAACTCCGACAGCACCCGCTGCCTTTCCTCGTGCAGCGAACGCAGGGTACGTATATCCCGCTCGCCGCCCCTGCCACTCTCCGCCTCTATGAGGGAAAGGATCTCCGCGTGGCGCCTCCGCAGCTCTTCGATCCTCAGCTCGTAGCCGGGTATCTTCATGGCCAGCAGTTCCTCTCCGCGGAAGCGGGCCTCGGACCTGCAGCGCGTGCACGTGTACGAATCCTTGCCGCCCTCCTGCACCATTATCCCGTTGCACATGGGGCAGTGGAGCTCTTCTCCCGCTCGCGGCGCCAAAACTTCTCTCCTCTCCATGAATTATGCCCCGTGCGCACGGCGCGGGCAATGATCCTCCGCAGCGCCCGCGCACTGGCCCTGCCGCCGCCCGGTCGTCGTATATGCGGTAATAAAGGGGGGGCTCCGGAGCCCCCCCTTCAAGCCACGCGCTCGAGTCGCCGCGCTCTATTCCTCCAGCTGCACGGGAGCCTGGCCGCCCCCCGCCAGCAGCCCTATGATGAGGATGAGGGCGCCCACGATCAGCAGCGCCCAGGGGATGTATACCTTGACCAGGTTTATCCTCCCGGCGCCGTCCTTGGCTTCCTCGACAGCCGCCTTGACCGAATCCTCGGTCTGTACGATGCTGTACTCGAACACCTTGGTGGGCTCCATCTCCCCCATCTGGTCCTGCAGCCCTGCCAGCTGGGTCAGCTCCGGCCCCAGCACGTCGGAATACTTGGAGAGGATGGTGAAGACCTCCAACAGTCCGGAGGTGTCCAGCTCCATGTAAAGGGCCTCGACGTCCTTATACGAGTTCACCGGGGACCCGGTCTTCGGCTCCACGGAAACCTCGAGCTCGGCGGCCCAGTAATATTTCACCGGGATGCTCTTCTGCAGGGCCGCGTTCAAGGCCTGCAGGTCCTCGGGTGACCTCGCCCCGATCACCTGGGAGGCGGTGGCGATGAGCGCGTCGGCGTCCACCCCCATGGCCGCCAGTTGGGGCTTGAGCTGATCGAAGCTCACTTCCTCCGGCACGCCCAGCATTTTGACGTAAGCCGGGGAGACCGCTTTTCTCTCGTCGATGGTGCCGCCACCGCTGAAATTATATACCGTGATGCCCTCCAGTTCTTTCTCCTCCACGAACTCCGCATCTTTGGCCTCGATGATCTCGGGCTTCCAGACCGGGTAGGTATCGTCGCTGGAGGTATCGAAGGGGAACAGGGGGTAATAGCTGCCCTGGCGGTTCACCTTGTTGCCCTCTTCGAAGTCGAACGCCCTGTCGTCATCTACGTTCTCCGAGCTCTTGCGGTCGAGGACGTAAACAGACGTGGTGCCGCCGGGCGGATTCTGCATGCCGGCCACCTCGACCACCACCTTTTCCTCTATGACCGCCCGGGAGGAATCGTACTCGTCCTTCAGGGACTTGACGGTGCGGTCCACCTTCATGGGCATGGTTATTTCCTCCCCGGCCGGCAGCGGTTCCTGCGTCCCCGGGTCAAGGTAGTAGGTGATCTCGCCGTCGTAGGCGCTTTCGGAGTCGATATCGTCAGGCAGTTTCACGAGGGCGTTCACCGCTATGGCCCACCACAAAATGGCGCCCAGTATGAGGACTATGCCCAGCGCTATGAGGATCTTGCTGGTCAACCCCTTCATCGTAACCTCCTTTATCTGTATCTGAAATACCGTCTCCCATGTGTATTCTATCCCTAACTTACGTTCTCCTGCGAGCTTTGCGGCAACCCCCCGCCGCTCCCGCCCGCCCTCGCTCGATCAGCCCAGCACCACCACCCTGCCCTCGATCGGTTCCGCGACCTCAAGGAGCCCCACCGACCTGTAAGGCGCGTACATCTTGTCCGTGGGGCTGCCTGGATTGAAAAAATATATGCCGTCCTCGTCGCCGCGGTAAGGCTGGTGGGTATGCCCGAAGACGATCGCGTCGACCTCGTCGAACTCCCTGCGCAGGCGGGCGATGATCCCGTGCGGGGGGCCCGAGCCGTGTATGAGGCCGATGCGCCGTCCCGCCACCTCCACCACCCTTTTCACCGGCAGGATGCTGGTGACGTCGCTGAGGTCCATATTGCCCGCCACGGCGACCACCGGGGCGATGCCCTCGAGCTCCTCCAGCACCGCCATCTCCAGGATGTCTCCGGCGTGGAGGATGAGCTCCGTCCCCTGCAGCGCACGCAGCACCTCCGCGGGAACGTGTTTGCGGTAGAGATGGGTATCGGAGACGACCCCCACCAGGACGGCCCCGCTCAACGGTCCTCTCCGGGAGCATAGCCGGTGGAGACGTGCCCTCCCGTCCATTTGCCGCGATAGCTGAAATAGATGGGCCTCTCCACGACGATGTCGCCGCTGGCATGTATCGAGAAGGCCATGCCCTCCTGGTAGGGCGTCATGGCATTGGCATAGAAGGTGGTACGGCTGCGCGGGTTGAGGTAGACGTCCTCCCACAGCACTTCCCCGCTCTCCAGGTGAAAGCGCATCTCCGCCTCCACCGGCTGGTCCCCGGGATTCTGCAGGCACAGCCAGTCCTCGAATCCGGGGCCTGTGTAGCCCTCGGCGAAGTACCAGTGCCGCGAGGGCCTGCTCACCCCCTCGCCCACGTCGCCCCCCACGCACCAGTCGTGGTAATCGTGATAGACGGGCCGTTCCGCCACGAAGGGCTTCTCCCCGACAGCCACGATGGAGACCTGCAGGTTCCTGCCCGCGCGCAGGTTGACGTCCACCGTCCGCCGGGACAGAGGGGGTACAAGCTCCTGGTCCGTTGTGTTCGCGCCCTCCAGCGTCTGGTATGTTATGGTAATGAGGTTGGGCTCGGGGTTGGGGTTGAACAAGCACAGCCATTCCTCGAAACCCGGGCCGGTGTAGCCCTCGGCGAAAAACCACCTGTCGGAGGGATGGTTAGCCCCGGCCGAGACATGACCTCCCTCCCAGCGGTCGTGGTAGAGAAAATAGATGGGGCGCTCCGCCACGATGGGCTGGTCGGAGGTCACCCGCAGCGATATCTCCTCGTCCGGCCCTACCACCTCGTTGACGAAAATCGTATCCCGCCGCGACGGCTGCACTGTCCTCTCCTCCTGCTCCAGCAGCCCCCCCTGCGACAGGTACTCTATCTTCACGTTGGCGGGCTGGTCCCCGGGGTTGAGCAGGCACAGCCATTCCTCGAATCCCTCGCCGGTGAAGCCCTCGGCGAAGAGCCAGTTGGTCAAGGGCTGGTTGACGCCGCCGGAGACGTGGCCGCCGGCCCATCTCTCGCCGTAGAGGAAATACATCGGGCGCTCGACCACGATAGGGAGCGGCGATTCCACGCTCACGCTGACGTCCTTGTCTTTCCCCGCTTCGTTGGCGACCTCGATGGAGAGACGGCTCTCCTCGGCGACATGGTACGTGCGTTTCCGCACCTCGCTCCCCGGGAAGGAATAGGTCACGGTAAACTCCACCGGCTCCACGTTGGGGTTGAGGACGGTGAGCCACTCCTCGAAGCCCTCGCGGGTCGTCCCCTCGGCGAAATACCATTGCCTGGCCGCGTTGGCCACGATGAGGTCCCGCGAAACGGAGGCGCTGCTGCCGCTCTCGTAGTACGCCACCGCCTCCAGGGTATAGGTGCCGTCCTCGAAGCCGGTGGTGTCCAGTTCGAAGGAGAAGGGCCCCGCGTATGCGCTCTCGACCATGTTACCGTTCATGGTCAGGTCCACGCGGCTGACGTCGGCCTCGCCCAGCATCTGCAGCTCCACGTCAACCGGCCCCCAGGACACGCGGTTGCTCTGGGGCAGGACGAAGCTGACGCTGGAGGGCATGTGGATGCCGCGCATGATGGCCATGGCCTCGCGCTCTAAGTAAGCCGGATCCCGCAGCCTCTGCTCCTCCTCGGGATTTGAGATAAACGACGCCTCCGTGAGTATTGCCGGCATATAAGTGTTTCTTAAAACACCAAAATCATACCTTGGATCTGGGTTCGTCCTCTGCACACCTCTGTTTGGGAGGCCGAATTCACCAACCAGCTCCGCCTGCACGGCGTTGGCGAGTTCGAGCGATTCCTGGCTTGCATAATAATGCACCCATGTTTCGGTCCCATTTACTCCAGGTTGATTCAACATGGCGTTGTGGTGGATGCTGATGAAGCGGTCTGCCCCCCAGGCGTTGGCCATCTGCCACCTCTGGGTGATGCTCACGGTGGAGTCGTCGCTGCGGGTCATCAGCACCTCGGCGCCCTGTGATTCAAGGAGGCCCTTTAGGGAGTATGCCACCAGCAGGTTTACGTCCTTCTCCAGCAAGCCGGTGGGGCCGACCGCCCCCGGCTCCGTGCCACCGTGGCCGGCGTCCACGCAGAACTTCCAGCCCGAGAGCCCGCCGCCCACTGCTTTGTCCTTCGATGCCGCAACAAGGACCAGTGCCGATGTGCACATGCACAACAGGACCAGGGCTGCAATGCCCCGCGCCGCCGCGCTCACGCGTCCCGGTACAGCTGCGCGAACGCACGCAGGATCCGCTCTCATCCCGGCCTTTCCCTCCTTCTTCCTCATGGCTTCATTCTATTTCGACAGCCTATCATCAAACCCTTGAGAACCGAATGCTATTTGCGGGGTCAGGTCTTGTTTTTTGCATACCGCGGTATGTTGCCTGTTGGCAACTGGGGTTTTGTCGCGTTCGTGCAAAACGTGACACCCTTGGCTTTCGACACGCTTGTCTGAGGTAATGGCGACTGTTG
>JAQVFR010000044.1 GCA_028697145.1 Actinomycetota bacterium | reverse complement strand
GGCCACCACCGGCACGTCGGCGCTCACCGTGGTGGAGATACTGTCTACCCCGGGAAGGATGCTCCCAAGGTTGAAGGTCTGGCGCGTCCCGGGGGGCAACACCGCCTGGGGGCCTGGCTGCTCGCCTCCGGGGGTCTGGAAGGTGAGGGTCACCTTAGCGTCCGTATTCCCCGGGTTCTGCACCAGCACCCAGGTCTCGAAGGTGCCGCCTGTGGAACCCTCCGCCAGGTACCAGGTATCGGAGGGTACGTTGACGCCCAGGGAATCGTGACCGCCGGTGCGGTTGTCCCAGTACATGGCGCGCTCGGCCACCACCGGCACGTCGGCGCTCACCGTGGTGGAGACGCTGTATTCATCGGGGATGATAGCCCCGAGGTTGAAGGTCTGGCGCGTCCTCGCAGGCAACACCGCCTGGGGGCCGGGCTGCTCGCCGCCGGGGGTATGGAAGGTGAGGGTCACCTTAGCGTCCGTATTCCCCGGGTTCTGCACCAGCACCCAGGTCTCGAAGGTGCCACCGGTGGATCCCTCCGCCAGGTACCAGGTATCGGCGGGAGGCCTCGATATCCCCTGCCTCGTCCACGTCGCGCCGCCGTCCCCGGTGCGCAGGATCATGTTGTCTCCGACCGCCCAGGCGGTCTGCGCATCGACGGCATCCACGTCGTACAGCCACTGTGTGGTGCCGCTGACCTGGTTCTCCCATGTCGCGCCGCCGTCCTTGGTGTTCACGATAAGCCCCGCCGGTCCGGTGGCCCACGCGTTTTCCGCATCGGCGGCGGATATGGATATGAAGCCTTGCGGCGGGCCTTCCTGCTGCGCGGAGTAATCCCCCGCCGCATAGGCGCCCGAGCCGCTTGTGCCCGACGCCTCGGGGCCTGATTGAACCAGGTCCCAGTTCTCGCCGCCGTCGACGGTGCGGAAGATCTGATAGGAGGCATCCGCTGCCCAGGCCGTCTGTGCGTCGACCGCGGAGACCGCGTTTATCCTCGAGGAGGTAGCGATGTCCTGCTCGGTCCAGTTCGAGCCGCCGTCGGTGGTTGCCAGTACGATCCCGTTGCCGACCGCCCAGGCCGTCTGTGCGTCGACCGCCGCGATATCCTGCAGCTGCACTCCGACCGCCTTCTGTTCCTGCCAGGTAACACCTGCATCGTCGGTGCGCGCTATCACGCCTTCATAGCCGCCGGAAACCTGGCGAAAACCGGCCGCCCATATCGTCGCCTGGTCTACGGCCTCGATGCCGTTCACCATGCCGAATCCGGCCAGGCTCTCCTGCTCCCAGTTCCTGCCGCCGTCAGCGGTTTTCACAAGGGCGCCAAAGAGGCCGCCCGCCCAGGCCGCGCCGGAGCCGGGCGCGGTAACGTCCTGCAGATACCCGTCAGGTCCGCGTCCCTGGAACGTCCAGTTCCTGCCGCCGTCCGTGGTGCCCACTATCCACCAGGCCGCCCCCCAGTACTCGGCACCGCCCACGGCCCACGCGGTCTGACCGTCGAGAGCGGCCATACCGCGCAGTATGCCAACGAATCCAAACTCATCCACCGAGGATGCGTTGAAGATAGCGGGATCATCGGCTTGGTATACATTACCATCGTCCGGCGCTGGCGCGGCCACGGCCGGAAGCATCAGAAAGGCAGCGACGATCGTCACTGCCAAGAATAGGTAACCCATCCGCTTCTGTCTTGATAAACGTATGATCTTCATTACCTCCTTCTTTGGTGGGCGCTGCTGGCCGCCCCATGCGCGTGTGCACATTAGGCTTTCTGCCTGGGGGTCAAAGACAAGAATCCAGAACTCTGTGAGGGGGATGGTGTGCAGCGATAGATGACTTTGTTCCTAAACCGCCGGGGAGTTTCGAAAACGCCGCCACCGATTCCCGCTAACCGAAGGTTTATTTCTGATTACCTGTCAAACTGTCAACGTCCATTCTGGCTGTCAACATCCATTCTAACATACTCGATATTCTGGCCTTCCGCCGGCAACCGCCTGGTATCAAGCCCGGGAATGGGCCTGAGACTCCTGCCGCGCCATAACGAATCACAATATCCCATCTATGATTCAGTTCATCACCGGAAATGGTAAAATGTCGGCATCGGGAGTTGCTTCGGGGAGATAGCGTTCAGAATATTGACGTAGGGCGCTGTTACGGGAAACTTGAGGATTCTTCCCGGGTTAACGGATTATCCCCGGAATCAGCCGTCGGTTCATAACTGCAGGAATCTTAGACAAGGGGAAGAAGATGCGTTGGAACAGGTTTCCGGGGATGCTCATGGTCGTTCTTACATCCTGCCTGGTCCTCATTCTCGGCCTCATGGCCGGTTGTGGGGATGACAAGGATGGGTCGTCCGCCTTTACCGTAAAGGCCTCGGTGAAAGGCGGAAACGGCACGGTGGACCCGGAAACCCAGGATGTTCCACCAGGGGAATCCGCCTCCATAGATATCAAACCGGATGAAGGTTACCATATCGCCTCCATCACCTACAACGGAAACAGCGTGGAGATCGCCAATCCTTACGTTATCGGAGAGGTAACCGAAGACCACGAGCTAGAGGTGGTCTTCGGCGAGGGCGCTGCCAGGGGCACGGGAGGATGCCCTGACGAGCCGGAGGCCTTTACCTGCGCTATTGCCTCCCAGGTGGTCTTCGAGGAGTTCGCCTGGGAGGACTCCGGCACTGCCGTCATTACCATATCTCCGACCATTGATCCAAACATTCCCCCGGAGGACCCGGAGGGTGATTTACCTGCCGCCGAGTGCGGGGTGAGCGGGGAAGGCGAGTTGACCCTGTATGGTGAAGGGCCCGGGTACAGTTGTTCGGGCACCAACATCTTGCTGGTCGAGGGATACTGCCTTGATGGCCGGGTCTATCTTACCGTGACCGTGACCTCAAACGGCACCATAACCGCCGGTCCCTACAGCAACGCCTTTGCGGAGACCTACGCATATGATCTGGAATTCGACATAGCCGATGCCCGCTCCGGAGAATGCGTGGTAACCGTCCCGATAGAATCCGGGACTACGACCTGGAGCATAAGCCCCGCGTAAGCACGGGGGTCAGGCATTGGGGTCAAGCCTCGCCTCGTGCCTGAGGCACGGGGGTCAAGCCTCGCCTCGTGCCTGAGAGCGGGTCGAAGCGGTTTCGCTCCCAGTTGTCGAAGTAGCGGCGGAACATCTCGATCCATTCCAGCGCCACCAGGGGGCTTTCCCTCAGTGCCTTCGCGGAGGCCTTGAGCACGGGCCCGCCCATGTTGCCGTACCTGAAGGCGCCGATGCCCCAGTGATCCCTCACCTTGCGCGCGAACTCCGCCTCGTCCCGTCCGGCGAGCAACTCGCGCATGTCCCATCTCCTCCTGTCGGAGATAGTTTTGATGATGAAGGGGTGGGCGCGCACCCGCTCCTCGTACCTGGCGAGGAAGGACGCCGAGGCGTCCCCGGCCCTCACCGCCTCCACGGCGGTCTCCCCCGCTATCTCGGCGCTGAACCACGCGTTGGGGACGCCGTCCCCGAAGGCCGAGGCCTCGAAGCCCGCCGCGTCGCCGGTTACGATCATGCCGCCTGTGTAGATGGGCATCTCTCTCGCGCTGGGGATGAGCCCCGCGTAGATGGGGCAGACGTCCCACATCACCGCGCGCAGTCTCGTCCGCGGGGCGATGTCCCGCTTCCAGCGCTCCACCCGGGCGGTGAAGTTCTCCTGGTACTGGGGGATCAGCTTGGCCAGGTTGGGTATCTCCCCCTCGGTGACCAGGAACTGCCCCAGGCCGGGGTGGATGCTGTCGCGGTAGGTGAAGATGTAGAAGGTGGAGCCGTAGCCCAGGGGGGCGCCTATCCCCTCCTCGGGGTAGGCGTGGAAGAACTCCATGCTGTGGCCGAAGACCTCGTCCACGTCCCGCTTGGGCATCTCGTAGTCCCAGAGCATGTACAGCTCTATGGCCTCGGGCGGGTACTTGCGGCGTATGCCCGCTTTTATGGCCAGGGGGTTCTGGGTGCCGCCGGCGTCGATGACCACCCGGGCGCGCAGCTCCTCGCCGCGGTCGGTGACCACGCCGACAACCTCGCCATCCTCCATGATGACGTCCACCGCGGCGGTTCTGGTGCGCAGCTCGGCCCCGGCCTTGGTGGCGCGGTCGGCCAGCCAGGTGCAGAAGGGCTTGCAGTAGGCGGCGTATCCCAGGGTGAAGGGCCTGGGCATCCGCAGGGAGCGGTCGGTCTTCACGATGCGCCCGCCCTTGACCAGGCGGTTCACCACCGAGCAGATGGGGCGCTCGATGGGGGGGTTGCCCTTGCGGATGAACTCCGGGCCGTAGAGGAAGCCGTAGATGGGGATGACCAGGCCCGACACCACCTTCTCCCCCGGGACGTCGGAGCGCTCCAGCATGAGGGTATCCAGTCCGGCCCGCGCGCACTTCCTGGCGGCCACCGGGCCCCCGAAGCCGGCCCCCACCACGATGACGTCGTAGTCTGTCTTGGGCGTGGTAGCCATGGCCCTTACCCCTTCCCGCTGGACGTGGGGTTGTATCTTCGCTTTTCGGTCAAAAAGAAACGATGGCAATAAACCTGCTTCGGCGATAAGCGGAGATAAATGATCAGGCCCCGTATCATTATCATCATCCCCACAGCGTGCGGAACCCCGTGCCCCCCGGTGGCCAGGAGAACCGGATGGCGTCGGGGGCGCATACGTACCAGCAGGCCCCGCACTCCATACAGCGATCGAGGTTGTCCACCACCGCTTTCTTGCCCGCGATTTTGAAGCACTGTGCCAGGCACACGCGCACGCAGTTGGCGCAGCCGCTGCACTTTTCCGCGTCCACCTTGATGTAGTCGCCCGCGCCCTCTACCCATTCGACGCCTGGAAACTCCTGGTAGGTCATGGCCATGCGATACCCCTCCCCTTGTGGATTGATGTTGCTCCCCTGTAACCATCCGTTGGTGCCGATACCCCATTGTACGCCCGCCCTTTTCTATACCTCAAGTAAACTCCATGCACGGAGCCTCAGGCATTGGGGTCAAGCCTCGCCTCGTGCCCCAGGCATTGGGGTCAAGCCTCGCCTCGCAGGCATCGGGGTCAAGCCTCGCCTCGTGCCCCAGGCATTGGGGTCAAGCCTCGCCTCGTGCCTGGGACTGTCATCGCGAGCGCCTCTCGCTGTCATAGCGAGCGGAGCGAAGCGATCCCCTATAGTACGTACCACATTGCTCCTCAAGGGGATTGCTTCGTCGCCTGCGGCTCCTCGCAATGACACTGCAATGCCTGGAGCATGTGGATATAGGGAGAAAGAGAAACGAGCCCCGGTTTCCCGGGGCCCGCTTGCGTTCTCTCGTTCGCGTTCTTTTCTGCGTTCTCTCGTTCTTCTCTCGCCTTATTGCGGGGCGTGTCCGATGGAGACGTGGGCCCAGGTGCGGCCTCCCCCATACATGGCGCGCTCGCAGATGACGTCCCCGCCCTGCGAGGTGACCATGGTGGAGACTTGGTAGTCGATGACGTGCTCGGCCACGGGGAAGGAGACGCGGGTGCGAGCCGGGACAGCGAAGTCCTGCGGCCCGGGCACGGCCCCGGTCGGGGTCATGTAGGTGAGGTCGACGAGCACGGGGGCGTCGCCGGGGTTCTGCACCAGCACCCATGTCTCCATGCCGCCCTCGGTGCAGCCCTCGGCCAGGTACCACACCGGCGCGGGGGCGGTGGCCCCGATGGAGCAGGTGCCCCAGGCGCCGTCACCTCCGTACATGGCGCGCTCGCAGATGACGTCCCCGCCCTGCGAGGTGACCATGGCGCTGACGTCGTAGGTTGTGACGTAGTCCCCGAGGTTGAAGGAGACGCGGGAGCCGGAGGGCACGGACACACCCTGCAGCTGCGGCGGCCTCAGGGGCCCGCTCTCGGTCATGAGGGTGAGGTCCACGCTGGCGGTGGAGCCGTTGGGGTTCTGCACCAGCACCCAGGTCTCGAATCCCTCCCCGGTGCAGCCCTCGGCCAGGTACCAGTCGGCCAGGATCGGGATGAAGGTCACCACCACGTCGTGGTCCTGCCGCACGTCGGTGATGACGTAGGGGTCGGCCACCGGCGCCGGGGCGCCGGTGTCGCTTATGCCCCCGATGCGGTAGCCGTCCTCGGGGGTGATGTCGATGGTGACGGTGCCGCCGTGGGCCACCTGCTGGGTGACGGGCGTGGCGCTGCCGCCCCCGCCCTCCACCGCGACGGTCACGGTGTATTCGGCATCCGTGGAGTACCAGATGCGGTCTATGCCTTTCGCATCATCTCCCCCCCAGACCACGTGGGCGTAACCTCCTGAGTCCAGCGCTATCTGGGGGTCTTCTGTTTCCCGCCCTGTCTGGGGCGCCAAAACAGCAGATGAGATGGATGTGGAAATGAGCGCCGGCGCCTCCCAGCCCGTGCCGGGGTCGGTGGAGTAGAATACCTGCTCTCCCAAGCCGTCATTCCCCCCCCACACCGCGTGTGGTCTACCGTCCGGCCCCACAGCTATCTGGGGGTCTTCGTTAAAGACGGAACCATCCTCTATTATGGGCACCGTGGATAAGATCAAGGGCACTTCCCAGCCCGTTCCGGGGTTCGCGGCATAGAAGACGTTGGAGGCGGAATCGCCCTGATCGTACCCGGTCCAGACCGCGTGGGGATTGTCGCCTGAGTCCAGCGCTATCTTAGGGTTGTAGCTGTAGTTTGATGTGGTAGAGATGAGTACCGGCGCCTCCCATCCCGTGCCGGGGTCGGTGGAGTAGAATATCTGCCATTCCGAACCGTCGTACCCCTCCCAGGCCGCGTGGGGGTGGTCGTCCGGGCCCACGGCTATCTGGGGGTTCCAGTTTTCGTCGGAATTGGCAGAGAGGTTTAGCGGTTCGGACCATGCCCCGCCGGCATTTGTGGAGTAGTAGATCTCACCACTCCCGCTATTCGCCACCCAGACCACGTGGGAGCTGCCGCCGGAATCGACAGCGATCTGCGGAGATTCATGGAATGGGAACATCTCCCCCGGGGAGAGGTTCTCCGGGGGCGACCACACCGCCGCGGCGTGGGCCGCCGGCACCCGGGCCATGATCATGGCCGCCGCCAGCAGCAGGACCACCGCCAGCAGCAGGCACCTCCCCGCCGCGCGCGTGACACCCGTGCTGCGAATATTTACCCCGGGCTTTGGGGTCAAGCCTCGCCTCGTGCCCCAGGCATTGGGGTCAAGCCTCGCCTCGTGCCTGGAGGTGCAAGGGGTCGTATCTTCGATCTTCGGTGATAGTGAATCGATGATAAAAAAACCTGCCTCGGTGATAATCGAAAGAACGAAGATACGACCCCACCACCCCACCACGACCCCACCACCGGAAGTCAAGGGGGCTGCCGGGGGAATGATAGAATGAAATAGCAAGGAATCGAGTTTGCGGCGAAATCCTGAGAAGACGCGGGGGTTCCGCCCTGGAGGAGGGGTAAGGATGGCACATTCACTCGTAAACGACTACTTAGCAGGTCTTTTAGGCGCTTACGAGCCTCCCTGCCTGTCACTCTACCAGCGCACCCACCGGCACCGCCCGGAGAACCAGCAGGACCCGATCCTTTTCCGCAACCTGGTGAAGAAGCTGGAGGAATCGCTGCAAAAGCAGCTTGCGGCGCGGGAGGCAAAGCCGCTCCTCGAGCCCTTCCAGTCCCTGGCCGGCGACAGCGCTTTCTGGAACAACACCCTGGACGGGCTGGCCGTCTTCTGCGCCGGCGGCTTCTTCAGGGTGCTCAAGCTGCAGCGGCCGGTCCCCGACATCGCCGTGGTGGCCAACAGCTTCCACATCAAGCCCCTTGTGCGCATCTTTCAGTCGGCCGACCGCTACCAGGTCCTCTGCCTGAACCGCAAGGAGATAAGGCTCTTCGAGGGCGACCGCCACGCCCTGGACGAGGTCGAGCTGGCCGCGGGGGTGCCGCGCACGCGCGCCGACGCCATAGGCGAGGAACATACCGAGCCCCATCTCACCGTCGCCTCCTATGGCGGAGCCGATGGTCCGGCCATGCACCACGGCCACGGGTCGAAGAAAGACGAGGTGGACGTGGATACGGAGCGCTTCTTCCGGGTAATCGACCGGGCCGTACTGGAGCACCACTCGCGGCCGTCGGGGCTGCCCCTGATGCTGGCCGCGCTGCCGGAGCACCACTCCCTCTTCCGTAAATTAAGCGGCAACCCCTTCCTGATGGAGGTGGGAGTCGAGGTCAACCCGGACGCCCTCTCGGCCGACGAGCTGCGCGAGCGGGCCTGGCAGGCCTTTGAGCCCCAGTACAAGGCGCGACTTGACAGCCTCGTTGCTGAGTTCGAAAAGGCGCGGGCCAAAGACCTCGGCAGCGATGACCTCAAGGTCGTAGCCAAGGCGGCCCTGGCCGGAGGGGTGGCGACCATGCTGATCGAGGCCGACCGCCACATCCCCGGCCGGCTGGACGAGGAAACCGGGAAGATACGGCTTGATGAGTTGGAACACCCGGAGGTGGACGACCTCCTGGACGACCTCACCGAGCTGGTGCTGAAGAAGGGCGGCCGGGTGGTCGTGGTCCCGGCCCAGCGCATGCCGACACGCACGGGAGTGGCCGCCGTCCGCCGCTTCTAAGGCCCAGGCATTGGGGTCAAGCCTCGCCTGGTGCCTGAGCGCTGTCATCGCGAGCAAAGCGAAGCGATCCCCTTATGGTGCATACCGGGTCTCTTCTCGAGGGGATCGCCACGGCGGCTGCGCCGCCTCGCGATGACAGTGAAGGTGCCTGAGGCGTTGGGGTGTGGGACTTCGTCAAGGGTGACAGTTGCGAAGCTTGCTGGCGGCTTCCTCCAGGAGATCGGTCAGGGCATCCGATTCGTCTTCGTGCCGCTTCAGCCCCCCGTCGATCAGTTCCCTGGCGGCGACAGTGATGCCCAGCTCTTTCTTTCTTGCGTGTTCCTCCAGGCGTTTGAACATGTTCCTGTCCATCCTTATCGACAGGATGGAGCCCTTGAGGTCGACCTTGAGCTTTACCTTCCTGCCCACGGCGAATTCTCGGTCGAAATCCTCCTCGGACATGTTCTCGATATCGTCTATCTCACCTTCCATGCGGTCACGCAACGCCATACTCCCTCCCTTTTATCCACCGGTTCCACGACCACCTTGTACTTTGCGCCACGGGGCGACTTGGCAACAATATAGTATCTTTGTATTACAACGCCCCTTACTCTAGCTCGCCTTCCCTTTTTTATCTCCCAATCTCCGTAGAATATGGCTTCCTCTATATCACTATATATGATGCCCTTTTCCGCTATATGGTGCGTGTTGATGGCGTCCCTTTAATAATACTTCAGGTCAAGTTTGAGCTGGAAGGCGAGACCTTCCCCCGGACGAGGTATATCGCGGCGTGCCTCAGGCACGAGGCGAGGCTTGACCCCAATGCCTGAGACCGCCGAGCCTGGCTTGGTGATAAAATGTAGGTAGCGGATGCGCAAGGGTCAACAGCGGGGCGAGCAGTCATTCTCCACATCCGGGCGCATGCCTCCCCAGGGGGATCCATTCGATCTGAAAATGCGCGGGAAGAAGCGAATGAGCTTTCGTCGAGCCCAGGGGTCGTTTAACAAGCCTAAGGGTAGAGCCTCGGAATATGCTCAGGCAGATCGCGAGGCTTGACCCCAATGCCTGGAAGGAGAGTGAGAATGAGGGCGATATCCCGTTCCGGCCACGGTAAACATTTCCTGCGCAGGCTGTTCGTGCTCTTGGTGATGGCGGCGCTTCTCGCGGCCCCCTGGCCGCGCTGGCCGCGGGGGCCGACACCCCGGGCTACGCTACAACCAGCCTCCCGGACGGTGTCGCGGCAGCTGTAACCGGCACCACGGACGGTGTCGCGGTAGCTGTAACCGCCGCCCCGGACGGCATCCGGCCTGGCCTTTCGGTCCCCGGCTCGCCCGCCTCATCCTCCGGAAACGGCATCGCGGAGGAGCTGGGGCTGTCGCGCCCCTATTATTCCCCCGAGGTCGCGAATGCGCACGCGCCGCTGCCGGAGGGGGGAGAGCAGGAGGGCGTCCTGGAGCACATCGTGCAGAGCGTCCCCGCGGAGCTGCTGCCGCAGTCGCTGCTGCCGCAGGACAATACAGTCGGTGGGGCAGAAGGCGAAGGGAGCTCTTCCACCGCGGAGGGTGAGAGCGAACCCGCGGCCGAGGCCAGGAGCGTCCCCACCACCGAGGACGGAGATTTCACCGCCGCGGGCACCGGCGGCTGGGCGGCCCTCACCCGTCCCTACCTCCCCGCGGCCGATCCCGACATCCGCTACGGGGTGAGCTCCTACTCGGCGGCCCTCGACGGCAGCGGCAGGGTGCATTTCATCTACGGCAAGGTCACGCGCACCGATATCTCCCAGGGGCCTGACGCACCCGGCACAAGGTATGAGTACCTGCAGGATATCATGTTCTGCACCTACGCCGAGGGCGCGTGGGACGTGCCCCGCAACGTCACCAGCGTATCGAGCCCGTGCAGTTCCACCCCCGTCTTCTACGAGGTGGACGACCGTGGCTACATGCACATCGTCTTCACCGCCTGGATATGGGGACGCGATTCCACCCACCCCCCGGCAGACCCCAGCGCTTACCAGCACGAGCAGGAGAACCTGTGGTACCGTTACATATCCCCCGACGGCCTCATGAGCGATCCCCGCCGCCTCACTGACTTCAGCGGCAGTTGGGGCCTGCAGGCCGTTAATTTCACCGTGCGGGGGAACCGCCTGTACGGCGCCTATACCGCGGTGCGCAACAACGAGACCACCCCCTCCTCCTACCGGGCCGTGGAGGGCTTCGTGGAGGGGTACCTGGACGCATGGGAACCCGCGGTACAGCTCACGGCCTGGGACTTCAACGAGGACCCCGGCCAGCTGCAGCCCGAGTACTGGCCCTCCATCGACGTCTCGGGGCTGGGGGGGGAGGTGACCGTGGTCTACGGGGTGCGCACCGTATCACCGTTCCTTTACACCGGCAAGAGCGACGTTTACGGCTGCGTGCGCGGCGCCGGCGCGGGCGCGGGCTGGTCGGCGCCGCAGAACATGACGAGCGCCGCCGGCAACGAGGGCTGGCTGCCCCTGTTCGTCTTTTACAGGGACGGCGCGGACTTCGCCACGGTATTCACCTTCCGCAGGACCATCACCATCGACGCCACCCACCCTCCCCGCGAGGACGCCTTCCTCATCTACCATTCCGGCGGCGCCTGGCGGACACCGGTCAACATCACCCGCGTCGCCACCCAGCAAGACGGCTCGTACTTCAGCATAGAGCTCGACTCCTTGCAGAACCTGCATTTCGCCTACATGGTGGTGAGTTATTTGTGGGCGGTCGACCACTGGGAATCCCAGGGAGCGGAGCTCAGGTACACACGTGAGACGGGGGCGGGGATGTCCGCCCCGGCGACCATCCTTACCTATTTCCACCAGAGATATTTCGACAACGTCATACTGGCCATGGACCGCGACGGCAACACGCACGTGCTCTTCTCGACCTTAATGTCCGACGGCACAACCGCGTGGAACAGAAACATCGGCCATGCCACCAACGCCCCGGGGGGCGACCCGGGTGGCTTCGGCCCTCCCATGCTCCTCAGGCCGAGCACCACCTACGACCTCTACGGCCTGACCTTGAGCACATTCCCCGACGGAGACGTACTGGCCTCCTGGTTCGAGAAGGGCTTCAACGGCGGCGGGGACCCCATCTACGGGCGCATGTACTCGCGCTATCACGACGGGGACGCGTGGGGCAGCACCCTGGTGGTCTCCTCCATACCCGGCAGCACCGACATCCTGCACGTCGAGCCCACCAGTTGGCCGGGCTACGAGTACGCGACCGTAAGCGGCACGGGCGAGCAGCAGGCGGTCTTCGAGACGGCGAAATACGACACGGTGGCCGGCGCCTGGTACGACTTCCGCAAGTACTTTACCGAGACGGTGAACGGCGTGTGGGCCACCCCACAGCTCATCGCGAGCGGCGGCCTGGACGGCGTGGACCCGGCGCTCTACGCCGACGGGGGCCAGCGCTACTTCGTGCTCTACACCCCCACGGACCCGGCCACCGCCAAGGAGGTGCTCTACGCCACCCAGCAGCCCGATCCCGCGCCCCCCGCCTCCACCTATTTCTTCGCGGAGGGCACCACCAGGGACGGCTTCGAGGAATGGCTGTGCCTCCAGAACGCCGGGGAGGAAGAGGCCGCCGTGACCATCACCTACATGCTGGAGACGGGCGAGAACATACCCCAGGACGTGCCCGTCCCCGCCCACTCCCGCGTGACCGTCAACGTCAACGCCGCAGTGGGGCCGGAGCACGACGTCTCGGCCCGCGTTGCGGCGGACCGCTTCATCGTGGCGGAGCGGCCCATGTACTTCGATTACCATGGCTGGACGGGGGGCCACTGCGTGATGGGAGCCCGCAACACCAGCCGCGTGTGGTATTTCGCCGAGGGGACCACGCGGGCCGGCTTCGACGAGTACCTCACCCTGCAGAACCCCTCGGACGAGGCCGCGCATGTGGACATCACCTATGTGCTGGGGGGAGGCACCACTGTGCCGGGCGCCCTGGACATCGCCCCGCGCAGCCGGGCCACGATGAACGTGAACTCCGCCGTGGGCCCGGAACGGGACGTGTCCCTGGTGGTGGAGAGCGACACCGCCGTGGTGGCGGAAAGGCCCATGTACTTCGACTACCGCGGCATGACCGGGGGCCACTGCGAGGTGGGCAGCACCTCCCTCGCCCAGAGCTGGTACTTCGCGGAGGGATGCACGCGCAGCGGCTTCGACACCTACATCTGCCTGCAGAACCCCTACACCGTGGACGCCGTGGCCAACCTGACCTTCATCCTGGAGGACGGCTCGACCGTGCCGCAGCCCGTGCTCGTGCCCGCCACCAGCCGCCAGACGCTGCGGGTGAACGACGCCGTAGGGCCCGGGCGGGACGTGTCCACCGTGGTGGAGTCGGACAGCCTGCTGCTGGTAGAGCGGCCCATGTATTTCCTCTACGGCGGCACCTGGCCGGGAGGGCACGTGGCGGCGGGCGTGAGGGCGCCCAAGAACGTATGGTTCTTCGCCGAGGGGACGACGCGCACAGGTTTCCAGGAGTGGCTCTCTCTGCAGAACCCCGGCGAGGTGGACGCGAACGTCACCCTGTCCCTGCTGCTGGACGGCGGTGAGGTGCGCGACGTGGGCGTGATAGTGCCCGCCCATTCCCGCATCACCGTGGCCGTGCACGCCATCGTGGAGGCGGAGCGCGACGTCTCGGTGGTGGTGAAGAGCGACCGCGCCATCGTGGCGGAGCGGCCCATGTATTTCCTCTACCGGGAAAATTGGCCCGGCGGCCACGTGGTCCCCGGCCTGTGAGGCACATGGGGTCAAGCCTCGCCTCGTGCCTGGGACTGTCATCGCGAGCGAAGCGAAGCGATCCCCCATAGTACGCAGCACGTTGCTCCTGAAGGGGATTTCTTCGTCGCCTGCGGCTCCTCGCAATGACAGTGAAGGTGCCTGGGGCATTGGGGTCAGCCCCCATCATCTAAGATACATGGCAACGCCTTACCTCGGGACCTAAACCCGCTTCATATACCCCCGGGGGTAACAAAAAACAAGACCCCCTTGAAGTACAGCTAGCGGTGGAGGCCCACCACGTCGTGGCCGCCGGACCAGCCGGGGCCGTAGCTGAAGTACATGGGGCGTTCCACCACGATCTCGGAGCCAAGGAGCACCCGCACGCGGCAGGACAGCTGGTAACCGGGGCCGGCGTTGTCGTTCACCCTCACGTTCAGCCGGGTGCGCGCGGGCACGTCGACCACCCGGGGCGCGAGGTGCCCCTCCTCCTGGGTGAAGTAGTCGATCTGCACCGCGGCGACCTCGTCGCCCGGGTTCTGCAGGCACAGCCACTCCTGGAAGCCCCCGCCGGTGTAACCCTCGGCAAAGAACCACTCCCCCGCGGTGCCGGTGGAGCCGATGACGCAGTGCCCTCCCGTCCAACCTGGCGCCCCGAAGCCGGTGTAGCTGAAGTACATGGGGCGCTCGGCCAGGAAGGGCCCGGGGGCGGTGAGGCGTATGGAGACGTCCTTGCCCTCTCCCGCCTCCTCGGGGACGAAGGCGGTGAACCTGGTATGGGGCATGAGGGTATAGGTCTTCTCCACGTTCCCGCCCTGGCCGGGAGCGGGTTGATACACGGCGGTGACGACGATGGGCATGATGCCGGGGTTCTGGATGGTGAGCCACTCGTCGAAGCCCACGCGCGTGCTGCCCTCGGCGAAATAGTAGCGGTCCGAGAGGGCGGGCGCGCCCATCACGCAGTGGCCGCCGTTCCAGTGCCGGGGCGCCTCCCGGCCGGAGTAGTCGAAGTACATGGAGCGCTCCGCCACCACTAGCCGGCTCGACACGAGGTACAGGGAGGTCTGGTAGTTCGGGCCCAGGAGGGCGTTCACCAGGTAGGAGCCGCGGGAGTGGGCTGCCAGGGTGACGCCGTCCCTCATCACCTCCCCCAGCTCCTCGGTCTGGAAGCGGAAGGTGAGCTCGGCGTCTTCGTCGCCGGGGTTGAGCACGCAGATCCATTCCTCGAAGCCGGGCCCGGTGTAGCCCTCGGCGAAGTACCAGTTATTGGAAAGCGAAGTGGCCCCCACGGCGTCGTGCCCTCCCGTCCAGGCGCTTGCGCCGTAGGAGAAGTACATGGGGCGCTCGGCGGCGATGGGCAGGTCCGACTGCACCAGGGCGGAGACGTTCCTTCCCGCGCCGACGGCGCCGTTCACGTCCACGGTGGAGCGGTAGCCCGCGGGCACGGCCAGGGACCGCCGCTGCACGGAGCCGTCCTCGAAGAGATAGGTGATGGTGGCATCCGCGTCCCGGAGATCGTCCGGGTTGCCCAGGCACAGGTACTCCTGGAAGCCGGCGCCGGTATAACCCTCGGCGAAATAGAAGCTGTGGGCGGCGGCATAGACCTCCGC
>JAQVFR010000020.1 GCA_028697145.1 Actinomycetota bacterium | reverse complement strand
GCAGACGGATGGGCGATTGAGCGAACGCCGGGTGCTCAGACCGGCAGGTTATGTATCGTTACGCCGGGCTTGAGGTAATGGGGGTCGGGGCCAGGATAAATCCTGGCCCGCAGCGCTTCGCGTCGCTCCGCTCTGATGTGTCGGCAAGGCTCGGTCTTGTCATTCCTCGCCTGCGGCTCGGACGCAAAACCGAGCCCGTGTGGCGGATTGGGGAGAGGACGGGAGTGCGCAGACGGGCGGGTTATGGAGAGTGCGTTGGGCGCGCAGACGGACAGGGCATTGAATCAGGCAGCAGGAGGAGGAAGGTATCCGCGTATCACCTTTTAAGAAAATATTTGTCAGATCTGCAGCTAGCCCGAGAACCGGGGATATAAAGAAGCCTTCCGTCTGCTTGACCGACGCCAGCCCGGGGAACTCCTCGGTCGCAGCGAGGCTTTGCGAGGGGGACCGTTACCTGGAGGCCCCGGGCCTACAAAGCATCCGGAACGAGGGCCGATACCCGGAGGACCCGGGCCGGACTATCCCAGGCTGGCGGTGCCGGCCTTGATGATGCGGGCGAGCTCGACCGCACGGGCCACGGTGGCGGCGGCGCTGGCCATCCCCAGCTCATCCCGCAGCACCAGCAGCCTGTCGTCAGCGTCCCGCTCCCCCACGCCATGCAGGGAGGAGAAGGCGGAGCCGCCCTGCAGGCCCATCTCCGAGGAGCCGATGACCATGTTCACGGCGAAGAAGAACTGGTTCATGGTGATGAGGGCCATCTCCAGGCCGGCCATGCGGAACCAGGCCACGGCGATGGAGCCGCCCACCTTGTTGCGCAGCATGCCCGCGCTGACGTTGCCGTGCACGTAGGGTCGCAGGCGGTCGATGAAGGCGGCAAGGTATCCGGAGAGCCGCCCGAAATAGACCGGGGTGGCGAAGAGAAGCACGTCCGCTTCCTCCACGCGGGGGTAGATGGCGCTCATGCCGTCGTCCTGCGAGCACCTGCGCCCGCCCTCCTGCTTGCGCAGGCACCAGTTGCAGTGTATGCAGTCCCCAATCCCGGCGGTGGCGAGGGTGATAATGTCGTGGGTCACGCCGGGCACGCCATCCTGGCTGTGCAGCGCTCTATCCAGCAGGGCTTCGACGTTGCCGCCACGCACCGGGCTCCCGCTTACGCCCAGTATCTTCACCGCGAGATCTTCCGCGGAGCTCACGGCATCTCCCCGATGAAGGGCAGCACGCGCAGCCTCACGAAAGCGGTCGTCCCCTCCCCCGGCTTGCCCTTGATGGAGAGATCGCCCCCCATGGCCGCCACGTACTTGCGGCAGAGGTAGAGCCCGCCGCGCGGCACCTTGCCCCTGCCCCCGGAATCCTCTTCCCCCAGGCCCCAGCCCAAAATCTCCCGCACGGCCTCCGCGGGGATTCCCGAACCCTGGTCCTCCACGCGCAGCAGCACCTCGTCTCCCCACCTCTCGGCCCCCAGGATGACCGGGGCATCGGGGGGGGAGAACTTGCGGGCGTTATCGATGAGCTGCAGCAGCGTCTCCCGCAGCATGCGCTTGTCCGTATGCAGCTTGGGGAGGTCGTCCTCTATCTCGAGGAAGATCTCTTTCTTCCTCTCCACTCTGCCATAATATTCCTTGATATCCTTGAGCAGCGCCACCAGGTCGATGCCCTTGGGGGATGGCATGGAGCGTTCGATGACCGGTTCCGTGAAGAGGGCCAGATTGTCCGGCGGCGACTCTTCACCCTTCAGCTCCTTGGCGATCTCGAAATAGTCGTGCTCTTTCTCCTTCATCGGCGCCGTCGGGATGGCCGCCCCGCCCTCCATGTCGCCCCCGGGGTCGTTGGTCTCGCCGCCGGCATCGCCCTCCGCGGATGCCTTTTGCGGGGGCGAAGGCTCGCCACCCTCCTCCGCCGCAAGCGCCGCCGCCGCTGACGCGCCGGCCTGATGCCCTCCTTCCCCTCCAGCGGGGTGGGACCCCGCGTCCCTCTCTTCCAGCGCGGCAAGGACCGACGCCACGGCCTCACCGACGGCGGTAAAGGCCATGTCCTCTACCATTTCCATTTTCACCTGGTCGCAGTCCGCGAGGGCGATGGCGCCGATCGCCCGCCCCTCGCGCCGCAGGGGAAACACGGTGATGCCGCGCCATCTCCTCTCGCGGAGTATGGGAAGGAGGACGTCCGCCCTCTCGATCAGGGAGTGGACCTCGTCCCACCCCCTGCGGGGGACGCCGCCATGGATCTCGACCTGAAGCTTCACCAGCATCCCGCACAGCCTGGCATGTCCCGGTCTCAACCTCAGGTCGGCGAGCGCCTTCGCCTCCCCATCCTCGAGTCCGATCTGCGCCCGCAATAACGCCGTGCTCCGCACTATGGTGAAGAGAGCCGCCGCGGCACACCCGAGCTCCTCCTGCAGGTCACGCAGGCAACTCTCCACGAATTCCCGGGACCCCACCGTATGCAGCCCCAGCTCCATGATCTTCTCTTTTCTCCGGGAGACCTTGAGCAGAGCTTCCGCCTCCTCCATCTCCGAGAGCTGGTGTGCAGCCTCTCTCAGGATGGCCATGTATTCCCGCGCCGCGCCTCCCGTCACCACGGCCGGCTTGACGCTCATGAAGAAGGCGCGACGTTTCTTCTTCCTGCCCACGTGCACCACGACATCCCTGATCTCATCCCCCGCAACCGCCTTCTCCAGGAGGGACGCCACTTCCTTGCGGCTCTCGTCCGGGAAGAGGTCGGGAAGCGGCGTCCCTATGGCACGGTCGCTTGATGTCGCCAGGACCTCCTCCGCCGACTGGCTTAGGAGGGTAATACGGAAGTCCGGGGTAAAACAGGCCAGCGCCAGCCCCACCTTCTCGAGCAGGCTCCATACCCTCTGCAGTTCGTCCTCCCTTTCCCTGCGTATGCGTGCCTCCGAGGTGAAGTCCCTGCCGATCCCCAGCAGCCTTTTCACCTTTCCGCGCCCCGCCTTGAGAGCATCTATGGTCACGGCCACGAAAGAGATGCCGCCATCGCTGCGGTTGAACTCGAGCTCGCCGCGCCAGGGCGCGGAGCGGGCCGCCTCCACCAGTGTATCCAGGGCCTTCCTGGCGTCCTCGCGGCGCATGAAGAACGAGAGGGGACGCCCCACGAGTTCCTCCTCCTCGTGCCCGAGAACGGCGCACATCGCGGGGTTGGCATAGGTGAAATTGGCATCGAGATCGAGGATGAAGGCCGGCTCGGGCATTATCCCCAGGAGCTGGGGAAGGCCGAGGGTTTCCTCGGGAGCGGGCAGCTCCTCCTCCTTCGGCGCGCGCCGCTCCGGCATGGGGCGCATGCCAACGCTGCTGATGGTCACGAGCGTGCCCGTCGCGCCCAGGGCCTCGAGGGGGTAAGGCGACATGTTGATGTTCAACCTCATGAGGCGCTTTCCGACCTTGTAGGCCATGGCGTAGTCCTCCACGCCCCGGCCACGCCGGGTCTTGGCCAGAAGCTCCTTCAAGGCCGCATGCAGCTGCGGATTCGCCGTTTGCAGGGTAGCCTTCCGCACTTCCTCCAGGGGTTTCTCCAGAAACACCTCGGCATCCCTGTTCCCCTCGAGGATCCTATCCTCGCCATCGAGCAGCAGGGAAGCATCGAAGGTGGTGGGTTTGTCTCTTTCGTTCAAATCCGTCTGCACCTCCCCCGTATTAGCGCACGACGACAAGACCCCAGACGTCACTTGCGTCACCGAGGTCACAGGCTATAACCACTATGTCCACCCGATTCGGCCCGATCAGGGACACGATATATCATCGACAATAGAATATTCGAGGGGTTGTGACCCTCGCCCTTCCCGGCGGCTAAACTTATGCCCGTGCGCCGTCGATACATCCCACAATAATGCTGAGGGGGAGGACCTTGACCACGAACACTTACCGCTTCCCGGTTCAGGTGGTATTCGGAGAGGGATGCCTCGCTGATATAGGCGCCTTCGCGAAAAGCTTCGGAAAACATGCCTTCCTGGTCACCGGCGGCGGTCCCACCTCGCGCTGCGCTGCCGTCGAGACCCTGCTCAAGGAATTGCGCGGCGGGGGCATAACCGTCTCTCACTTCGCCGAGGTGGAATCCGATCCCAGCGTGGAGACGGCGGAGAGGGGCGTTGCGCTCGCTCGCGAAAAGGGGTGCGATTTCGTCATCGGGCTGGGGGGCGGCAGCCCCATGGACGCCGCCAAGATCGTGGCCGCCAGGATGAACAACGAGGGCGAGATAGCCTCGTGGGAGGGCGTGGGGCATATACCACGCCGTTCCGTGCCTCTCATCTGCGTACCCACCACGGCGGGGACCGGCAGCGAGGTGACCTGGGCGGCCGTGTTGACCGGAGGCAAGCGCCATATGAAGATGTCCATCGTCAGCCAGAACCTCTACCCCGTGCTCGCCCTCATCGACCCCGAACTGACCTATACCATGCCCCCCGGGCTGACGGCGGCGACGGGCATGGACGCCCTTACCCATGCGGTAGAGTCCTTTGTATCACGCCGCGCCTGGGAGCCCACGCGGGCGCTGTCTCTCAAGGCCGTGCAGCTCATCTTCGCGAACCTGGAGCGGGCTTGCGCGGACGGCTCGGACAAGGAGGCGCGCCAAGGCATGTCCCTGGCTTCCTTCATGGCGGGCATGGCCTTTACCTCCGCCAGCCTCGGGCTGGCCCACGCGCTTGCCCATGCCGTCGGCTCGCGCTTCGGCCTTGCCCACGGCAAAGCCAACGCCATCCTCCTGCCCCACGTGATGCGGTTCAACCTCGAGACCTGCCCGGAACTCTACCGCGAGTTGGCCGTGGCCATGGGCCAGAACGTGTCTGGGCTTCCCGCCCCGCGCGCGGCGGAAGAGGCCGCCGGGGCCGTGCAGCAGCTCGTCTCCGTCCTTCCCGTCCCCTCGACCCTGAAAGAGGCGGGGGTGGCGGAAACGAGCGTGGAGACCCTGGCCGCGGACGCGTTCCTGAACACCCGTCTGCGCTCCTCCAATCCCCGCGACTCGGTGCTCGAAGACCTGGTCCACATACTGCGCACCGCCCTTTAGGAGATCTCTTCATCCGCACTACCCCACTAAGATCAGGCAGATGGCAGCGGGTCGGCCTGATCGGCATCCTGAAAGAGGTGAGTTGAAGGCATAGGTGAGCCTTCCGTCTGCTTGACCGTCGCCAGCCCGGGGAACTACCAGGTCGGTCGCAGCGAGGCTTTGCGAGTGAGACCGTTACCTGGAGGCACCGGACTGGAAGAAAAGCATAGTGAGAAAGTCACCTCCGGGCTCGGGCGCCCCAATAAGACAGCTCCCGAGAAAAGCCTATCTCTGCATATGCCGCGGAGATCCCCGCAATCTCGCTTGTTCTCGGGAGCTGATTTCCAGCTTCTTTGTATATTTAATCTACCACATTTCGTCCTCGATTAAACCCCGCGCGTCCCATGGTTGCCTTCAAGCACTGATGTCGCGGCGAGCACGCTCCCTGACTAAGATCATCGCGCGAAGCATCCGCCCAGGTTAATATACCCCCATAGGTATATGAGGAGATGACAAATGCTGAGCAAAATGCCCTGGATAGATAGGGAAAAATGCGATATCGCGGAACGCTGCACGGAGTGCAAGGCCGCCAGGCTGTGCAAGCATGGAGCCTTCAGCGTCATCGCGGGCGGAAACGGCGCGGGAGGAAAATGCAGGATAGAGATAGACCTGGAGAAGTGCCGCCTCTGCGGCGACTGCTCCCACGCCTGCGAACTGGGCGCTGTGAAGATGGTCTGAGTCGATACGGAGGAGGATGTAGATGGAGGAGATGGATCGCGAGTTCTTCAAGAAGTACCACCGCGCCGTGGTGAAGGCAAACGCCAAGGAAGTGGAAAAGGTCAAGTCGAGGATCGGGTCCGTATGGGCGGAGGAATTCCGCGCCCGGACCGGGACCAGGCTGGAGGGCGAGGCGTTCAACCAGGCCCTGGAGGAGTACCTGGAGAAGGAGCTGCGCTTCTGTGAGGACGTGGAGGTAAAGGGCGAGGGAGACGACCTGAGCATCGGGGTCACCGGGTGCCATATCTGCCACGGCAACGAGCTGCTGCGGGCTCAGGGCGAGACGACCCTGTGTCCCATAGTGCCCACGGGACTCTTCTCCATATCGCGGGTTTCCGGACGGAAGGCGAGCCTGCGGGAAGTGCGTAAGAACGGCGTCGTAGGCGAATGCGAGATATGCTACCGGATCAACTGAGGGAGCGTTGCGTTCCCCTCGGATCCATGCGCGAGAAAACGAACAGGCATCATATATTGAAGAGGACATGACTGCGGCGAATACCCGGCTGATGCCGGGTCATGCCGCGCAGGAAGGAGGTGCCGAGATGAAACGCTTCATGCTTCCGCGCGTGGCTCATTGTTCGGAGGGCTGCAGACCCTGGCCCCTCGGGGCCACCTGAAGAGCCGAAGCCCCTCCCTGGAGGGGGAAGGCGTGATCTGAAGCGGGGCGCGGGAAACCGCGTCCCTTGCCTTGCGCCCTGCTGCTTCCTTCCCGCCGCGTTGCCCGGTATGGAGACCGCGTTCGTTCCCCGGGCCGTATCCTCGTTTCCCGCGCAGGTTCCTCCCTCGAGCCCCCCCGCATCGTTCGCATGTTCATATGCAGGTCGTGCTGCATAAAGCCTTGCTTTCATGATACTATCGGTATTCAGGAACGAGGCTTGGGACGAGCCTGCATTTCTTCGCAAAGCACCTGGATATAGGGGGAGGACGAGCGCATATGCCGAAGACACTCTGGGACCACCTGCCGGCCAAGCAGTACCTGGCTGCACAGGAACAGCACCTGGTCCGTTACATCCGCGAAATGGTCTATCCCAACAGCCCCTACTATCACGAGCTCTTCGACTACAACCGCATCAAGCCGAACGCGATCAGGACGACGCGGGACCTCGCATCCATACCCTTCACCACCAAGGCGGACATCGCTCCCCTGCCCGAGGATCCCGCAATACCTTTTTCGGTGGTGTTGCAGCCGCCGCCGCAACGCGGGGAGTCGGTCGGGGCATACCGGCGTCTCAAGCTGGCGTACTCGAGGCTCACGCACGGCAAGAAGGGCTTTGACCGGCTCATCGACGACGAGTTCCTCCCCGTCCATTATCACTTCACCATCGGGCGCACGGCCCTGCCTACTCCCATCGTCTACACGGGCTACGACCTCAGGCGCATGCGCGAGGCGGGAAGGAGGCTGTTCGAGCTGCTGGAGCTGAAACGCGACGACCTGCTCATCAACGCCTTCCCCTTTTCTCCCCACCTCGCCTTCTGGATGACCTATTTCGCCACCGAGGCGATGGGGGTACCCGCCCTGCATACGGGAGGCGGCCGTATCCTCGGCACCCACCGCATCCTGGAGGCGCTGGAGCGGCTCCAGGGCACGGTGCTCACGGCGACGCCGAGTTATGCCTATCACCTGCTGCGCCTCGCGGCATGCGACGGGCGCGATTTCTCGAGCCTGCATACCCTGATCATGGGCGGCGACCGCCTGCCCGTCGGGCTCAAGGGAAAGATCCAGGAACTGCTGGCCAAGGTGGGAGCGGAGAAGGCGGCCGTGGCCTCCACCTACGGCTTCACCGAGGGGAGGGTGGCCTGGAGCGAATGCCGGGCTTCCGCCATGTCCAAGGACGAGGGATCGGGTTACCATCTCTTCCCCGACATGGAGATCATCGAGGTGATCGACCCCGACAGCGGATACCGCCTGGAACCCGGGGAGAGCGGCGAGATAGTCTACACCGCCCTCGACTGGAGGGGCAGCGTCCTGCTGCGTTTCCGCACCGGGGACATCGCGAAAGGCGGCCTGAACATGTCTCCCTGCCCGCATTGCGGCCGCTCCCTGCCGCGACTGGGGACGGATATCATCCGCTCCTCGTACTACAAGGAGTTCGAGCTGACCAAGCTCAAGGGGACCCTGGTCGACCTCAACGCCTTCTACCCCCTGCTCTCCGGGCACAAGGACGTGCTCGAATGGCAGCTCGAGATACGCAAACACAACGACGATCCTTACGACCTCGACGAGCTCTATCTCCACATCACGCCCGCCGAGGGCATGTCGAAGGACTTCGTGGAGAAGGAGCTGCAGGAACTGCTGCAGAGGGAGGTCGAGATAGCGCCCACGCGCATCGTCTTTCACAGCCTCACGGGCTTGCTGGAGCGTCTGGGGCTGGATACCAGGAGCCGCGAACGCCGTTTTGTTGACCGCAGGCCGGCGGCGGGAGGCCGTGTCGAGCCTGACGGGGAGCCCGCCCCCCAGGCGAGCATGGACTTCGAGGATACAGCGACGCCCGCGGCATACGAAGACGGGTCCGCCGGAGGCGCCCTTCCTGATGAGGGCTGAACGCAGCACTGGAGGTCACATGATCATCCTCGCCATCGATGAGGGAACGACCGGGACCAAGTGCATGTGCTTCGACCGCGACCAGCAGCCTCTCTCCAGCGTATCCCTGGAATTCAAGCAGCATTACCCCCAGCCGGGTTGGGTCGAGCACGATGCCCAGGAGATATGGCAGCGCACCCTGGAGGCGGCGCGCCGCGCCCTCGCGGAAGCCGGGGCCGGGGCGGCGGACGTCATGGCGGTAGGGATCACCAACCAGCGCGAGACCACGGTGATATGGGACCGGGAGAGCGGGGAGCCGGTGCGCAACGCCATCGTCTGGCAGTGCCGGCGCAGCGCCGATATCTGCCGCCGCTGCGTGGAGGAAGGCCTGGAGGACACGGTGAGGGAGAAGACCGGCCTGGTGCTGGACCCATATTTTTCCGGGACCAAGCTGACCTGGGTCATGGAGAACGAGCCGGAGATAGCGAGGCGCGCGGAAGCCGGAGAGCTGTGTTTCGGCACCATGGATTCCTGGCTCATCTACCGCCTCACCGGGGGACGCGTCCACGCCACCGATGTCTCCAACGCCAGCCGCACCCTGCTCTTCAACATCCGCGACCTCACCTGGGACCCCGAGCTCGCGTCCATGTGTTCCATCCCCATGTCCATGCTCCCCGAGGTAAAGGAATCGTGCGGCGTGTTCGGGGAGACCGACCCGGAGTCCTTCCTGGGCATCACCGCGCCCATCGCCGGTGTCGCCGGCGACCAGCAGGCGGCTCTCTTCGGGCAGGCGTGCTTTCATCCCGGCATGACCAAGAACACCTACGGCACGGGGAGCTTCGTGCTCATGAACATAGGGGGGGAGCCCCGTATCTCCAGGAAGGGGCTGCTCACCACGGTGGCCTGGTCCATGGGGGGCCGGGTGACCTACGCCATGGAGGGCGCCATCTTCATCACCGGGGCGGCCGTCAACTGGCTGCGCGACGGGCTGCGCATCATCGATGACGCCTCCGAGGTCGACGAGCTGGCCGCGCAGGTGGATGACACCGACGGCGTATACTTCGTGCCCGCCTTCGTGGGCCTGGGGGCGCCGCACTGGGACCCCGGGGCCCGCGCGTTGCTCATCGGCATGACCAGGGGGACGAACCGATCGCATATCGCCCGCGCCGTCATCGAGTCCATGGCCCTTCAGACCGCCGACGTGGTGGAGGTCATGCGCGACGAGGCATCGGTCCCGCTCAAGGAGCTGCGCGTGGACGGGGGTGCCAGCGTCATGGACATGCTCCTGCAATACCAGGCCGACCTCCTGGGTGTGCCCGTGCGCCGCCCGGTGATCTCCGAGACCACCTCGCTGGGAGCCGCGCTGCTGGCGGGCCTCGCCACGGGTTTCTGGGAGAGCATGCGGGAGGTGGAGGAGCGCTGGAAGCTGGACCGCGAGGCCATGCCGGACTCCTCCGCCGGCGAGCGCGTGTCTATCATGCGCCGGGACTGGAGACGTGCCGTGGAACGCAGCCTCGACTGGGCGAGGGAGGACATGGCCTGCGAGGCCGGGGATTAGGCCACCGGGAAGCGGGCCCCGCGAGCCTGGCTCCGGCGGGGGCCGTGGGATCGGGTGCACGAAAGGTAGAGGCGATGATTCGCCGCCCGGAAAAAGGAGGGGAAGATGGCCGAGGAAGTATGGCCTGATGCCGAACCGTTTTCGTTCGAAGGCGGAAAGACGGGGGTGCTGGTGGTGCACGGCTTCACCGGCTGCACGCAGAGCATGCTGCCCCTGGGGGAGAAGCTGGCGGCCGCGGGCTTCACGGTGCTGGGGCCGCGACTGCCCGGGCACGGCACCACGGTGAAGGACATGGGCACGCGCACGTGGCGGGAATGGACGGGGGAAGCGGAAAAAGCCCTGCAGGAGCTGCTTGAGCGCTGCGATAAGGTGTTCGTCACCGGCCTCTCCATGGGCGGGACCATCACCTGCTTCCTGGGAGAGCGCTACGCGGACGAGGTGGCCGGCCTCATGCCCATCAACGCGGCGGTATCGAAGCTCAATCCCATGATGCCGCTTACGCCGGTGGTCAAGTACGTGCTCAAGACCATCCCCGGGGTGGGGAGTGACATAAAGAACCCCGACGCCGAGGAATCGTGCTATGACAAGGTGCCGGTGGCGGCCGCGGCCGAACTCTACCAGCTCATGAAGGTGACGAAGGCGGATATCGCCAGGATCACCGCGCCCATCCTCATCTTCTCGTCCCGGGAAGACCACGTGGTGTCAACGGCTAACGGACCGTTCATCCTCGAGAACGTCAGCTCCACCGACAAGGAGCTGGTGTGGCTGGAGAACTCCTACCACGTGGCCACCCTGGACAACGACCAGCAGCTTATCGTGGACCGCTGCATCGAGTTCATCAACCGCCTGTCTTGAGGGCCTGCAGGCCACCGGTCCCCGGAGGCCGCACCTTCCCCGAGGCCCGCGGCTGAACGGCCTCCTTTCAGGAGCCGCGCAGCGCGCCGCCGAAGACCTGCCACGCCAGCGCCGACTTGGCGAGCAGGCTCAGGAGGATGTATATCCTCTCGCCGAAGAGATAGTCCCTCCACTTCCCCACCTTCTTGTACTGCAGGACCATGTTCACGGCGAAGCTGTTGAAGAACACGAAGAGGATGGGGAGGATGAAGTACACGAAGGTGGGAACGCCCGCCTCCGGACTGGCGACCGCCGAGAAGAAATAAAGGGCGATGACCACCCATGGCACTATCCCCGCCAGGCAGCCGAAATAGAACGAGGTCCAGTTGGTCCTCTCCGTGGTCTGGTTGTGCAGCTCCATGATCCAGCCGAAGAGGATCATCATCATGTTCATGAAGAAGATGAGGATGAGGGCGTTCAGGTCAAAGACGCCGGAGAGCATGGCGATGATCACTATCATCAGCGAGGCGCTGAAGGAATACTCTATCCAGCGCGCGTGGTTGATCCCCCTCTTGAGGTTCCTGACGTACCACTCGAAGATACCGGGCATCACTAGCAGCAGATGGGCCAGAGCGCTCATGAGCAGGAACGCCGCCACCATGGGGCCCAACCTCAGGTTTGCCACCGTGCTGGGGGCGGGCAGTTGGCCTCCCGCAAAGGGATCACCCTTGAGGTAGCTGGTGGTGAGGGGGAGCGAGGTCGCGTTGCTCAGTACCAGCATGAGGATCCCCTGCGCGAGGTGAAAAACCCCCATGACGGCGTTATAGATACGCAGCCTCTTGAAGGCCTCCTCTCCCGCTGTGTTTGAATTCTCTCTCTCCATTTCATCCCCTTTCTGATCGGGGCCGCACGACGGCCGGCTTTCCGCAAGGAAGGACAATCCGCGATCCTCTATGTAAATCATTTCCTCTGGCGCGGATAATAAACAAGCCGGGCACGCGAAGCGGTTTTTCCAGTGGGCAGGGCGTGCGGGAGGTCAGACGCTGGGCGGGGTTATAACCATGAGCAGCCTGCCCTCTTCCCCGGAGATGTTCTCCCAGCTGTGCGACTGCGCCCCCTGGAAATAGACGCAATCCCCCTCGCGGAGGTGATGGGCGGAGCTGCCCAACTCGAAGCGGAACTCGCCCTTTATCACCATGGCGAACTCCTCGCCGCCGTGCTCTATCGGATCTCTATACCTGGCATGCGCCTTGAAGGTGCCGAGGAGGGGCTCCATCTCGACCCCCGACTCGTCCACGAGCAGCTCGAGGGTGACCGACTCGGGGCTGTCCACCCTCTTCCGCTCCTCCCTGCGAAAGGCGATCTTGCGCGCGGTCTCCCCGGAGAAAACGTCCGCTAAGGTCACGCCGAAGAAGTTCGTCAGCTTGATGAGGTTCTTTATGGTGATGCTGCTCTTGCCGTTCTCCAGCTTGCTCAGGAAAGAGATGGAAAACCCCGTCCCCTCGGAGACCTTTCGGATAGTGAGTTTCCTGCTCTGCCTCAGCTCCTTCAGTTTTGCGCCGATATCCTCCATGCTAAACCCCCTTAGTGTCGAGAATACAGTGCCTAAAGAAAATATAGTCTTACATACCATGATAAGGCAAATGAATACGGGTCTTCTTGAGGTCGTTTCTCGATAATGGCAGGTATGTCGCGAATACTGGTCTCGGTGAAACTGATATTGATATTATTCTCCGCGTTATTGAGCCCATTGAATAAGATGCGGCTCCGATGATGTGCTTGCCTGCGTTTTCTTTCTCTATATTCTCGAAGCATGTTAGCTTTAAGGCCATTAGTGTTAAATATGAGGTAGATTATTGACATGGTTGTTTCTAAATTATATTCTTTTCATAGGAGTTATATCTCTTTCGAGAAACAGGTGATGAAAATGTATAGTGATTTCGAGGTCGAGAGGTGGTACCTGGGGCTGCCTTTCGTGGATGAGGTCCGCGAAAGCGAAAACGAGGTATTGGAGCTGGCTCGCTTCAGCGACGAAGACGTGGAGCGCCTCTTCCTTGGGTTGCCGCTTCTGGCGGCCTGACTTTGACCGCATCACCAGAAGGGAGGATAACGGTCATGAAAGATCTGGCAATCGCTCCCGTGGTCCAGGGAGGCCGACCCGTCGGCCGCGCCCGCAGCAGCCTGGGACCCTACCGGGCAAACACGCCCGTTCATCTGGCACATTTCCTCTGCTATCCGGCATTCGTGAGGTCATGGCCCGGCACGAAGGCCTGCGATCATCCGGAACCGGCTATGGAGAGGAGACGCAGCGCCTGTTGATCCGCCGTAAATCGGCAGCGAGTAGCGGGAGGTGGAAAAGCCCATGAGCGAGGTCGTCTGGAAGCCATATGGAGACTACATCGAGAAGTCCAATATCACCAGGTTTATGCGCAAACACTGCATATGTGACTATGAGGAGCTGGTGAATAGAAGCACGGACGAGCTGGAATGGTTCTGGGACGCCATAATGGAGGACCTGGACGTCCACTGGTACAGGCCGTACGAAAGCGTCCTGGACACGTCGGACGGGGCCGCCTGGGCCAAGTGGTACGTGGGCGGGAAGACCAACATCGTCCTCAACTGCCTGGACAAGCACATGGAGACGCCCGTCAAGGACAAGACGGCCTTCATCTGGGAGGGCGACGGCGGGGCCGTGCGCAGCTATACCTACAAGGAAGCGTACGCGGAGACGTGCAGGATGGCCCGGGCGCTGCGCGACGCGGGCATAGAGAGAGGCGACGTCGTCGGCATCTACATGCCCATGATTCCCGAGATCGTCTTCTCCCTCCTTGCCTGCTTCAAGATCGGCGCCATAGCCATCCCCATCTTCTCCGGCTTCGGACCTCAGCCGGTGGCGGCCCGCCTCCGGGACGCCGGGGCGAAGGTGCTCATCACCGCGGACGGCTCCCTGCGCAGGGGGAAGACTTACCCCATCAAGGAGAACGCGGACGAGGCTTTGAGGCAAGTCCCGTCGGTGCGCAAGGTGCTGGTATTCGATCATCTCGGGCTGTCCTTCCCCTACGACCCCGCGCGCGACGTACTCATGGACGCTTACCTGCGGGACCTCCCCGAGGAATGCCCCACGGAGGAAATGGATTCCGAGGACTACGCCCTCATGATCTACACCTCCGGGACCACCGGCAAGCCCAAGGGCACGGTGCATACCCATGGCGGCTGCCTGGCCCAGATCTGCAAGGAACTGGGATATTACTTCGACGTCAAGGAAGACGACGTCTTCTTCTGGCTAACCGACATCGGCTGGATGATGGGGCCCTGGATGATCATAGGGGTCATGAACTTCGGGGGCACTTTCCTGATCTTCGAGGGCGTTCCCGACTACCCCGAACCCGACCGCCTCTGGGAACTGGTTGAACGCCATGAGATCACCACGTTCGGCATCTCGCCCACCGCCATCCGCATGCTCATGCGTTTCGGGGAGGACATGATAGACAGGCACGACACCTCCAGCCTCCGCCTGCTCGGCTCCACCGGGGAGCCCTGGGACCCTGAGTCATGGGAGTGGTTCTTCGAGAGGGTGGGAAAGGGAAGGCTTCCCATCATCAACATCAGCGGCGGCACCGAGATAATAGGCTGCTTCCTCTCACCCCTGCCCATCACCGAGCTCAAGCCCATCACCCTCAGGGGGCCCGGACTGGGCATGGCCGTCGACGTATTCGACGACGACGGCAAGCCGGTGCGCGGAGAGAAGGGGCACCTGGTCGCCACCAAGCCGGCCCCGTCCATGACTCGCGGCTTCTGGCGAGACCCCGAGCGCTACATCGAGACCTACTGGTCTCGCTGGCCGGACATCTGGTACCACGGGGACTGGGCCTCGGTGGACTCCGACGGCTTCTGGTTCCTGCACGGCCGCTCCGACGACACCATCAAGGTCTCCGGGCGCCGCACCGGCCCGGCGGAGATCGAGGCGGCCCTCATCGAGCACGAGGCGGTCTCCGAGGCAGCGGTGATCGGGGTCCCACACGACACCAGGGGCGAGGCTATCGTGTGCTTCGTCATCCTCAAGGACGGCTTCCACCCCGGGGACGATCTCAAGGACAGCATCATGTCAAAGGTCTGCGAGACGGCCGGAAAGGCCTATCGGCCCCAGGATATACATTTCGTCAACGCCCTGCCCAAGACCCGCTCCGCCAAGATAGTGCGCGGCCTCATCAAGGCGAAATACCTGGGCGAGGAACTTGGCGACCTGGCTTCCGTGGAGAACCCGCAGGCGCTGCAGAACCTGCCGAAGGAAGCTGCCTGACCGGGACATCCAGGCCGTTTCCCCTGCACCCGGAGCGGGGCGAACACATCCGTCGAGGCGTGCGGTTGCGCATACCTTTCCTTATCGCTATAATCCAGCCTATAATCTATACTTATGATAAGGATTAGTAATCTTTATGAACGATCACAATTGCCTCGTCGTCCTCTTCAACTCCACCCATCAGGCTTTAAGCGGTGAGAAAGCCCTCGAGGAAGCGGGGATCAAACACTCCGTGATCAACACTCCACGAGAGTTCAGCGTCGATTGCGGCATATCGCTGCGCATCGATTGCGAGCTGGCCGGCGCGGCGCAGAAGGCTTTAGACGCGGCAGATGTCATCTATGCGGGCGTGGAACCGTACCGCTCGCGCTGGGTTTAAAAAGAACGCAACAGGAGGTATCATGACGGATTATCACGACATGTGGAAAGAGCTCGGGATCGACCTGGACGCCCACGACGGTTTGCTGGAGGTACTCCCGCCCATGTACGAAGAGAATATCCTCAGCCAGGAGGGTCGCCCCGGGGGCATGGAGTATTTCGATTTCGTTTTCTCTGAGGTGCACGGCTTGCGTATCAAGGAACTGGTCGAGCACCGCGAAGCTGGCGCTGTGGTGGTGGGCACCTTCTGCACTTACGTCCCCGAGGAGCTGATCATCGCCGCGGGAGGCATATGCGTGGGGCTCTGCGCCGGAGCGCAGGTAGCGGCGGAGGAAGCGGAAAAATACCTGCCCCGCAACATCTGCGCCCTCATCAAGTCCTCCCTCGGGTTCAAGCTAGCGAAGGTATGCCCGTATATCGAGTCATGCGACCTCCTGGTCGGAGAGACCACTTGCGACGGAAAAAAGAAGTACTTCGAGATGCTGGGGGAACTCCAACCCGTGCATATAATGGAGGTCCCCCAGATGAAACTGGAGCACGACCGTGACCTCTGGCGCAAAGAGATACGGCGCATGCTGGAGCGCATGGAGGAGATGACCGGAAAGAAGATCGGGGAGAAGCAGATCCGCGATGCGATCCGCCTGGTAAACGAGAAGCGCAAGGCCCTGCTGCGCCTGGAAGAGCTGCGCAAGAGCGACCCCCCGGTCATCTCCGGACGCGACGCGCTGCTCATCGACCAGATAGCTTTCTACGACGATCCCGCGCGCCTGACGGAGAAGATCAACGCTCTATGCGACGAGCTGGAGGAGCGGAAAAAGGCGGGGGTGTCCATCGGGGGCGCACACCGCCCGCGCATCCTGCTCTCCGGGTGCCCCATGGCCCTGCCCAACTGGAAGGTAGCCACACTGATAGAGACCTCCGGCGCCGTGGTGGCAATGGACGAGATGTGCACGGGCATACGCTACTTCGACAACCTCGTGGAAGAGGACGCCGCGGACACGGAGGCCCTGCTGGACAATATCGCGGACCGCTACCTCAACATACACTGCGCCATCTTCACCCCTAACCGGGAGCGCATAGAGCACATAAAGCAGCTGGTGGAAGACTACGATATCGACGCGGTGGTCCATTACTCCCTGCAGTTCTGCGACCCCTATACCGTAGAGGCTTTCAGTGTGCAACGGGAGATGGAAAAAGAGGGGGTGCCGTTCCTCTACCTGGAGACGGACTACAGCAGCGAGGACACGGGTCAGCTCACCACGCGCATCCAGGCGCTCATCGAGATGGTGGGGTGCGCAGAGAAAGCTTGAGCCCTCGCGCCCTGATATTGCATGCCGGTAGCCGTAAAGGCTCACCTGGTATATTGTAGAATTGAAGTGCGTACTCCCCCGGGATCGTTACCGGGGGAGCCGTCTTGTTACCTGTGAGCCGCTCCGGGAACAAGCTTGCGGAAGGAGAGTAGGGTAACGATGACCATAGCCGGACTGGACATAGGTTCGCGCACCATCGCCCTGGTGGAGATGGACGGCGGCGGCATAAGGCACAGCGAGGTGGTGGAGACCACCTTCGATCCCCTGGAGCAGTGCCGCGTGCTCCTGGAGGACCGCGGCTTCGACCTGCTGGTGGCTACCGGTTACGGCAGGCACCTGGCCCAGGCAAATTTTGCCGACCGCACCATCACGGAGATCAAGGCCTTCGCCCTCGGATGTCACGAGTTCTTTCCGGAGTGCCGCACCATCCTGGACATCGGCGGACAGGACACCAAGGCCATCTCGCTGGCCCCCGGGGGCAAGGTGGCCGATTTCCAGATGAACGACCGCTGTGCCGCCGGAACGGGTAAGTTCCTGGAGGTGATGGCGGCGGCCATGGGGCTCTCCCTGGAGGAGATGGGCCGCATCGCCCTGGAGACCGAGGCCGAGGTCAAGATCTCCAGCATGTGCACGGTCTTCGCCGAGTCCGAGGTGACCGGGCTCATTGCCCGCGGCACACCCCGGCCCGAGATAGCCCGCGGCCTGCACGAGGCCATCTGCGACCGCGCCGTTTCACTGCTCAAGCGGGTCGGGGTGAAGCGGGAGGTTGTCTTCGCGGGAGGGGTGGCGCGCAATCCCTGCCTGAGGTCCCTGCTGGAACACCGGCTCGGCGTCCCCCTGCTCGTGCCCGAGAATCCGCAGATCGTCGGCGCCCTCGGCGCAGCGTTATCGGCAAACACCTCATAGCTAACGAACTGCCCGAGTACCGGGGGTCGGTCCGAGCGAACTCATCTGCACTGCCACTAGCCCGGGGAACTACCAGGTCGGTCTCCGCGAGGCTTTGCGAGCGGGACCGTTACCTGGAGGCCCCGGGCCTGATAAGAACCAGGGAGCGAAGACCGTTACCCCCGGGCTCGGGCACAACAATCAATATGCTCCTAGTTCGCGCAGGCGGTCGTCGTCCAGCCCGGCGCGGTGGGCCAGCTCGTGCCGCACCACGCCGCGCACCTTCTCGCGTACGTCCTCCCCCTCGCGCAGCTCGGCCAGTATGGGCAGGCGGTATATCCTGATGACGTCGGGGGCGTGCGCGAAGTGGTCCCTGCCCCATTGCGTGTAGGGCACCCCGGTGTACATGCCCATCAGCTGCATGGGGTCACGCACGCCGGCTCTGGCTGCGTCGGCGGCGGAGGCTATGTCCTCCACCACAATGGCTACGTTGTCGAAGGCCAGCTTCTGAAATTCCTCGGGAAAACCCGCCAGCGCCTCCTCGACCAGGGCCTCGAACTCCTCCAGGTCAGGCTGATGGTCATATGTGCTCACGTCCAGGATCCACTCCTTCCCACAGCGCGGACCGCCTCTACCCGCCGGTGTATCCCTCGGCGAAGAAACGGTGCTCGGAGGGGCCGTCCAGAGCGGGACAGTTGGTCCCGCCCGAGTAACCCTTGTAGTAGAAGTACATGGAGCGCTCCATGAACAGGGGCACGTCCGCATCGACCCGGGTGGAGAAGGAGCAGGCCTCCAAGCCCGGGACATCGTCGGCCCGCAGGCTGAAGCGCGAGAGGGCCGGTATGGTAACGTCCTTGACGATCTCGGTGGCGCCCTCCCTGGCGAAGGTGAGGCTTGCCCTGGCCGGCTCGGCGTTGGGATTGGCCAGCAGTATCCAGGTCTCGAAATCCCCGCCGGTGTAGCCCTCGGCCAGGCACAGACTCGTTCTCGGCTCCTTTATCGCCGCCGAGCAGTGGCCGCCCCTCATCCCGCCGCCGTAATTGAAGTACATGGCCCGCTCCGCCACTATGCCCATGCCGTTGAGGGAGGTGATAGTGACGCCGAAGGAATCGTCCCGGACCATGTCCTCGGCGAAGATGGTGAGGCGCGACCGGGGCGGAACGCTCCTCCTCTCGGTGACGTTCTCGCCGCCCTGAACCAGGTAGGAGACCTCAACCTCGGCGGGCTCCTGGTTGGGATTGGCCAGCAGTATCCAGGTGTCGAACTCTCCCCCGGTGTAGCCCTCGGCCAGGTAGAGCTTCTGAGAGGTCTCGCTGATGGCCTGGGAGCAATGGCCGTCTCGCTTGTTCCTGTAGTTGAAGTAAACCGCCCGCTCCGCCGCCACCGCGACCCCGTTGAGGGAGCGATAGCTCATACCGACGTTGCCGGCAGGCAGCCCGTCCACGTCGTTGACCAGGACGGTGAACCGGCTGGATGGGGCCAGGCGATAGGTCTTCACCAGGGGCTCTCCCCCCTCGAGGAGATAGGTGACCTCCACCTGCGCCTCGCTGTCCGTGGGATTGGCCAGAAGCAGCCAGGTGTGGAAGCCGCTTCCCGTGTAACCCTCGGCGAAGTAGCCCTGCAGCGATGCTTCCGAGGTCCCCACCGCCGCATGCCCGCCGTCGGCCCATCCCTGGTAGTTGAAATACATGGCCCGCTCCGAGACGATTCCCGGCGCCGGGGAGGTCACCTCCATGGAGACCTCGTCGTCGATGTAATAGTTATCGACGCCGATGGTGTAGCGGCTGTGCGGCGCAAGGACATAGGTCTGCGTCTGCGGCTCGTCCTGCGGCAGCAGGTAGCGCACGTCGACCGGAAGCTCCTCCTCCGAGGGGTTGTAGAGCAGCAGCCAGGTGTCGAACCTGTCGTTGTAGGGGCCACCCACCACCCTTCTCCCCCAGGCGATATGGGTATCCCAGTAATCGTTGTTATCCAGGCATTCGATGCTGACCCCGCCGTTGGAGCTGCCGGAGTGGATGAAGAGGCCGTTGCCCACGTACATGCCCGCGTGGCCGATATATCCGGACGGGTCGCTGTTGGCCTCGTCGTAGAAGAACAGGGCGTCCCCCGGCTCCAGGGCCCCCCTCGGGACGTAGAGATAGCGGTCGTCGCGTGCCTGGTCGTCCGCCACGCGCATCATGGGATAGCCCATGCGTATGGACAGCGTGTTGTAGACGAAGCCCGAGCAGTCGAAGCCCCCCTCAGAATCCCTTTCGCCGCCGTACAGGTACGGGCAGCCAAGGCGCTCGAAGGCGTAACCAACCGTCTGCAGCTGTTCCGGTGACGCCGCCGGCAGGGAGCATCGTGCGGCCTGGAACGAGTCCCGCACGTACCAGGGGCGCCAGCTGTCAACCTTGTCGATGCGGTGGAGGGTGAGGGCCATTTCTCCCCTCGGATAGGCCGATCCCGGCCAGACCTTGCTGTAGCGGTACTTGAGTCGGAGGTCCATGAAAACGGACATCGCCCCGCCGTAGTGCGGGGTACCGCCGATAAGGGTGTTCACGTTTGCGGCGACATCGCTCAAGCCCATACCCTCCACTGTCCCCAGCGCCACCCGTTCGAACAGCACCTCCTGCGCCGGGGCGAACGAGCCGTCCGCGAGCCTGTCCATGAGACCGTGCTTGACCGCGAGGTTGGCCCAGATATGGCCCGGGTCCTCCGCGGGCAGGTCGGTGAAGGTGATGGAGAGGTCCGCCGCCTCGCCAGTGTGGTCGAAGATGGTGACCAGGGCGCGGGCGCAGTCGAGGCGGGTAGTGGCCTCGGTGGGATGAAAGCCCCCGTCCTCGAAGCCCTGCATGTACCCCGCCCCGCACGCGTACTCGATGGCCTCCTGTATGGCGGCCGGCTGGTCCGAGATATCGTTGAAGGTCGCCTGGGCGAGCGCCGTTCCTCCCGCCAGAAAGGCACAGGAGAAGATGGCGGCAGTCATCATGGCCGCCGCCAGCAGGACGGACAACAGCTTTCCCGGTGACTCTTTACTCATGCAATTCCCTCGTATCCTCCAGTCCCTTGAAACATCGTCCGCGGCGTCATATTCCTTGACCGCGCAGGCTCAGCACCGGGCCGGGCGCCGTAACCGCAATACAGGACTTCTTGACGCGTCCCACGCATCCCTGGTTCCGCCAGCGCCCTTCCAGGCTCGCGTGATATCATAATCCGTGTTCGCAACGGCGTGGATGGAGGTGGTCTTGCAGGACATTTACCTGGATAACGCGGCGACGACCTACCCGAAGCCGGAGGCGGTCTACGCGGCCATGGACCGCTTCGCGCGCGAGAAGGGGGGCAACCCCGGCCGCAGCGGGCACCGCCGTTCCCTGCAGGCGGGGCGCGAGGTGCTACGGGCAAGGGAAGCGGTGGCCCGGCTGCTCGGCGTGAAGGATCCCTCCCGCGTGGCCTTCACCAAGAACGCGACGGAGGCGCTGAACGTCGTCATCCAGGGAGTGCTCGCGCGGGGGGGGCATGCCGTTATCACCTCGCTGGAACATAACTCGGTGTGGCGCCCGCTGGAGGCCATGGCGAGGCGGGAGGGCATATCCTACACCGTCGTCGCGTGCTCCCGGGAAGGCGTTCTGGACGTGTCCGCCCTGGAGGAAGCCCTCCGCCCCGAGACCCGCCTCGTCGCGTGCACCCACGCCTCCAATGTCACCGGCGGGTTGATGCCCTTAGGCGACATCGCCGCGCTGGCGGAACGGCACGGCATCCCCCTGCTGGTGGACGCCGCCCAGACCGCGGGCAGGCTTGCGCTCGCGCCGGAGAGCGAGGGTATCCAATACCTCGCTTTCACCGGTCACAAAGAGCTCTTCGGACCCCAGGGGACCGGGGGCCTGTGCATCGCACCCGGCTGTGAGATAGAGCCCCTGCTGTACGGGGGGACGGGAAGCCGTTCCGAGAGCGAAGTGCAGCCCGACTTCCTTCCCGACCGCTACGAAAGCGGGACCCTCAACGCCTGGGGTCTGGCGGGTCTTCGCGCCGGGGTGGAGTTCGTCCTGGAGCGGGGGGTGGAGGAGGTCCGACGCCACGAGGAAGAGCTCACGGGGCTGCTGCTCGAGGGTCTCGCACGTCTCCCCGGCATCACCGTTTACGGGCCTCGGGAGTGGGAGCGGCGCATCGGCATCGTGTCATTCAACCTCAACGGTTTTACCTCGTCGGAGTTGGCCTCGCGGCTGGACGAAGCCTACGGCATCTGCGTGCGCTCCGGCCTGCACTGCTCGCCACTCGCCCACCGCACCATCGGCACCCTGCAGAACGGCACCGTGAGAGCCAGCTTCAGCTGCATGAACACCGCCGAAGACGTGGACCACCTACTGCAGGCCCTGGGCGAGATAGCATCTCAGTAGTCGGCCAACAGTGGGGTCAACAGTGGGGTCAGGTCTTGTTTTTTGCATACCGCGGTATGTTGCCTGTTGGCAACTGGGGTTTTGTCGCGTTCGTGCAAGATGTGACCCCCATGGCTTGTGTCCGAGCGGTTCACGTCCTTCCCGGCGTTGCCCTGGGGGGGGCGTGGTCTCAGACGGCAGGGGTGGCTGTCTATCGATGCGCTGGGTCTGAGGTAATGGGGGTTGGGGCCAGGATAAATCCTGGCCCGCAGCGCTTTGCGTCGCTGGCCTTGGGGGTGGGCAAGCCCTCCGTCTGCTTGACCGACGCCAGCCCGGCGGACAAGGTGCTCGGAGGAGCCACGGGCGACGACCAGCCTTGCCGCCGGGCTCCTGCATAAGCGAAACCGCCACCCCGAGGCTCGGGCCCGCTAATCAAACGAGCCCGAACGCCACTCTACTCCGGTACGTAATACGCCATGTCCTGCAGTGAACCGGTCCGCTCCTCGGCCCATTGCACCTTCACCCGCATGCCCACGTGCACGTCCTCCGGCTTGACCCCCTGCAGCACCCCCATGATCCAGGAGTCGCAGCCGTCCAGTTTCACCACCGGGGCGATACGCGGCTCATCCAGGGGATTACCGCGCACGTCGGCATAGCCGATGGTGTAGGTCATGATCTCGCCGTGGTCGCTGACCTCAGTGGGCTCGTTTATCTCGATGTGGCACTTGCGGCAGTAGAAGGGACCGGGCAGGTAGACGGTGCCGCACTTATGGCACCTGGTCCCCACCAGTTTGCCTTCCTTCATGCCGTCCAGCATACGGCGCAGCCCCACTCCTTCGATGCGGAACTTGAAGGTGGAGATGTCCCACGTGCCCTGGACTACGCGCGTCTCTTCCATCTCGAGCACCCCCTTAATCCTTCTTCGGTTTGTCGCCCAGGACGGTTATGGTCACGTACTGCATCATGCCGCCCCAACCGTGGGCGACCGCCTTGTGCACGTCCTTCTCCACCTGGTGCTCCCCCGCCTGCCCGAGGATCTGCAGGGCGCACTCGGTGACGCGGTTCATGGCCGAGGTGCCGATGGCGTTGGTGCTGACCACGCCGCCCGAGGCGTTGACGGGCATGCGGCCGCTCATCTCCAGTTCTCCCGCCTCCTGGAGCTTATGGGCCTCCCCCACCTCGCACATACCTATCTTCTCCAGGTACATGAGGGCCTGGTGGGCGAAGCCGTTGTAGATCTCCACGTAATCGATCTCCTTCTTGGGATCGGCTATGCCCGCCCTCTCGTAGGCCTGCCTGGAGGCGATGATGGCCGGCAGGTGCTCCGCCGGGTCCGTGATCTGGCTCTCGATGAGGTTGGCGGTGGTGGCGTCGGAGGCGCAGTTGGCCACCGCGTGCACCCAGGCCGCCTTCTCCGTGATCCTGGCCGCCGCCTTCTCCGAGGCCAGGATGGCCACGGTGGCGCCGTCCGAGGTAGGGCAGATGTGCCCGAAGCGGATGGGCCATGAGACCAGGGGAGTCTGGGCGACCTTCTCCGCCGTGGCGTCGGGGTCCTTGAGGTGGGCGTAGGGGTTCTTGGCCGCGTTGCGCCGCTCCAGGGCCGCCTGCTCGTCGATGTGCTCGATGCCCGCCCCGGAGTGGTGGAGGTAGGAGGAGGCCTGGAAGGAGATGCCCCCCGCGCTGCCTCCGCCGATGGCCCCCATGCCACTGCCCCCGGTGACGTCGATCCCGGCGGCGATCATGGCCATGACCTCGGGGGTTATGATGCCCATGAGTCCCACCTGGGAGTCGCCCTCCGACTGCTTCTCGTAGGTCACCACCATGACCACGTCGTGCAGGCCGGAGGCGATGTGATAGTAGCCCGCGTGGAAGGCGGACATGCCGGTGGTGCCGCCGGTGGCTATCCTCATCAGGGGCTTGCCCAGGGAGGCGATGTAGTCCGCCGCCCACAGGTGGGGCAGGTTGACCCCCTCGAAGGTATGCATGTTGCCGAAGACCACCGCGTCGATGTCCTTCGGGCCCAGGCCGGTGTTGGAGAAGGCGGCCTCGACCGCCTCGGAGATCATCTCGGAGATGTTCACGTCCTTGCGTTTGCTCACGAAGACGGGCGTATACCCTATGCCGACGATGCCGACGTTGCGCATCTTCATCACCCCCTATATCCCCAGCACCAGGACGGCGTTCTGCTGAGCGCATACCCCGTCCTGCCCGTGCACCACGGCGAGCTCCGCCTTCTTCACCTGGTTGTCTCCGGCCTCGCCGCGCAGCTGGCGCGCGGCCTCGGCCACGCGCATGAGGCCGGTCACGCTGACCGGGTGCGCTCCCAGGGCACCCCCGGAGGGGTTGATGGGCAGCTTGCCGCCGATGGCGGTCTCGCCCGCGGCGTAGGCTTGCTCCGCCTTCCCCTCGCCCATGAGGCCCATGGCCTCGGCGAGGAGGGGTTCCTGGTGGGCGAAGAGGGCGGATATCTCCGCCACGTCGATCTCCTGAGCGGGCTTCTTCACCCCCGCGAGCTCGTAGGCCCTCTGGGCCGCCTCGGCAGCGGAGCTTGACTGGTAGAGTTTGCGCTCCCCCAGGTAGTAGGTCTCGGTGCTCATCCCCATGCCCTTGATCCACACCGGCTTGTCGGTTAGCTCCTTCGCTTTCCTCTCCGAGGCCAGCAGCAAGGCGCAGCCGCCGTCGGTGGGCGGGTAGCAGTGCAGCTCGCGCAGGGGCTCGTAGTACATGGCCGAGGCTGCCACCTTGTCCGCGGTGATGCCGGATATGCGCCGGGCCTGGTTGGGATTGAGGGCGGCGTTGGCCAGGGAGAGGGCGGCTATGTCATCCAGCAGCCTCTCGGAATAGCCGAACCTGTCGATATAGCTGCGCGCCTGGAAGGCGGCGGCGTTGACCTCGTTGAGCAGCTTGACCTGGCGTTCGTAGGTAGGATTGAGGGTGTACTCGATGTAGAGGTAAGGACTCGCCTGGGAGCCGGTGAGCGCGATGCCCACGACCATGGCGGTGTCGTACTGCCCGGTAAGGATGCGCATGCAGGCGTAGATCACCGCGTTGGCGGCGTCCATCTCCACCTTGCTCTCGTCCCGCATATAGACCCCGGCCGGCGGATCGATGAAGACGTTGGAGATGGTGCGCCCGTCCATGAAGTCGTTGGAGTCCAGGATCGTGGTATCCACGTCCGTGCGCTCGATGCCCAGGTCGTCGAAGAGCCCCCGGGTGAGTTCGAAGACGAGGCGTTCCCGTGAGGTCACCAGGTCCGGGGCGCTCTGCATCCTGTATCCCACTATGGCCACGTTGATATCCATGCGCATCACCCCCTATACCGGCTCGAAATGGTCGAGGTCGTCGTAGTCCCCGGCGGCCTCGTCCTTCCATACCGCCTTCACTTTCATGCCCGTCCTGACCTCGGAGGGGGCGATACCCCCCACCCTGGCCAGCAGCGCCGAGGTGGCTTCCTCCAGCTTGACCAGGCCCAGGACGTAGGGGGCTTCGGCGGGGGCGAGCCTGCCTTTCTCGATGGTCACGTGACCGACGGTGAAGTTCTCCAGGGTCCCCTCCTGGCCCACCTCGACCATCTCCTCCATGACCTTGTTGCAGACCCCGCAGTACTTGCGCGGGGGCACGGCCACCAGGCCGCACCCCGGGCACCTCGAGCCCAGGATCTTCTTGTCTTTGAAGCCGTCCAGGTAGCGCGTGATGTATGGACCCACGCGGTAGTTGTAGGTGAAGTCCATAGGCACCACGGGGGTAAAATAGGTCTCTTCCGGTGCTCCCATCTCTCCCTCCTTTGCCGATACGAGGATCACGAGATCGTTCTCTCGCTTTTCTGAAGCCGCTATGTTTCCCCCAGCCCTTAAATCCTATAATTAATCAACCCGGTTGTAAATGCCTTAACTGACGCTTAATACTTTTTGGCGAGGGCGGCCACCGAGGAGCCCCGGCGCAGGTCGCGGCGGGAGACGATCCTGGCCTCGAGGTCCTGGGCCAGCCTCAGGACCCGGTTCGAGGACGGGATGATGGTCTGCATGCCCTGGGTGGGCTTATTGCGGCCGCTGCTGATGTCGCCCCGCCACATGTAGTAACGGGTGAGGGGGTGGACCAGCGCGGTGTAGCAGGTGATGCGCAACGGCTCGAACCCGCCCTCGCGCAGCAGCAGCTCGATCTCATCCCTGGTATAGCGCCGCAGGTGCCCCGCCAGGCAGTCGAAGTCGCTGTAGAGATGGGGCCCGCAGGGAAGCGTCACCAGAAGATATCCCCCTTTTGCGAGGACCCGGTTCAGCTCCAGGAAGGCCGGCAGGTCGAAGCGCAGGTGCTCGATGACGTCGAGGCAGGTGACCAGGTCGAAGGACGCGTCCTCGTAGGGCAGCTCGTAGATGCTGGCCTCGCGCGCGGGGTGCGTGCCGCGCATGCTGCAGAAGCGGATGGCCTCCTCCGAGTAGTCGCAACCCTCCACGCGGCCGTAGGCATCCAGGAAGGAGAAGTTGCCCCCGGTGCCGCAGCCCACGTCGAGCACGCGCCAGTCCCCCGGAGGGTTGAGGCCCGCGAGAAGCGCCGCCAGCACCTTGCGGCGCCCCAGGAACCACCAGTGCTCGTCCTCCCTCTCGTAGATCGAGGTATACGCGGCCTCGTGCAGCTTCATCTCTTCCTCTCCCCTGACGCCAGGGTGGGTGGGGACCTCCCCTCCGCGGGCGCCTTCGATCCTATAATGCGGCTATTATTCTCTCATACCCCTCGACCAGTTCCGTAATTATCTCCCTCACGCCCTTGATCTCCCCGATCATGCCCGCGACCTGGCCGCTCATGAACGATCCCTCGTCCATGTCGCCCTCCAGGCAGGCCTTCACGGAACGGCCTGAGCCGATCATCTCCTGGATCTTCTCGGGCGCCATACCCTCGCCCTCGGCCTGCAATATCGTCTCCGCCAGCCTGTTGCGGAGCACGCGCACCGGGCCGAATGCCCTGCCCGTGATCACGGTGGAGCAATCACCCGAGGAGAGTATGAGCTCCTTATAGCGGGGGTGGGCCGGGCTTTCCAGAGACGCCAGGAAGCGCGTGCCCAGCTGCACGCCCTCCGCCCCCAGCGCGAAGGCGGCCGCCATGCCGCGCGCGTCCCCTATTCCCCCCGCGGCGACCACCGGCACGTCGACGGCATCCACAACCTGGGGGACCAGGACCATAGTGGTTATCTCGTCGAAGCCGTTGTGCCCCCCGGCCTCGTAGCCCTCGGCTATGATGACGTCCACGCCGGCCTCCTGCGCCTTGCGCGCCATGCGCACGTTGGATACCACGTGCGCCACCTTCATCCCCGCTTCCCTGGCGCGTGCCGTGAAGGTCATGGGATTCCCCGCCGAGGTGGTGAGCACGGGCACCCCCATGTCGGCGGCGGTCGCGAAGATGCCCTCGGCATACGGGCTGAGGATGGGAACGTTAACGCCGAATGGTTTCGAGGTCAGCTCCCGCGCCTTCGCTATCTCCTCCCGCACGGTCTCGGTCGGCATTCCTCCCGCCCCGATGACCCCCAGGCCTCCCGCCTCGGACACGGCCGCCGCCAGGACCGCGTCGGAGACCCAGATCATCCCCCCCTGGAGGATGGGATGCTCGATGCCCAGCACCCCGGGAACCCTGCTCTTCATGCTCTTCTCCCTCCGGTCTCAGGCCGTCCCGGCTTCCCTAGCCGGCGTATATCGCCTTCCCTGGCCAGGATCTTCGCCCGCAGTTCCTCTATCTCCCTCTCCAACTCCTCCGCCTCCCTGGATTTCCTCGACAGCTCCTCGTTCATCCTCTTCCCGGCCGTGGGGGTCCCTCCCAGGGCCGCCGCGCGCAGCTTGTAGCCGGCGATGTCTTCCAGCATCGCCTTGTAGCGGTCCACCAGTTTCATCAGGTCGGCATCCTCGGGATGCGGCTTCTCCATCCTCCCATCCTCACCTCGCGAAGACGGTGTTGTCCGCGATGAGGCCGGACGCGCGCTCGCGGCACCAGTCTTTTATCTCGGAGCACGTGGAGGAGGCCTCCACGAACTCCGCCAGTTCCGCCCCGCCGGCGAACCGGCGGCCCACGATGTCCCGGCATTCCAGCGAGCCGTACCTTGCCTTGAACTCCCGCATGAAGGGATTGGCCACCGACCACAGCTCGGGCTCGCGGCGGTCGAGATAAAGGTTCGCGTGTCCCCTGAGGAAGGGGACGACGGTCCCCGTTACGCCCTCTTTCCTGGGATCGATGCCCCAGATGAGGCCCATGGGCAGCAGGGCCCCGGCCAGCGCTCCGCACAGCCCCCCGGACAGGCCAACGCCGCCGTCCAGGGCGAGGGACAGCCGCTCCAGGTAGAGGCTGCCGTAGCCGGTATCGGAACGAACGCCGCGCAGTACATCCGCCGCGCAGTACCCGCCACTCGCGGCCAGGCGCCGGTCCAGGTCGGTGACCTCGCCGCCGCCCTCGAGGGGACGGTTGACAAGCTCGATGAGGCGCGACACGGCGGCGCCGATGTGATCGACGCAGCGGGTGACGACCTTGCCCGTGAAGAGGTAGTTCATGAAGCCCGCCAGTTCCTTCACGTCCACGCCGCAGCGCTCGCGGCACAGCGTGGAGCCGAATTCCCGCTCGAACCACTGCGTGTATTCCTTCAGCCGCCCGTATAAGGCATCGCCTTTGGCGAGGTCGGGTGAGAGGACGTCCGCCAGGTGCGCCAGCACTATGGCGAAGCACCCCCCGGACACCACGCCGCAGGTGGACCCCTCGCTGGCGCCTCCTCCCTCCAGCGGGCAGGAAGCGACGACCGCCGTCCTGTCCGTTGCCCCCAGGTACCCTACCAGGGTACTGAAAGTGGCCTGCATTCAGTTGAGGTATTTGAAGATGCGCGCGCGCGCGTACGCCGCGATGATCCGGTTCACCATGCCGTCCATGTCCACCTCCGTCCAAACGTGTGGCCGCCCGACGCGACAGGCATATTATAACCCGACCGGGAGCAGGTCTTGTCTTCCCGCATTCCCCGGCACCTGATGGCACATGGGGCTTGTGCACGCTGTTGCCGGGTATTGCGCGGCCATGACTGTTACCTGGGAACCGGAGAGAAAGACTTGACCCCACCTATTTTCCCGTGAGCGCACCATGCCAAGGGTACGGCCGACATGGTCAAGCCTTCGCTCCGCATATCAGCCTGAAGGCGAACTCGGGGTGCGGCGGCAACACCACCTCGAGCCCGACGAGACCGGCCGCGGAGAGGGGGTCCAGCCAGTCCTCGACCACGGTCACGTATTCGTCTCTCTCGTCCAGGTGCAGGGGGAGCTGCTCGAAGAGGAAGAGCATCATCTCGCGGGCCCCAATCTCCAGGTTATAGAGGGCGTAAGCGGTGATCTTTTCGATGATGTCGCGGCAGCGCGCGGGGTCCTCCTTCTCGCCGGGCACGTCCCAGAAGAGGTCCGAGTATACCAGGCGTCCACCTGGTTTCAGCACCCTGAAGATCTCGGCGGCGCAGGCATGGCGCCGGTCCGGCAGCACGTGATGCAGGGCCAGGTTGGAGACCACGTAGTCGAAATAGGCGTCGCCGAACGGTATTCCCGTTCCCTCACCCTCCCATATCTGCACCAGGGGTTCCTCGCGGAAGCGATCGGCCGCCAGCTCCACCATCTTCCCGGCGGGATCCACGCCGTACAGCGCCGCCCGCGGGAATCTCTCCCGCAAGAGCGCGATGATATTGCCGGTCCCGCAGCCCAGGTCGAGGACGCGCGCGCCCCCGCCGGCTTCAACGCGCTCGGCGATCATGTCCAGGATGTCGTAGTAGTAGGCGTCCCGGCGGAAGATGCGGTTGTAGTCCTCCGCTACTTCTTCCCATCTTGCAGTAGTCATCAGGCCTCCTTTCGCTCCCCTGCCCTGAGAGCATGTTCCCTTTTTCTCCGCCCGTCAGTCAACCGGAAACCTGGTGACGGCCGTGCCCGGTTCTCTCTGGTTCCGGCCGACAGCGTAAGGTGCATGCTGCCTGTGTATATGAAGGAGGCGGGATTCGAGCAGGTTGAAGAGGGGGGGATGTCCAGACCCCGTTGGGCAGCGTCTACCTGTATCGCGCGACGAGGCCTCGATGACCGCGGGTATTCGGAAGCAGAGCGGTTAATAAAGGTGTGGGGCCGCCGGATAGTCCGGCGGCCCCGATTTTCTTGCCGGTCGCGAGCGATCAGTCCACGCCGAAGATGGCGATGGAGCACACGTTGTTGTTGGGAACCCCTCCGAGGTTGTGGGTGAGCCCGAACTTGGGGTTCTTCACCGCGCGGTCCTCCGGCCAGCGCCCCAGGAGCTGGTTGTACATCTCGAAGATCATGCGGATCCCCGACGCCCCGATGGGATGGCCGAAGCACTTGAGGCCTCCGTCGGGCTGGCACGGTATCTGGCCGTCCAGGTCGTAGAAGCCGTTCAGGATGTCGTCCGGAGCACCGCCGTCGGGCGATATCCACAGGTCCTCCATGGTGCACAGCTCGGTGATGGAGAAGCAGTCGTGCACCTCCATCATGGAGATCTCGGAGCGCGGGTCCTTGATCCCCGCCTCCTCGTAAGCGCGCTTGGAGGCCGCGCGCGTGGTCATGACGCTGCCGCCGTCCCACTTGTCGTAGGCCGCTTCCTCTCCCGAGCTTACCGCGATCTGCAGCGCCTTCACCCTGACCAGGGGGTCGTTGGGCTTGAGCTTCTTCGCTATCTCCGGGGTGGTAACTATGGCCGCCGCCGACCCGTCGGATACGCCGCAGCAGTCGAAGAGCCCCAGGGGATAGGCCACCATGGGGGAGCCCATGATCTGCTCCTTGCTCACCTCTCTCCTCAGGTGGGCCCGCGGGTTCTTGACCCCGTTCTGGTGGCTCTTCCAGGAGATGTGGGTGATGGCCTCCTTCACCCTGTCCATGCTGATCTTGTGCTTGGCCGCGTAGGCCGTCGCCAGCTGCGCGAACATGCCCGGAGCCGTCGCATTCGGGCCGACCATGACCATCTCCTGCCCGAAGGCCGGTGAGTCCGGAAGCCCGCCGTAGCCGGTGTCCTTGAGCTTCTCCACCCCGATGGCCAGGGCGATGTCGCACGCGCCCGAGGCCACGCCGTAGGTGGCGCCCCTGAAGGCCTCCGTCCCCGAGGCGCAGAAGTTATCGAGCCTGGAGACGGGGATGAAGGGCAGGTGCAGCGCGTTGCTGGCGTAGGTGCCGCCCTTGCCGATGTTGATCTCGTCGATGTGCACGCCAAGCCACGCGGCCTGGATGTCCTTCTTCTCGATTCCGGCATCCTCCATGGCTTCGGTGAACGACTCCACGAGAAGGTCTCCACCGCTCATGTCCCAGCGCTCGCCGAACCTGGTGCATCCCATGCCCAGGATTACAACCTTGTCCCTGATTCCTTCCGCCATCTCAACTCACCTCCCCCAGCACGGGCCTGGCTTTCCAGAAGTAATTGGTTATGTCCCGCTTGGGATCGTAGAACTTGATGCGGAAGCTGAAATCGACCGGGTTGCCCACGGCCAGGTCCTCCACGGTGCAGTCCGTGAAGTCCAGCACCGTCCTGCCCCCGCCCTCGAACGACACCGTGCCGTACACGGCGGGCGGGTTGAGCGAGGCTGCCAGCATATCCCCGGTGTAGGAGAAGATGGTGCCTCCCTTCTCGGCAAGGTAGACCGGCTCCATCTGGTCGACGGCGCCGCAATCGGGGTTGACGCACATGCGCCGCGCCGGATACTGCTGGGTGCCGCAGGCCTTGCACTTGCCGCCCCACATGCCGAGGATGCCCTTGCGCTCCCTCCATACGAGCGACCAGCGCGTCTCCTTGTCCACCTCTCCCCTCAAGCCCGTATCGGGTGGTGCCATGCCCCTCCAGACCAGGTATTTCTGGTAGTTGTCCAGGTCAGCGCGCCTGGCCAGCCAGCGCGATATACCGCGCCCGTCCTGCTTCTTGGAGATGGCGTCGGTGACCTCGAACCACAGGGCGTCGCAGCCGCTGCCGAAGGAAACCAGCAGGATCTTATCGCCCGGCTTGGCGGTCTCCAGGGCGCCCGCCATCATCAGCAGGGGATGGCCGCTCCCGGTGTCGCCGACCGTGGCCTGCAGGTCGTCCTGCACCTTGCCCTCACCTTCGCCGAAAATGCCGTTGATCTTCTTGCGCGCGCCGCCGTAGTAGCAGGGATATACGACCTTGTCGAAGTCGGCGGGACTGAGGCCGTACTTCTCGCACAGGCCGTTCACCACCTGGGGGATGAAGTTGGCGTAGCCCAGGTCGCGGATCCAGCGCTCCTCCCACATGCGGTCGTACTTGGTGTTGGCTCCCCGCAGGTGGTCCACGAAATCGTAGGACACGGAGTAGCTTCCCTTGTACTCGGCGATGACGTCCTCGTCGCCCACCATCGCAGCTCCTCCCCCGTCCCCGAAGACCATCTCCTGGGTGGAGGCCATCTTGGCCAGGCGGCAGTCCGCCGCGCACACCACGGCTTTCGCGCCCTGGTTGGCGGCCGCGAACTCCAGTGCGGAGAGCAGCGCCGTGGTCCCCGATTTCAGGGACGCCGCGAAATCGGCGGTTCGTATCTCCTCCCTCGCCCCCAGCGCGCCTGCCACGATGTTGGCGTTCTGCCTCTCCCTGTAGGGCGCGGTGGTGCTGGCGTAATAGACCGCGTCGATGGTGGAGCGGTCCACTCCCCTGAGGCAGTCCATCCCCGCGGCCACTGCCATGGTGATGGCGTCCTCATCGAAGTTGGCGACGGCTTTCTCGCCTCGCGCGTTGGAGATGATCACCGGGTTCAGCCAGCCCATGCTGCCGAAGATGATCATACGGTTGAGGCGGTAACGGGGTACGTAGCCGCCAAACGATGTTATACCGACCATGTCCATCCTCCCTTCCCTTTGTCCTTGCTCAAATCAAACCGCCTATATCGCTTCAGGCAAAATTTACCTGCCCAAAACCTGGGTGTCTCGCGAGCACAAGCCGGGTGATCTCCCTGCGATCTTCCTCGCCCTCCACTCTATCGACGTCCGATACCCACAGGCCGTCTTCGTTGCGGCGCGCCTTCAGGATGTTTATGTAGCCGGGAACCATTATGAAGCCCATGCCGCCGCGTCCGCAACAGGACGTGTCGACGACCGCCGCCTCGACCAGATATAAAATCTCTCGGTCCTTGTATTCTAACACGCCCTCCTCGAGGACCATATAATATCCCGCGATGCTCCGGATTTCCTCCCCCATCGGCTGATGAACGTGCTCGGCCACCCCTTTCTCAGCCTCCCTCCGTCATCCTGCTGAACTCCCTGCGCGGTCTCCCGCTTACTCCGCGCTCACGGCTCCCGCGTCCACCAGTTTCTCGCCGCCGTCGGGCTCCGTTTCGTTTTTACGGGAGAAGACCATCTCCGGTGATTCCCGATAGTCGCGGCCTTTCTTGCCGTAAAGCCTTTCCATGAGACGCCGGTGCGCGTCCGCCAGCCTGCGGTTCGAATATATCTTGGCCAGGGACACCAGCCACAGCAGCTCCTTGAGCGGCCGGTGTCCGCGATAGATGAGCAGCGGGAACCAGTCACGCCTCCTGCCTACCTGCCTCTTGCTGAACTGGGGCATGTCGAGCACCGGCCTCCTGCGCTCCAGGTAGGGGTCCGCCGGTCCGTCGATGAGCCCCAGGCTGTAGCAGGTATCGCTTAGCTCCGTGCCGGGATACGGGTAGAACACCGAGAGCAGGAACCAGTCCGGCTGGCATGCGCGGTTCAACCGCGTGGTCTCCCGGAAATCGCGCGGCGTCTCGCCCGGCAGGCCGATGAGGTTGTAGATGCCTATCTGCAGGCCGTGTTTCCTGGCCGTCTCGACCGTCCTCAGGATGTCCTCGTTTGCATAGCGCCGGTTCAGCACCTCTCTTCTTATCCTCTCGCTCCCCGATTCCACCCCGACATTGAGGAAGCGGAAGTTTGCGCCCGCCAGGGCGGCGAAGAGTTCGTTGTAGTCGGCGTTGGGCGTCACCCGCAGGTTGGAACCGAAGGTGATGGGGTAGTCCAGGCCGGCGTTGAAATCGCGCAAGGCAGCGCCCAGCTCGATGGCCCATTCCGTGTTCACACCGAGGGTCTCCACCTCCAGGTACGCCTCGCCGAAACCGGGCTGGGCTTCCTTCATGGCCTTCAGCTCGGCGACCACGTTCTCCGGGCTGCGCAGGCGCACGTAGCGGCCCGGGGCCGTCTTGCGCAGGGCATGGTTGCAGCAGTAGGTGCAGCTGAAGGGGCATCCCCTCCCCACCAGCACGGAGGGACGCGACTCGGGGTTGGCGCACCAGGGGGTCCACATCTCACGGTCAGGAAAGGGCAGGCTGTCGAGGTCCTCCAGGAAGGGGCGCGGCTCGTTCCTCTCCACCTCGCCGCCGGGTCCCACGATGAGCATGTTGGGGATCCCGGAGGGATGGACGCCCGACTGCAGCTGTTCCACCAGCTCCAGGGTCGGGTATTCGCCCTCGCCCACGCAGACGGCGTCGAAGAGCCCCTCCGCCAGGCATTCGTCCGGCTTGAGGGTGGCATGAGGTCCGCCGAGGAGGGTGAAGAGCCGCGGGAATCTTTTCTTTACCCGCGCCGCGACCTTGAGGATGATATGGTACTCGGTGAACACGGAGGTGAAACAGACCAGGCCGGGGTCGAACCCCCTTATGTGTTCGTCGATGGTGTGGACGGTCTCATCGCACAGCACCGCCAGCCTCGTAGTGTGGCCGTGCTCCTTGAGCACCGAGGATATATACGAGATACCAAACTGCACCCGTTCCAGGATCTCCAGGGGCTTGTCGGGGGAATAGGGGTCCTGCTCGGTGTGCACGAATAGAACGTTCATTGATGCCTCGTATGCTGTCGATTCGACCGCCGGAGACGCCGCAAGGGCCACCTTGCGCAAGTCTCCGTTTATTACGCCTCTATATTTATATCAGCCCCGCGCCTTTACCGCCAGAAAGATTATCCCCCGCGCGTACGCGTCAAAGGGCGGTGCCAGGACCCCGCAAGGGGCACCGCGCCGGTTCGCGGGAGAACACCATACAAATCCAAGGATTTTGTTAAATTTCTATTGACTGCCCCTACCCCCGGTGATAAAATGTGACAGCCAGTCATATTTGGTTCACGGCTTCAGTCCCAGCACCACCGCAGTCCGGCAGATTTCCCACAATATGGCATGTTCGGGGCAACCCCGGAAGTCAGGAGGTCGGTTAAATTGGCGGACGCGAAGGGCATCTACATTCTGGCCGAGTTGGATGAGGGCCTCAAACCCACCTCTCTCACGCTCGAACTCATGGGATTGGGGCAGAGACTCGCCTCCGACCTGGCCACCGACCTCAATGCCGTGCTGCTGGGAAGCGGCGCGCAGGCGGCGGCGCAGGAGCTGGCCCGCTACGGCACGGGAGAGGTGCTGCTGCTGGACGAGCCCGCACTGTCCGGCTACCACCCCGAGATATATATAGAGGTCCTGGCCGGCTTGCTGCGGTCACGGCCGCCCCTTGTGCTTCTCGCCGGACATACCTCCATGGGGCAGGACCTCCTCCCGCGGCTGGCCTTCGCCCTGGATTGCGGCCTCGTCAGCGATTGCGTTGGCCTGAGGGTAGAGGGTGAAGAGGTGCTCTTCACCCGCCCGGTATACGGAGGCAATGCCCTCGCCACCCAGAGGGTGGAGACACCGACGGCCATGGCCACGGTGAGGGCGAGGGTGGGCGATGCGCCCTCCCCCGCCGGGACCGCCGCCGCCGTAATCCCCCTCGAGGTCTCGCCGCCGGCGCAGACCCGCCTGGAGATGAAGGGCAAGGAGGTCCTCTCCGGCAGGGAGTGCCCCCTCGAGGAGGCCCCGGTAGTGGTCTCCGGAGGCAGGGGCATGGGCGGAGAGGAGGGCTTCGGGCAGCTGCGGGAGATCGCCGCTCTCATGGGCGGCGCCGTGGGGGCATCCCGCCCGCCCGTCGACTCGGGCTGGGCCGCGAGCACCTGCCAGGTGGGTATCACGGGCAAGGTCGTCGCCCCCGACATATACATAGCGGTGGCTATCTCCGGCTCCACCCAGCACCTCTCAGGCATGAGCGAATCGGGAAAGATAGTGGCCATAAACAAGGACCCGGACGCCTATATCTTCAAGGTCTCCGATTACGGCGTGGTGGGAGAGTGGAAGCAGTTACTTCCCTCCTTCACCGCTGCCCTCAAAGAGCTGCCGAAAGTATAGGGGGTGCGGCATGGGTCTCAACATCATCGTATGCGCCAAGCAGGTTCCCGACCCCGAGGGTCCTCCCTCCTCCTTCGAGATCAACGAGGCGGAACTCAAGGTGACCGCCCGCGGCATCCCGCCGGTGATCAACCCCTTCGACGAGAACGCCCTCGAGGCGGCCATGCGCATCAAGGAATCGCACGAGCAGGTAAGCATAACCCTCATCTCGATGGGAAAGGGGATCTCCAAGGCGGTCATCCTCAAGGCGGTGGCGGTGGGCGCGGACGCATCCCTCCTCGTGGAGGGGGACTCCCTGGACGCGAGCCTCCTCGATTCCTTCGCTACCGCCCGTCTTCTCGCGGCGGCCGTCGCCAGGGCCGGCGGCTACGACCTCGTCCTCTGCGGCCGCCAGGCGGCCGATACCAACGCCGGCCTGGTGGGATTGGGGCTGGCGCAGCTCCTGGGCATCCCCGCCATAACCCTGGCCCAGAAAGTAGATGTGGCCGGGGACGGAGTGGTGGTGGAAAGGGTGCTGCCTGATGGCTACGAGGTGGTGGAGGCGCCCCTGCCGGCGCTGGTAACCGTCTCCGGGGAGGTGGGGGACCTGCGTTATCCGAGCCTGCAGGCCATCAAGGCCGCCAAGGCGATACCCCAGACCGTGCTCGGCCTGGCGGACCTGGACCTGGACCCCTCCACACTGGGGCGGGTGCGCACGGTTGCTCTCGCCGCCCCCTCGCGCGAGAGGCGCTGCAAAATGGTGGAGGGCGAGACGCCGGAGGAGGCGGGAAGGAACCTGGTGTTGGCGCTCAGACAGGACAAAGTGATCTAGGTGCCGCAAAGGACCTGCGGCTTCGGAAATTTGCATCGCGAAAGCGGTGGTGCCGTCTTCGGCGTTACGGTGTCCAGCGCCTTCAGCTTTCCCGAAGGTAGAGGCCTGGCACGTATAGGCTCGTAAAAAACGGAGGTGATGAGTTTGGCTCTCGATCCCGCGGAGGTCTTCAGGGTCATGCAGTGCGCTTACCGCAACGGCGTGCTGGACAAGTTCATGGTCATCCAGGGCAAGGCCATGGAGGAGGTGATGGCGAGCACGGGCATGAACATGGGGGACCTCCTCAACCGCCTGGACGAGGCGGACGAGGCCACGGTGATGAAGATCGACCGCCTCCTGGAGCGCGCCGGTCCCCTCATGAAGTATCTCGACAACGACCGCCTCATGCGCGCGGCCTCCCGGCTGCTGGACGCAGGGGCGGTAAAGAAGATGATGGTCAAGGGCATGGGCGCCACCATGGCCAGGGCGGCCACGGGCGAAGCTCCCCCCTCCCTGGGTGCGCGCCTGCGGGCACTGGCCGGGCGGGCATAGGAAGGGAGACAGATATGGCTATGGACAAAGACAAGCTCTCGGCCATAGTGGGGAGCGAAAACGTGTCAGAGGACCCCGACCTCCTGGCCACCTGGCGGCAGGCGGGACCCGTCTCGGGCGGCGAGCCGCAGCTGCTGGTGCGGCCCCGCTCCACCGCGGAGGTGCGCGAGCTGGTGAAGCTGGCCCGCGCGGAGGGCATCAACCTGGTCTTTTCCTCCTCCGCCCCTCCCCGCGTGCGCGGGGACTCGGTGCCAGCGGGCGAGGCGGTCATCGTCGACATGTCGGGTATGGACGAGCTGGTGCGCCTGGACCGGCGCAACAAGGTCGCCCTCATCGAGCCCGGGGTCACCTTCGAGCGGCTCATCCCGGAGGTGGACAAGGCGGGCCTCAAGGTACTCATGCCGCTTCTGCCCAAGCGCGGCAAGTCGGTGCTGGCCTCGGCGCTGGAGCGCGAGCCCATCACCATCCCCAAGTACCACTGGGACATGACCGACCCCATGCTCTGCACCGAGCTGGTCTTCGGCACCGGCGACCTCTTCCGCACCGGCTCGGCCGCCGGCCCCGGCTCGCTCGAGCAGCAGTGGGCGGCCGGGGGAGCGCAGAAGAATCCCATGGGGCCGGCCCAGACCGACTTCGTGCGAGTGGTGCAGGGCTCCCAGGGAACTCTGGCCGCGGTGATGTGGTGCACCCTCAAGCTGGAGGTGAAGCCCTCCATCCACCGCATCTACTTCGTGCCCGACGCCAGGCTCTCCCGCCTCAGTGACTTCACCTACCGCGCCCTCCGGCCCAAGCTGGGGGATGAGTGGCTGATCCTTTCCGCCCGCCAGCTGGCCACGGTCACGGCCGAGGACCCCTCCCGCGTGGATGAACTCGCCGCGCAAATGGCCCCCTGGACGGTGGTCTACGGCGTCAGCGGGTATGAGTACCTGCCGGAGATGCGCGTGGCCTACCAGGAGAAGGACCTGGCCGCCCACGCCCAGGCGGCGGGGGTGATGGCTGCCTCCGAGGTGCCGGGCTGCTCGGCCAAAAGGATGGAGCGCATACTCGCCTCCCCCTCTCCCGAGCCCTACTACAAGGCCGCCCCCAAGGGGGCTTTTATGGATATCTTCTTCCTCACCACCCTGGACCGGGTGCCTCACTTCGTCTCCGTGATGGAGGCGGAGGCCGGAAAGCACGGGTACCCGCCCGAACGCGTCGGCACCTACATCCAGCCCATCCAGCAGGGAAGGAACGTGCACCTGGAGTTCACCCTCTACTACGACTCCGCGGACGCGGCCAAGGCCGGGGAACTCTTCACGTCCGCAAGCCAGGCCCTCTCCGAGGCCGGGGCCTTCTTCTCGAGGCCCTACGGCCCCTGGGCCGACCTGGCCTACGCCCGCTGCCCCGACACCGTGGCCGCCTTGCGCAAGGTCAAGGACATGCTCGACCCCGACGGCGTGCTCAACCGCGGCAAGCTGTGCTTCACCAGGGAGGTGGTCTAGATGGCGCTCGCCGACTACAAGCGGGACATGGAGGGCTGCTCCCGCTGCTCCTCCTGTAAGTGGGTGCCCTTCAACCAGATCAAGAGCTGGCGCTTCGCCAAGAACTGCCCCTCCATCTGCCGCTACAACTTCCACGCCTACTCCGGCTCGGGGAGGATGATCATCGGCAATTCCATCCTCGAGGGGCGCAGCGAACTCAACGACAGCGTGGCCGAGATCATCTTCCGCTGCCAGATGTGCGGGGCCTGTGACACCGCCTGCAAGGTATACCGCGACGATATCGACCTCACCGAGGTGCTGCTCGAGCTCAGGGCCTACTGCATCGAGCAGGGCGAGCTCATCGTGGAGCACATGGCCATGATCGACGCCCTGAAGCGCGAGGACAACGTGCTGGGCGAGCCCAAGGCCAGGCGCGGCGAGTGGGCGCAAGGCCTGGGGCTCAAGGACATCAACTCGGAGACCTGCGAGGTCCTCTTCCACGCCGGCTGCCGCTACTCCTACGACCCCGACCTGCGGGACACGCTGCGGGGCCAGGTGCGGCTGATGCTCCAGGCCGGGGTGGACTTAGGCATCGCCGGGGCCGAGGAATCCTGCTGCGGCGGCCGCGCCTACGAGCTGGGCTACCGCGGCGAGGCAGAGAACTACGCCGACGACCTGCTCTCGCGCGTCAAGGCCTCCGGGGCCAGGACGCTGGTCACCCCCTGCGCGGACGGCTACGCCCACTTAAAGTTCCTCTACCCCCGCATGGGCAAGGAGCTCGGCTGCGAGGTGCTGCACGTGACCCAGTACCTGCAGCGCCTGGCCCAGCAGGGAAAACTGCGCCTGAGGGAGTCCGTCCCCCTTCTCGTCACCTACCACGACCCCTGCCACCTGGGCCGCATGGGAGAGCCCTTCCTCGCCGACTGGCGCGAAGACAAGCTCCAGCGCCCCATGAGCCTGAAGCGCTCGGGGCGCAAGGGTATCTTCGATGAGCCCCGCGACCTCCTCACCTCCATCCCGGGGGTGGAGCTCACGGAGATGGAGCGCATCAGGGAGTACTCCTGGTGCTGCGGCGCCGGGGGAGGGGTGCTCGAGGCCTGGCCCGACTTCGCGCTGTGGACGGCCAACGAACGCCTGGAGGAGGCCAAAGCCACCGGGGCCGAGGCCCTGGTCACCGCCTGCCCCTGGTGCGTGAGGGTCTTCCGCGACGCCGCCGCCGAGTCCGGGCTGGAGTTGCCCGTCTACGACCTCGCCGACCTGGTCATGCTCTCGGCGGGCATAACCGAGACAGCCAGGGCATAAGGGGGTGAGGGGCATGACTTCCGAGACCATGACTCAGTCCTTCGAGACCATCTCGGATGAGGCCTACCGCGACCTGGAGGCGGCGGTGGGGGCGGAGTACGTATCCCGCGAGCCCGGGGTACTCGACGGCTACACCTGGCAGCCCACCATCAACGACGACCCCGCCAAGTGGGTCAAGCGACCGGTTGCCGTTGTCCTGCCCTCCTGCACCGAGGAGGTGCAGGAGGTGGTGCGCGCCTGCAACCGCCACGGCCTCAAGTTCAAGGCCTTCTCCACCGGCTGGGGCGTCTACTCCGGCTGCACCTACGACAACGTGGTGCAAGTGGACCTGCGCAGGATGAACCGCATCCTGGAGATCGACGAGAAGAACATGTACGCCGTGATCGAGCCATACAACTGCGGCGCCCAACTGCAGGCCGAGGCCATGAAGCTCGGCCTCAACGCCCACATCATCGGGGCGGGCCCCGCGTGTTCCCCCCTGGCCAGCGCCACCTCAGGATGGGGCGTGGGCTGGGACGGGGTGTACATGAGCTACGGCCACCGCAACCTCCTGGGCGCGGAATGGGTGCTCCCGGACGGCGAGGTCCTGCGAGTGGGGTCCCTGGACTCCGGCCTGGGCTGGTTCAGCCCGGACGGCCCCGGACCCTCCCTGCGCGGCATCATGCGCGGCTCCGCCGGCGCCCTGGGCGGTCTGGGTATCTTTACCAAATGTTCTCTCAAGCTCTACAACTGGCCGGGCCCCCCGCATATGAAGACGGAGGGGGTTATGCTGGACGCCCAGACCGAGCCGCCCGAGCACATGAGGTTCCATCTCTGCTTCTTCCCCGACCGCGCCAGCCTGGACGAGGCCGTCTACAAGATGGGCGAATCGGAGCTCGCATATATCTTCACGCGCACGGCCGTAGGCGCCTACGTCAACACCTTCGCCCCCCACCTGCTGCAGAACGTGTCCAGGACCAGGGCCTTCAGGGACGTGCTCAGCAAGACGCTGAAATGGGGCTGCACCATCATCCTCGTGGGCAACTCGGAGGACGAGATCGTTTTCCAGGAAGCCGTGCTTAAAGAGATCGTCTCCGGGCAGGGAGGGCTGTCCATGGAGACCATGCAGGCCGCCGCCATCGGGCCCATGATGGTCATGAACTTCCTGCGGGTCAGCGCCATCCCCATGGTCTTCCGCGCCGGCGGGCTGTTCAGCACCGCCCTCGCCCGCAACGAGGCCTGGGACACGCAGATGGACTGGGCCGAGAAGGGCGAGAAGATCAAGCAGAGGTGGATAGACAGGGGCGGCATCCTGGACGACCTCGCCGACAACCCCTTCATGGCCCTCTACGAGCAGAACACCTGGGGGCACTGCGAGGAGATCTTCCAGTACAACGCGCGCGACCCGAAGCACCTGGCGTCGCTGGAGCCCCTGTTCGTCGAGTTCTCGGTGGCCGCCATGGAGATGTGCATGGAGCCGCTCTCGGTAACCGACGCAAGGCTGCGCGAGGTCATCAGCCCCATGATGGGGCACTACAACGAATGGCAGAAGAAGATCTCCCTCTTCCTGGACGCCAGGCGCGCCGCCGACACCGGCATGTACTGCGACGAGGTCGATATCGATCTCTCCAAGATAGACCCGGAGATCAGGGAGACGCTGGACCGCATGGTCGCCAAGCTGACCTGGAGCGAAGAGGGCCCACCGTCATAGATGCCGGATATGCGGAACGGAGGGCTTCGCCGCTGCTCCGTTCCGGGGATTCTCATTTCATGGCAGAGGGGGTGGATTTTTCCGGACGGTTTTCGTGTTCCAGTAAAAGGCGCCTCGAAACAGGAACTCTCGCATTCCATTCCGCACCAGTGCTCGCAGCCCCGATAACGCTACCGAAGGGGGTAGATGGGTGATGGAGAAATGGGACGTGGTGGTCGTCGGCGGAGGCCCGGGAGGCTCTTACGCGGCCAAGACGGCGGCGGAGGCGGGTCTGAAGACCGTCTTCTTCGAACGGGGGCGAAAATCCGGGGAGAAGAACTCCTCCGGGTGCGGCCTGGGGCAGAGATGGTGGCGGGACTTTCCCGAACTCATGAGCGAGCTGCAGGAGCTGCCGTCGGTGCGCAAGATAGAGATGGTGGTGATAAACCTCATCGACGAGCACGATCGCCTGCGCTATCGCTGCGGCACCACCGGCTCGGACCTATGCGCCAACCGCTGGCCGCACGGCATGGACGGCATCAGCATCTACCGCCGGGACCTCGATCCCTTCCTGGCCGGCAAGGCGGTGGCGGCCGGGGCCGAGTTGAGGACCTCCACCCTCATCAGCGACGTGCTCATGGAGGGCGGCAAGGTCACCGGGGTGAAGACGGAGAAGGGGGAGCCCATCGGGGCGGAGGTGGTCATCGCCGCGGACGGGGCCATGTCCACCATGGCCCGCAAGGCGGGGATGCGCAACCGCTGGGGCGGCGGCTGCACCCTGGTGCCGCAGCTTGACTTCGGCTGCAACGAGCAGAAGATGGACGACATCATCGGCAACGCCGAGTGGTGCTGGTTCGGTCCCCTGTACGGCACCTACCAGGTGAACTTTCGGGACGGCTTCCACATCGGGGCGGGGCAGTGGCTGCGCGACGACTGGGACGAGAAGCCCCTGGACATGATGAAGAAGGTCGTCAGCATACCGGGTTTCCAGGCCATGTGCCGGGCCATAGAGGCCAAGCCCCGCGAGTACCAGGCCCACCTGCTGCCGTGGCTGAAGAAACCGCCCAAGACCTACATGGCCGGGATGATGCTGGCCGGAGACGCCGCCGGTTTCCCCTGCCCCCTGGAGGCGGAGGGCATCTGGCACGCCGTCGTCTCCGGCCGGGAAGCCGCTAACACCGCCGCCTGGGCCATCTCCAGGGGGGACACCTCCGAGAAGGCCCTGGCCGAATACGAGCGGCGCTGGAGGGCATCCAACCTGGGTAAGGAGCACGAGTTCGGCGAGGAGTTCGTTAACCTCTGGAACTCCTCCATCTTCGACCCCAAGCTCATGGCGCGGCAGATACAGCTGCTGCTGGAGTTCTCCATGCTCCATCCCTTCTCCATCGTCTTCGACTGGGGTGACGCCCACATGGACTGCTTCAACCAGCACCTCGAACACCTCATGGACCTGGCGCCGGAGTTCGGCGAGTTCGGCAAGACCTACATCGCACCCCTGGGCAGGGGCATCTGGCCCAAAAACGTCAAGCGTATCCTGGCGACGGTCAAGCCGAGGGTCCCGGGGCTGCGCCGCCTCTCGGACGAGAACTTCTTCAAGGTAGTAGCCCGGCTGTCCAAGGGGTTGGCGCCTTTCCTCGACCCGGCTGCGAAGCAGGACGCGCCATTGCCCAGGGAAGCGTACGGAGCGGGAGGTCGTTGAGATGAGTGAGATAGAACTCGATTTCTTCGAGCTGGTAAAACGCGTGGACACGGACAAGATGGGGGATTTCATCTCCTACGACCGCGAGAAGTGCAACGGCTGCGGCCTGTGCTCTTTCGTCTGTTCCTTCAACCTCTGGGCTGTGAAGCAGGGCAAGGCCAAGCTCGCCGTCAGGTACCAGGAGCTGTGCGTGGAGTGCGCCGCCTGCTGGGAGGTGTGCGAGCCCGGGGCCATAGACTTCTCCTACCCCGCCGGCGGCACCGGCGTAGTAATAGAGTACGGCTAAGAGCGCGTTTCTGGCCCGAGCCTTGGGTCCGCTCTATACGCTCCGCTCCGACCGACCCCATAGTCCTCGGGGCTGGTAACAGCGTAGACGAGCGTTTATCCTTCTGCGCACGCCCCTACGCCGGTTTCATCGCGAATGCGGTTTTTCCTTACCACGCAAAAACCGCATTGCGAGGGGCGGCGTGGCGGTTCCCGCGATGGGATAAGCGGCGTTTCGGCGGCGCCGCCCGTGATATACATCATGGTCGCTATCCTTGCTTTGCCTGCATTATATTCTGGCGATCCGGGAAGAATGTATTGGTAAGTCGTATGCAGTTACTCAGGAGGTTGAAATGAGCACCATGGACGATCTCAAGGAGGCGTTCGCCGGCGAATCGCAGGCCAACCGCAAGTACCTGGCCTTCGCGAAGAAGGCCGACGATGAGGGCTACGCCCAGGTGGCGAAGCTCTTCCGCGCCGCGGCCGACGCCGAGACGGTGCATGCCCACGCCCACCTGCGCGTGATGGGGGGCATCGGCAGCACCGAGGATAACCTCAAGGAAGCCATCGGCGGGGAGACCGAGGAGTTCAAGTCGATGTACCCGGGGATGATCGAGCGCGCCAAGGCCGAGGGCAACGACGCCGCCGCGATGTCCTTCGCCAACGCCAACGCGGTGGAGGAGATCCACGCCGGGCTCTACGGGAAGGCCTTGGACAACCTGGGGAGCAACGAGGAGACCGATATCTACGTGTGCCAGGTGTGCGGCAACACCGTGGAGGGGGAAGCCCCGGAGAAGTGCCCCATCTGCGGCGCCCCCAAGAAGATGTTCAAGAAGATCGACTGATCGCAGGCATTCCTGAAAGGGCCCGGGCCGGTCCGGGCCCTTTCCACATCCAAGACCAGATCCCGTTTGTATAATGAGTCGTCATGAGGTTTACGGACAAAGTCTCACTCGTCGCTCCCTGTGGGATGAACTGCCGCATCTGTTACGCTTTCCTGAGAGAACGCAACAGGTGTCCCGGCTGCAGGGGACCCGATGCCGGTAAACCGGTTTCCTGCAGAGACTGCATTATCAAGAACTGCATCACGTTTCGAGGAAGCAAGGCGAGATACTGCTTCGAATGCGAGAGGGTGCCATGCGACAGGTTGAAGCGCCTGGACAAGAGGTACCGCACCAAATACCGTATGAGCATGCTCGACAACCTCGAAAACATAAAAGCCCGTGGCATCCGTGCGTTCATCAGGTTAGAAGAAGAAAGGTGGACGTGCACCGACTGTGGAGGCACGATCAACGTTCATAAGGGATGCTGTCACGATTGCGGTGGAACCAGGTCTTGAACGACCGCCGATCGCATGTCCCTCTCGCTTCCATTGAGTAGTATCATCAGAGGCGGGAGGTGACAGTTTGACCGATTCCGGGATAGAGAACCTCATCGCGCAACACGCGCGATTGCGCGAGGGCGGGTTGAACCTCGTCGTCTCGGAGAACTGCCTCTCGCCACGGGTCCGATCGGCCCTGGCAAGCGACCTGGCGGGAAGGTACCAGGACGCGGGTTACGGCGGCTCGTCTTACGCCCGCGAGATGGTCACGGCCGTCGAGGGCCTGGCGCGGAAGCTATTTCGTGCGGAGAACGCGCTTGTCTCGTCCGTATCGGGAAACCTCTGCGTGCTGGCGGCGGTTTCCGCCTTCACCTCCCCGGGTGACGCCGTGGCCATGCTCCCCTTCACCTCCGGTGGATACCCCTTCGGAATAGAGAAGTTCCACCGCCGCAGGATTGCCATACCCGCCGACGAGGGCAGCATGGCCATCGACGCGGCACGTACGGTCGAGCTGCTGGTGGAGGAGAAGGTGGGGCTCGCCTTCCTCGGCGCCTCCTTCATCCCCTTCCCCCATCCCGTGCGGGAGATACGCCGGGGCCTGGAAGAGGCCGGCCACCACTGCCTGCTTGTCTACGACGGCTCCCACGTGCTCGGCCTCATCGCCTGCGGCGAGTTCCAGGACCCCCTGCGCGAGGGGGCGGACATGCTCATCGGCAGCACCCACAAGACCTTTTACGGGCCGCAGGGCGGCCTGGTCCTCACCGACTCCCCACGGATGGCCGATGCCATGCGCAAGATGCTGGAACTGGACCTGGAATCCGGCATCGGCCTGGTGGACAACCCCCACCTCAACCGCATCGCCGCCCTGGGGGTGACCCTGGAGGAGATGCTGGACGATCCCGGCTACGGGGCCCGCGTGGTCGAGAACTCCCGCACCCTCGCCCGCGCCCTGGACGAGTCCGGGATTCCGGTGCGCTTCCGCGAGCGCGGTTACACTTCTTCGCATCAGGTCCTGCTGGACCTCGGCGCAGAGGAAAGAAAGAAGCTGTGCCGCGACCTGGAAAGCGTAGGGATATTCATCGACGCCTGGGGAAGGCTGGGGACAGCCGAAATCACCCACCGCGGTATGGGTGCGGACGAGATGAGGGCCGTAGCGGCATGCGTGGCCGCCGTTTACCGCGGTGAGCCCCGCGCCGGGATCGAAAAGACCGTTCGCGACCTCGCCGCCGCCTTCAATGGGGTCAGCCCTTAACATTCGTCACTTTTTATACGCGTATGCAAATACACGCTGCCGGATACGCGCTACTTGAAGAGCTTTGCCCGATATGCCACGCCATCTGGATCTGGACGGAAGCCCTTTCCACCCATATATCGTGATGGCATCGTGGTCCGCGCAGTCCCGGGACGTCAGCACCGCTATAAATGATGAATGTTAAGGGCTGACCCCGTCCGCCAGACCCCGCTAGAAGGTACCGTGTTTGCCTTCGCCCGAGGTGAAACGCCCGGCGCCGGAGACCGATTCCCCGCTCTCCAGCGTCTTGATGCCCAGCTTGTACTCCAGCTCCAGCCCTTCTTCGAAGTTGCGGCCGATGCCGCGGTAGAGCGCCTCGCGGTCATTGCGCGTGCACGTCTGCGGGAACTCTCCGAGCTGCGCGGCCAGCTCCTCGGCCGCCTCTCGTGCCAGACCTTTCTCCACCACGCGGTTGACCAGCCCCATCTCCAACGCCTCCCGCGCGCCCACCGGGCGGCCGGTGAGGATCATGTCCAGGGCGCGGCTCATGCCGATGAGGCGGGGCAGGCGCTGCGTGCCGCCGTCGATGAGCGGCACCCCGAAGCGGCGCTCGAAGATCCCCAGCACGGCGTCCTCCTCCGCCACCCTGAGGTCGCACCAAATGGCCAGCTCCACCCCCCCCGCCACGCAGTATCCGGATATGGCCGCGATCACCGGCTTGGAGAGGAGCATGCGGGTCGGCCCCAGGGGACCTTCCGCCGCCATGTCCTCGTTGAGGCGCCCGGCTTCCTGCAGCGGGTCGGCGGCCAGCGCCTTGAGGTCCGCGCCGGCGCAGAAGGTGCCGTGCGCCCCCCACAGGACGGCGGCGCAAGCGGAACCGTCGGACTCGAAGGCGCGGAAGGCCTCGGCCAGCTGCCGGGATGTCTCGTAGTCGATGGCGTTCTTCACCTCGGGACGATTGATGATAACCGTGTAGACCTTGCCGCTCTTTTCCACTTCCACCTGCATGCCCTCGACCTCCTCGCTCTCCTCCGCGCCGCCTGAAAACCGGATGATCCTATAGTAACCTTTAATCCCTCCAGGGCGTGAGGGAGGGTTCAGCGCCGTCGCCGGGCGCGGCTGAAGATGGGGTGCGGCGCCAATACGCCTCCGCCCCCCGCGAGAAAGCATATGGCGAGGGCCTTGAGGAGGAGGGAATACGTGGTGTCGGGCTTGGCCTCGAAATGTCCGCCTATGACCTCCGTTTCCTCGTGCATGAAGATATCGTCCGGGGACACGCCGAACCAACCGGGGCTACGCGACAGGTCTATTCTGCCGCCACTGGCATGGAGGTACGCCGCCCATACCAGCTCGCTGCAGTACCAGCTGTCCCCGTCTTCCTGCTTCGCGAGCCAGTTGAGGTCGTAGGGCCGCCCCTTCTTCCCCTTCGCGAACCTTACCGCCTTCTCCCTGGTCGGGTCGTCAGCGCTGGACACCCTCAAGTGGACCACCCAGGTCATCTCGGGATATGCCCACGACGCGATGCTGCGCTCCACCACCCCCGAGCCGGGGTTGCCCGCCACGACCAGCTTCCCGCCGCCCGCGTACAGCGCCACGTGGGTCCAGCCGTTGTGGGGATTGAGCGAGGGCACCAGGCTCATCCTGCACCTGCCCAGCAGGATGTCGCCGGGAAGGAGTTCGTTTATCTCCGCCTTCCGCCCCGCTGCGGCGGGATTCCCGCCGCCGGCGGGTCCCGTCTCCGCCGCCTCGAGGGCAAGAGCCGTATGCGACATATCCGCGCTCTCCTCCCTTCCGGAGACGCTCTCCTCGCCGTCTTCCGTGCGCGGACGGTCGAAGGCGCCGGTGAAGAGCACGATGAAGACCATGATGTAGAGGATGACGATGAGCGCCTTCAGCCATGACGCACTTGAGTCCTCTCTGTATGCCGTTCTCTCCTCCATGACGGCGCACCCGGCCTGGTCCGGCGTGGCGGTGCCCACGCATCCTGAATCCTGCTGTATCCTCCGTTTAGTGCGTTATGATTACTCTTTCCCGCTCCGGTACCGGATTAAACTGTCTAATGTGGTCGAATGATGGGGGCTGACCTCACCCGGGCGTCCGGGGGTCAGCCCTCCGTTCTCCATGTCAGGGACAAGCCCGCAACCCGCTGCGGGGAGCTGAGAGACGTGGCGATCTGTTTTCCGCCGTAGCTCGCACAGGGCGAGGGTCCAAAAGGACGGGAGGCAAATAAAAGGCCCGCCCGTGAAGGGCTGAGGCCACGCGCATAGAAAATGTGTAAAGGAGGTATGAGCGAAGGATGAGGAGCATATCTATACTGGGAAAGAGGATAAGGCCCGCCTGGCTGCTCATCGCGGGCCTTGTCGCGCTGGCCGCGATCTCCGCCGTCTTCGAGGGGCCGCGCACCGTCTATGCCCATGCCATCATCATATGACTCGAATGCATGGGGCTGGTCTAGCCCGTGCGCGCCCGCAGGATAGCCCAGGTCGCCGGCTTCCTCGCCCTCAACCCGTATTTCCAGTACTTCGGCACGCGGGTCATCTACCAGGGCGGGGCCAAGTACGTATGCGCTCCGGGCTTCAACTGCTATGCCTGTCCCCTTGCCGCTTTCTCGTGCCCCATCGGCAGCCTGCAGCACGCCTTCACCCTTCTCTCCCCCAAGGTGAGGGAGTTCAAGCTGGCCCTCGGCTCGCTCCTCTACGTCCTGGCCTCCGTAGGACTGGTGGGCGCCATCGCGGGAAGGATCCCCTGCGGCTGGATCTGCCCCTTCGGCTTCCTGCAGGAGCTGCTGTACAGGATTCCCCTGCCCAAGCTGCGCCTGCCCCGGCGCATCAACCTGGGCAGGTATTTCTTCCTCATCGTAGTGGCTGCCCTCGTCCCCTTCATAACCGCCCAGAGCTGGTTCTCGCGCTTGTGCCCGGCGGGCGCCCTGGAGGGCGGCCTCTTCCTCAAGGCCGTGCCTCCCGAGATGCCTCTTCCGCCCGAGGGCTGGTTCTTCTGGCTGAAGATGGCCATCCTTGCCTCGTTTCTGCTGTGGATGATGATATCCAAACGCCCTTTCTGCCGGGCGGTCTGCCCCCTGGGCGCGATGTGGGGACTCATGAACCGGGTCAGCCTCTACCGCATGGCCGTGGACGATGAGAAGTGCACCGGGTGCGGAAAGTGCCGCGAGGTGTGCCCCGTGGACATCGACATCTCCGAGGATCCCAATTCACCCGACTGCATCCGCTGCCTGGCTTGCAGGCCGGCCTGCCAATACGGGGCGATATCCTCCGGGTTCAGGCTGCCGGCGGAGGGGCTGAGGCCGGGCAGGAAAGTGGAGGGCCACGGGGCGGCCGAAGCGCCCATGCGCACTCCGCCACGCCCAACGGGATAGCCTGCGGCTTGTCCTTGATCCACCCGCAAAGCCTTCCGCCGCCATCGTGCGTTCACCGCCTGGACGGACCGGGGATTCCCTACGGCGAAACCGCTTCGTCGATGGCCCCGGAGACGTCCTCTTCGTCCGGGATGCCAACGAAGGTCTCCACCTCCTTCCCCGTGGCGTCCAGGATGATCACGGTAGGGGTTACCTGTATGCGATACCTGTCCGCGGATGCGAGGTCCCGGGAAACGTCGATCTCGCGAAAGGCGATGACGTCTTCCTTCCCTTCCACCAGGCTCTGCACGAGAGCCACGGCCGGTCCGCACGGGCTTCAGCCGGGTTGGGTGAACACCAGGGCTTGCGCCTTCCCCTCCGCACCCCCGCCCTCGTCCGGCGGCGGGCTGCTTTCGCTGCCGCATCCCGGCAACAGCGCCAGGGCTGCCACCACCAGCGTCGCCGCGAAGATAAGACCCAGGCGTTTCACGTCGTCTCCTTCCTCCAGCCGATATCACCCTCCGCACTCTGCCCTCGGCCGTTACAGGATTATGATAACCCGGAGGCTCCCCCGGTTCCTCCCGCATGCCACAACCCGGCGGGCTACCAGCTCCCGCACGTTTGAGGCATCATCCCGCAAAGTGAACGAGGGATCAAGCGACCGTGGAAGGGGGCTTCCGTCCCATCCCTTGTGATAATATCGACGTAACACAAGCAAGACGAGGGAGATAGGGAGGGACCATGAAGGGTATTTCCGACCGCGAGATGCGTGAGCTGATGGACGCCTACATCGGCGAGCCCGAGGGAGTGCCCCCGCTCGACCCCGAAGGGCAGATCGCCTTCATCGAGGAGTACTTCGCGGCGGGAGCCCCGGAGCTGAAGGTGATCTTCCTCGTATGCAACTGGTCCCTGCGAGCCTTGTCGCTGTTGCTCAAGGGCCGGCCCTTCTCGCGCCTCGGAGTGGAGGAGCAGCAGGAGCTGCTCAATCGCGTCATGTCCTCGCGCAATCCCCTCCTGCGCGGCGTGGGCGTCCTGCTCGGCCTGCCGCTGCTCATGTCCTATTACCGCCGCCCCGAGGTCGCGGTTCCCCTTGGCTTCGACGCCGCCGCCCTCAAGGAGGAATCCACCCTGCGCGTAGTGACCCGAGACCGCGACCTCCCACCGAAGCAGGGGGGACAGCCATGATACTCGGTCCTCATGACGTCAAGGGCGACGTCAGGCGCTCGGCCGACGTGGCCATCATCGGCTCCGGCGCGGGCGGCGGCCCCATCGCCAGGGAGCTGGCGGGCGAGGGCTATTCCGTGGTGGTGCTCGAGGAGGGCGGCTACTTCACCCGCGAGGACTTCAACCTCAACCCGGCCGAATCCTACATGAGGATGTACCGCGACGCGGGCCAGACTATCACCCTGGGGGTGCCCTTCGTCCTGCTCCCCATGGGCAAGACCGTAGGCGGCACCACCACGGTAAACTCGGGCACGGCGCTGCGGGTGCTGCGCCCGGTGCTCAAGAAGTGGCACCTCACCCACGGCCTCACCGACATCACCGAGGAGGAGCTCAACCTCATCTACGGGCACCTGGAGGAGTTCCTCTTCGTGAAGAGGGCCGATCCCGAGGTGGCGGGCAAGGTGGCGGGCACCTTCCTGGCGGGGGCGGAGAAGCTGGGCCTCTCCAGCGGGTGGCTGCCGCGCAACGCCAAGGAATGCGAGGGCTTCGGGTCCTGCGTCTTCGGCTGCCCTTCCGGCTCCAAGCAGAGCGTGGACGTCTCCTTCATACCCGACGCCGTAAGATCGGGGGCGGATATCTACACCCGCTGCCGCGCGGACGGCGTAAAAACGGCGGGCGGAAGGGCCACCGGCGTCACCGGTTTCTTCATAGACCCGATGACCGGCAAACCCACCGGGCAACGCATCGAGGTGGAGGCCAGGGTCACGGTGCTCGCCGCGGGGGCTGTCTTCTCCCCCTACTTCCTGCTCAAGCAGGGCCTGGCCAACTCCAGCGGGCAGGTGGGAAAGAACCTGCAGATCCACCCCGCCACCTCGACCATAGCCCTTATGGGTGAGCCCCTGGGCCCGCCCAAGGGAATCCCACAGAGCTGCTACGTGGACGAGTTCAAAGGTGAGGGTATCATGCTGGAAGGGGGGACCGTCCCGCCCGAGGTCCACTCCCTGGCCCTGCCCTTCGCCGGGAAGCGCAACGCGTCTCTCATGGCCTCCTACCCCAACATGGGAATCTTCGGGGGGATGGTCTCGGAGAGCGATTCCTGGGGCCGCGTGGTGGACCTGCGCCGCCCGGGGTACCGCCCCGGCATTCTCTACATGCTGCGGGGAAAGGACGTCGATAAAGCCAGGATGGCCACCGCCCTCATGGCGGAAGTATGGTTCGCGGCAGGGGCGAAGAGGGTCTTCACCCCCATCGCGGGACATTATGAGCTCTCCGGCCCGCGGGACCTCCGGCGCCTGGAGCGCTCCCGCGTGCGCGCCACCGACATCCTGGCCATGAGCGCCTACCATCCCCTCGGCACCTGCCGCATGGGGAGCGACCCGGAGTGGTCGGTGGTCCGGCACACCTGCGAGAGCTGGGACGTGGAGGGCCTGTATGTCTGCGACGGCAGCGTGATCCCCTCCTCACCGGGGGTCAACCCCCAGCTCACAATCATGGCTCTGGCCATGCGCTGCGCCGGCTTCATCGACGACCGCCTCTCGGGAAGCTGACGTCCCTCCCGGAGTCGAACCGGCCAGAGCCGTCAACCCGGTACCCCCGGGTATGCCCCGGCCCGTGCGAGCTTGAAGACCGGGGCGTCCCCGTATAATCTAGAGGGCGGAGGATCACAGACATGGAAGATAACGGCACCGGCGGAATAGCGCACGCTTTCAACGCGCTCCCGAAGGACGCCCCTCACCGCAATATCCACGACCTCAATCAGCTCGAGGAAGGCGTGAAGGAACGCCTCTATTCCCAGTTGATCCCCAGCCGGGTGTTCGAGCAATTCGACATCGACCGCGAGACCTTCCTCAACCAGGACGGGGAGCGCGCGGTGGAGTTCAAGACCAACCCCAAATCAACCTACGCTATCATCGAGGTCAGGGAACACCCGCAGGACCAGGACTGCATCTTCTTCCTGGAGATAGAGGATACCGCCTTCTTCAAGATCGACATCAACTTCCTCATCATCAACGACCCGCACGCCCCCCGCTTCAACACCGACCTGGACGAGACCGGCCGCAGGACCAAGTTCGCCACGGTCAGGCGCAATATCCCCGAGGAGATAAAGGCCATGGAGGCCGGATTGGCCCCCGGGCAGGTAAGGAGAGGGCTGCGGCTGCTCAAGCACTTCGTCCCCCTGGCCATAGGCTTCGTCGCGGCCATGGGGCAGGACATGATCCTCGTCGAGCCACTCGCCTACAACAACGCCATCGTCTTTGAGGGTTACGGGTTCAGCTACATCCGCGGGCGCCGCAAGATGGAGGAGATAAACGAGGGGTTCAAGCCCGGCGGCGAGTACTTCCAGAAGCTGGACGGCAGCACGCCCTTCCGCATGCCGGGCACGGAGAAGACGGTGCGCGGCCGCGCCTGGGCCATCCAGGACGGCGTCCTGGGGGAACCGTGGCGCGGCATCGAGATGTACCGCACCATGAAGCCCTCCGAGGTGTGCACCTTCCCCGACTGCGAATATTGACCGCTTACTTGCGGAAGCGGTAGCCCTTGACGCCTTCCGTCACGGTGCCCGAGAGCTTGGCGTCGGTGAGGTCCACGTCGCTCATGGTCGCGTCGGTGAAATCGGAGTTCTCCAGGTTGGTGCCCAGCATCATCACCGATTCCATGTCGCAGCCGCTGAAGTCGACCCCCACGGCCAGGGCCTTGTTGAGCACGGCCCCCTTCATCTTCGCCCCCGCCAGTTTCGCCTCGGAGAGATGGCAGCCGCGCATGTCGGCCCCCTCGAGGTCGGCACCGGAAAGGTCGGCCCCGTGCAGATAAACCCCCACCATGAAGGCCTTGCGAAGGATCGTCCCCGCAAGGTTCGCGTCCCCCAGGTTCGTGCGCATGAGATGGATGTAAGTGAGGTCCATGCCGCGCAAGTCGGCCCCGTAGAGGTCCGGGATGACGTCCCGCTCCTCCTGCCTCCACCTGTTCCAGCCCTTTACGCCCTCCCTCAGTATCTTCAGGTGCTCCTCGTTCGCCATTTCTCTCTCGCCTCCCTGCTTCTCCAAATCCCCGCCGGGTCGAATTATGTATATAAGCAAGGCCGCGTGTCAACGGCAGCGGGGCGGCGGCGGGCCGGGCGCGGAGCGGCCATCGTCCCATGTCACTTCGCCCGATTTAGATTACAATGGAGGTACTCGAAAACCGTCCACGGCTTGAAAAGGAGTGGTGTCCATGGTAGAGGAGCAGCAGCCCCCCGGCCCGCCGTTGAGCGACGAGCTGAGGGAGAAGGCGGAGAAGCGGGTCAACCAGAAGATGGCCCTTTACTCTCATATCGGTTCCTATATCATCGTCAACGGCTTCCTCGTACTGATCTGGGCCCTCACCGGCGCGGACACCGGCAACTTCTGGCCGGTATGGGTAATGCTGGGATGGGGCATCGGCCTCGCCTTCCACATCTTCAGCTACTTCATCGGCAAACGCAGCGACAAGGTGAGGGAGCGCATGCTGCAGAAGGAAATGGACAGGATAAACAAAGAGCAGGAAGAGCCCTGATCCACCTCCATGATGTCTCGGCATACGCGAGAAAGCCTCCCGTGGGCGAATCGGCATCCCGGCGCGGCCCGTCCGCGCCAGAGCGACCATCCCGCTGCCCCGGGCCCCTCCGCGCGGCGCGGGATATAATCCATCGAAGGAGGGCAGCATGAACCAGGAGGCGGAGTTGCTGGTGGAGAAAAAAGATGCGCTGGCGGTGCTGACCCTCAACCGGCCCCAGCGCCGTAACGCCCTCTCCTCCACCCTGCTGGTCTCCCTGGGGCAGACCATGCGCCAGCTCGCCGACGAGAAGGAGGTGCGCTGTGCCGTCCTGCGCGGCGCCGGGGACAAGGCGTTCTCGGCGGGCATGGACCTCTCCGCCCTGCCCGAGGGGCTGCCCTCGGGCATCCAGGACCAGATCGCGGCCAAGGGGCCCCTGCAGTTCTGCCTCGATGCCGTGGAGGACGCGCCCTTTCCCGTGATCGCCATGATCCGTGGTTATTGCGTGGGGGCGGGATGCGAGACCAGCATGGCCTGCGACCTGCGCGTCGGCGCCGAGGGGTGCCGTATGGGCATGCCCCCGGTGCGCCTCGGCATCGTGTACCCGCCCGAGGGGCTGCATCGCTTCATCCGCAACCTGGATTACGCCGCCACCAAGAAGGTGTTCTTCACCGCCCGCCTCTTCGAGGCCGCGGAGGCGAAGGAGATGGGCATGCTCGACTACCTGGTCCCCCCGGAAGACGTGGAGGACTTCACGCTGAAACTCGCCCGCGAGATCGCCGCCGGAGCACCCCTCTCGCTGGCAGGGCACAAGAGACTGCTGCGCATGATGTCCCCCGTCCCCGCCTTCACCGCTTCCCAGAGAGATGAGATAGAGGATATCCAGGCAAGGGCCCTGGCCAGCGAGGACGCCCGCGAGGGCATAGCCGCCTTTCGCGAGAAGCGCGACCCCGTCTTCAGGGGCGAATGAGCCCCGCGCGCATGTTCCCGCCCCCTGCCGCGTACGTCGCGGCGACGCGTTCGTTGATTACCCGCGCAGGACTCACAATCCTCGCGGTCCATCCGATCGGGGGGGTGGCCACGCTCATCCCCTTCCACCTGCACCTGCCCTCCAACCCCGACTTCCTCGCTGGCGAATTCCGTACCCCCGGGTGGAACAGGACATGTTCTAGTGGACTGGCACAAAGGAAATTCCTACCTTATTATATACAGTATGGATACAAAGAAAGGCGTGCGAGATGCCCCGCTTCCAGTACGGTTTCACATGGCCCGCAACTGGGAATATAGAAGATGTTCCACCAGCACTTGCGGCTGCAAAAACATCCGGAAAAGGCGCTGAGCCTTCAGCTTGCGAAATATCTTCCGGATTCATGGGAAACAGCGCAAAGTCCGACAGTTAATGCTGAACAAGGAGGTAAACGGATGAGATCAAGAGAACGCGCCCCCGGTGCGGAGGGGCGGCCGGCGAGGACAGGGATTTCCCTGGGGACGGTGGTCCTGCTGGCAGCCTTCCTGGTCCTTGCTTGCCTGCCGGCCGCCCTGGCGTCACCGGCCTGGTCCGACCCGCATGAGGTTTCCACGCCATCGGACTACCACCATGAGGAACCTCAGCTGGCGGTGGATGCGGCCGGCGCCGCCCACATAGTCTGGAGCGAATACATTGATTATTGGTATGGAGGCTCCATCTGGTACGCCACCAACGCCGGCGGCGCCTGGTCCGCCCAGGAACTCGTCTCCACGCAGTCCGAATACGAACAGTATTACCCCCGCCTGGCGCTGGACCCGGACGGCAACGCCCACGTGGTCTGGGAGGGGTACGATGCGGACGGGAGTGAGTCCTTGATCTGGTACGCCACCAACGCCGGCGGCACCTGGTCCGACCCGGTGAACCTCTCCCCCGACGACGACTACCCCTATTACTCCAATATCGCGGTGGACTCGGCGGGCATTGCCCACGTGGCCTTCCACGCGCACAACAGCACTTACGGCGGGGGCTGCTCCGTCGTCTATACCACCAACGCCGGCGGTACCTGGTCCTACCCGGTGCTGCTCTCCGGCGACCACGGCCACAGCGGTTCGTATCCGCCGGTGATAGCCGTGGACCCGTTCGACCATCCCCACGTGGTCTCGGACGGGGACGACGAGGACATCTGGTACACCGCGAACCTGGGCTCGGGATGGTCCGAGCCGCTGTCTCTCTCCACACAATCGAGCTACGATCAGGGAGCCCCCCGCATGGCGGTGGACTCAAGCAGCAGCGTGCACGTGGTCTGGGAGGGCTATGACGCAGACGGATACGACTGGCTCATCTGGTACGCCGACAATGCCGGCGGCGCCTGGTCCACGCCGGAGAACATCTCCCCCGACGACAGCTCGCCCTACTCCCCCAATATAGCGGTCGACTCGGTGGGCGCCGCCCACGTGGTCTTCCACGGCCACAACGAGACGCACGGCGGGGACTGCTCCGTCGTCTACGCCACCAACGCCGGCGGCGACTGGTCCTACCCGGTGCTGCTCTCCGGCGACCACGGCCACAACGGCTCGTGGCTGCCGTGGATAGCGGTGGACCCGTTCGACCATCCCCACGTGGTCTCGGACGGGGACGACGAGGACATCTGGTACACCGCGAACCTGGGCTCGGGCTGGTCCGAGCCGCTGTCCCTCTCCACCCAGTCGACCTACGAGCAAGGCGCCCCCCAGATAGCGGTGGACATCAACGGCAACCCCCACGCGGCCTGGCACGGTTATGGCAGCGTGGATGATTACTACCAGATCTGGTACTCCGCCGACATCAGCCAGTGCATCGTGAGGGCGGCGGTGGAGGGCGGCCACGGCATGGTCGACCCCGAGATGCAGGCGGTGCCCGTAGGCGGCACGGCCGTCATCGCCCTCATCCCGGACGAGGGCTACCGCGTGGGCTCGGTGACCGACAACGGCGCGGCGGTCGAGCCCACCCCCACCGATGTCTACACCATCGAGAACGTCACGGAATACCACGAGGTGGTGGTGACCTTCGTGCCCGCCATCGCCGACTGGTACCTGGCCGAGGGCGCGACGGCGGGGGACTTCGACA
>JAQVFR010000002.1:87393-180078 GCA_028697145.1 Actinomycetota bacterium | reverse complement strand
CCCAGCGCAATCTTGAATTTGTTCCTGATCCATCATATACACACTGATATACACCTTTACCTGTGACATATGCGACCTTTTGAAAATATGAATATAATTCAGAATAATATGCACTTCTCTGGTCGGGGCAAAGGGATTACAAGCAGGGCACGTCTTCATTACTGGCTTGAATAACGCTCATTTCCCAAGAGATAATCAACACCCTACAGATAATGAAATCCGCTGTTTCTTGGTTGCACTGACAAGGACTAGAAAATGTTGTTATGCATTATCTTGTGGATGGTTTGGCGACCAGCTCCTTGAACCAAGTATCTTTGTAGATTGGATTAAACCGTTTTATGAAAGAGTGGATGTCAATCAGAACTATTTCAGGAGGACATAATAGCGATCCATTGGTCAACAAATGGTCAATGTAGCTGAACGCAACTCAGGAAAACTGAGAGCAACTGAGAACGACTGGATTCTAAGAAAAACGCAGGATAGATGTAATTCAGAACAACTGAGAGCAACTGTCGAAAACTGAGAGAAAGCGTATTTTCCGGACTGTAGATGCGTCGAACGGCGCTATCGATGCCGGAAAGGGACTACAAAACAACTTTGATGGTCGCGGAAACTGAAGGAGAACCTCCCAAGGAGGCAGTCATGTATGAGAAGAGGGCGGCATCATCTTCTTGGATTGTGACAAATTTGTGCCAACGATACGAATCAATAGCATTAAATATGAGCACATACGAATGACAAAACCTGTAAACAAGCAGGTAAGGGAAGTGGCCATTTACCAGGATATACCTGTAATCGGGCGATGAGGTCTCGAAAACCGTTGGGCCTCGCGAGGGGTCTCGTGGGTTCGAATCCCACCCTCTCCGCCAGATTATGTTTAAGCGGGGGTTTTACAGACTCGCCTTCGCTAGCAGAAACTCTCAGAAAGTTGCCGAATACGGATTGTGACAAAATTTGTGACAAGTCGGTGAGTTCAAAGTATCCAATAGTTCAAGCTTCTGCCGTTCGCTGTCGCAATATTGGTGTCACACTGCTCCGTCTGAGCCGAAGCCCGCTCAGATATTACCCTCTGGTTCGTCGACGAGGGCGGCAACGAAGCGTCTTATCTCACGAATCTCTTAAACGTCGAAGACGGCATGCACGCTGAAGCGCATGATGATAGCAGTGCCCTGATCGCCCCGCGGTTGAAGAGGACCAGTCTCTAGGGCGGAGGATCGCTTTCAGAAAGGGTATTGAGAAAGGCTCCTGTCGGTCAAGCGCCCAGCTCTCTTTTTCCATCCCATACTGTATTCGCCTGCTTGGCGGTCCAGGTCTTTGGCCTGATGTCCCGCTTGAGATGGGTGGGCGGATGAAACATATTGACATTTTTCGATATGCTCAGTAAGCTATGGCTATGGCCAAAATAAGTGTCGCTCCGTCACCTAAACAGGCGCATCAAGGTGCCGGGAAATCTTGTTCGCAGTTCACTGAGGCCGCCGGTCTTTTTCAGGCGCTCTCCGACGAAACCCGGTTGGCGATTCTGGATTATCTCCGTCAGCGGCCTGAGGTCTGCGCTTGCGAGTTTGCGGGATGCTGCGGATTGGCCCAGCCCACGGTCTCGTACCACCTCAAGATCTTGCGCGAGGCCGGTCTGGTAGAAGCGGATAAACGCGGCTCCTGGGTGTACTATCGTTTGAACAAGAAAAAGATGGAAGAAATACGCGAGATTCTGCAGTGAACACCCAATTTTTTTTGCTAAGGATATTGATATATTTCAATATGAATCCATCGGCAGACAAGCCACGAAGGTCATGAAACGCGGCTAAGGGAGGCGACCATGCAAGACGGCGAGCTGGCCAACAAGGAGATAACCCTCCAGATCGAAGGGATGGAGTGTTCCTGCGAGGCGAGCCTGATAGAGAAGAAACTGGGTTCCTTACCCGGAGTAACAAACCATGATATAAACCCTGTCTCCAAGCGGGTACGCGTCGGTTACGACGAGTCGAAAGTAGCTGCAGAGGACATAATACGGTCCATCGCGGAGACGGGCATGAACGCCTCGTCGGCGAAGGAAGATAAACGCCGCAGTACCTGGTGGAGAGAGAAGCAGCAGCTCGCCCTCTACGCCTGCGGCGCGGTCATCATCGTCTCCTTCGCGCTCAAGCTCGCGGGGGTGCCGGAGGCGGTGAGCGATGTTCTATTCGTGCTCGCGGTGCTCATCGGCGTTTTCTATCCCGCTCGCAAGGCCTTGATAGCCCTGATGAACCTTACACCCACCATCCACCTGCTTATGCTCATCGGAGCCACGGGGGCGATGATACTGGGAATGTGGTACGAATCGGCGATATTGATCTTTGTATATTCCCTTGGCGACGTGCTCGAATCGTATGCCGTGGATAAGGCGAGGGGGGCGATCCGGTCTCTCATGGACCTGGCGCCGAAGGAGGCTATCGTGCGCAAAGAGGGCGGAGAAACGATCATGCGCACCGAGGACATCAGCGTCGGAGACGTCGTCGTGGTCAGGCCGGGAGAAAGGATACCCGTTGATGGGAAGATCGTGTGGGGGGCATCGTTCGTAAACCAGGCAGCGGTCACCGGGGAACCGATCCCGATACGCAAGCAAGTCGGTGACGAAGTCTTCACCGGTACGATCAACCAGGACGGATCGCTGGAAGTGCGCGTCGACAGGCTGGCATCGGAGACGATGCTCTCCAAGATCATATGTTCCGTCGAGGAAGCGCAGGCCAGGAAGACTTCATACCAGACCTTCGCCGACAGCTTCGGCAAGTACTACACGCCGATCATGCTGCTGCTCGGGATCCTGGTGGCCGTGGTCCCGCCCCTTTTCCTCGGAGCGGAATGGCGAGAGTTTATTTACCGTGGTCTGGTGGTTTTCGTGGTCTCCTGTTCCTGCGGGCTCGCACTCTCGGTTCCCGTGGCGGTGGTGGCCGGTATGGCCAATGCCGCCCGCAACGGCACGGCATTCAAAGGTGGCGCGTATCTAGAGGCGCTTGACAAGGTCAAAGTCATTGCTTTTGACAAGACGGGCACCCTCACCATCGGAAGGCCTGAGGTGACAGGCACCAGGGTGCTGGATGGGACATCGGAGAGGGATCTGTTGCATATTGCCGGGAGCATCGAGTCGAGGTCTGGTCATCCATTGGCGGCCGCAATCGCCAGGAAAGCCAGGGAAAGCTTCGGTTCTTCCGGACTGCTGCCCGTAGAGGACTTCCAGGAGACTTCAGGGCTCGGGGTCACGGCGAGATCGAAAGGGAAGCTCTTCGTGGTCGGCAACGACAGGTTTCAAGAGGAGATGGGAGTCGTCCTTTCCGGTCAAGCCAGGGAAGAGATCGCCGCTCTCGAGAACGAGGGAAAGACGGTCGTCCTCGTGAGCACACAGGGGCGCCTGATAGGATCGTTGGCTATCGCCGATGAGGTCAGGCCCGGGGCGAGGGAGGCGCTGCAGCAGCTGAAGAAATCCGGGGTCAAAACGGTCATGCTCACCGGCGATAACCGGCGAAGTGCGGAGGCTATCGCCCTCAAGACGGGGGTCGACGAACTCTACGCTCAACTGCTTCCGGTCGATAAGGTCGAGGTGATAAAAAGACTGAGGGACGAATACGGAGAGGTGGCGATGGTCGGAGACGGTATAAACGACGCTCCTGCCATGGCCGCCTCCGGTGTAGGGATCGCCATGGGTGCCGCGGGCTCGGATATAGCTATCGAGGCCGGGGACGTCGTGCTGATGTCGGACGACCTCTCGAGGATCGGATATCTGCGGGCCTTGAGCCGCAGAGCGGTCCGCAATATCAGGCAGAACATCGTCGTGTCCCTGGTGAACATCGCCTTCATGGTCACCATGGCGCTGATCGGCTTGCTCGGCCTGGTCACGGGCCTGCTCTTGAACGAGGCGAGCGCTGTACTGGTGATCTTCAACGCCCTGAGGCTGCTGACCTGGAAGTGGAAGAAGGCTGCCGAGCTGGAAGGACAAGGCCTGGGGGCTGCCGCGGCGATGGCCGTGGAGACGGAATAAGCGAAGGAGGGAAGATGAGTAACGACATGGGCGAAAAAGAAGGCCTGGAAACCGCGGTCTTCCAGATCGTGGGGATGGGCTGTTCCTGCGAGGGGCAGATCGTCGAGAAGAGGGTCAAGTCCCTGAAGGGGGTGGCGGATTTTCTCCTCAACCCCATCACCAACCGGATGACGCTTACCTACGACCCCACGCTCGTATCCGTCGGTGACATCCGGAAGGCCGTAAAAAAAGCTGGCCTCAAGGCGGAACCATCGAGCTCGAGATGACCCGGAGGGGGGCAGGAAGCCGGGTGTTGGCTGCCCAGCTCCGGGGGCGTTTGATAGATGAGGCATCAAGATATTACCCAAAGGCTTTGAATGGCAATCAAGAAGTCTCGAATTGCAGGCTCTCGAGGTTTTCGCTTGCCACCCCTTTACTCAGATCGAGCATCTCGATGCCGATGACGTTGCCCTTGGCGTCATAATCCAGGATCACCCCGGGCTGGGCTGGAGATCGACGAGGTCTTCGGGGTCGGATACATCGACAATGGTTACTGCAGCGTTGCGTTCCCCGAAGGCGACGCGGCTGGCCTGGTCCATCACGCGAGCATGGCCATCGAGCGCTACCAGGAGTCGGGGGTAAAGTTTCTCCTGGGCACTGCGATGTATTGGCTGGGACTGGGCCATTTCTTCCTGGGCGGGGTCTTCGAGCTCGCCGGCCGCAGAGAGGAAGCACTTGAAAGCCTCCGCAAGGCCGAGGAGATGTATCTCGAGATGGGAGTGACGCCCGACTCCTACTGGCTCGCCCGCACCCGGAAAGCCCTGGCGCGCCTAGACCATGACTAGTCCCGGGTTCTCGTCGTGTCATGCTGAGATGATAAAATATAAGCAGTTTGAAAGGATAGAAAGATGAAGCTGTTGGACAGGATAATAGTCGATCCGGGCATCTGCCATGGCCAAGCTTGTATTAAGGGTACCAGGATACCGGTTTCGGTGATACTCGACTGCCTGGCTGAAGGCATGAGCGAAAAGGAAATATTAAAGGAATACCCCGCACTTGCGGCGCAGGATATCAAAGCAGCTATCGAATACGCCGCCCTTCTCTCCAAAGAGGAACTGCATGCGATTTAAGATCGATGAGAACCTCCCGGCGAGCCTGGGTACACTCATTGAAGAGCACCAGCTGGAATCCGAGACCGTCCATGATGAAGGGCTTTCGGGAAATCCCGATGAGATGATAGTAGCTACATGCAAAAGGGAAGGCCTGGTGCTCATCACAATGGACATCGGCTTTGCCAATCAGAGGGCATATCCGGCCGGGACCCATCCGGGGATGATAGTGATCAGGATAAGGAATCAGAGCACCAGAAGCGTCCTGTCAGTAATGAAACGTTACCTCGACAAGCAAGCGGATTTTGAGGACCTGGCTGGATGTACGGTAATCGTAGAGGAAAACAGGTACAGAGTGAGAAGGGGCCTACGAGAGGTCTAAAAGCCCAGCATGCGAAAAACAACCTCTTTTGCAGAGCCCATACGCCTCGAAAACCGTTGGGCCTCGCGAGGGGTCTCGTGGGTTCGAATCCCACCCTCTCCGCCAGTCTATGTTTGAGCTGGGGTTTTATCATCGCGTTTCCATTGTTTAGAATCCTCAGAAAACGTTTAGCGTCTTTGGTTAGATCATGACAAGTCCGCCAGGTGGTCTGTCGCGAATGATATTCACGAGCGGCGGCGGGAGACGTTGAAGATCCAGGCCGCGATGGTGAAGAATACCACCGAATAAAGCACCAGCACGAGCAGGCCCAGCCACCAGGGGTAATAACCGTCCAGGTCCATGCTGTGCCTGAGCAGGTCGTTGGCGTAGGTCAAGGGGGAGACCGCCGCCAGCCCCCGCGCCCAGCCGGGCATGTCGGCCAGGGGCACGAAGATGCCGCTCATGAAGAGCAGCGGCAGGCGCACGAAGTTGAGGACGGTCATCACGTTCCCTGGCGCATCGGTGGGCATGGAGCCAACCAGGGTGCCCATGCAGGAGAAGCACATCCCTCCCGCCAACAGGGCCAGGACCAGGAGGACGGGCGAGGTCACGCTGATGCCGTAGCCTATGACCCCCACCAGCAGGGGGATCACCGAGACCAGCACCCCGAAGATGAAGCCGGCCAGGGTCTTGCCGAAGATCATCCAATCGAGGGATATGGGCGCGGAGAGGTAGCGGCTGAAGGTCCTGAACATCCTTTCGTAGGGCAGGCCGGCGGGGGCGATGTTGGATGCGGCGAAGAAGATAGAAATGGCGATCAGTCCCGGTATCCCCTCCGATATCGGCCCCTTCTTGCCCACGAAGAAGGCCAGGAAGAGGAAGAAGGGGAATACCAGCCCGAAGAGCAGCACGGGCGGCTTGAGGCAGTATATCCTCACGTCCTTGCCCGCGATGACCAGGGCGCGGCGGAGCTCTTTGCCCAGCCTTTCGGGGGACAGCGCCTCGCCGATCATCGTTCCGCACTCCCCTCGGAGGACTCACCGATCCCGGTCAGTTCCACGAAGACGTCCTCCAGGCTAGGGCCCGGCGTGCTTATATACGTGATGGCGAGGTCTTTCTCATCGGCGAAACGGTTGACGGCGGATATAGCCCTGGAGGGCTCGTCGGTGATCAGGCGCAGCTTGTCTCCCTGCCTCGACGCCTCCCTTATCCCCGCGAGGGCCGCCACCTCGCCGTCCGTCTCCGGGGCCATGCGGTCGAAGGAAACCTCCACCACCTGCACCTGGCGCGCCGCCCGTTTGAGGTTCTCCGGGGTGTCGGTGGCGACGATCCTGCCGCGGTTGATGATGGCCACGCGGTCGCAGAGGACGTTGGCCTCGACGAGATTGTGGGTGGTGAGGAAGACGGTTATCCCCATGCGGTTCAGGTCCCTCACCATGTCCCGGATGGCGAGCACGCTCTGCACGTCCAGGCCGGTGGTGGGCTCATCCATGAATAAAACCCGGGGCTCGTTGATAAGGGCCATGGCGATGACCAGCTTGCGCCGCATGCCCTGTGAGAAGCCCTTCACCTTGGAGTCCCGCTTGTCGTAGAGGTCGAAGGTGCGCAGCAGTTCCTCGGCCCGGCGCGCCGCCTCCTTGCGCGGTACGCCGTAGAGGGCGCCGGTGAACACGAGGTTCTTCCAGGCCGTGTACTCGTTGTAGGCGTTGGACACCTCCGGTACCACGTTGAGGTTCTCCTTGGCGCGGAAGGAGTCCCTGACCACGTCGTGGCCGTGGATGGAAGCCGAGCCCGCTGTAGGTAGGGATACGCCGGTGAGGATGTTCACTGTGGTCGTCTTCCCCGCCCCGTTTGGGCCCAGGAAGCCGAATAGCTCGCCCGCCTCCACCTGTAGGGAGATGCCGTCCACGGCGGTCACCTCGCCGTACACTTTTTTCAGCTCCCGAACCTCTATGGCATACGATGCCTCATGAGCCGGCAACCTCATCACCCCAACATGAGCACGCTGGCATTTTCAGGTCTCCGCCATCCTGGAGCGGCAGGCGTCTTCGCTGCACACGAACGAGATATTTTCGGATTCATGCCATCCTTTGCTCTGCATCGGTTGCGTAATACTCAGCCCGGTTGGCCCCGTTCTATGAATAATACACCCTGCCCATATCGTGATGGATACTATTGCACGGCGCTCACGCCTGCATTATATTAATAACAGTTTATATAAGCAATCGTTTATAATGATCGCGGCGGGGAGGAGGAAAGGCAGGGCAAGGATATGGAGAAGAAGCCCACCTTCAAGTGTGCGGCAAATCCTGAGGTAAAAGAATTATCCGAAATGCTCAAGGTCATCTCGGATCCCAGCCGCTTGCGCATCCTCTGCACCCTCTTTTTCGGAGAGAAATGCGTCTGCGAGGTGGAGGAGGGGCTGGCCATCTCCCAACCCCTGGCCTCACATCACCTGGGAGTATTGAGGGAAGCGGGATTAGTGGAGGTGCGCAAGGAAGGTACCTCTTCCTATTATTCCCTGGTGCCGGAAGCGCTCCAAAAGCTTAACCGCGAATTCAGGGAGATCCTCGGTGAGCACAAGCTGCCGGATAGATATCCGGAGAGGTCAAGATGTTGAAGGGTTTAGCCCCGCGGCCGCAACAAGACGGGCTGCAAGATCCGGGAACGTTTGGCCGGATGGGAAAGGAAGGTTTAGATGAAGCATGAAGAGTTCGAGGAATGCGGCAGGATAGCGTCCTATGATGAATTCATGGGGGCGGCACTGGATTACGACGGCCTTACCATGGAGGACTACAAGGCATTCATGCCTGCTCTCTTTGAGATCGTCCCCGCCAGGCAGGAGAAGGACCCGGTTAAGATGTACCAGGTGGTCGTAGAGGAATTGAGGAGACGTTGGACGGACTCGCGAGAGCTGCCCTTTCACGGGCCCTGGCATCACGGTATGATCGCCGGCATCATCATCGCCGCGCTCCGGAACAACGGTTACGACTTCACGGACGCGGACGTGTCCGAAGCCTTGAAAAGGGGCCTGATGATCCCGGCCGGCGCATGCGGCTTCCATGGGTCCTGCGGCGCCGCGACGGGGCTGGGGATCGCCCTGAGCATCATCACCCGTTCCACCCCCTTTCACGGGGAAGAGCGGTCGGATGTCCTCAAGGCATCGAGCGAAGCCATCGCCCGCATCGCCAGAATGGGAGGGCCGAGGTGCTGCGCCTTGAGTGCCTACGCCACCCTGAGCCTGGCGGTGAAGAAACTGGGGGAGATGGGCTACGAGCTCCCTTCACGCAAGATGGCAGGGGTATGCTCCAAGCATGAACTCAACCCGCAATGCCACCTCGAGAGGTGCCCCTATTATCCGCGTTGAACCGGCGTGCCGCGTGAAGCCGGCCTTGTAGTCGCACGCCGCAAGGGCACCTGGTCCTGTTACTCTTTGAAACGAGAGACCGTAGAGTACCCGAACAAGCTCTTCGTCCAGGTATTGGGCTCGGAGAGATTTCCGGAAGATTACCCGGTTCGAGATGAATGCGAGGCCGTCTCATAGTGGTGTGGGCAAAGAAAGGTTGCGGCGCAAACAAGATGCCGGAAGTACCTGGAGCTGAAGAAAACCAGGGTATGGCTCGCAAGCTCGGGTTCTTCGAGAAGTACCTGACCTTCTGGGTGCTGGTGTGCATCGGTATCGGCATCCTGCTCGGGAAAGCTCTCCCCTCCATGGGGGAGGCCCTGGACAGGATATCGGTGGCGCAGGTGTCCATCCCCATCGCCGTCTGCCTCTTCTTCATGATGTACCCCATCATGGTGAAGATAGACTTCGCCGAAGTGATCACGGCGGGGAAGACCCCCAAGCCCGTGCTGCTTACCCTTTTTGTCAACTGGTGCATCAAGCCCTTCACCATGGTGGCCATCGCCACCTTCTTCCTGGGCTTCGTGTTCAAGCAGTGGATACCGGGGCTCGATATGGGCACCACCTACGTCACCGACGCGGGCACGGCGCCGGAGCTTTACCGCTCCTACATCGCCGGCTGCATCCTGCTCGGCATCGCGCCCTGCACGGCCATGGTCCTGGTCTGGTCCTACCTGTCCAAGGGGAACGACGGCCACACCCTGGTCATGGTGGCCATCAACTCCCTGACCATGCTGGTGCTCTACGCCCCCCTGGGAGGATGGCTGCTGGGCGTGGGAAAGATGCCCGTGCCCTGGGCCACCATCGCCCTCTCCGTCGGGATCTACGTCGCGTTTCCGCTGATAGCGGGCTATTTCTCGCGCAAGTGGATACTCAAACGCAAGGGTGAGACCTGGTTCCAGGAGAAGTTCATCCACTACCTCACCCCGGTGACCATAATCGCCCTCCTGGTCACCCTGGTCATCCTCTTCAGCCTCAAGGGCGACCTCATCGTCGACCAGCCCATGTCCATCATCTATATCGCGGTTCCCCTCTTCATCCAGACCATGCTCATCTTCGCCATAGGTTACGGGCTGGCCAGGCTGCTCAAGCTCGATTACCGGGACGCGGCGCCCTCAGCCATGATCGGCGCCTCCAACCATTTCGAGGTGGCCATAGCCACCGCCACCGTCCTCTACGGCATCGGTTCCGGTGCGGCCCTGGCCACGGTGGTGGGGGTGCTCATCGAGGTGCCGGTGATGCTCATGCTGGTGAAGATATGCCTGAGGACCCAGCACTGGTTCCCGCGGGAAGCGGGAGAGGAAACGGGGCCCCTGACGGGTGAGGGGGTATAATCCTATCGAAAACAGTTGAGCCTCGCGAGGGATCTCGTGGGTTCGAATCCCACCCTCTCCGCCAGATTATGCCTGAGGAGAGGAGTATATGGGAACACCGGTACTTCAATTAAGGTTTGCTGGAGGAGATGTCATTCGTGAAAAAGATCACCGCACTCATCGGGACCCAGTCAAAACAGGCGACCTACGCGGCCGTCAGGGAATTCGAAAAGAACCTCAGACAATATGAGGAGATCGATTTCGAATATTTGTTCCTCGGCGACTATCGTCTCGAATTCTGCAGGAGCTGCCTGAACTGCATCGCAAAGGGAGAGGAACTGTGTCCCCTGAAAGATGACCGGGATACGCTGCTCGCGAAGATCGAGGAGTCAGACGGCATCGTTTTCGCCACCCCGAACTACGCCTTCCATGTCTCCGCGCTCATGAAGAACTTCCTGGATCGCTTCGCGTACTTCTACCATCGTCCAAGGTTTTTCGATAAGACGTGCACGGCCATCGTCTGCCAGGGTATTTTTGGCGGCAACAAGATCCGCAGATACCTGGAATCCATGGGCAGGAACTTCGGCTTTCGCTCCACCAGGGGCGGTTGCATGACGACCTTGAGGCCGATGACCGAGCCTCAGAAGAAGCGGATGGCCAGGGAGATGGCGAAAGCAGCCGGCCGATTCCACGAGGGCCTGACGCAGCCGGTCCCACCACCACCACTTTTCCGCCTGATGATGTTCCGAATCGCCCGCACCAACATAAAACGGCTCGACGACAGCTTCGTGGACTACCGCTATTTCAAGGAGATGGGCTGGTTTGAGTCGGACTATTACCACGCAACCACCCTCGGCCCGTTCAAGAAGGCGGCAGGTAACCTCTTCGATTTCCTGGGCAGGACCGTAGCCAGGGTTGGCTGAACGGTATCGCTGTCAATGGGCAGATCCGTAAAACATGTTGAAGACGTCGGAGGCGGAGATTCCACAAGCGTTGCGGGCTCACGTGGATAAAGCAGGGGCCCCCAATGACCGATTATCATCATAGACCTTGTTCTCAGTGGCGAAGGGACCGAACGCGAGGTTCTAGAGGGGTGTTTTGCAGGTGGAGGTCGATTTCTGCCCGGAATGCGGGATCCCGGAGCCGTTCAGCCAGGGGCAGACCTGGCTGAATAACGGTGACGTCGTGCAGGGGGTGAATCCCGAGGCCCGCCTGGGCTTCGTAGAGTGCGAGATCCTGGACCCTCTTTTCGCGAACATCGGGGAGATCATCGGCGTAAGCATCGAGGGCATGGTGGTCAACATCACCTCCCGGGGTACCGAGAAGTACATGAGCAACCTGATCCCCGCGTCGATCAAGGACATGGTGCAGGCGAAGCAGATGGACCCGCGCATCTTCCTGGACAACATCATGACCTACTGCCACGTCATCGGCTTCGGCAGGTACGAGTTCGTGGGGACACGCTACGAGAGGGACGAGGATGACTATTCCATAACCCGCGTCGAGGCGCCCTTTTCCGTGCCGGAGGCCGCGGGCGGCATAGCGGGAGTCGCGTCAGCCCTGGTGGGAGGGGAGCACGCCGTGTCTTACCGCGAGGTGTCCCCGGGGTTGTTCGAGTACACCACGCGGTGGACGGAATACCCCGAGGTGCTGGTGGAGAAGCTGCAGACCCTTCCCTATCGCCACCGGGAGGGCGATATGGAGATGGAGAGATGTGCCACCTGCGGGCTGCCGAAGGCGCTCCGTGATTATGACTGGCACCTGGACCGCGGCCTGATCGTGAACGGGCGCACCGGGCGGCGCATGGCCGTCCTGGGGCCGGAGCTGCTGGACACCCTCTTCGAGGCACTGGAGGCCGAGCTGGACGAGACCATACCCAAGGCCGTGGTGGAAGCGCAGCGCAGGCTGGCCAGGGCCGGGTTCTTCTCGGTTGACGAAGTAAAGGAAGAGGAATACTTCCGCGGGCAGCTTGCCCTGCGGGGAATGGGCAATCTCAGGGAGATGGACATGAGCCCGCGCGGTATGCACCTGCGTATCGATAACTCGGCCGGCAGCCTGCTCACGGTGGGCAAGGTGCAGGGCCTCTTCGAGGCGACCTGCGGCGTGGACTCCAGCGTGGACTGGGAGCTGTCCGGTGAAGGAAACCTGGAAGTGGAGGTCAAGCCGCGGGGCGTCGTGGCGGCGGTCTGACGGTTTCTTTCCCATACACGGCGCATCAGCCTGCGACGGGGGCGCAGCCTCTGGTCTTGCGCACCGCCTCCCTGCAACGAAGACCATATGGTGATGGCCAGGCACCCCGCCCGCACGTCCCCGCCTCGAGCATGCTCTATAATCGTAGATGGATCGCCGCGGCAATCGGATTCAATCGGGAAGGAGACACCGTCCGATGTCGGGGCTGGAGCGGGCCCTGGTGTCAAATGGTCTTCGGAGGGGTGAACGAAGTGAGGTTGTTCGAGGACATCACCAAAACGGTCGGGAAAACGCCCCTGGTGCGGCTCAATCGCGTAAGCGAAGGCTGCAAGGCGGAGATATACGCCAAGCTCGAATTCTTCAACCCCCTCTCCAGCGTCAAGGACCGCGTCGGCGTGAGCATGATCGAGGACGCGGAGCGCGGGGGGCTTATCGGGGAAGGCAGCGTGGTCATCGAGCCCACCAGCGGGAACACCGGCATCGCCCTGGCCTTCGTTTGCGCGGCGAAGGGTTACCGCCTCATCCTCACCATGCCCGACACCATGAGCGCGGAGCGCAGGAAGCTGCTCGCCGCCCTCGGGGCGGAGCTGGTGCTCACCCCGGGGGCGGAGGGGATGCCGGGCGCCATCGCCAGGGCCGAGGAGATCCTCGCGCAGACACCGGGCGGCTTCATGCCGCAGCAGTTCAAGAACCCCGCCAACCCCGAAGCTCACAGAAAAACGACGGCGAGAGAGATCTGGGAGGATACGGAGGGAAAGGTCGATATCCTGGTGAGCGCCGTGGGCACCGGGGGGACCATCACCGGCGTGGCGGAGGCCATCAAGGAGAAGAAACGGGGACTGCACGTGGTGGCCGTGGAGCCGGCGGGCTCTCCCGTGCTATCGGGAGGAAAACCGGGTCCGCACAGGATCCAGGGGATCGGGGCGGGCTTCATCCCGGAGGTCCTGAGGACCGACCTCATCGACGAGGTCATCGCCGTCTCGGACGAGGACGCGGGCTATACCGCGAGGAGGCTGGCCAGGGAGGAGGGTATCCTCGCCGGGATATCCTCGGGCGCCGCGGTGTGGGCGGCCCTGCTGGTCGCGGGGCGTGAGGAGAACGAGGGCAAGCTGCTGGTGGTGATAATCCCGTCGTCGGGCGAGCGTTACCTCTCCACCTGGCTTTTCGAGACGCCCGATAAAGGCGGCGCCTGGTAGCGTCCTGCTGGCCCTGGATCGACGTGCTGCCGTCAATCCGCCGTGAAGAGTCTCATGCCAGGCGGCGGTAGCGCCATACGGCAAGTGGCGCGCACACAGCCAGGATGCCCACCGTCCACGCCAGTGACTGATAGACGAATGACGCGGTGGGGCCGCCGAGCACGAGCGCGCGCACCGCCACGCTTGCGGGGACCAGCCCGTGTCCGTCGAGGGCGTGCAACACCTCGATGAGGTATCGCGGACCGGAGGAGGACTCCTCGAGGATATGGCAAGGCCCCGCGGCGGGCCTTATAATTGGGATTGTGCTCACGAAGGGCAGAGAGGTTTTTCCGGAAGGGTGACCGAGCTGGCCTAAGGTGATCGCCTGCTAAGCGATTGTGCGGGAGACCGCACCGAGGGTTCAAATCCCTCCCCTTCCGCCACATGATGAAGCCCGGGGAAGTCCCCCGGGCTCTTCTCATCTCGCGCACGGATTGAGATTCATCCCCTTGGATATGGGGTAAAATATGAGGTACTCGAGAGGCATAGCGGCAGGAGAATGGGACCCACCTGTGGATGATCTCCGATACCGGTGAATCGTCTGCGGGTGACCCGGGGACCAGAGGAGGAAAAGTGGGCAGGAGAGAGATAAAGAAGATGGCGGAACGGGAGGCCAGGCTGCTCAAGAAAGAGCTGAAGAAGGAAAAGTCGCGCAAGCGCCGGAAGAAGCTGTTGTTCGTCGCCCTCATCGCGGGTGGTGTCGCGGCCGCCCAGGCGTCGAGGCAACGGGCGAAGCCGCTGCCGCCGGGCAGCGGGACGGTCACCATGCGGGACGCGGAGCCGGGGCCCCTGGCCTTCATGATGGGGGAGATGGTCAAGGGCTTCATCCAGGACCCGGCCAAGAAGAACCTGGCCGACAAGATGAACGTCTCCGTGGCCATCCAGGACCTCGATCACCCCGAGATGGCCGCCACCCTGATCTTCAGGGCCAGCGACGTGGAGGTAGCCAACGGGGTCATCGAGGGAGCGGATATCTACGTCGGCACCGAGCTGGCGCTGCTTCTCAGCCTGTCCGGGGCGGGGAAGGGCAAGCAGATGCTGGAATGGCTAAAGGGCGAGGACGGCAAGAAGGTGCTGAACGCGGTGAAGAGCGGGAGGTTCAAGGTGCGCGGGGCGGTCAAGAACGCGCAGCAGATGGTCCTGTTCCAGAAGTTCCTCACTCCTGCCGCCTGAGGCGTAACGGGCACTCCGTCCGCTCGGTCTCACTCGGGGCATGTCCGGGAGCCGGGCATGGATTCGACGATACGCCGGACGGCGCCGCGAAGCTCTCCCGGATCGAAGGGCTTGGTGATATAGGCGACGGCGCCCATCCTCGGGTTCTTTCGGGCATAAACCGCAAGGCCGGCGGCAGGCGCGCGTATCGGTCGTGCCGGCGGGGATCCGGCCGCGCATGCTTTGCCTCGCGTGCCACGGCGTTGACAGTGATCCTTAGGCGATATTATCATGTGACTGACTAGCCAGTCGTTTTCCGATAAGTATTGATACACTACCGGAACCAGGTATTTCGCTATTGCAGAGGATTGATGGCAAATGGCTGAGAACAGGAAAGGTTGGGACATAAACGGCCTTTTGCAGGCCTACGAGGCGGAGACGGGATCGGCGGTGACCCGCACGCAGATCGGCCGTTACCTCAGGGAGGGCATCCTGTCCCAGCCGGACGAGGGAGACAGCTTCGGGAACCACCACCTGGAGAGGTTGCGCATGATAGAGCACCTGCGCTCGCGCTACGGCATGTCGCTGCGCGACATCTCGGGCCTTTTCGGGGTCATCGTCAGCACGAAGTCGGGAATGGCCGGCGAGGAACCGGAGGAGGAGAAGCAGGTCGTTGACCGCAGGGAGCGCATTATCGCCAACGCCACGGAGCTCTTCGCCGCCAAGGGATATCACGGCACTACCATCGACGAGATCGTGCAGGCCACAGGGATCGCCAAGGGGACCTTCTACGTATACTTCGGCAGCAAAGAGGAGATCCTGGTGGAGGTGATCAAGCGGCTCATAGACAACACGCTCGAGAAGATCGACCTGAAAATGGAGAAGAAAGAGGGGAAGGACTTCGTCACCCGCATAGAGGTAAAGGGGCAGGAGATGATGAACCTCTACCTCGAGCGCAGCGAACTCCTCTACATGCTGCTGGGGGAGACGGTAGGAAACCCGCGCCTCATGGTCCAGCTGAGGGAGGTCTACGAGAGACTGACCGAGCGCATCGAGGAGGACTTGAGGGAAGGAGTGAAGGCGGGCGAGCTGTACCCCTACGAAGACCTCAAGACCATCTCCTATGCCCTGGTCGGGATGGGCCAGAGCATAGCCGTGCTGCTTTCGTCCGGAGATATGGGGGCACAGAGGGAAAAGACCGGGAAGACGGTGCACAAGCTGATAAGCCGCGCCTTTTCGGTGAGGTTAGCCCGTAAAGATTCGGTGAGGTAAGCCCGTAAAGAATAGGACCCCGGTTTCCGGCAAACCGGGGTCAGCAGGGAGGGAGGTGCTCCGGCTTGGGACCGGAGCACGGATGAGGTCACGCTGGGGCGGGTGTCTTCTCGGAACCCATCTGCGGTTTCTGCAAGGGAGGGAATATCCCGACCCCCAGATGAAGTCCCACACCCTGACCCTCTGTGCGGAGACCTGTTAAGAGGAAATGCTACCACAAAGTAACTTTTTATGCAAAGATTTTTCATGATCCCCTTGCGCGCGCGGGATTCCCTATTCAGGAAGGCCGGTCAGTTGCCAGTTAGGCATGATCCCCTTGCGCGCGCGGGCTCCCCTCGGGTGAAAACAGACGAAACGCTCGAAAAGCTCTGGTATAATGACACTTGCCGTAACCGTTCCCTGCGGCGGTAGCATGCGAGGTGACGGACGCCGCACGCATTGGCTCATTCTTTGTGGAAATATCGTGGGAGGAAGCTGGATCGGTTCAACCGCATCTTGGACTGACCGGGGATCAGGGAGGAGCATTGGCCATGATGAGAGGAAACTGGGGCAAGGTACTCAAGGTCGATCTCACCGCGGGTACCACGGAGGAGCTGGAACTCGAGGAGAAGATCTACCGCGACTTCCTGGGCGGCAGCGGCCTGGCTGCCAAGTGGTTTTTCGACAACGAGGGATGGAAGGCGGAACCGCTTTCACCCGAGAATCCCCTGATGATCATGAACGGCCCCCTCTCGGGGACCTCGCTGCCCGGCGTGTCGCGCCTGGAGATATGCGCGCGATCGCCGCTTACCGGCATCTGGGGGGAGGCGTCCATGGGAGGCCATTTCTCCCCTCAACTGAAGCGTACGGGCTACGACGGCATCATCGTGGTCGGGGCTTCGGAGAAGCCGGTGTACCTGTACGTAACGGATGAAAAGGTGGAGATAAGGGACGCCTCGCACCTATGGGGCAAGGACAACTACGAGACCGAGGATCTGCTCAAGAAGGAGGTCGGCGACAAGCGCGCCCAGGTCATCTCCATCGGCCCCGCCGGCGAGAACCTGGTCAAGTTCGCCTGCGTTTTGAACGACCGCGGCTCCACCGCCGGCCGCTGCGGCATGGGGGCGGTGATGGGCTCCAAGAAACTCAAGGCGGTGGTCGCCCGGGGCAACAAGAAGCCGCCCGTGGCCGACGAGGCCGGCTTCAAGGCGGCCCGGGAGAAAATGACGGAACTCCTGAAATGGAGCCTGATCGCCGACGGGTTGCGGGACTTCGGATCCAACGTGCACATGGAATACGGCATGGCCATCGGCGACGTTCCCACCAAGAACTGGCGCGTCGCTTACTGGGACAAGGGGCCCGGGGAGCTGGGGGGAACCGCGGTGGCCGAGAGCGTCCTCACCAAGAACCACTCCTGTTTCGCCTGCCCCGTCTCCTGCAAGCGCATCGTAGAGGTGAAGTCCGGCCCCTACGCACTGGAGGAAGGGCCGGGAGCGGAGTACGAAGCCGCGGCGGCCCTGGGCACCCTGCATTTCATGGACAACCGCGAGGCCAACCAGAAGGCCAACGAACTGTGCAACCGCATGGGCATGGACGTCATCTCCTGCGGCTCGACCCTGGCCTATGCCACCGAGGCCTTCGAGGCCGGCCTCATCAGCGAGAAGGACACGGGCGGGTTGAAGCTGGGATGGAACCAACCCCAGGTCCTCCTCGAACTCATCGAGAAGACCGCCCGCCGCGAGGGGATCGGCGACGACCTGGCGGAGGGCGTGCGGGCGATGTCGGAGAAATACGGCGGCAAGGAGATGGCCATCCACGTCAAGGGGCTGGAGTGCCCCATGCACGACCCCCGCGCCCTGTGGGCCATGGCCCTCACCTATGCCACCTCCATCCGCGGCGCCTGCCATTGCGCCGACGCCAACCTGTACGTGGAACTCGGCCTGCTCGATCTCAAGGAGTTCGGCGCCGGCAGGACCTGGCCCTACAAGGCCAAGGGGAAGGCGGCGCAGACCGTGGCCGCGCAGAAGAAGGGCGTCATCGCCAATTCGGCGGTCATCTGCGAATACGCCTGGAACTGCGCGGGGGGGCATGTCTCCGAGATGGCCATGATGCTGAACGCCCTGACCGGTTTCGGCTACAGCGTGGACGAGCTCGCCAGGGTCGGCGACCGCATCTGGTACATCAAGCGCGCCCTGGGCAACCTCATGGGGGCCACGCGCGAGGATGACCGGCTGCCCGCGCGCATACTCGAGCCCCATCCGGAAGGCATCACCTCCAGCCTGCACACGGCGCTGTACCCGCAGTTCATGTCCCTGGTGCCGCTGCAGAAGCTGAGGAGCGAGGGCTTCAAGAACACCACGTCAAACATCCTGAAGAGAATCCTCTACCCGAACATGGACAAGATCCTCTCTCCCCTGAACAAGCTGCCCGGTTTCTCCGGCAAGCGCAAGAAGCTGGAGGCGGGTGATGCGGAGGAGAAGAGGAAGAAGACCGTCGCCTTCGACGAGATGATGCGGGAATTCTACCAACTCCGGGACATCGACGAACAGGGGCGCCCCAGCCGCAGACGGCTGGAGGAGGTCGGGCTCAAGGACGTGGCGGAGGCCCTGTACGCTTAGACGGGAGAGCATCAAAGGGGCGCGCGCGCCAGGCCAGCGTAACCGGAGAACCTGGAGGGAACGACGATGGCCACCGTGAAGTTCTTCACTATGTTGCGAAAGGTCACGGGGGAGCGGGAATACGAGAGCTCCGCTCCCACCGTGGGGGCGGTGATCAGGGAAGTGGAGAAGAAATACGGTGGGGACATCAAGAGATATACAAGGAACTGCATCGTGCTGGTGAACGGGCAGAACATCAACTACCTGAAGGGGAAGAGGACGAAGCTCGCGCCCGGGGACGAGGTATCGCTTTTTCCGCCGGTCGCGGGCGGCTGACGAGTTCTCATCCTGCGCGGGGACCCCTAAACGGGAGTGATGGTAACGCCGCTCCCCGTGGATGAAGGTCCCTGGACCTGGAGTTCGGCCAGGGCCCGCACGCACGCCGTGACGAGCTCCTCGCCCCCCGCTACCATGTCCAGGGCTTCGCGCAGCCGCGCGGACACGTCCCCGAGGTTGACGTTGGACGCCAGGGCGGACCACTGGCGCAGGTGGTCAACCTCCTGCTCCAATCGGTCCGTGCTGTGCTTGAGGGCCACCTTCAAGGTGACCAGGTCTATACCCTCCCGGCACATCTTTCCCGCCTCCCTTCAAACGCACCCGGGATCTCCGGGCTGCTCTCGTCCCGCGCTCAACGTACACGACGCGCCCTTATGTTCACGTTGCTTGCGTGCGCGGTGCGCGGGCATCTCAACGGCAGTCTTGCGGTGATACCTTCCCCAGATCCAGCATGGCCGCGCGCAGGATTTCCTTTCCTCCCTCGGTCATGGCTGACAGGGGAAGGCGCGTGCCTCCCACCGCCACGCCCATCCAGTCGAGGGCCTGCTTGATCGCGGTAGGGTTGGGCTCGCAGAAGAGGGCGCGCACCAGGGGGAGCACGCGGAAGTGCAGCTCGCGCGCCTCCTCGATCCTGCCCTCCCACACCAGCCGGCACATGCGGCTGAACTCCGCCCCCAGCACGTGGCCGACGGCGGCTATGCACCCCTGTCCCCCCAGGCAGAGCATCAGGAAGGTCACGGGGTCCTCGCCGGAATAGACGAAGAAGTCCCTCCCCGCCTTACGCATCTCCTCGATGATCGAGCATGCCTGGAGGATGTCCCCCGAGGCCTCCTTGACGCCCACGATGCTCTCGATCTCGGAGAGGCGCAGCATGGTCTCCACCTCTATGTTCCTTCCGGTCCGGAACGGGATGTTGTAGAGGATGAGCGGCAGCGAGGTGCTCTCCGCGATGGCCCGGTAATGTTCGTAGATGCCCTGCTGGCTCGGCCGGTTGTAGTAGGGGCATACCTGCAGGCTCCCGTCCACGCCCAGCTTCTCGGCCGCCACGGTCATCTTTATCGCTTCTGCGGTGCTGTTGCTCCCCGTGCCGGCGATCACCGGCACGCGGCCCGCGGTCTCCTCCTGCACCACCTCGATGACCGTCATGTGTTCCCCGTGGCTGAGGGTGGGCGATTCACCCGTGGTGCCGCAGGGGACTATCGCGTCCGCCGCCTGTTCCTCGATGAGGTAGTTCACGAGGTTCCTCAAGGCCGGCTCGTCGAGCCCACCCCGGTCATCGAAGGGTGTCACCAACGGGATCAGGCACCCCTTGACGTTCCAGTCGACCATCCGTACCTCCTATGATTCCCGCCGCTCCATCTATACATAATAACAGAAGGAGAAACGCGCCCACCCACCCCGGTGGCTACGCCCCCCGACGCCAGCGGTCACGCCGCCGCTCCAGGCGCGCTAATATGGAAAGATCTGGGATATGGAGAGGATTTTCGGAGAAATTACCCCCCACCCTATTGACACTCGAAAAGAGAATGATATTATTGAACCGTTCCGGCTGAACTCGGGGGAAATCCTGAACTGAAGCGCTTTTCAGGCTTGCGCGTCCGGAACGTAGGTAGGAACCCAGGATGCCGAGTAGAAAACGTCGAGCCTATGGTTCGGCGGCCCCAAAGGTATCTTGGGTTTCTACTTTTTTTGATCCCGTCAAGCGACTCAGACTTGTATACGGCAGAGTTGAAAGGTTAACTTATCCTTGCGCACGGGAAGAGTTTACGGCTGGACTGGTCGTCAGGAGGTGTGAAGGTGGCGGAAACACTGAAGGGCAAAAAGGTAGTGGTAATCGGTACGGGAATGGGGGGCTCGAGTGTGGCGGCCCTCCTGGCCAGGGAAGGCGCGGATGTGACCGTCCTGGAGAGGAACAGCTACCCGGGGGGGAAGGCGGCGAGCTTCGAGAGGGACGGATTCATTTACGACACCGGCGTCCACTGGCTGGCCAGGGGGAACAAGGGGCCCATGGGTGAGGTCGCGAGCATCGTGGGGACGGAGATCGAGTTCGTCACCCTGGACACCGCGATGGAGTTCACCACGGGCGGGCATACCGCGGTAATATCCCAGAATATGGATGAAGATGAGTCCCTGCAGAACCTTTTCGAGGAGATCGGTGTGTCGCACGAGAACCGTGAGGGGGCCAAGACTCTGTTCAAGGACCTGGCGCGCGAGCGCACGCCGGAAGAGCTGGAGGCGCTGGACGAGGTGTCCTTCTCCGACTACATCGCGCGTTTCGTCGACGACGAGCAGATCAACCGGTTGCTGGACGGCTTTACCGGCATGTATATGTGCATCTCCCGCCGGGCCGCCTCCACGGGTGAGTTCATACTTTGTTTTTCCACCCAGAGCAAGCAGAAGAACCTGTGCTATCCCGTCGGGGGCATGCGGGCCGTTCCCATGGCCTACCTGGATGCGATGCAGTCCCTGGGGGGAGAGCTGCGTTACTCCACCCCGGTGGAGCGGATCGTGGTCGAGGGCGGTGAGGTGAGGGGAGTCGATGCGGACGGCTTCATCCCCGCCGACATCGTCATCAGCAACAACGGCGTCAAGGAGACCGTCGCCCTTGCCGGGCGGCACAATTTCCCCGACGATTACCTCTCCATGGTGGACAGCCTGCGCCTCTCCTTCGGGGCGGTCAGCGTGAAGTACGCCCTGGATGCCGAGATCGTCAAAGCCCCCCTGGCGTGCTATTTCCCCGATTTCCGCGATCCGGAGCTGGTGGAAAGGCAGGCCGCCATCTTCGTGCCCGTGCCCTCCATCGCGGACCCCTCCCTGGCGCCTCCCGGGTGCCAGCTGGTGCTGGCAGGCTCTCTGGCGCCTCCGGGCCTGGAGGAGCCCGAGCAGGCCAAGGCGGTCTGCAACGAGATGCTCGACCGCATAGAGAACACCATGCAGGACCTGTATCCGGGCATCGAAGACCACGTGATCTGGAAGATACGCACCGATACCCGCTATATCGCGGAGATCTCCGGCAGGTTGACGGGTGAGGTCATAGGGGTGGCGCAAAACCGCCACCAGGTGGGCAACAAGCGCCCCTCCAGCGCCACCCCCGTGCGGGGATTGTACCTGGTGGGAGCCGACGCGGGCGGTCGGGGCGTTGGCACGGAGATGGCCGTGGACAGCGCCTTGAACCTGTGGAGGTTGTTGCGTAACGAATGACCCGCGCCCCCCGTGCGGCGGGCTAAACCCTCTGCCGCACGCGGTTACGGCCGGCTTCCTTGGCTTCGTAGAGGGCCGCGTCCGCCTTGGCCACGATGTCGGAACGCTTCTGGATGCCGGGTGACGGGAAGGACGTCACTCCCTGGCTGACCGTTACCTTGACCGGCTTGCCCCGGGAGTGGGGGAAATCGTGGTTCTCCACCGCCATGCGGATGCGGTCGGCGGTGAACACGGCATCCTCCAGGTCGGTCTCCGGGAGGAGGATGGCGAACTCCTCGCCGCCGTAACGGGCCAGGATGTCCATGGTCCTCAGGCAGCCCTTCACCAGGTTGGCCATCTCCTTCAATATCTCGTCCCCGAAGAGGTGGCCGTAGGTGTCGTTCAGGCGCTTGAAGTAATCGATGTCCAGCATGATCAGGGAGAAGGAGGTGCCGTAGCGGCTGGCGCGCTTGAACTCTTTCTCGAAAAGCTCCTGGAAGAAACGGTGGTTGTATATCTTGGTCAGGCCGTCGGTGATGGCCATGCGCTTCGCGCCCTCGTAGAGCCGCGCGTTATCCAGGATCATGGTGAGCTCGTTGCTGACCATGTTGAGGATGGTGGGGGCGTCCCGGCGAAAGGCCGGGGTCGAGGGTCCCGCTACCACCAGCACCCCGATAACCGTCTTGTGGGCGGTGAGGGGTATGTGGGCGTATGCGGGCGCGGGCTGCTTTTCCCCGGGAGCCTCGGTGATCTTCTCCTCCCCTATGACCACCTTCTCGATGAGCGAGGGATCATTGGCCTTCCAGGCATAGCCGGTCGCCGCTTTTACCGTTTCCTGCGCCATGTCCTCCAGCGCGTCGGTGGTCAAGGGCCGGTTGACATAGATGTACAGCTCCTGCTCAGCCAGGAAGAGGAGGCTGCCGGCGCTGTAGCTGAAAAGGTTTTCGAGGATCTCGAAGACCGAGTTGACGGTCTCGGAGAAGTCCTGCAGCGAGCCCGAGAGGGAGGCTATGTCGTTGAGGATGGTGGTTTCGTACAGTTTGCGGTCAAGGAGGTCGGTGATCTTGTCTATGACGTAGTCCTCGGTGACGTTCTTCTTTCTCTTGCGGGACATCTCCCGGGCTTCCTCGTATTCACCCGCCCTTGAGAGGAGCTCGTTCACTTTGTCCAGCAGGTGTTCCGGCTTGAAGCCCTTGGTGATGTAGGCGTCAGCCCCTGTCTTCAGCCCCCAGAACATGTCGCTCTGGTGTTCCCTGCCGGTGAGCATGATCACCGGCATCCAGGATGTGAGCTGGTCCTCCTTGAGAAGGCGGCAGACCTGGTAGCCTTTTATCTTGGGCATCTCGACGTCCAGGATCATGAGGTCAGGGAGTAGAGAGAAGGCCTTGATGGCGGCCTCTATCCCGTCCCAGGCCACGTCCACCTTGTAGCCGGCCTTTTCGAGGATGGAGCTGGTGACTTTTACGACCAGCCTGTTGTCGTCGGCCAGGAGCACGTGCCCCCGTTCGCCCATGGCGCTCACTCCCGTCATAGATCATGCAATCATGCGTTTGATTTATCGGCGCACTCACGCGCGAGGTTGAATCTGCGCTACGTCCCGGCGGAGCGGAGCAGCACCTCGACCTTTCCGCTCTCCTGGGCCGAGGCCAGCCTGCATGCCTCTTCGCTGGTAACCTGCAGAAGGATACATGCGCTTTCGCATGCGGGAGCCGTGGCGGAGGGGTCCCCGCCGGAGGAGGGGATGCCGTGTACGCAGAGGACCTCTATGTTCTCCAGCAGCGGAACGGCTCCGTCTCCCGGGACGGCAATGATATCGACGCGGCTGCCCGCGTGCAGTTCCGCGGCCGGGAAGGAGACGGAGGAGGAAGGCAGCGGATAGGCGCGGAAGCCCCTGTCCAGGGATTCCTGGGCCAGACCGCCACCTTCCGCCGGAAGCAGGGCGCTCTCCAGCAAGGGCTCGCCCGCGCGGACTCCGGAACGCAGCGTGGCGCCGGTAGCGTCGAGGATATCGGTGAAGGTGCCGGGAAGCAGGTATACGTCGGGGAAGTCCACGACGTCCAGGGAAGAGGCGTCGAGCACCTCTCCCGCGCCCATGTCCCTCGCAGCCACCACTAGTTGCACCAGCCGCCCGCTCTCGGCCATACGAGAGCGCAAGCCCTGCAGGTAGACGAGGAGACATGCGGCGGCGAGCACGGCCGCCGCGATGGAGACGATCGTATAGAACCGCGGGGACCGGGAAGAAAACCTGAACATGTCACATCCTTTCCGCCGGGAGTAAGAGCCGCGCCCGCGATGGACCCTCGGGTCGTGTGCGTCGGCAGCGCCGGGGATGGCGCCCGCCGGGATTTGCCCGTGTCTTTCCGCGCGCCTGGCCTTACCTCAAGGGGACGAACTGATAGAGGTTGGCGGCGGTGTCCAGGAGGAGGAAGCCGTGGCGCAGGACTTCTCCGCCGCAGATGACCTTCACCGCCTCCTGGGCCTGAATGGAGGCGACAAGTGCCGGCGTGGTGGGCGGGTTGCCCTCCAAGGCCTCCACCCCATGCTCCTCGCCGCCGGAATAGATCGCCTTCAGTCCGGGATCGCCCGGGAAGATCGTCATCACCTGCCCCGAGTTTCCGGCGATGGCGCCGTGCACGAGAGGTATCCCGAGACGCGCGCAGCCGTCCTCCAGGGCCAGGCGAGCGGGCACGCTGTCCAGGGCGTCGATGACCACGTCGGCGCCGCGGAATACCTCGGTTACGTCGTCGGGGCCGATAAAGCGGTGATGGGAGGCCACCTCGATGGAGGAGTTCACGGCGGCCACCCTCTCCGACGCCTCGTCGACCTTGGGGCGGCCCGGGCTGGTTTCGGTGCAGAACAATTGCCGGTTGAGGTTGTTCTCCTCGAACACGTCGCCGTCGACCAGGATGAGACGCCCCACCCCGAAACGGGCCAGCGACTCCACCACGCCGCCTCCCAGCCCGCCGAGCCCGCATACCCCGACGGTCGAGAGAAGCAGCTCGAGCTGGCCCGCGATCCCTATGGTGCCCAGGTTGAGCTGGTACCGCACGGGGACGACGCCGTTCTCCAGGGCCGTCCGCTCGACCTGCAAGGGTGGCACTCCCCATTCGACGGCCAGGCGGCGGACCGCGGACAGGCCGATCAGCGGCGGCATACCTCCGGATTCCGGAGCCGATGCCGCCAGGACCGCGGCTGCAAGATCGTCATCACGCATGGAAGAATTATATAACATAACTAACTTATATACAAGAGGCGCGAAAAAAACGGCCCCACCCGAGGTGAGGCCGTTTGCGCCGATATGTGTTTACCGCTTCAGGCCCCCGCCTTCTCCGCGAGAGACTTCATCACCCCTTCCGCCTCCTTGACCGTCCTCTCGATGACCTCCTTCACGGTGGGGATGTCATGCAGCAGGCCCGTGACCTGGCCTACTGGAAGCACGCCGCGCTCGATGTCGCCCTTCTCGGTCGCGATGCGGATCAGTTTGAAAGCGTTGGCCATGAAGGCCAGCTGGCGGGCGTTCTCCCACCCCGAGGCCAGCACGCCCACGAAGAGCTTGTAATAGGGGAGTTTGAGCATCTGGGCGATGGAGCGAGAGTTGGGGATGGCCCTGAGATAATCGATGGGGGTAAGGCCATGCTTGGTGGCGTTGCGCGCCGCCGGCGTATCCAGGACCCTGCACCACAGCCCGTCGAAGTTCCTGGAGAAGATCGTGTCGTAAACGTCCTTCTCCAGGGAAAGCTGCTTGTAGTTCTGGTGCAGCGGGCTCTCTACCGTGGTCATGAGGCGCGTGCCCATGGCCACGCCGTCGGCGCCGAGGGCCAGGGCCGCCGCCAATCCCCTGCCGTCGCCCACCCCGCCGGCTGCCACGACGGGGATGTCCAGTCCGGAGGCGAGACTCGGTACCAGGCAGAACGTGGTGACCTCCTCGCCGTGCGCCGCCGCCTCGTTTCCGGTGGCGATCACGCCGTCGCAGCCGTAATCCTGGGCCCTTTTGGCGTGGCGGAGATTGGTTACCGTGGCCAGCACCTTGCCTCCGTACTCGTGGGCCATCTGCACTATCCAGTCTCCCTTTCCCAGCGAGAAGTTGATCACCGGGACCTTCTCCTCCAGCAGGACCACAGCGTTCTGAGCCGCGCCGGGGAAGAGGAGAGAGACGTTGGCGCCGAACGGCTTTTCCGTCAGCGAGCGCACCTCCTTTACCGCGGCCCTGGTCTCATCGGCGTCGAGCACGCCCGTGGCCAGAAGGCCCAGCCCGCCCGCCTCCGACACCGCGGCCACCATCTTGGAAGTGCTGATCCAACTCATGCCGGACAGCAGGATGGGGTGCTCTATACCCAGGGTTTCGGTGATACGTGTTTTCATCGCGGAAGCTCCTTCCTCTCATCCGGATACCGGTCGATTTCCCTCCCTGACCCGACAGGCCACGCAATATTATATCCCAAGCACGGGCCCAATTCATTTCTTCCGCTGTTCAGTGAAGCGCTGCGCGTCGCCGCGCAGGAGTACTCCCATGAGGCGGCCGTCATCCACCACCCACAGGAATTCCCTTCCCGAACGCTCCATGAGCACCATGGCGTCGAAGAGGGGCATGTCCGGAGCGGCCGCCTCATCCCGGCTCACGGGCTTTGCTACCTGGGATACGGGGGTATCGGGCCACAGCGAGGGGTCCACGGACCTCAGGTCCGCCAGGGTCACCGTCGCCGCCAGCCTTCCCTGCCTGAGCACCGGGATCGTGCTGCCCGGAGCCCTCACCAGGTGCAGCCTGTATGCCTCCTCCAGCGTGGTGGAGGAGTCCAGGGCCGGGACTCCCGGCCGCGTCGCTTCCCGCACCCTGGTGTCCGCCAGGGAGACGCGGATCCTCACCTGGCGGTAGCTGCTGTAAGCCGCCTGGATGAGGAATGTCCCCACGAGCATGAACCAGACGCTGGCGAAGAGGAAATCGTACTCGGGCTGGAAGAGGTCGATGATGAGCATGACCACCCCGCTGAAGACCAGCAGCCCCCCCACCCCCTGGCCCATGCGGCTGGCGGCGCGGGTGCTCCTCTCGAGGTCGCCCCAGTGGTGCCAGAGGATAGACCGGAGAATCCTCCCCCCGTCCAGCGGGAAGCCCGGGATGAGGTTGAACGTCCCCAGGCTGAAGTTGACCAGCGCGAGGAGCATGAAGCCGTAGGTGACAGTGCCGGCGCCCAGCAGGTGGGACAGGTACATGGCCCCCCCGAACACGAGGCAGAGAGCATAGGAGCACAGCGGGCCCGCCGCCGCCATCTTGAACTCCACGCCGGGTGAGGTGACGTCGCGGTCCATCTGGGCGACTCCACCGAAGACGAAGAGGGTGATGCGGCTGATGGGTATGCCGTTGCGGTTGGCGACCACCGAATGCGAGAGCTCGTGCACCAGCACGGAGATAAAGAACAGGAAGGTGGTGACCACCGCCATGGGGATATAGGTCGCCGGCCCGGAGGAGGTGTTGATCTGAAAGAACTGCAGGACCACCCAGAGGAGGAGGAAGAAGACGATGAACCAGCTCCAGTGCAGATAAACGGAGATCCCCCGGAATCCAGCTATCCGGAAGCCTTTTCTCGGGATCACGGCAGGTGTCTCGGTCCTAGAAGTGTTCCACGATCTCGATGGGGCTGATCGTCGCCTCCTCGAGCACGGAAGAGCAGTCGCATGATAGATCTCCGGCCAGGGACGGCACCATCTCTTTGAGCAGCGTCAGCATCTTCTCGTTGTTCTCCTTGAACACGCGGCCGACCTCGTCAGCGGTGACCGATTTCACCCCCTCCTCGTCGGCGATCCAAACGTCCCAATCGGTGACGAGGGAGATGTTCAGGTAGCACATGGCGAGTTCCCGGGCCAGGACCACCTCGGGGTACTGGGTCATGTTGATCACGTCCCAGCCCTGGGAATGATACCATTTACTCTCGGCGCGGGTGCTGAAACGGGGCCCGTGTATGATCACTGCCGTGCCGCCGTTGAGGCAGTCTATGCCCAGCCGTGCCGCCGTCTGCGCGCACACCTCTCTCAGGGCGGGGCAGTAGGGCTCGGAGCAGCTGATGTGCACGGCCGCCGGCCCGTCGTAGAAGGTGCAGTCCTGCCTCGAGGTGCGGTCCACGAACTGGTCGCAGAGGACGAAGGAACCGGGAGGTATCTCCCTCTGCAGCGAACCGCAGGCCCCGGGCGAGACAAGGCGCTCGACCCCGAACTCGCGCATGCCCCAGATGTTGGCACGGTAGTTGATGCGGTGGGGGGGATACTGGTGATGCCGCCCGTGGCGGGGCAGGAAGACCACGGGCACGCCGTTGAGCTCGCCCACCGTGAAGCGATCGCTGGGGACACCGTAGGGCGTGTGCACGGCGTAACTGCTGGCGCTCTCGAGCAGGGAATAGAAACCCGAACCCCCGAATATGCCGATCTTGACCTGAGGAAGCTGCATTAGACCCCCTGATAGCGATGTCGCGGCCGGATTCAGTCCCCCGCGGATTTCTTCTCCGCCGCCTTCTCCCCGGGACCCTTTTCCTTGACCTTCTCGATCTCTTTCCCGATATTCTCCGGGCTCGATCTATCGCCCCCGTTGCCGGAGGCCGAGCCGTAGTCGGTCTTGTAAAAGCCGGAACCCTTGAATATGATGCCCACGGGGTGGAAGAGGCGCCTTACCCTCCCCCCGCACCTGGGGCAGTCCGTGACGGTGTCGTCGACGCCGTGCGTCGTCTCGAAGACGTTTTCGCAGCCCTCACACTTGTAATCGTATCTCGGCATTTCCGTTCACCTCTGGATAAGCATATTCCGCCATGCCCGGTTGCCCGCGTGAAGCAGCCGAGCAACCACCTGAAAGGGCTCGCAGTCTAAAAATATACATTCAATTCTCTCATACATCAACACTAGCACCCCTGGCGCGGCAAGGCATTGACGTGGATTATCCTGGACGGAGCCCGCCGCCTCGCGGCGGAGCTGTCGCCGCAGGCTTTTTTCCTGCTAGAATTGCAATAAAGACGGAGGTGACTATGAGCATACTGGTCGTAGGGTCCGTGGCCCTGGATTCGATCCGCACTCCCTTCGGCGAGGTGGAGGAAATCCTGGGAGGCTCGGCAACATACTTCAGCGTGGCGGCGTCGTTCTTCAACGACGTGAGGCTGGTGGCGGTGGTGGGGGAGGATTTCCCGCCCGAGCACGTAGACTTCCTCGTATCGCGCAAGGTGGATATCGGGGGCCTGAAGAGGGTGCCGGGCAAGACCTTTCGCTGGAAGGGATACTACGAGTTCGATCTCAACGACGCCCACACCACGGATACCCAGCTAAACGTGTTCGAGGATTTCGACCCGGAGATACCGGAGGAGTACCGGGACTCGGAATACGTGTTCCTGGCCAACATCCATCCCGCGCTGCAGCTCAAGGTGCTCCAGCAGATACCCTCCCCCCGGCTGGTCATCTGCGATACCATGAACTTCTGGATCGAGAACCAGCGCGAGGCCTTGCTGGAAACCATCTCCCACGTGGATTACCTCCTGCTGAACGACGCCGAGGCGCGCCAGCTCGCGGGCGAGCCCAACCTGGTGGCAGCGGGCAGGAAACTCCTGACCATGGGCCCGAGCAGGGTGGTCATCAAGAAGGGCGAACACGGCGTGATCATGCTCGGCAAGGAGGTCTTTTTCTCTCTTCCCGCCTATCCCCTGGAGACGGTCTTCGATCCCACGGGGGCGGGAGACAGCTTCGGCGGCGGTTTCCTGGGCTCCCTCTCCCGCTACCCGGAGATGAGCGAGGAGGATATACGCAGGTCCATCGTCTACGGCAGCGTCATCGCATCGTATGACGTCGAGTCCTTCTCCTGCAACCGCCTGCGTGAACTGACCATGGATGAGATAGAGAAGAGATACCGCGAGTTCACGTCGATCACCTGCTTCTGAGGCCGGCCAGCGAATCCTCAGGTGCTTCATCGGGGTGAACCGGCTCGAGGGGAGAGAGCGGGGATCGGGATTGCGGCGACGGACGCGCCGGCGGACGTCCAGGGCGACGAAGCGAGGCCGGCCGATGCGGCGGGTCGTTAAAGGAGGGGGACATGGCCGAGCAGTATCACAAGAAATTGATAGAGCCGCAGGAGACCATAATCTTCGACAGGAGGCATTCCCTGTGGGAGATATGGAGGAACTTCATCATCGGGGCGGGGGCCATCGTCGCCCTCGTGCTCCTGCTGACCACCTTCAAACCGAGTCCGGAACCCGAGACCAACTGGGGATACATCGCCCTCATAGGCATCCTCGCCCTGTTCTTCATAGTCATGTATGGTGCCTGGCCGCTTTTCGAGCGGCGGAACCTGCCGGAAAAACGCATGCTCATACCCCTTTCCGTCATGATCCTGGCCGTTGGCGGCTTTATCGTACTGATGGTGTTCGAAAACAACGAGAGGTTCAGGGATCTATGGACCACCGTGGTGTGGATCGCCTTCTTCGTGGTGATAATCGGATGGCTCGTCTATCCCATTTTCGCCTGGATATTCGCCCATTTCGTCCTCACCGACCGCCGCGTCATCCTTTCCCAGGGGATCATCAACAAGAGCACCATGTCCATACCCCTGGAACAGATAACGAATATCCGCAGCAGCCAGAACGCCTGGGAGAGGATCTTCGACTACGGCGACGTGGTGATGGAGACGGCCTCGGAGTTCGGGCAGCAGCCCTTTACGAACATCGGCCATCCCCTGGAGGTCAAGAAGCAGGTGTTCGAGCAGCGCGAAGCCCTGGAGGAGACGCTGGAGACGAAGCAGGGCAAGGACATGGCGAGGGAGATGGCCGCGGTCCTGCGTCAGGGTCCGGCGCCGGCCGCCCCGGCCGCTCCGGCCGCTCCGGCGGTGGGGGAAAGCGTGGTGGAGCGCCTGGAAAAGCTCTCGGAGCTGCACAAGTCCGGCGCCCTCAGCGATGCCGAGTTCCAGAGGGCCAAGGAAGAGCTGCTGAACCTGAAGGAAGGGGAGGGCTGACCCGCAGGGCAGGGATGATACCGATACGGAAAACAGGGGACAGCCGTCCAGGCTGCCCCCTGGTTCGAGACAACGAGCGATTTCCAGCTAAGCGCTAATCCTCTGTGCCGGCTCCCCCGAGCTTCTTCGAGAGCTTGTCCACCTTTTTCTGGGCTTTCGCGCTCTTCTTATCGAGTTTCGCCAGTTTCTTCTCCAGCTTGCTCGATTTCTTATCGGCACACGCGACGATCTTTTCCGCCTTCTTGAGCTTCCTCGCCTTACCCATTCCCCACGTCCTCCTTTCTAATGAAAAGAAATCTTCCCTCCTAGCGTACCAAAGAAGTATATCATCTCCGGTTCTTCCCCGAGAAGTGCCGCTGAATCTGTTATGCTTCACTCTATGAAGGACTTGAACCTGGTCGATTACCACGTGCATACCGCCCGCTGCGGTCATGCCGAGGGCCGCCTGGAGGACTACGCGGCCAGGGCCCTCGAGATCGGCCTGGTGGAGCTGGGATTCTCGGATCACATGCCCCTGCTGCACACAAGGGACGAGACCCTGAGCATGGGCCTGGAGGAATTCCCCCTCTACGTGAGGGAGGTGGAAGAGCTGCGCGGCCGTTATCGCGGCCCTCACATCCGGCTCGGCATAGAGGTGGACTATCTCCCGCAGACGGCGTCACGCCTTCACGCGCTCCTCGATGCCCACCCCTTCGATTACGTCATGGGGTCCCTGCACTTCGTGGACGGGTGGGGCTTCGACGACCCGCGCAACCTCGACGGGTACGCGGGCCGCGATCTGCTCGCGTTGTGGGAACGCTATTTCGATCTCCTGGGCGAGGCGGCGGAATGCGGCCTCTTCGACGTGCTTGCCCATCCGGACCTGGTGAAGAAGTTCGGGTTCCGGCCCGACGCGGACGTGCGCCACCTGCATGAAGACTGCCTGGACCGCATAGCCGAAAGCGGCGTGGTGGTGGAGGTAAACACGGCCGGCTTGCGCAAACCGGTCAAAGAGATATATCCCGGCGAGGACTTCCTGCGGCTTTGCCGCGAGCGGGATATCTCCGTGACCCTGGGCTCGGATGCCCACCGCCCCGGTGAAGTGGGCCGGGATTTCGAGGAGGCGCTTTCCCTGCTGCGGCGCGTAGGGTACGAGGAGCTGGTGGTCTTCAACGGCCGCGAGAGGTCCGCCCTGCGGCTTCCCGCTTGAGGGTAACAACGGCGGAGGGGGACGCGCCCAACGGTCCAATCCCCGGTCAGGTGGAGAGCGCCTCCATGGTTATCCGTTCGACCTGGTCCTTGGTGAAGGGCTTCTCCAGGTAGTCGTCGACTCCCTCGCGACGGGCTTGCGCGATGGTCTGCGGGGAGGAGTATGCGGTCATGAGGATTATCTTGATGGCTGGGTACTCGTTCTTAATGACGCGCGCCAGCTCGATACCGTCGACCTTGGGCATCCGTATGTCCGCGAGGATGATGTCGGGAGGGTCTTTCTTGACCATGTCTATCGCTTCGGCCCCGTCCTTTGCCTCCTGCACCGAGAAGCCGGCTCTCTCCAGCCAGCGAGAGACGAGGTGCCTGACCCCTTCGTTGTCGTCCACGATAAGAAGCCTGGCGTTAACTCCGTTCATGACCGACTCCTCTTGTTGGCAGCTTGAGGATGAAGGTGGTACCCAAATCCTGTTGTGAGCGTACATCTATGTCGCCGCCGATGTCCAGGAGGATTTTCTGCACAATGGACAGGCCGAGCCCGGTGCCCCCGTCCTTGGTGGTGAAGAAAGGCTCGAAAACCGAGGACAGTATCTCCGGCTGGATCCCACCCCCCGTATCCTCCACGCGCATCTCCACGTACCCGTTGCCCGCGTAACGGGCTCGCACGGTTATCACCCCTCCCCGGGGCATGGCCTGCATGGAGTTCTCCAGCAGGTTGAAGAGGATATGCCGCATATTATCGCGGCTCAACATGACAGGCGGCATGGCCTCATCGAAGTCCCGCACGATCTTCAGGTTATCCTGAGCGTGGGTGCGCTGGAAATCGGCGATGAGCTCGGGAACGCACGACTGCAGCACGAGCGCCGCTTCCTCGCCCACGGGGAAAGGCGACTTGCTGAAGGTCAACATCCCGGAGATCCACTGGTTGCTGAGGGTCGCCTCCTGGTGGATCATCTCGATCAAGTGTCTGCGGTCGGGATCGGTTTCCTCCTCCACCAGCTCGTCGGCCAGCCCGATGATGGCGAAGAGCGGGTTCTTGACCTCGTGCGCTATCTTGGCGGCCATCTGTCCCAGGATCGACAGGTGGTCCTGCTGCCTGAGACGCGCTTCCATGTCCTTTATCGCCGAGACGTCCATGAACACCATGGACGCCCCCATCCTCTCCCCCTTGGAGCGGTGGAGGGGAAAGGCGTTGAAGTTCAGGATCACCTTGTTGTTCTCAGGTCCGGTGATGGTGATCTCGTGACGGCGGAACACGCGGTCCTCCTCCAGGCACAGCCGAAATATGGGCTTGAGATAGGAGAGAGGGCGGAACTTGTCGACCTCCTCCGACATGTCCTCATAATTCACCCCGATGGCCTCCGTCGCGGAGATACCCATGATGGAGGCGGCCTCGTCGTTGAAGTATATGACGTCGCCATCGTTGTTTATCACAATGGCGCCCGCCAGCATCTCCTGGATGAAATGCTCGGTATATTCCTGGGTGTCGGCGAGCCATTCCAGGGTCTTCTGGCTCTGCTGGTAGAGGTCCACGTTTATCATGGCCACGGCCAGCTCGTGGCAGAGGCTGGAGAGCAGCACGACTTCATCCGGTTTATATTCGTGCTCCTCGATCGAGGCGGTGACCGCTATACCCACCAACTGCCCCTTGGCCTTCAAGGGCATGATTATCTGCGAAGAGGGGCTTTTACCCTCGGCGTATGTCTCTGCGGCCTTGGGATCTTCCGGAAGGTTCTTGCGGATCACCGTCTGACCGCTCTTGAACGCTTTCCCCACGGCCCCCTTGCCCACCTCGATCTTGAGGCCGCGCACCGCCTTGTCCCTGAAACCCCGGTGCGAGAGCACCGTCAGGTACTTGGTGTCCTCATCCGGCACCAGGACCACCCCGATCCTCGAGTTGGTCAGGGTGAGCATGACCCCGAGGATATTCGCCACCAGCTCCTCCAGGTCCAGGGTCGAGCTGACAGCGCTGACGGCGTCGGCTAGTATGCCGAACCTCAGGTTCAGGTCGGTGATCTCGTCTATGTAGCCCCTGTTCTGTTCCCTGAAGTGCCACCACTCAAAGGCGAGAAAGACCCCCAGCGCGACCACGCATGCGCCCAGCACGCCCTCGAGTATATAGACGACGGGCGGATCGCAAGTGGCCGATACCGCTATCATGCCCCCGACTAGGACAGCGATGATGGCTACGATGAGAGGGAGGAGATAGCCGATCGGTTTACGGGGTTCTCCTGCCCCTTCCGCGGCCCTTGCCCCTTGCTCTTCCACCATTGCATACCTCAAGGGGATGGCGGCCCTGCCCGGTCCGGCCGTTCACCCCTCAGTCCGCTCGTGCCGTCAGGTCCCTACTCCCTCTTTATCGGCAGGAAAACTCCGCTTTTTAGCTTATTATCGAACGAGGGTGCGCAGGCCACGCGTGCCAGGCCTCCCGGGTTCAAAGATGCTTGCCCAGGCGGTCCAGCATCTCCCGGGGTTGGAAGCTCGCGAGGTGATGGTATTCCGCCCCCATGGCCTCGGCTATGCGTCTGGCCTGCGAGGGAGCGGCGCGTCCTTCTTTCGTGCGGATTATCCCCGGAGACGTATCGAAAACCAGGCATTGGAGGTTCTGAGAGCGGATTTTCTCCGCCAGCTCGAGGCTCTCCCGCAGGGGGTTGTCCGAGGCGTATCCCACGTTGCCGTGCCCGTCGGTTATGAGCACCAGCAGCGGGACCATGTCCGGGTCCCGCCTCAGCTCCCTCTTCGCCACCAGCAGCCCCAGGGCCAGCCCATGGTTGAGCGGGGTAGCGCCGCCCGTGGAGAGGTCCTTGATGCGCAGGTTTGCCAGCTGCACGCTGGAGGTCGGGTTGAGGACGAGTTGGGCCCCTTCGTCACGGAATGATATCAGGCCCACACGGTCCCGCTTCTGATAAGCGTCCACAAGCAGTTGGCTCACCACCTTCTTTGTGGTCTCTATGCGCTCGTTGCATCCCATGGAAGCGCTGGCGTCAAGGATGAACAGGATGAGGTTTCCGACCTTTCGCCTCCTGATGGAGGCGCGCAAGTCCTCCTTGCTGATACTCAGCGGCTGATCGCTCCCCGCCGTCCTCGCGGCCGCGGCGCGGAGCGTTGCATCCAATGCCAGGTTGGCGGTCCCTATCTCCTCGTCGGGGCGGGGGAGGCGGTGGCCGACGCGCCTGCCTGCGCCCGTTTCCGTGACCGCGCTGCTCCTCTTGCCGCTGGCCATGCGGGATACCTTGGCCGCGAGCCCCTGCAGGGAGGGCGCTTCCAGCTCATTGGCGGACGCCGCGGCTTCCCTGTCACCGGCCGCACCAGGTGGCCGGTTCTCGGTGTCTCCCGCCGTCACGGAGGCATGCTCCGCGGCCGGCATCGAGCCCGGGAGAGGGTCCTGGAGCGGGAGGTCGATCAGCTTTCCCTTGCGCTCTATGATGCGCTCCAGCCGCTCCAGGTCCTTGAGTTGGTCGTCGAAGGGGGTTCTCCTCAAACGGTGCACGAGGGCCATCTCCGCTGCCTCGCGGATGTGGCCTTCAGCGATGACCGTCTTGCCCTCCAGGGCGGCGAGGGCCCTGGCGGCCTGGCAGGTGGCGATATCGGCACGGTGCCCACATACTCCCAGCTCGACCGCGATGCGCGCGACCAGCTCCATGATGGAGTCAGGGAGCTCGATGTGGGGCAGGAGCTCCCTTGCGCGCGTTAGCTCCGCGCGAAGCCTCTCCTGTGAGGCGGCGAAGGACGATTGCAGCAGCCTTGGATCATCGAGAAAACGCTGGCGACGGCGGATCACCTCCACGCGGTCTGTACCGGCTTTCTCTCCCTCCACCTCCACGCACAGCCCGAAGCGGTCTTCGAGCTGAGGGCGCAGCTCGCCCTCTTCCGGGTTCATGGTGCCCACCATGATGAAAGAGGACGGGTGCGAGTAAGATACCCCTTCGCGTTCCACCAGGTTCACGCCCATGGCCGCGGCGTCGAGCAACACGTCCACTATGTGGTCGTCGAGGAGGTTGACCTCGTCTACGTAAAGAAGCGAGCGGTTGGCCTCGGCGAGTATGCCGGCCTCGAAATCCTTGACCCCTTCCCGCAGGGCCTTCTCCAGGTCCAGGGTCCCTATGACCCGGTCCTCGCTGGCGTTCAGGGGCAGGGTGACGAAGCGCATGGGACGGGTGAGGACGGGGAGGGGTTCACCCCCCCGGCTGCGGTCGAGGCAGGAGGTACACATCTCCTCCTCGTTGTGCGGGTTGCACGAGAAAGGGCAGTCTGCGACGGTCTCGATGTCGGGAAGCAGGTCCGCGAGGGCCCTGGCGGCCGTGGATTTCCCCGTGCCCCTCTCACCTTTTATCAGAAGCCCGCCGATGCGGGGATCGACTGCGTTGATCAGCAGGGCACGCTTCATCTTCGCCTGTCCCACGATAGCCGAGAACGGGTAGAGGATGAAGCCCTGCTTCATGCGATCATCCTTCCATCTTTTTAATACAATATATAGTAAAAATATTCTTCTATCAACACCACATGTAGTCATTCAAATGACGGCGAGGTTGTGCCGATACCATCATTGTCCCTGTCTAACCAGGTGGTCGGAGAGGAGGAAGTTCATGGAGATTGCGGTGTCAAGGGTCGGCGATATGGGAGAGATCGCCGTGGTAAAGGTATCGGGGGTGGTTGACTCCGAAACGGTGGAGCTGTTCGGGGACGCCGTCGAGGGGGTCTTTGCGGAGGGCTGCTACAATATCATCCTTGATATCGACGGGCTCACCTACATCAACACCGCGGGGCTCAGCATCATCGCCGACGCATACAAGAAATCCAGCCAGAACAAGGGAGTCCTGAAGATACTGCGGGCTGGCGAAGCCATCAGGGAACTGCTCGACGTGGTGAGGTTCACCAAGATCATCGACATCTACGAGGACGAAGAGGAGGCAATCGGGAGCTTCAGGTGAGCGCGGAGATGATGGAAAAAGCGGAAGAGGATACGAGGAGTTCACCACGGGGAGCCGTCTCCAACGGTGATCTCTATCGCATAGGGCGCATGCTGGCCGCGACGCTTGACCTGACCACGCGGCTGGAGCGCGTCGTCGAGCAGGCGATGGAACTGCTGGCTGCCGACCGCGGCAGCATCATGCTCCTGGAAGATGATAGCCGGGAACTGGTGGTCAAAGCGTCCCGCGGCCTGGATTCGGCGCTCGAGTTCCGCGTGCCCCTTGGCGAGGGCATAGCCGGATGGGTGGCCGAGCACGGGGAACCCCTGGTGCTTCAGGACGTGGTCTCCGACCACCGTTTCACCGGAAGTGACCCCAGCGTAAAGAGCGCGCTGGCGGTGCCGCTGCGCGCCGACGGCAAGGTCATCGGCGTGCTCAATATCTCCAACACCACGCGCAGGCGCCGCTTCGACCATTCCGATCTGGAGCTGCTGGGCTCATTCGCGGACATGGCCGCGGTGGCCATCGAGAACGCGCGCCTGTACCAGGCCCTGAGAAGGGACCGGGATCACCTGAACAAGGAAATGCTCATGGCCAGCCGCATCCAGCGCTCCATCATCTCCACCCATGTGCCCTGCGCCTCCGTGCGTATGGTGTCCCGCTTGATGCCCGCGTCGGCGGTGGGCGGGGATTTCTTCAGCGTCATCCCGCTCGACCGCGACTCCCGCTTCTGCTTCTATTGTTCCTCCGAAGCGCAGGACCGCTGCCAGAAGCTGCGCACACAGTTCTGCCCGAACAAGTTCGGAGTGATGATCGGGGACGTCGCCAACAAGGGTATGCCGGCCGCGCTGATCATGTCCGTGCTCACCACCATACTTTACGAGGTGGGGCGGCACCATATCTCACCCCGCACCATCCTGGACGAGGCCAATGCCGCGTTCCGCAGGTTCTTCAACGAGTCGCAATATGGTTTCGCCACCCTCTTCTACGCCTTCTACGACAACAACGACAACACCCTCACCTATACCAAGGCGGGGCATGAACCGCCGCTCCTGTTGCGGGGGCAGGGCGGCGGATTCGATTACCTCGAGGGCGAGGGGTTTCCGGTCGGCCTCATGGAGGACGGCATGTACCAGGAGAGGACGGTGAAACTGGAACGCGGTGACCGTGTGTTGCTCTATACCGACGGCCTCACCGGTGCCTTGAACGCCAAGGGCGAGATACTGGGCAGGAAAAGGCTGGTGGAGCTGGTCAATTCCCTCGCCGGCCAGGACATCGAGGCCTTCCTCGACGCCCTCGCCGACGAGATAATGCTCTTCTCCGGAGACGCGCCCCAGCCGGACGATATAGCCGTCATGGTGCTGGAGCTGGAGGACCTCTATGACCTCACCATGACGGTGGGGACTGACGTGCTGCAGATACGCTACGTTATCGACAGCGTCCTAGAGACCCTCCAGGGGTTCGAGGGCCTCAAGGACCCCATAACGCTTCGCCTCTGCCTGGAGGAACTGCTGCATAACGCCATGGAGCACGGCAACCGCTGCGACGTCTCGAAAAAGGTCTATATCACGGTAAAGGCCGAGCCGACGCGCGCGACCATCCGCGTCCGCGACGAGGGCGAGGGGTTCGATCACCTGCGTCAGGAAGGCGCCCGGGGCGAAGTGCCCGACGTTCTCTCGGAGCGGGGCCGCGGGCTTCTTATCGTGCGTCATTATGCCGATGAGCTGCGCTTTAACCGGGAAGGTAACGAGGCGACACTGGTCTTTACCTCGAACTCCTGAGGGCGCCGCCGCGCGTCCGTCACCGCTCCTCGCGTGAGCGTGTCCCTATGCTCCCGTGGCCGAGCTGCTGGGGAACAAATGGGTCCGCGCTCCGTCCAAGGAACGGTAATAGAAGGGTATGGTATCATTTAGCATGAATTATCCTATGTGAGGATGTAAGACAAGAGGGTTCCAGGCGCGGCTCAGGGCCGCAACGGGAACGACGGGAGGCTGTTATGACGAGGAAGATGACGGCGGTCACGCTGAGCGTGATGCTTGCCGTGACCCTGTTGCTGTTGAGCGGAGGATTCTCGTACGCCGATCGCGTGCAGGACAAGAAGGACGAGCTGGAGAGGATCAAGAGCGAAGTGCAGCGGATCGATTCCCAGCTCGAGACGGTGACTGAGCAGTATAACCTGACCAGCGTCAGGGTGGAGCAGGCCAGGGCGAGGATCGCGGAGAAGGAGGCGGAGCTGGCTTCCCTCAACGCCCAGTTGGAACAGAGAAAGGATATCCTCGGCGATCGCCTGCGCGAGATCTATAAGGCGGGCAATGCCGATATCCTCGAGGTCATAACCGAGTGCAGGACTGTGGACGACCTCTACACCAACATCGACCGCGCCCAGCGCATAGGCGGCGGCGACGTCGATATCATCACCTCCGTGCTCGTCTCGCGTGAGGAGATAGAGGCGGCGAAGGCGGATCTTCAGGCACGGAAGGCGGAACTCGATGCGGCCCAGGCCCAGCTCGGCGCGCAGAAAAGCCAGATAGAGGGCGAGCTGCAGCGGCGCCAGAGCCTCATGAGCGGCGTGGAGGCCGAGGTCAACTCGCTTATCGCCCAGGAAGCCGCGAGTCGGCCGGTGAGCACCCCGCCGAGGTCTGTTGCGCAGCCGCGCACTCCACCCCCTCCCCCTCCGCCGTACGCATCGGCCGTCGTGCAGGTTGCTTATGCGCAGCTGGGCAAGCCGTACGTGTACGCGGGATCCGGCCCCAACGTATTCGACTGTTCGGGCCTGGTCATGTATTGCTACGCGCAGGTGGGAGTGAGCCTTCCTCACAGCTCTTATATGCAGGCGCGTTGCGGGACGCCGGTCTCCTATGGCGAACTGCAGCAGGGCGACCTGGTGTTTTTCCATGGTTACGGTCACGTGGGGATGTATATAGGTGGAGGCCAGTACGTCCACGCACCCCGCACGGGCGATGTGGTGCGCATCGCCGACCTGGGGAGGCGCCGTGATTTCTGCGGAGCCGTCCGTATCAATTATTGAAGGCCGGCTCGAGCGTTCGAGCCGGGTCGAGGACCGCTGGCGGTCCGAGCGGTAACCGGGGGTCTGACATGAGCACTACCGCCGTTTTCTACGATCCTATCTACATGGAACACGACACCGGATACGGCCATCCGGAGCGGCCCGAACGGCTGCAGACGACCATGCAGGTCATGGAGCAATCGGGTCTTTCGGAGAAGGTCCGCATCATCTCTCCTCGCGACGCGAGCGTGGAGGAGATCGGGCTGGTGCATCCCAGGAAATATATCGACAAGGTCAGGAAGACGGCGGAGTCCGGCGGCGGCTGGCTTGATCCCGACACCCACGTAGGCGTGCGTTCCTACGACGCGGCCTTGAAGTCCGCGGGCGCGGTGCTGGAGGGCCTGGAGCGCATCTTCTCGGGAGATATCGACAACGCTTTCTGCCTGGTCCGGCCGCCGGGGCACCACGCCACCGAGGAGCGCGGCATGGGGTTTTGCCTCTTCAACAACAACGCCATCGCGGCCAGGTTCGCCATCAAGGAGTTCGGGATAAGAAGGGTCTTCATCCTCGACTGGGATGCGCATCACGGCAACGGACTGCAGGACATCTTCTACGACGACAACAAGGTGCTTTACGTATCGCTCCACCAGTACCCACACTATCCCGGCACCGGGAGCACCAGCGAGCTGGGGATCGGCGCGGGCGAAGGGTTCACGATCAATTTCCCGCTGCCGGCACGCAGCGGCGAGGAAGTATATCTTGCCGCGTTCGATCAGGTGATCGCGCCGATCGTTCGGACTTACCAGCCGGAACTGGTGCTGATCTCGGCCGGCTACGACGGTCATTTCAGCGACCAGCTCTGCTCCATGCTCCTGCGGGGCAACTCATACGCGGAGATGGCGATGCGGCTCAAAGGCATGGCCGAGGAGTATTGCGGCGGTAAGATGATGGCTGCCCTCGAGGGCGGATACAACCTGGTCGGAATCGCCATCTCCATAACCAACACCATAGCGGTCATGGCGGGCGAGGAAGTAAGGCTGGAGGAGGACGTGGACATCGAGACCATACACCCCTCCTCCCGGCGGGGCATGGAGATAGTGGAGTCCACCCGCGAAACCCTCTCCGAATACTGGCCCATCTGAGTAAATCCTGGCCCCACATCCCATTACCTCGCACCTACGCATCGATACACAGCCACGCCTACCGTTTGAGACCCCGCCCCTTCCAGCCCAACGCATCTATGGTATATTTAATTGTGCTGGAATATCAGGGAAAAGCGCTGCCAGAGGGGGAGTTATGGACATACAGAACCTGCTGCAGTACATGGTAGACAAGCAGGCCTCGGATCTGCACATCAAGGCGGGCGGGCCTCCGTATTTCCGTATAGACGGCCAGCTGGAGAAGCCGGATTTCCCCCGTCTCTCTCCCACGGATACTGTGGAAGCGGCCTATGCGCTGATGAACGAAAAGCAGGCGAAGAAGTTCGCGGAGCAGAACGAGGTTGACTTCGCGTACAGCATCGCCGGACTGGGAAGGTTCCGCGCCAACATCTTCAAACAGCGTGGGACGGTGGGGATAGCCATCCGGCGGGTGTTGACCACCTCCGTGCCTACCTTCGAGGAACTGGGGCTTCCCCCCGTGTTGCGCCGTCTCGCCATGGAGCGGCGCGGGTTGATCCTGGTCACCGGTCCGGCCGGCGCCGGCAAGACGACCACCCTGGCGGCCATCATCGACTACATCAACACCACGGAGCAGGTGAACATCATCACCATCGAGGACCCCATCGAGGTCCTGCACGTGGACAAGAAGAGTATCGTACACCAGAGGGAGATCGGCACCGATACGGAGGATTACCAGGACGCGCTGAAATACGTCACGCGCCAGGACCCTGACGTGATCCTCATCGGTGAGATGAGGGACCCGGAGACTGTGACTGCCGCCATGAGCGTCGCCATGACCGGCCATCTCGTCCTCTCTACCTTCCATACCATAGATACCACGGAGACGGTAAACCGTATCATCGATTTCTTCCCTCCCCAGCAGCAGAAACAGATACGCCTGACCCTGGCCAGCGTCCTGAAGGGGGTCGTCTCGCAGCGCCTCCTCCCCCTCAAGGACCACAGCGGACGCGTTCCCGCGGTGGAGGTGCTGGTGATGACGGGACGCATGGCGGAAGTCCTGTTCAACGAGGAGCCGACGACCGTGATGCGGGAGATCATCGCGGAGGGGGAGTTTTACGGCATGCAGACGTTCGACCAGTCCCTGGTGGACCTGTACAGGTACGGGCTTGTCGACTACAGGACCGCGGTTTCGGCCTCCACCAGCCCCCACGACTTCAGCCTTGCGGTCAAGCAGCTGGGGCTGGAGGTCGAGGAGGACATGCTCACCAAGTAGGCGCGCTTGCGGTCCCGGTCCGGCGCGCCGCGATACGGTGAGACCGGGGAGGGCGTGGAGCGGCTGAGACCACCCGGCAGGGATGGGAGCTGCGGAGGTGCGGTTGCCGTTAGACGAGGGTTTCTTTACAGCGGCAAGAGCAGTTTGCCAGAAACATGTTTATCGAGGGTGTTTCTCGAGCACAGCCAAGGAGGGAGCTTTATGGAAAAGATCTGGTTAGACAACTACCCCGCCGGAGTGCCACAGGAGATCGAGGTGCCGGACATCAGCCTGGGGCAGATGCTGGAGAAGACCGCTGCCAAGTACCCCGACAATGTGGCCGTGGTCTTCATCAACAACAAGATCACCTACGCCAAGCTGGACGAGATGGCAAACCGTTTCGCGAACGTCCTCAAAAAACTGGGCGTGCAGAAGGGTGACCGCGTTGCCCTGCAGATGCCCAACACGCCCCAGATGGTCTTCGCCTTCTACGGGGCGGTGAAGCTGGGGGCGGTGGCGGTGATGTTCAACCCCCTCTACTCCCCGCGGGAGATCGAGCACCAGTTGCGCGACTCGGGAGCCAAGGTGATGCTCGTCCTCAACCTCATGTGGCCCATGGTGAAGACGGCCATGGAGATAGCGAAGCCCGAGCACCTCATCGTCACCCACGTCAAGGACTACCTCAAGTTCCCCCTCAACCTCCTCGAGCCCGTCAAGGCCAAAAAGGAGGGCACCTTCGTGGAGGTGGACATGGATGCCGCGAAATACGGCCTGAAGGGGATGTATGGGCTCAAGGAGCTGATGTCGCGGGCCAGCGCGGAGAAACCGACGGTGGAGATCGACCCCGCCGAGGACCTCGCCGTCCTCCAGTACACCGGGGGCACCACCGGGGTATCCAAGGGGGCCATGCTCACCCACCGCAACCTGGTGGCCAACGTGCATCAGTGCCTGGCGTGGTTCCCCGATATCAGGATGGGCAAGGAGAGCATCCTCTGCACCCTGCCCTTCTTCCATTCCTACGGCATGACCGTGGACATGAACTTCGGTGTGCTCTCGGGATCCACCCTGGTGCTCATACCCAACCCGCGCGATCTGCACATGGTCCTCAAGGCCATTACCAAGCACCGGCCCACCCTCTTCCCCGGCGTCCCCGCCATGTACATATCGCTTATCAACAACCCCGACGTGCAGAGCGGCAAGATGGACGTGACCAGCATCCGCGCCTGCCTCTCCGGCGCCGCCCCCCTGCCGGTGGAGGTGCAGCAGGAGTTCGAGAGGCTTACCGGCGGCAAGCTGGTGGAGGGATACGGGCTCTCGGAGTCCAGCCCGGTGACCCACGCCAATCCCCTGGACGGGATACGCAAGGCGGGCAGCATCGGCATGCCGGTGCCCAACACCGAGGTCAAGGTCGTGGACGTGGAGGACCGCACCAAGGAACTCCCGCTCGGCGAGGTCGGGGAGCTGGCGGTAAAGGGCCCCCAGGTGATGAAGGGCTACTGGAACATGCCCGAGGAAACCGAGAACGTCATGGACGCAGGCGGCTGGCTCTACACCGGGGACATCGCCCGCGCCGACGAGACGGGCTTCTTCTACATCGTTGACCGCAAGAAGGACATGATCATAGCCAGCGGGTACAATATCTACCCGCGCGACGTGGAGGAGGTCATCTTCGAGCACCCCAAGGTGGAGGACGTGGCCGTGGCCGGCGTCCCCGACCCCAAGCGCGGCGAGACGGTGAAGGCCTACGTGGTGCTCAAGGAGGGGGAGACGGCCACCCCGGAGGAGATAATCGAGTTCTGCCGCGACAAGCTCTCCAAGTACAAGGTGCCGACGGCGGTGGAGTTCCGCGCCGAGCTGCCCAAGACCATGGTGGGCAAGGTGCTGCGGCGGGTGCTGGTCGAGGAGGAGGAAAAGAAGCTCGCGGAGCAGAAAGCGGACTCGTAGGCGGCCGGTTAATGATCGAAGCGTCGGTGAGAGGTACCGTGAAGGGGCGCGTGGACAGATCCGGCTCATAAACCGGTTCTGTTCCCGGGACCGGGCGTAACGGCCCGGCGGAAGCGCTCCGCCGGGCGTTCGCCTATCTCGCAAAGGGCAAGGGCGAGTCCCGGGGTGTTTGCCCCACCAGGTGCCCGGCCATATCGAACTCCAGCGCGCCGGGCGATGAATGCGGGCATGGCCCGAAACGGGCTGTCTCCCTCGGAGGCCAGGATCAGTTGCAGGGCCTCCTCCACGGTCATACTCTTTTTCTTGGCCATCGTTTCTTTCAGGCAAGGAACCTGCTACCAATCCCTTATCCTGGAGAGCGATAGTTTTTGCCGTCAAAGAGCGTAAGCCTTATTCTTTTTACAGAAGGTGCGCGGCTATGCGGGATCGCCTGGTGGCTTTTCGTCGTGCCCGGCGCACGCGAGCCTCGTGCAGATTAAATGACCGCTGTGCAGAGGAGGGGGAAGATGTCCGAACCCAAAGAGGCGACAGACTTTGCCAAGGAGGCCAAAACCGCCGGGAGCCGCCGCCGGCCGCTTCGGCTCTGGCACCAGGCGATTGAGAATATGGTCTGACCATGTCCATTACCAGACCAAGAGCAGTTGCATGGACGGCCGTTATCCTGGCGGCCGGGCTCCTGTGCGTCCTGCTCTGGAGGGGTCTTTATGAAGAATCCATGGAGGGCCTACCCGCGGAGTTCGCGTGGAGGGAGGCCGGCGAGGCCGATCTTTTCTGAGGCCGGCCCATGAAGATACTTGTCCTGGGCGCGGCGGGAAAAGCGGCGAAGGCGGTCATCCACTCCCTGCGCTTCCTGCCGGCGATCGAGCGCATCTATACGGCCGACCGCGATGCCGAGGCGCTCTGCAGGCAGTCCGCCGACCTTGTCCGGATTGCCGTCAGCCCGCGCTATCTCGATGCCGGGAACGAGTGCAGCCTCCGCGCCAGGATGCGGGAGGTGGACCTCGTCCTGGGGTGCCTGGGGCCGTTTCATCTCCACGAAGGCGGCATAGCCAGGGCGGCCATCGCCGTGGGCGTGGATTACCTCTCCCTGTGCGACGACGTCGAATCGACCCGAGAGGTCATGTCCTTGAGCCCCGATGCCGAGCGTGCCGGGGTAAGGATCCTTTGCGGCTGCGGCCTTACTCCCGGCCTTTCAGACCTGCTCGCCCGCCGTGCTTGTTCTCGCCTGGACGAGACGGATGCCGTGGAGCTCGCATGGTTCCTGGAACCCGGGCCAGACCTGGGCGCGGCCACTCTGGAGCACCTGCTGCATTCGTATGCGGTCAAGGCGCCGGTCCGTCGCGGGGGGATAGACCGCGGGGCGAGGGCGGGGAGCTGGGAGGAGGAGGTTGAATTCCCGCCTCCAGTCGGCACGCGGTTCGTCTCCCATCTCGCCCACCCCGAGCCCCTCACCCTGGGTGGCGCCCTCGCGGTGACCGGGGACGTATGGTTTAAGGCGGGCATGGGGAGCAGGGCAAAGGGCTTGTTGCTGCAGGCACTGGCACGCCTGGGGGAGGGGGCGAGGACGGAGCTGGAGAGGTCTTCGCTGCATGCCGTGACCGCAGCCCTCGCCAGGCGCGGAAGGCCGTCATTCCCCACCGCCCTGCGCGTAACGGCACGGGGCACGGAGAAGGGCGGCGTAATGCACAGGACGCTTTGCGTGGCAGGAGATTACTATCGTATATCAGGCCTGGTCATGGCGGCGGCCGTGGAGGGGATGGTGAGGGACTCCTGGGCTCCGGGGGTCCACACCGCACACGAAGTCCTTGACAATCCGCGCTTCTTCGCATGGCTGAGCCGGGCCGGCCAGCGCATCCTGGTGGGCGAGGCGTGCGCGGGAGGGTCCGGGGAAGGGTGTTTCTCCCCCCGGGCGGGATGATACGTTACCGAGATCGCGCCGCCGTTTTCACGCTTATGCAGTGTTGATATAATTGAAAATCCGGCAAGCGAAGAAGGAGGCAGCATTCAAGTGAAGGTCCTGGTGACCGGAGGGGCGGGCTTCATCGGCTCCCATCTCTGCGACCGCCTGGTGTCGGAGGGGCACGATGTTGTCTGCCTGGACAACCTCTGTACGGGAGAGCTGAGCAACATCGCGCAGCTCCAGGGCAATCCCAGGTTCAGGTTTGTGCTCGCCGACGCTGCCTTGCCTATTACCCTGGAGGTGGACAGGGTTGCACACCTGGCCAGCCCCGCGAGCCCCGTTGACTACGGCCGCCTGGCGGTGGAGACCATGATGGTCAACTCCCTGGGCACCTATCATGCCCTGGAGGTGGCCCGCAAGAACAAGGCCCGTTTCCTGCTCGCGTCGACCTCGGAGGTCTACGGCGACCCCCTTGAATCGCCCCAGGAGGAGGAATATAACGGCAACGTCAATCCCATCGGCCCCCGCGCCTGCTACGACGAGGCAAAACGGTTCGCCGAGGCCCTGACCTCGTCATACCAGCGCATCTACGGCCTGCATGCGGTCATCCTGCGCATCTTCAACACCTTCGGTCCGCGCATGCGCCGCGAGGACGGGAGGGTCGTGCCCAACTTCATCCTCCAGGCCATCGCCGGTCAGCCGATTACGGTTTACGGAGACGGTACGCAGACGCGCAGCTTCTGTTACGTCGACGACTTGGTCGAGGGCATGTACCGGGCCCTGCACACGGACGCGGCCGTGGGTGAGGTCATCAACATGGGCAACGACGAAGAGATGACCGTCCTCGAGCTTGCGGACAGGGTAAAGGAGATTACCGGCTCCGGCTCCAGCATCACTTATCAACCCCTCCCGGAGGACGACCCCCGGAAGCGCCGGCCAAGGCTGGAAAAAGCCAGGGCCCTCCTGGGCTGGGAGCCCGAGGTCGAACTCGAAGATGGCCTGAGGAGGGTCGTGGAGTGGTTTCAGAAGGCTCCAGCCTAGAGGCGGATAAAAGCGGCATGACGGACGACGACCGTTACCGGGAGATCATGCAGTCCCGCTCCGATCCGTCGACCTATTACGCCCTCCTCGGCATGCGCCTCGAGGAGCTGGGGGAGGGAACGTCTCGTTTCGCCATGAGCGTGGAGCCCCGTTTTTTCAACGCCGGTGGCGTGGTGCACGGCGGGGTGCTCGCCTCCATCGCCGACGCCTCCGCCGCCGCCGCGCTGGCGACCCTTGTAGACACGGAGAGGGAGGCCATCGCCACGGTGGAGATGAAGATAAACTACATATCTCCCGTGCGCGCGGGAGATATATTCTGCGAGGCGAGGATAATCCAGCGGGGCAGGTTGGTGGCGGTAGGGGAGACGAGCGTCTTAGACGCCGGCGGCAGATTGCTCGCCAAGGCCATGGCGACTTTCCTCATAAGGGAGAAAACCGCGAAGGGCGCCGGGAAGCGAGATATCTGAAACCCGCGGTCTTCGCGGCCACGGGGGAGACGCTAGCTCGAGTTCCCCAGCATCCAGACACGGCGTAGCAGCCAGTCGTCCGAGCCCTCGCCGCAGCTGAGGAGGTAGAGGTTGCCGTCGTCGGCGCGCACCCGGAAACATACCCTTCTTTCACGCCCCGCCGCGTCCTGCTCGAACCAGCTTCCCTCTATGTCCATCACAGAGAACTCGCGCTCGCAGAAGGTGAAGCTAAGGGGCCTCTCGTTGGCTTTGAAGCCGGAATAGCATTTAACGTCGACGGGGCGGTCGGTCAACTCCGAGACGGCGGATGATGTGAGCCCTGAGTCCACAGGCTTGTCTCCTGAACAAAGAGAGCGATAAACGTATGATTCTGTCAATATAACACAACCCGCCCTTAAATCAAGCCGCCGGCCGGGGATCTTCCCCGGCCCTGAATGCGCGCGGCAGGCGAGCTTTCAGACGCTGGATTCCTTCAATCCCGGGGGCTGCTGCGGCGGGAACTGCGCGAGCTTCTCCGAGCTCTCGAGGTCCTTGCCGTTTCCGAAATCCGCCGTGGTGAGAAGCCCCGATGGCTGGGAGGTGATGAAATCCTCCACCATCTGTTTGGCCATGTCATCGGAGTACTGCACCGGCGGCGATTTCATGAAATACGCCGATGGCCCGAGCAGCGCCCCGGACATGCCGCGGTCCATGGCCAGTTTGCAGCAGCGGATGGCGTCGATGACGATGCCGGCGGAGTTGGGAGAATCCCAGACCTCCAGCTTGAACTCGACGGACATGGGAACGTCGCCGAACTCCCTTCCCTCGAGGCGGATATAGGCCCACTTGCGGTCGTTCAGCCAGGCCACGTAGTCGCTGGGCCCGATGTGCACGTCGTCCTTGTCGATGTTGTGGCAGAGCTGGGAGACGACGGCATCGGTCTTGGAGATCTTCTTCGACTCCAGGCGCTCGCGCTCGAGCATGTTCATGAAGTCCATGTTGCCACCGATGTTCAGTTGCGAGGTGCGGTCGAGGAGCACGCCGCGGTCGTTGAACAGCTTGGCCAGGACGCGGTGCAGGATGGTCGCTCCCACCTGCGACTTGATGTCGTCGCCGATGATGGGCAGGCCGTGTTTGCGGAACTTGCCCTGCCACATCTCCTCCTTGGCCACGAACACGGGGATGCAGTTTACCACGCCGCAGCCGGCCTTCAGCGCCTCCTCCACGTAGAAGTGGGCGGCGTTCTCGCTGCCGACGGGGAGGTAATTGACGAGCACGTCCACGTCATACCTCGAGAGGACCTCCGCCACGTTCACGGGTTGCGAGCCGTCCTCCTCGATGGTCATGCGGTAGTACTTGCCCATCCCGTCCAGGGTATGGCCTCTGAACACGGGCGCGTTGAGGTAGGGGACGTCGCATATCTTGATGGTGTTGTTCTTGCCGCAGTTTATGGCCTCGCTTATGTCCTTGCCGACCTTGTCGGCATCCACGTCGAAGGCGCATACGACATCGACGTTCCTGATGTGATAAGGGCCCACACTTACGTGCATCAGCCCGGGTATCAGATCGCCGTCCTTTGCGTCCCGGTAGTACTCGATGCCCTGGACGAGCGAGGAAGCGCAGTTGCCCAAACCCACAACGGCCACTCTTATGTCATCCATCGAAAAACCTCCTGTAACCCCCATAAATCCCCCACGAAGCGGGATCACGTTCGTATCGACTAAGCCTGCATAGGCGTCACGTTCTTGATTGAACTATCGTCTATGACCAGCTTCTCACCCCCCCTGTCCTCCATCACGGCCTCAGCGCTCTCCTTGCGGTTCTGTATATGCTGCTTCTCCTGGTCTATCATCTCCTGCAACCAGACAATGTCGCTCGTGAGCAGCTCCTGCCGGTGGCGGTAGAGGCCCTGGCGATAGCTGTCGGATTCCTTGTCGCGGCCCTTTCCGGTACCGCTCATCTCCGTCAGCTTCTCCTCGAGGTAATTCCTCCTCCTCTCCAGCAGCCACAGCCGCATCTCCGGCTCCATGTACTGGAAAAAGGCCAGCCTGATGCTGAACTTGTCGGCATCGGTTATCTCGGACTTCTTGCGCGTGTCCACGAGCAGCCTCTGGAAGGTCTCCTCCCCCTCGGGGGTGATGCGGTAAACGTAGCGGTTGCGGGTCTTGGCTTTGACCGTGTACGCGCGCTCGACCGCGTTCTTCGCCTCGAGCCTTTTCAAGGCCGGGTAGAGGGAGCCGTAGCTTATCTTCCACAGGTGCCCCAGCAGATAGGACAAGCGCTTCTTCAGCTCGTAGCCGTACATCGGCTTCTCCTTGAGCGCTCCCAGAATGGCCAGTTCCAGCACTTTACATCCTCCCGGTGCGTGCATATAATCTGTCGCGTGGGCCGATACGAAAGTATCGCCCCGATATATCAATCCGATATATCTATTCGATATATTAGTCCACGCTGTGATTTACCACAAGCCCCAATATATAGAATACACTTCCGCGGGGCAGCAGCATATGGTGTGGTAGCGGTGAGGGTGCCGTTCAGAGCTTTCCGTAGTTGCGCAGGTAACCCTCTATGTACGACCTTACCTCCGAGGTGGGGCGGATGATGCCGAAATGGCCCTCGCAGAGGATATCCGCCTCCAGGTCGAGCAGGGCGCGCATGGATGCGCCCCAGTCATCCAGGTCCGAGCCGAAGGAAGCGTAAAAGGGCCCGTGTATGTCCTGCCCGAAGAGCACCCTGTACATGCCGTTGTCCAGGTAGAGGGAGATGGACCCAGGAGTATGTCCCGGCGTATGCATCCACCTCAAGGGGGAAGCGCCGCCCTCGATGACCCCCCGTTCTCCCCGCAGGTGGTTCTTGACCCTGGTCGGCGGGAGCGTCATCCCGTACCAGTTCGCGGCGGTTCGCCGCGTGTCCCCCTCCTCCACCGGCGGCGCGTCGAGCTCGTGGATGGCCAGGGGGATCTTGTATTTATCGGCCAGGAAAACGGCGCCGCCCACGTGGTCGATGTGGCAGTGGGTCAAGACCACGAGCTTTATGTCCCTGGGCGAGTACCCGAGGTCCTCGATGTTGTTCAGGAACCTGCGCCTGTCGCCGCCCGCGCCGGTGTCGATGAGTATCGGACGCCCCATGTCCACCAGGAAGAAACAGCAGTCCTCGGGCGCCGTCATGTCCGGGCCGCCTACCTGGAAAACACCCTCCGTTACCTTGAACGGCTTCAATCCTCCTCCTCCTCCTCCCCATGCAGCCCTAAGAGCATTATGCGGGCAGAGCGGCAAAAGAGCAAAGGATCGCGCTGCTGCGATGCGGCGGTGCGGGTCTGCCGCGCATGCCGCTTTAACGCCGCCGCTGCGCGAGAGATCCTTGGCCGCCGCGGTCAAATGGCCTTGCCCGGATGTTTACAAGACGGCATGGATGATAAAGACTTAAGGCCTGGTTCTATTTATGACTATAATGAATATGGAAAGGAATGCAGCGATGGCGGTTATCAAGGAAAAGCTTGAGTTCAAGACCGGTGGCGATGCCCACATCGTGGAGATCACCGGGGAGATCGGGGGGTTGTTGCGCAAGACCGCTCTCGAGGACGGGATCGTAAACGTGTTCGTACCCGGCGCCACCGGGGCGATCACGACCCTCGAGCACGAACCGGGTGTATGCCGTGATTTCCAGGAACTATTCGACTTCATCGCCCCCGTTGAGCGCGACTATTATCATAACCGTCGCGGTGTTGACAGCAACGGTCATTCCCACGTGCGGGCCGGCCTGCTCGGCCCCTCGCTGACCGTGCCTTTCCAGTCCGGGAAGCTGCAGCTGGGGACGTGGCAACAGGTGGTGTTCGTCGATTTCGACGAGGTCCCCAGGGAACGCACGCTGGTGTTAACCTTTATCGGGGAATAAGGATCGGTGTCGGGATAACATGCACGAGTTCAAGTTCCTTGACGGAGAGCTTCATTGCGAGGACGTGCCCCTGCGGCGCATCGCCGAAGAGGTTGGCACGCCCGTGTACATCTACAGCCGGCGCACCCTGCGCGACCACTACCGCAAGCTGGACGAGGCCTTCTCGGGCCTGCCCCACCTCATCTGCTATTCGGTCAAGGCCAATTCAAACCTGGCGGTCCTCTCCACCCTCGCCGCCGAGGGGGCCGGCGCGGATATCGTCTCGGGCGGCGAGCTGTTCCGGGCCTTGAGGGTCGGGATGGCGGCGGACAAGGTCGTCTATGCCGGCATCGGCAAGACCGCTGAGGAGATCGAATACGCGCTGCGCTCGCGCATCCTCATGTTCAACGTGGAATCAGAGACCGAGCTGTACGTCATCGACCGCGTCGCGGGGGAGCTGGGGGTGAAAGCGCGGATCGCGCTGCGCGTGAACCCCGACGTGGACGCGGGCGCCCACCCCTACATCGCCACGGGCCTCAGGGAGGCGAAGTTCGGCATAGACATCGAAGAGGCGCTGTCCGTCTACGGGCATGCGGCATTGCTGCCCAACGTGGAGGTGGTGGGAGTCCACCAGCATATCGGTTCTCAGATAACCAGCGTAGAGCCGTTCCGTGAGAGCATCGCAATCGTCGGCGAACTGGTGAAAAGGCTGCAGGCGAACGGCACCGCCATCCGCTTTATCAACATCGGGGGAGGTTTCGGGATACCCTACCGGCAGGAGGAGGTGCCTTACCCCCGCGATTACGCGCAAGCCCTCAAGCCGGTGCTCGGGGAGTCGGGATGCACGGTCATCCTGGAGATCGGGCGCATGATAGTGGGCAACGCGGGCATCCTGGCGACCAGGGTGCTCTACCGCAAACACACCGGTGAAAAGGGTTTCCTGGTAGTGGACGCGGCGATGAACGACCTCATCCGCCCCAGCCTCTACGGGTCCTACCATGAGATAGTGCCTGCCGTGAAAGCGGAGCGGGAGGAGGAGATCGTCGACGTGGTGGGTCCGGTGTGCGAATCCGGCGATTTCCTCGCCAGGGACCGGGCGCTGTCGCGCGCCGAGCCGGGCGAGTTGCTCGCGGTGATGAGCGCGGGCGCCTACTCCTTCGCCATGTCCTCGAACTATAATTCGCGCCGCCGCGCCGCGGAGGTCATGGTGGACGGCGGCAGCTTCGTCGTGGTGAGAGAGAGGGAGGACTACGAGGACCTGGTGCGCGGGGAACGTGTCTGGGTCGAGCCGGCCGGAGAAGACGCCGCCTCTGTGCTGCAACCGGATATCACGGGAGGTGGAACGGCATAAAAGAGGGAGGATCCAACACCGGCATCGCCTATACCGGGGAGAGGAACTCTCCACCCGACGCCCCTTACTTCGCCCTGGAGATGGCGGAGGGTGGAGCCCCATCCGGCATGGTGTTCGCCGCTGGGGTCTGCTCCGAGCTGCCCGGCCTGGAGGAGACGGAGATGAGGCGCTATGCCATGGCGCTGCTGCACGGGTTCTTCAAGAGTAAGGGCAGGGAGCTGGAGGTGGCCGATTACGAGCGATTGCTCAGGCGTACCTTCCGGCACATACACGGCCATATCTCGGAGAAGTGGGCGGGCCGGGACATCGGGTTGGACCTCGCGGTGGTTGTCGCCAATCCCCAGTCGGTCTTCGCCGCCCGCAGCGGCGGCGGGGGCTTGTTCATCTTTCATGACGGGGAGGCGCGCTCGGTCTTCCGCGCGGGAGGAGGAGGAGAAGCCCTGCTCGGCACCGCTTCCGGCGATACCGTGGAGGTGCAGGAAGCGCTTATCCAGCCGGGGGATATAGCTGTGTTGTGCGATCCCGTGGTCGCCAAGGTCATCGGAGAGAGAGACGTGACCCTGATCCTGCGCCGCGCGCCCGACCACTCCAAGGCCTCCCTGCTGCTCTCGGCCATCGCGGAACGCAAGGGGGCCGAGGGGCCCATGACCGCCCTGCTGTGGGAGGTTCCCAACTTCCAGGGTGCCGCCATGCTCACCGAGGAGCAGCCCGCCGCGGTTCAGCCGGAGGCGAGCGGGGAGAAGGATCGAGAGGTGGTCGACGAGGATGGTTCCGCGGAGGCCGCCAAGCGGCAGTGGCTGAGCAAGTGGCGTCGCCGCAGGGAATAGAGGGACCGGCCGGTTACTTCTTCTCCCACTTTTCCAGGTAGGCGACCTGGGAGAGGGTGGACCCGGCATCTATTTCCCCACGCAGGCGGTTCTCCTTCTCCAGCACGTCCATGGCGCGGTTGGCTATCTCCACCACCTTGTCCCTGGGTATCACCACCACCCCGTCGTCGTCTCCCACCAGCCAGTCGCCCGGAAAGATGCGTTTTCCTCCCGCCTTGACGGGGACGTTTATCTCGCCGAAGCCCTTGGGCTCTCCGGCGGTGGGGGTGATGATGCGGGAGAATGCGGGGAAGCCGAGCGCGCGGATATCCACGGTGTCGCGGATGGCCCCGTCTATGACCACCCCCGCAACCTTCTTCTGTATCGCGCTGTGGGTCGCCAGCTCGCCCCATAGAGCCGGGGCCATGCCGCCCGCCTCGATGACGATGACGTCGCCCTCCTCCGCCAGGTCGATGGCCTCCACCGGCTTGGCCCAGTCCCCGGGGTAGGAGCGCACGGTGAGAGCGGGACCCGCCATCTTCATCCCGGGGCTGATGGGCAGTATGCCCTCCATCTCGCCGGAGCGGTGCATGGCATCGGATATGTTGGGGGTGGACACGCGCAAAAGTATCTCCCTGACGCTGCCCAGGTCCACCCTCTTGTAGAGCTCCGTTCTCAGCGCCTCTCCGGTGAGCATGGCCCGTTTGATCTCCTCGGCCGCCCTGCGGGCGTCCTTGCTCTTGATGATGGCGCCGCCGACGATGACGATGTCCGCGCCGTTCTCCACCGCCTTCGCCGCCGTCTCCGAGTTGATCCCCCCGGCCACTGCGATGGGGATGTCCACGGCGTTCGCCACCACCTTGAGCCTCTCGAAGGGGTCTCCGCCGCGCATCTGCACGTCGATGGCCGTGTGCACGGCGATATAGTCCGCCCCCGCCGCCTCCGCGGCGCGTGCCCGGTCGACGGGGTCACCGACCTCGATGAGGTCCACGACGATCTCCGCGCCGTAGTTGTCCGCCGCCTCCACGCACTCCTTCACCGTGGCGTCGGAGGCGGCCCCCAGCACGTCGATGATGTTGGCGCCCGCCTTGGCCGCCGCCTCCACCTCGGCCCTACCCGCGTCCATGGTCTTCATGTCCGCGACGATGACGCGGTCTGGAAAGCGCCGCCGCAGCTCCCTGACGGCGTTGAGGCCTTCGCTCTTGATCAGAGGGGTGCCGGCCTCGATCCAGTCGACGCCGCCGGCCACCGCCTCCTCCGCGACCTGGATGGCGCGCTCGAGGTCGAGGAAGTCCAGGGCCACCTGCAATATCGGTTCCTTCGGTTTCATAAACGGATTATATCACGCACGCATCCGCCCTCCTCCGACCTGCCTCGATAGTAAACCCGGCTTCCTGGTAGAATATCGTTATTCATGATCGTGCGGAGGCCGGAGGAACATATGGCTCAGGAAAAAAAGATCATTCACATCGGGCAGATTGGGTGCGGCACCGTGGGATCGGGCGTGATCAGCATCCTGCGGGACAACGCGGAGGTCATCTCCAGGCGCACGGGATGCGAGATAAGGCTGAAGAGCGTCGCGGTGAAAGACCTCGCGGACCCCCGCTACGTCGAGGTCCCGGAGAGCATGCTCACCACCGACGCGGCGGCGGTCCTGCGCGATCCGGAGGTGGACATCGTCGTCGAGGTCATGGGCGGGGTCGAGCCCGCGCGCGCATTCATCCTGGAAGCACTGGCCGCAGGGAAACATGTGGTATGCGCCAACAAGGAACTCATGAGCACCCACGGCGGAGAGATACTGGAGGCGGCCGAAGAGGCGGGGGTGGACGTCGCCTACGAGGCCAGTGTGGGGGGCGGCATCCCCATCCTGCTGCCGCTGAAGCAGAGCCTGGCCGGGAACAGGATAGAGCAGATCCTGGGCATAGTGAACGGCACCACTAATTACGCGTTGACGCGCATGAGCGAGGAAGGCCTTTCCTTCGACCAGGCCATAAGCAGGGCCCAGTCCCTGGGTTACGCCGAGGCGGACCCCAGCGCCGACGTGCAGGGGAAGGACGCCGCCGCCAAGCTGGCCATCCTGGCCTCCATGGCCTTCAACTCGCGCGTGACCCTGGATGATGTCTACACCGAAGGCATTGAGGGTATCACGCCTGACGACATCGCCTTCGGGGGGGACATGGGCTACGTCATCAAGCTGCTGGCGGTGGCCAAAAACGAGGCGGAGGGCATTTCCGTGAGGGTGCACCCGACCATGATACCCCGCGACCATCCCCTGGCCGCGGTGCGGGACGAGAACAACGCCATCTTCGTCTCCGGGGACGCCGTCGGCGAACTCATGTTCTACGGCAAGGGCGCGGGCTCGCTGCCGGCGGCGAGCGCCGTGGTCGGCGACGTGATCTCCATAGCCCGTAACATACTCTCGGGCGGGCGCATGGTGGGATGCACCTGCTTCTACGACAAGCCCATAAAGGACATGGCGGACGTCGTCTGCCGCTACTTCATGATCTTCGACGTGCCCGACCGCCCCGGCGTGCTGGCGAGGATCGCCGGCGTGTTCGGGGACAACGGCGTGAGCATCAAGTCGGTTATCCAGCACGGCATGGGCCGGGAGGCGCGCATCGTCCTCATCACCCACGCCGTGCGCGAGGATAGCCTGCGCGCCACGGTGAAGGGGCTGGAGGAGACGGAGGCGGTCAACCGCATCGTCAGCGTGATCAGGGTGGAAGATCCCGCCGTGGATGAAGGGCAAGGGCGATGAGGGACCCCGCGGCCGCGCGCACCGAGCCCTCCAGTGGGAAGGCGGAGGAGATGTCGTCGTCCAGTAAGGGAGGCATGTATTGAGCAGCGCATGGAAAGGCGTGATAGAGGCATACCGGGAGTATCTCCCGGTTGACGAGGGCATGCCCGTGGTCACCCTGCTGGAGGGAAACACCCCGCTGGTGGAAGCCCCCTGCATAAGCGGGCAGCTTGGCTTGACGGTCTTTCTCAAGTACGAGGGCCTCAACCCCACGGGTTCCTTCAAAGACCGGGGTATGACCATGGCCCTCTCCAAGGCCCTGGAGGAAGGGGCAAAGGCGGTCATCTGCGCCTCCACGGGCAACACCAGCGCCTCCGCCGCGGCCTATGCGGCGCGCGCCGGCATCGACTGCGCCGTGCTCATACCGAGCAAGGCCATCGCCCTGGGGAAGCTGGCGCAGGCATTGATCCACGGCGCGAAGGTCATCGCCGTGGACGGCAACTTCGACCAGGCGCTGAAGCTGGTGCGAAAGATAAGCGATGACCATCCCATAGTGCTGGTCAATTCCCTCAACCCCTATCGTATCGAGGGGCAGAAAACCGGGGCTTTCGAGATATGCGACGCGCTCGGACGGGCCCCCGACTATCACTTCATACCAGTAGGCAATGCCGGCAATATAACCGCTTACTGGAAGGGGTACCGAGAATATCACGAGGCCGGCAGGATCGGTTCCCTCCCCCGCATGATGGGATGGCAGGCGGAAGGAGCGGCCCCCATAGTGCGGGGGCATGTCGTGGAGAACCCCGAGACACTGGCCACGGCGATCCGCATAGGTAACCCGGCGAGCTGGGAGAGGGCGGTGCGCGCCGCCGAGGAATCGCGGGGGAGCATCGACATGGTTTCCGACGACGAGATCCTGGATGCCTACCGCCTGCTGGCCGAAAGCGAAGGCATCTTCGTGGAGCCGGCCTCCGCGGCCTCGGTGGCCGGGCTTTACAAGTCCTTCCGGCGAGGGGAGCTGGCCCGGGGATCGCTGGTGGTCTGCGTCCTCACCGGTCACGGCCTCAAGGACCCGGACCTGGCGGTGAGGTGCGTGGAGGAGCCGCGGGCCGTACCGCCGCACATGGATACGATACTGGAGATGCTGGGGCTCTGAAGGCGGGGCGCGTATTCCGGCCCCGTTCGCGGTCGCATCGAGCTTCCGCCTCGCGGTGTGAGACGTGACGGCACCATGCGTTTCGCCGGGCCGGTCTTACGCGAGGGCGCTCAGATGAGAGACGAGGAGTGGTGGGGATGAAGTACGTTGTTCTGGTGCCGGACGGCGCCGCCGATTACGCCGTCAGCGAGCGCGGCGGTTCTACTCCCCTGGAGGCTGCGCGTACACCGAACATGGATTTCCTGACCAGGGAGGGCGTATGCGGCACCGCCCTGACCATCCCGGAGGGCATGGCGGCCGGGAGCGACGTGGCCAACTATTCCATCCTTGGCTACGACCCCCAAAGGTATTACACGGGGCGTGGCCCCCTGGAGGCAGTGAGCATGGGCGTGGCGTTGGGTCCCGACGACGTTGCGTTCCGCTGCAACCTGGTCACCGAGAGCGGCGGAGTCCTTCTCGATTACAGCGCCGGCCATATCAGCACGGCGGAGGCCGCGATGCTCGTAAGGGTCCTGCGCGAAAAACTGGAGGATGAATACACCGCATTCTACCCCGGGATCGGTTACCGCCACCTCCTGGTCCTCAAGGGCTTGAAATTCCTGGAGGATCGCTGTACCCCTCCCCATGACGTGGTGGGACGCATGATCGAGGAGGTCAGGCCCCGGGGACCAAACGCGGAGAGGATTACAGCCCTGATGCGCGTATCGCGGCGCCTGCTGGCGGATCACGACGTGAACCGGCGCAGGGAGGAAAAGGGACTGCGGCCCGCGAACATGATCTGGCCCTGGGGCCAGGGCAGGCTGCCGGAGCTCCCCGCCATGAAGGACAGGTATGGCCTGGCGGGCGCGATCATAACCGCGGTCGATCTCATCAAAGGGCTGGGTATGCTGGCCGGCATGGAAGTGGTGGAGGTGCCCGGCGCGACCGGCTATTACGACACCGATTACGCGGCTAAAGCCCGTTACGCGCTGGAGAGCCTGCGCTTCTCCGACCTGGTCTACGTGCACGTCGAAGCTCCGGACGAAGCGGGGCACGAGGGCGACTGGGAGGCAAAAGTCGAGGCGCTGGAGAACTTCGACGCCCAGATCGTGGGCGCCTTTCTGGACGAGACGGTTCGCAGTGGCGAGGAGTTCGCCTTCCTGCTCATGCCCGACCATTTCACCCCACTCGAGGTACGCACGCACGTGGCCGACCCCGTTCCCTTCGCCGTCTATTACCCGCACGTGGTTCCCGACCGGGGGAGGTCGTTCAGCGAGAAGGGAGTGGCGGGCGGGAGTTACGCCGCGCTGCCCGCCTGGCAGCTTCTGGACCTGCTCGTTGAGGGCACCCGGAGGTCATAATAGCCGGCGGACTGTGTTATATTGAGGGGGTAATGGATATCGCGCGATGACAGGAATCGAACCCCGTTCAAGCGCCGCGAGTAAGAGATTTATTGGAGCGAACAGGACATGCCGTTGAGGGTATATCCGATATCAAAATCCCCGCTGCTGGTCGCCCACATCTCCGATTTTCACGTCGGTTCCTACCACTTCGTGGCCAATCTCATGAACCGCACCATACTGGAGATAAACGAGTTGAGTCCGGATATCGTGGTGGTCACGGGAGATCTGACCAACGAAGGTTTTCGCCAGGAATACCTGACGGCCAAGACATACCTGGACGGGCTGGAATGCGAACGCATCGTGGTCATACCCGGAAACCACGATTCCCGTAACGTCGGGTACCTGCATTTCCAGGAGCTATTCGGATCCCTTTTCCAGGATATGGAGTGGGGTGGCATATTCCTGATGGGAGTGGATTCCAGCGAGCCCGACCTCGATTCAGGGCAGATCGGAAGAGAGAAATACTACAAGATCGTCAACAATTTCCATAACTCCGAGGGTTTCAAGATCTTCGCTCTGCACCATCACCTGCTGCCAGTCCCCGGCACCGGGAGGGAGCGGAACATCGTCACCGATGCGGGAGACGTCCTCGAGCTATTGATATATTCGGGCGTCGATCTCGTCCTCACCGGCCACAAGCATGTTCCCTACGTATGGAAGCTCGAGGATATGTACGTGGTCAACGCCGGCACCATCTCATCGTTGCGATTGCGGGGACACACCAAGCCCTGCTATAACGTCATCGAGATAAGGGAGGACCTGGTCAAGGTCTTTCGCAAATACCCCTTCGGCGGACGCGACGTCATCGCCCAGTTCGGCGTGGGGGTAAGCGAGACGCAGCGCGAGCTGTCCGGCGTAGTTCGCGAGATAATCGGCACGGACATCTGACACCAACACTAACGTCTGCCCTGTAACATTCGACACAGTGTCCCAGTGCCATGCCGGAGCGGAGCGAGGGCAGGGCCTGGCACGTGTGCGTATCGAGTGAAGGTGAGTCCATGGGAGAGAACATCCCGACCCTCTTTCTCGTTGACGGGGAGCACCACCCCGCCACGACTCTCGACGCCTTGCGCGAGCTGGAGGACAGGGAGGGGTTCGAGCCGCTCGCGCTCTATTTTATCGGCGGCACGGAGAAGATGAAGGACCTCACGGAGCTGGCTTCAGGCGGGCTGGAGGTGATATATCCCGACGACCCGCTGCAGGATCTGGCGGGGGTGTTGAGGAGATTGGGGCCGCGACTAGTCGCGGACCTCAGCGATCTGCCCGTGCTGGGCCCGGCGCTGAGGATGAGGCTGGCCGCGGTGGCCCTGGCACACGGCGCGGCCTACCGCGGCGGCGACTTCGAGTTTCATCCCCCGCGCCGGGAGAAGGTGCTCTCCAAGCCCTCCTGCGCGGTTATCGGCACCGGAAAACGTTGCGGCAAGACGGCGGTTTCCGCGGAGATGGCGCGTTATCTGGACGGGTCGGGCCGGACGCCGGTGGTCGTCGCCATGGGGAGGGGCGGACCGCCGCGGCCATACCTCGTCGAGGAGAAAGGTATCGGAGAGGAGTTTCTTCTCTCGGAGCTCGCTAAGGGTCTGCATGCCGCCTCCGATCACTACGAGGACGCACTTGTGTCTGGGGTGCTGACCGTCGGTTCGCGCCGTTGCGGCGGAGGCATGGCCGGCGAACCGTTCGTCACCAACTGCGTCGAGGCGGCCGTATTGGCGGATTCGCTCCCCGCGCGCGTGGTGATCACGGAGGGCAGCGGCTCCAGCATTCCGCCCGTGGCCACCGATGCAGTGGTTTGCGTCATCAGCGCCGCGCAGGACCTGGAGGAAGCCCTGGGGTTCCTGGGCTCGTACCGGCTCTTGATTTCCGATGGGGTTATCATTACAATGGCTGAAGAACCGTTCGCATCTCCCCTAAAAATCCAGGAGCTCAGCGAGAGGATAAAAAGGATAAACGGCGATATCGTTGTCTTGAAAACGATTTTCAGGCCACATCCATTGCAACCCATCCGAGACAGGAGAGCTTTTCTTGTCTCGACTGCTCCCGAGGAAGCGGGGACTCTGCTGCAGGATTACCTGGAGGACGAGGAGGGGTGCACGGTAGTAGGGAGGAGCCATAGCCTTTCCGACCGCGAGCGCCTCGAGGAGGAGCTGCAGGGGGCCGCGGGGGCTGATATAGTGCTCACCGAGCTCAAGGCGGCTGCGGTGGACGTGGTGACGCGCTTCGCGCGCGCCAACGGGAAGGAAGTAGCGTTCTTTCATAACCAGCCCGTACCTCTCCCGGGAGAGACGGTGCTGGAGAAATTTTTCGAGTGCATCTGGGACAAGGTCGTGGAGAGATCATGCCGGGCGATGAAGGAAAGCTGAAGAAGAGGATAACCATCCTCGATGAGGAACACCACCGGGTTCCCTTCTCCAAGGGGCTTACAGCCAACGCCATCATGGCCTCCGGCCTGGCGCCGGGCAGGGCGTATTACGTGGCCGCCGACATAGAGGAATACCTCATCTCCGAGGACAAGCTGGAGATCCAGGCCAACGAGCTGCGCAAGCTCATCTACAACTTCCTCACCGAGAAGATAGGCGGACACTACGCCGTCAATTACTGGCGGTACGTCTCATTCAGCAGCATGAACAAACCCCTGGTGATACTCATCGGGGGATCGACGGGCGTGGGAAAATCTACTATAGCGACCATGCTGGCCACCCGCCTGAGCATAGTGCGCATCGTGTCAACGGACGCCATCAGGGAGGTCATGCGGGCATTCTTCTCGCGCGAACTCATGCCCACCATCCACACCTCGTCCTTCGACGCGGAATCGGCGCTCCTGCACCCGCTCCCGGCGCACGTCGATCCGGTGGTGGCGGGTTTTCGCGAGCAGAGCCTCTCTGTGCTTGTGGGGGTACGCGCCATCATAAACCGCGCCCTCAAGGAGGGGACGCACATCATCATCGAGGGAGCGCACATCGTCCCCGGCTTCATCGCGCCGGAGCAGTTCCCCGACGCCCTCATCGTCCCCCTGCTCGTGGCGGTCGCCGACGAGAAGATGCACCGCAGCCATTTCTATATCCGCGAGGTGGAGACGCAGGGCACACGTCCCTTCCAGAGGTACGTGGAGCATTTCGACAACATACGCAGGATTCAGGACTATATCATGCAACTGGCTGAGGCCACGGGGGTAAAGACGGTGGAGAGCGTCAACCTCGACGCCGCCGTGTCCGAGGTGGTGGATTACATCATCAACGCGGCCTACGAGATGGCGAAGAAGGAGAAGGTGGGGCAGGAAGCGGCGCAGTTCCTCTGACATCCCGCATTTGGAGGTATCGATATGAAGCTTTTTCTGGACACCGCGAACGTCGATCACATCAGGGAAGTAGTCGGCTGGGGGATCCTGGCCGGCGTGACCACCAACCCTTCCCTGGTGTCCAAGGAGGGGCGCTGCATGCGGGACTGCCTGGTCGAGATAGCGGGGATGGTCAGCGGGCCCATCAGCGCGGAAGCGATAAGCATGGACAAGGAAGGGATGCTGCGCGAAGCCCGCGAGCTGGCGGCCATAGCTCCCAACATAAACGTGAAGATCCCCATGACCCCTGAAGGCCTGTCGGCCGTAAGCGTCCTCGCGGGCGAGGGTATCAGGACCAACGTGACCCTGGTGTTCTCCGCCAACCAGGCCATGCTGGCCGCCGCGGCCGGGGCCACTTTCGTCAGCCCTTTCGTTGGGCGCATGGACGATATCGGCAACAGGGGCATGACCGTGGTGGAGGAGATAGTCGACATCTTCGACACCCATTCCATCCCTACCCGGGTGATAGCGGCCAGCCTGCGCCATCCCGTGCACGTGATCGAAGCGGCGCTGGCCGGAGCCCATATCGCCACCATTCCCTACGACGTCATGCTGAAGATGGCTCGTCATCCCCTGACGGACATAGGGATCAAGAGATTCCTGGAGGATTATGAAAAGATCAAAGACCTTTGAGGCAAGGACGAAGAACCACCGGGGAGGAGGTGAGAATTTGGAAAAGACGCTGGACCGGAACAATCTGGAATCGAAGCTCCTGGTCGACCTGCAGGGCATCGCGCGCGAGATGGGGCTTACCGGGATAACCGGGTTGCGCAAGCACGAGCTCATCGATAACATCCTCAACCGCAAGGTGGAAGACGAAGGGCTCTTCATCCGCACCGGCATCCTGGACGTGCTCCCCGAGGGTTACGGTTTCCTGCGCACACGCGGCTATCTGCCCAGCGAGGAGGATATATACGTCTCCCTTTCGCAGATAAGGCGTTTCCACCTCAAGCGAGGGGACGAGGTCACGGGGCAGGTACGCCCCCCGAAGGACAGCGAGAAATACAACGCGCTGCTCCGCATCGAGAAGGTGAACAGCGACAATCCCGAGGTATGCAGGGACCGCAAGCAGTTCGAGCAGCTGACGCCGCTATTTCCCTTGCAGCGACTGCGCCTGGAGACGCCGGACGAGGTGACCGCCCCGCGCATCATCGACCTCATCGCGCCGATAGGAAAAGGCCAGAGGGGCCTGATCGTGTCTCCCCCCAAGGCGGGGAAGACCACCATCCTCAAGCAGATAGCCAACAGCATCACCTACAACAACCCCGAGGTGAAGCTGATCGTGCTCCTTGTGGACGAGCGGCCCGAAGAGGTCACGGACATGGAACGGTCGGTCGACGGCGAGGTCAACAGCTCGACCTTCGACCAGCCGTCGGACAACCACATTCAGGTGGCGGAGCTGGTGCTGGAGAGGGCCAAGAGACTGGTTGAACACAACCACGACGTGGTCATCCTCCTGGACAGCATCACCAGGCTGGCGAGAGCCTACAACCTGGCGACACCCACCAGCGGGCGCATCCTGTCCGGTGGAGTGGACTCCACCGCCCTCTATCCGCCGAAGCGTTTCTTTGGAGCGGCGAGGAACATCGAGGACGGAGGCAGCCTCACCATCATGGCTACCGCGCTGGTGGAGACCGGATCTCGTATGGACGAGGTCATCTTCGAGGAGTTCAAGGGGACCGGAAACATGGAGCTGCACCTGGACCGCAAGCTTGCGGACAAGCGCATCTTCCCCGCCATAGAGATCGACAAATCCGGGACCCGCAAGGAGGAGCTGATCATGTCGCCCGAGGAGGCGCAGGTGGTCTGGAAGCTCCGTAGGGTGCTGCACTCCCTCGACCCCGGCGCGGCCATCGAGCTGCTTATAGACAAGATACGCAATACCAAGAACAACGCGGAGTTCTTGAACGAGATAGCGAGGTCGCCGATCTCGTAGAATCGTGGCGGCGGCGGCGAAACCGCTCCAGCCTGGTTTCCCGCTACGCCGTTACTCCGATGACGTCTTCCCCGGACCCTGTTCAAGGGAAATACGTGTTGCTATACTGGTAGGGTTGTGTGGAAGAAAGTCGAGGTAGATAAGAGATGAAGATGGGAATCCATCCGGATTACGTGGAAGCCACGGTTACCTGCTCCTGCGGTAACACGTTCAAGACCCGCTCCACCAAGCCGGAGCTGCGCGTGGAGATATGCTCGCAATGCCATCCGTTTTACTCGGGCAAGCAGAAGCTCGTGGATACGGGCGGCAGGGTCGAGCGTTTCGAGCGCCGCTACGGCAAGGCGAGGCCCCAGCGCAGGAAGTCTGCGGAGGAAAAGAGCAGGAAATCCGAAGCGCAGGACTAGGTCTTGCCTTACGCCAAGATGACAGGGATACCGCCCATCATTTCCTCCCCCGTCCTGGCCTCGTCCCCCTCAGGCCGAGATGACGACCTCAGGGTCGGGGGCCAGGCGGTGATAGAGGGCGTCCTGATGCGCGGCCGGAGGCACTGGGCACTGGCAGTGCGCAAGCCGGACGGCAGCATACACACCCAGGCCGAGCCACTTACCTCCTTCCTGGTGCGACATCCCGGTTGGGACAAGCCCCTCCTGCGGGGGATATTCGTGCTGGGAGAGAGCCTGGTCCTGGGGTGGAGGGCTCTTTCCATCTCCGCCGACATCGCCCTGGAGGAAGAGAGTCAGGGCAAGGGCATGGGCTGGATAGAGAAGACGGTCTCCATTGTCCTGGCCCTGGCCCTGACGATAGGCCTGTTCATCGCCCTGCCGACATGGCTCGCGCCGCGCATGGTCGGCCATGACAGCCCGGTGTGGCTGTGGAACCTGGTGGAGGGCGGGATGCGCATCGCGTTCTTCGTGGCCTACCTGCTCCTGGTCTCCCTCTCGCGGGAGATGCGCCGCGTCTTCGAGTACCACGGCGCGGAGCACCAGTCGATCCACCTGCTGGAGGACGGGTACCCCCTGGAGCCGCAGTGGGCGCTGCGCGAGGGTACCGACCACCTGCGCTGCGGCACCTCCTTCATGCTCCTGGTCCTGGTGATCACGGTGGTGGTCTATTCCTTCCTGGGCAAACCCCCCCTGTGGCTGCGCATCACGGAGAGGGTGGCGATCATACCCCTGGTGGCGGGCATTTCCTATGAGATAATGAAATACGCGGACCGCAGCAGGTCCCCCTGGATGCAGGCGCTGGCAGCGCCGGGAATGGCGCTGCAGAGGTTGACCACCCGCCGTCCCGACCTGGAGCAGGCGGAGGTCGCGCTGAGCGCGCTCAAGGCGCTGCTGGAGAAAGAGGACCTGACGGCAAGAGGATGATGGCATGGGATTCATGGAACGGCTGGCGGAAATAGAGCGCAATTACCTGGACCTGGAGCGCCAGTTGGCGCAGCCCGAAGTCTACGGGGACCGTCAGCGCTACGCCGAGCTGGCACGCAGCCATGCCGAGCTGGCGGAGGTAATGGGCGCCCTGCGTGAGTACCGCGAGGCGAAGCGCGAGGCGCACGAGGCGGGAGAGATGCTGCGCGAGGAAAAGGACCCCGAGATGCTCGATTTTCTGCGCGACTCGCAACTGGCCGCCGAGACCAGGGCGGAGGAGCTGGAGCGGAGGATCAAGGTCATGCTCCTGCCCCCGGACCCCCGTGACGAGAAGGACGTGATCATGGAGATCCGCGCCGGGGCGGGCGGCGAGGAGGCGGGCCTGTTCGCCGGAGACCTCTATCGCATGTATACCCGTTACGCCGACCGCCGGGGCTGGAAGACGGAGATACTGTCATCAAGCCCTTCCGAACTGGGCGGCTTCAAGGAGATCATCTTTTCGGTGAGGGGGAAGGGCGCCTACAGCAGGATGAAGTTCGAATCCGGCGTGCACCGCGTGCAGCGCATACCGGTCACGGAATCCGGCGGGCGTATCCACACCTCCACCGCTACCGTCGCCGTGCTGCCCGAGGCCGAGGAGGTGGAGGTCACCATCGACCCCGCGGACCTGCGCGTCGACGTCTTCCGTTCCACCGGCCCGGGCGGTCAGTCGGTAAACACCACCGATTCCGCCGTGCGCATGACCCACGTGCCCACGGGGGTCGTGGTGTCCTGCCAGGACGAAAAGAGCCAGCTCCAGAACCGGGAGAAAGCGCTGCGCATCCTGCGCGCCCGCCTCCTGCGCGCGGAACAGGAACGGCAGCTGCGCGAGCAGGCGGAGGAGAGGCGTTCCCAGGTGGGGACCGGGGACCGCTCGGAGCGCATCCGCACCTATAACTTTCCCCAGGGCCGCATCTCCGACCACCGCATCGGCCTGACCGTCCACCGCCTGGAGGACGTGCTGGACGGCGACCTGGAGGATATCATCGAGACGCTCGCCGCCGCGGACCGCGCGGAGAAACTGGCGGAGATTGGCGGTGGGGACTGATCGTGGAGGACATGCCCTCCACCGGCACGCCGGGACTCATCGCCTGGGCGGCGCGGTACCTGGAGGAAAACGGCGTGGTCAGGCCACGGCTCAACGCCGAGCAACTGCTCTCCCATTGCACCGGGCGCAGCCGCGTCGAGCTCTACGCCTATCACGACCGGCCGGTCTCGATGCGCGAGAGAGGGGAATTCGCCGAGCTGCTGCGCCGCAGGGCCGCACGCGAGCCGCTGCAGTATATCACCGGCCGCAAGGGATTCCGCTACCTGGAGCTGGCGGTGGACCGCCGCGTCCTCATCCCGCGGCCCGAGACGGAGACGCTGGTGGAGAGGGCCGTGTCGGCGCTGGGGGCCTTCCCGGGACACCCGCTGGCGGTGGACGTCGGCACAGGCTCCGGGTGTATAGCCCTTTCCCTGGCCCGGGAATGTCCGGCCGCCGTCGTCTGCGCCACCGAGATCAGCGCCGAAGCACTGGAGGTGGCGCGGATGAACGCCCGTCTTCTTGGCCTGGACGATGCCGTGGAGTTCCGCCGGGGGGACTTGCTGGACGCCCTGCCGGACGAGCTCAAGGGCCGCATCGACGTCATCGTATCCAACCCCCCCTACGTCAGGGAGGGGGACTTCCCGTCCCTGCCGCCCGAGGTGAGGGAGCACGAGCCACGCATCTCCCTGGTGGCGGGACCCTCCGGCACGGAGACCCACCACCGCCTCATGGGGCAGGCCCCGCTCTGGCTGGCCCCGGGAGGCTTGCTCCTCATGGAGGGAGGGGAGGAGCAGGTGGAAGGGCTGGCCCGTGAGGCGGCGGGGTTTGGTTTCACCGTCGCGGAGGTGCACGCGGACCTCAACGGAAGGCCCCGCATCGTGGAGATGCGACGGGGATAATTGGAGTTGACCCCTCTTCCGGCTGGGAACAAAACCCTCCCCTCACGGGTCTCATCTCTCCAGGCGCCGCGTCGACGACAGCGGCGCCCACTGAGAAGCGAAAATGACAATATATCGGTGTTCTCTTGGTGAAACAGTAACAACATATCGTTGACGGGCGGAAAAGCGGGCCGGGCTTCATTTGACTGGCTCGCGATCGGTTTCCTAAAATATTAAGCGACGTGTTGTACAGTAAGGCGGTTATGGCGTGCATGTTCGTGGCAGGGTCGCGGTGAGGAAAGCCTTCAAGGCATCCCTCCGCCCCGCTTTCCTCCTGGTGGTCCTGGTGCTTCTCGCCGGCCAGCACGCGCCCCCGCTCGGCGCCGATTCCATCAGCGAGAAAAAGGAGCAGGCGCGCCAGGTAGAACAGCAGCTCAATTCCCTGCAGTCCGAGCTGAACCGCCTCACCTCGGAGCTGAGCCGGACTGAGTCACGCATCGCCACCCTGCAGGCCAACATCCAGGCCAACCAGGCCCAGCTGGCGGCGGCGGAGGCGGAGTACGGCCGCTGGCAGGGCATCCTCTCCGAGCGGCTGGTGACCATGTACAAGGAGGGCGGCGTCAGCGCCATCGACGTCCTGCTGGAGTGCGACGACTTTGATACCTTCATCAATTCCTATGACTACATGTCGCGTATCGGCAACCACGACGCCGATACCATCAAGGCCACCCAGGAGCTGATGGCCCAGATCAGGGCGAAACGTGCGGAGCTGGACAGCGCCAAGGCGGAGCAGGAGGCTTATTCGAGAAGCCTGCAGTCGCAGAGGGGTTCCATACAGAGCAAGCTCAACGAGCAGAAGGCCATCCTGGCCGGCATCGACGCCGAGGTCGCCTCCCTGCTGAGCAGCCGCTACGGCGGCGGCGGCGGGGGGGGCGATGGGGGCTGGAACGTCGGCCCCGTCAACGGCCTCTATTTCCCGGTGGCCGGGCCCTGCAGCTTCACCAACGACTGGGGCGCTCCCCGCTCAGTGGGCCGCACCCACAAGGGATGCGACATCATGGCCAACTACGGCACGCCGTGCGTGGCCGTCACCAGCGGGACCGTGGTGCAGCGCAGTGGAGGCAACGCTGGCTTGTACGTCTTCCTCTACGGCGACAACGGCCACCTCTACTACTACATGCACCTGCAGAGCTACGGGGCTTCGGGGAGGGTGAGCGGCGGCCAGGTCATCGGCTACGTCGGCGACACCGGTAATGCGCGCGGCTGTCCCCACCTTCACTTCGAATTTCACCCCAACGGCGGAGGGGCGGTTAATCCCTACCCCCTCCTGGTGGCCATCAGGGGCTGATCCCGGCCAGTTCGCGGATACGCGGCAGGTCCACGCAGCAGTCTATCAGCTCGCGCAGCCTCTCCAGCTTCCTCGCTTCGTGGGTGCGCGCGCTCTTGATGATCATGTCGGCGCGCTCCGCCGTGGTGAAGGTGTCCGTGCTGACCATGATCACGGGGATGCACAGCTCCTCCGCCTTGCCCAGGACGATGCTGGAGGGGTAGAGGTTGCCGGTGAGGATGAGGCAGCGGGCCTTGGCTTCAATGGCCGCGAGCTGGATGTCGCTGCGGTCCCCGCCCGTGACCACGCAGAGGTTGCGGTATTTGCGGAAAACGGACAGTGCGTGCTCCTGGCTCATGGCTCCCACCACGATATCCTCGACCAGGTTATCGAGGCACGTTTCCCCCGAGAGTACGCGGCCGTCGAGCAGCTCGGCCAGGTTTCCGACGTTTATGGAGGAGAGCAAGTGGTCCACGGGGACCTTGCCCAGCACCGGTATGCCCCGCTTCTCCAGGCTCGGCGCGAGGATGTCGCTGACGAAGCTCTCGCGGTTGGGCGGGATTATGTTGTAGATGACGCCGATGAGGCTGTCGCCGAAATCGTCCTTCGCCGCCAGCACGTTGTCCCCCAGGAAGGCGTCGTCGAAGCGTTCCACCAGGATGACCCTGGCGCCGAAGACGGGTGCGAGCTGATAGGCCGACAGGCCCATGAAACGTCCCTGAAGCGAGGTGTAAGCCCCTTGGGCGATGACCACGTCCTTGCCGGCGCTGACGCGGTCATAGGCCTGCCTGACCCGCTCCAGCAGGCCCGGCCCGCCTTCCAGGTAGGCGGAGTTGACCAGTTGTGGGGTGAGCACCACCGGGCAGAGGTCTTTCAGTTCCTCGTCCAGTTCGAGGGTGGTGCGCATGAAGGCGGCGTCCTCGTCGGTCACGTATCCCTCCACGGTGAAATAGCGGTGGCCGACCGGCTTGATGTACCCGACCTTCAGGTTCTCCTCCCGGAAGCGGCGGCCCAGGCCGATGCACAGGGTGTGCAGGCCCGAGAGGCCTACCTCCGAGGTAAGGTAAATACAGACCATGTCTCTCACTCCTCCAGAACGATCCTGGCGTCCGCGGCCAGGCAGCCCTTGCCGTCCTCCAGTACCCGCAGGGGATTTATATCGAGTTCGTTGATCTCGGGGAAATCGGTGACCAGTTGGGAGACGCGCAGCACGGATTCCACTACCGCGTCTATGTCCGCCGGCGGCTCCCCTCGCGCACCCTGCAACAGCCAGTAGCTCTTGAGTTCGCGCAGCATGTCCATGACCTCCTCCTCGCTCACCGGGGCGAGGCGGAAGCTCACGTCCTTGAGCACCTCGACGTAGATGCCGCCCAGGCCGGTCATGAGCAGGGGACCGAACTGGCTGTCGCGGTTCATGCCCACGATGAGTTCGCGCGACGGCGGGAGCATCTCCTGTACCAGCACCCCCCAGATATCGGCGCGGGGAAAGAACTTGCGCGCGTTCGCGGTGACCTTCTCGTAGGCGGTGATGAGCTCGTCGGTGTTTTCGATCCCCACGATGACCCCTCCCACGTCCGTCTTGTGCAGGATCTGGGGGGAGGCGATCTTGACCACCACGGGGTAGCCTATCTCGCGCCCCGCCTTTATGCATTCCTCGAGGTTGGTCGCCAGCATGGTGCGCGCAACCGGCAGGCCGTATGCCAGCAGGACCTCGCGGGCCTCCACCTCCACAAGCTCGTTGCGGCCCTGCTCGCGGGTGGTCGAGAAGACCTCGTCGACCTTGTGCTTCTCCACGTCGAAGCGCACCATGGTGCGACGCGGGCGCGAGAGGAAATCGGTGTAGGCCTTCATGCAGCGCAGGGTATCCACGGCCTCCTCCGGGAAACGGAAGTTGGGGATGCCCACCTCCCTCATGATGTCCTCGGCATCGCTGATCTCGCTGCCCCCCATGAACACCGCGAACACGGTCTTCTCCGACCCGCCCGCGCAGTCCGCCACTACGCGTGCCGTTTCCGTGGCCCTGGTCATGGCCTGCGGCGTGAGGACGATCATCACGGCGTCCACCCCGGGGTCCGCGATCACGCTTTCCATGGCCAGGCGGTAGCGGTCTGCTCCGGCGTCGCCCAGCACGTCCACCGGGTTGTATACGCTCGCGGCCTCGGGGAGCTTCTCGTTGAGGTGCTGGGTGGTCTCCTCGGTCAATACCGCCAGGCTCAACCCGGCATGCTCCAGTGCGTCGGAGGCGACTATCCCCGGGCCTCCGGCGTTGGTGATCACACATACCCTGGGTCCCGCGGGCGGCGGCTGGGCGGAGAAACCCTGGGCAAGCATGAAGAGGTCCTCCACTCTGTTCGCCCGCAGCGCCCCGCTCTTGCGGAAGGCGGCAGCGTAGGCGTTCTCGGATCCGGCCAGGGTTCCGGTATGGGAGGAAACCGCCCGCGCCCCCGCCTGGGTGACGCCCGCCTTATAGATGATCACCGGCTTGGAGCGGCTTACGCGCGCGGTGACCTCCAGGAACCTCTCCCCTTCGGAGATGCCCTCGAGGTAGGCCGCGATCACAGAGGTGTTCACGTCATGCTCCAGTGCCTCCAGCATGTCGCTCTCGTTGAGGTCCATCTTGTTGCCCAGGCTGATGAAGCGGGAGAAGCCGAGGTGGTTCTCCTCCGACCATCCCAGCATGGCGGTACCGAGCGCACCGGACTGGGACATGAAAGCCACCCTGCCGGGAAGCGGCGAGCTGGTGGCGAAGGTGGCGTTCAAGGGGGTGGAGGTGTCGGCTATCCCCAGGCAGTTCGGGCCCAGGACCTCGATGCCGAGGCGCTCCGCCGTCTGGCGAAGCACGGTCTCGCGGCGGTAGCCCTCCACACCCGATTCCTTGAAGCCGGCGGATATGATCACCGCCGCCTTGACTCCCCGCGCACCGCACTCCTCGATCACCCCCTGCACGGACTCCGCGGGGATGATGATCATAGCCAGCTCCGGCGCTTCGGGAAGGTCGGATACGGAGGGATAGCATTTCAGGGAGAAGACCTCTCCGTAAGACGGATTGACGGGATATACCGTGCCCCGGTAACCGGAGTTGAGGATGTTCTCGAGAACCACCCTCCCCACCTTTCCCGCTTTCTCCGAGGCCCCTATCACCGCCAGCGCGGCGGGCCTGAACAGTTCGTCGAGCAGCTTGATCGCTCCTTTTATCAAAGCGGTTTCTTCCCGAAATCATTATACCCGTTGCGCTCGCTGATTATCCCGGGAAAGCGCCCCGCAGGGCGCTTTGACTGGCCCTGCGGGCTGGCATATAATAGCTCTTTGTTATCCCAGAACAGTCATCACCCCACGCAAAACGCGAGATCAGGATAAGGATGGAAATGGACGAGAGCGTAAACAGGCCGGTGCTCGGTGAATACCGGGAGGAGAAGGAGGACGACATCGTCCTCACGGAGCATGGTTACCAGAAGCTCCAGGAGGAACTGGACCACCTCAAGAATGTGAAGTGGTGGGAGGTGGCCAAGCGCATCGAGCAGGCTAGGGCCTTCGGCGATATCATGGAGAACTCCGAGTACGACGACGCCAAGCACGAGCAGGCTTTCGTGCACGGGCGCATCAAGGAGATAGAGAACGTCCTGGAAAACGCCCGCGTCATCAGGGAAGAGGAGATCGACCTGTCGGTGGTTGCCATCGGTTCCACCGTGCGCCTGGAGGACGTGGAGAGGGGCGAGGAGATGCGCCTGCGCCTGGTCAGCGCCGCGGAAGCGCGGGGGGACCAGGGATGCATATCGGACCAATCGCCCGTGGGCAGGGCCATCATGGGGCGCAAGGCCGGAGAGATAGTCGAGGTGCAGGTTCCCTCCGGGGCGTTGAAATACCGTATCGTTCACATTGAGCGATGATCCCCGCATGGATCGCATCGCGTCCCCGCGTCCCATGGGGCGGGAGCAGCCCGAGGCCTGCGCGCGCGGAGCTTTTTCGGCTCCACCTGAAATACCGTCGATGGTCCGGCACATGGGTTATGATCTGTATGGATGGTACGAGATACGCGGGATGTGAGCAGCGTGGATGACGGAAGGGAAACCGCCGCTTTCAAGGACGAGGGCGACCTGGTGAAGAGGCGCATGGAAAAACTCGAGGAACTGCGGGGAAAGGGCATCAAACCCTACGCCCTCAGGTACGAACGCACGGACATGACCTCGGACATACGCGACCGCTTCGATGCGTTGCTGGACGGCGGGGAAAGCGGCTATACCGCCTCCCTGGCGGGCAGGATAATGGCCCTGCGGCGCCACGGCAAGGCATGTTTTGCCGACCTCGCGGACAGCGGGGGGCGGCTGCAGCTCATGGCCTCCGTGAATTCGCTGGGTGAGGCCTCCTACGCCGCGTTCCAGGACCTGGATATCGGCGACTGGATCGGAGCGCGGGGCGAGGTCTTCAAGAGCAGGCGCGGGGAGATAACACTGCGCGTCTCCGCGTTCGAGCTGCTGAGCAAGAGCTTGCGCCCGCTTCCCGAGAAATGGCACGGCCTCAAGGACGTCGAGTTGCGCTACCGCCAGAGATACCTGGATCTCATGGTCAACCCCGAGGTGAAGGAGAACCTCATGGTAAGGGTGAAGACCGTCCGCGAGCTGCGGCGTTTTCTGGACGAACGCGGTTTCGTGGAGGTGGAGACCCCCATGCTGCAGCCCATCCCCGGGGGAGCCACCGCCCGCCCCTTCATCACCTTTCACCAGGCCCTGGGGCAGAACCTGTACATGCGTATAGCGCCCGAGCTCTACCTCAAGCGGTGCGTGGTAGGGGGGATGGAGAAGGTCTACGAGATCAACCGTAATTTCCGCAACGAGGGCATCTCCTACAAACACAACCCCGAGTTCACCATGCTCGAGTTCTACTGGGCTTACGCCGACTATAACGACCTGGCCGCCTTCCTCGAGGAGATGCTCGCCGATGTGGTGACGTCGGTGAAGGGGACGCTGTCCTTCGAGTACCAGGAGAGGAACCTGGACCTCACGCCTCCCTGGCGGCGGATCACGCTCATGCGGGCGGTGAGCGAGGCGGTGGGGAGCGAGGTGAGCACGCGTACGCCGGTGGAGGAACTTCGCGCCCTGGCGAATGGGCACGAGGTGCCGACGGAGAAGGGTTGGGGCGCCGGCAAGGTGGCAACGGAGCTCTTCGAGAAGCTGGTCGAGCCCAACCTCTGGGAGCCCACCCTGGTCATGGACTACCCGCGCGAGGTATCCCCCCTGGCCCGCCTGCACCGCGACGACCCGCAGCTCACCGAGAGGTTCGAGCTCATCGTCGCGGGCCGCGAGGTCGCCAACGCCTTCTCCGAGCTCATCGACCCCCTAGACCAGCGGGAACGCTTCGAGGAGCAGGCCCGGCAGCGCGAGGGGGGAGACGAGGAAGCGCACGTCGTGGATTACGATTACCTGCGCGCCCTCGAATACGGTATGCCTCCCACGGGAGGGCTCGGCCTGGGCGTGGACCGCCTGGTCATGCTGCTCACGAACACCCACTCCATCCGCGAGGTCATCCTCTTCCCGCATCTCCGCTCCGGAAACTGACGGGTCGAGGCGGCCCTTTTCTTCCGTGCCGGGACCTTGTAGCGCGGCGGCGCGTCATATATCACGTGAGCCGGTGTCCCGGATGGGGATAATATAATAATGGAAGGCGTTATTGCGTCCCGTCGCCCGGCGGCCTTTCAAGGAAGATGTTCCGGGTGACGATGCAGATAGACGAAAGGGCAGCGCGGGAGCCGCCGGCGGGCTCGAGCGCAGATCCGCAGGACTTGAGATATCGCATGGCGAATCGTCTTTGAAAAGAGCGAGAATAGGTGTGATAATCAAGGTCCGGAGTACGTTTTTGGAGGGATAGACTTGTTTCAAAGGTTTTCCGACCGGGCTCGCAGGGTGGTAGTGCTCGCCCAGGAAGAAGCCCGCATGCTCAATCATAACTATATCGGGACGGAGCACCTCCTGCTGGGGTTGATCCAGGAGGGCGAGGGCGTCGCCGCCAAGGCCCTGGAGTCCATGAACATAAGCCTGGAGGCGGTGCGCAACCAGGTGGAGGAGATCATCGGGCGGGGCAGCTCGGCCCCCACCGGCCACATCCCCTTCACTCCGCGGGCCAAGAAGGTGCTCGAGCTCTCCCTGCGCGAGGCCCTGCAGTTGGGGCACAACTACATCGGGACCGAGCACATCCTCCTGGGGCTCATCCGCGAGGGCGAGGGAGTCGCCGCCCAGGTGCTTACCAAGCTGGGAGCGGACCTGGACCGAGTGCGCAACCAGGTGGTCCAGCTCCTCACCGGCGCCGCGGGAACCAAGGAAGTGGCCCAAGCGGGGGAGGCCCCGGCCCAGGGCAACCTGCTCCTGGACCAGTTCGGTCGCAACCTCACGCAGCTCGCCGGCCAGAACAAGCTCGACCCGGTCATCGGCAGGGACAAGGAGATCGAGAGGGTCATGCAGGTCCTGGCCCGCCGCACCAAGAACAACCCCGTGCTCATCGGCGAGCCCGGGGTGGGCAAAACGGCGGTGGTCGAGGGCTTCGCCCAGAAGATCGTGAACAACGAGGTCCCCCATATGCTGAGTGGCAAGCAGCTCTACACCCTGGACCTGGGGGCCCTGGTGGCCGGCTCGCGCTACCGCGGCGATTTCGAGGAGCGCCTGAAGAAGGTGGTGAAGGAGATACGCAGCCGCGGGGACATCATCCTCTTCATCGACGAGCTGCATAACCTGGTGGGCGCCGGAGCGGCGGAGGGAGCCATCGACGCCGCCTCCATCCTCAAGCCGGCCCTCGCCCGCGGCGAGCTGCAGACCATAGGCGCCACCACCCTGGACGAGTACCGCAAACACCTCGAGAAGGACGCGGCCCTGGAGAGGCGGTTCCAGCCCGTACTGGTGGAGGAGCCCACGGTGGACCATACCATAGACATATTGAAGGGCCTGCGTGACCGTTACGAGGCGCACCACCGCGTGGCCATAACCGACGAGGCACTGGTGGCGGCGGCCAGGCTGGCCGGACGCTACATCTCCGACCGCTTCCTGCCGGATAAGGCCATCGACCTCATCGACGAGGCGGCCTCGCGGCTGCGCATCCACGCCATGACCGCCCCGCCCGACTTCCGCGACCTGGAGGAAAGGCTCCAGCAGATACGCCAGGAGAAGCAGGCCGCGATAGCCGGCCAGGAGTTCGAGAAGGCCGCCGGCCTCAGGGACAAGGAAAAGGAGATACTCAGCGAGATGGAGCAGCTGGAGGAGGACTGGAAGATACCCTTCGGCTCGCACCAGCTGCAGGTCACCGACGACGACATCGCCGATATCCTCTCCTCCTGGACGGGCATCCCGGTGAGCCAGCTCACCGAGGAGGAGAGCAGCAAGCTCCTGCGCATGGAGGACGCCCTGCACGAGCGCGTGGTGGGCCAGGACGAGGCGGTCGTCGCGGTATCGCGTTCCATCCGGCGCACCCGTGCCGGGCTCAAGGACCCCAAGCGCCCCGGCGGCTCGTTCATCTTCCTGGGGCCGTCCGGCGTGGGCAAGACGGAGCTGGCGCGGACCCTGGCGGAATTCCTCTTCGGGGACGAGTCGGCCCTCATCCAGATCGACATGTCCGAGTACATGGAGAAGCACGCCGTGTCGCGGCTGGTGGGCTCGCCGCCCGGCTACGTGGGATACGAGGAGGGCGGCCAGCTTACCGAGGCGGTGCGCCGCAAACCCTTCAGCGTGGTGCTCCTGGATGAGATCGAGAAAGCCCACCCCGACGCCTTCAACATGCTGCTGCAGATCCTGGAGGACGGGCGCCTCACCGATTCCCAGGGCCACAAGGTCGATTTCCGCAACACCATCGTCATCATGACCTCCAACCTGGGAGCGCGGGACATCAGCAAGGGGACCTCCCTCGGCTTCACCGCCAGGAAGGAGGGGGGCATGGATTACGCCAAGATGAAGGACCAGGTGCTCTCGGAGCTGAAGAAGACCTTCCGCCCGGAGTTGCTCAACCGCATCGACGACGTCATCGTCTTCCACGAGCTGAGCCACGACGAGATCAAGCAGATCGTGGACCTGCTCATGAAGCGGGTGAAGGACCAACTGGCCGAGCAGGAGATCGAGATCATCCTCTCGGACGATGCCAAGGAGGCGCTGGTCAAGGAGGGGTACGACCCGGTATACGGCGCGAGGCCCCTGCGCCGCGCCATCCAGAAGCTCATCGAAGATCCCCTCTCGGAGAAGGTGCTGCTCAAGGAATACCTGCCGGGCTCGACCATCCTCATCGCCACCGACCGTGAGGGAAGCATCACCTTCGAGAGGGTGGAGGCGCCCGAGAGCGGCGCCGACCTCTTGCAGACGACTTAGAAGGCCTGATCTGCCAGTGTTCTTCCCGCCTGGGCCCGGGGCATGCGGCCCTCGGAGGCCCGGGCCCTCCGGGTAACGGTCTCGCTTCCGCAGGAGCCCGGCAGCAAGGCTGGTCGTCGTCGCCCGAGGCTCCTCCGAGCACCTTGCCCGCCGGTGGAGGATGCCGGAAGAGAGATGGCGGCGGAAAGGAAGCTGTCGGGGGATGTCAAGGCCAGGTTGGAGAAGGATTTCTCGCGGGATTGAGCTTGCCCCCTTAAGGCTTTCCGTCCGGGAAAGCGCCCAGCTTCGGCTCGTACCCGCATGCACGATCAACGGCTGAAGAGAGCGGAATCCAAGACCCGTCCCCCTCCAACGCCCCGGGCGGGAGGTCACCCCACATCCGGCACCCAGGCCTTCCCCGCCTGACGGTGGGGGGAAGTATAATCACTACGACGGTGAAGTCCGGAATCTCTTCAGGTGAGGTGCGTCGTTGAAGGCGGAGCGGTCTCATTACGTGTGCGAGGAATGTGGGGAGGCCTCGGTGCAGTGGCTGGGGCGCTGCCCCGCCTGCGGCAGCTTCGGCACCATGCGCGAGGAAAGGAAGGAGACCCCCCGCAGCGAGAGCTCGGGCACCCGGGCCGAGCCGCTGCTGCTGAGCAGCGTCGAGGAGGAAGGGCCCCGCATCGTCACGGGCATCGGAGAGCTGGACCGCGTCCTGGGCGGGGGGGTGGTGCCCGCGTCCCTGGTGCTGCTGGGAGGAGAACCGGGAATCGGCAAATCCACCCTGCTCCTTCAGGCCGCCGCCGCGCTTACGGGGAGGGGGGCAAGGGTGATGCTGGTGAGCGGGGAGGAATCCGCCGCCCAGATCGGAACTCGCGCCCGCCGCACCGGGGCGCTCGACCCCGGTCTCTACCTGCTGTGCGAAACCGATCTCGGGGCGGTGCTGGAGGCCGCCAGGCAACTGGCGCCGCAGGTGATGATCATCGACTCCATCCAGACCATGCGCAGCCCCGAACTCGACTCGTCCCCGGGAGGCGTCAACCAGCTGCGCGAATGCGTTTCGCGCATGCAGTCCCTGGCCAAGGAGATCGATGCCGCCGTATTCCTGGTCGGTCACGTGACCAAGGAGGGGATGCTGGCCGGGCCCAGGACGGTCGAGCACATGGTGGACTGCGTGCTCTATTTCGAGGGAGAGCGCTTCGATTCCCTGCGCATACTGCGGGCGGTGAAGAACCGTTTCGGCTCCGTGAGCGAACTGGGGATCTTCGAGATGACCGGCCAGGGATTGCGCGAGGTGGAGGACCCGTCCCACCTCTTCGCCGACAGCCGCGAGGAGGCGGTGTCCGGCACGGCGACGGTGGTGATCATGGAGGGCCGCCGCCCCCTGCTGGTGGAGGTGCAGGCACTGGTCGTGCCCTCCCACCTTCCCACCCCCAAGCGCGTCTCCACGGGAATGGACCACAGGAGGCTGGCCATAGACGTGGCCGTCCTGGAGCGCAAGGCGAGGATACGACTCTCGGACCGGGACGTTTACGTGGGCATATGCGGCGGCCTCAAGGTGAGCGAGCCCGCCCTCGACCTCGGGGTGTGCATGGCCATCGCGTCCTCGCGCCTGGACAGGACCATCTCCCCCGAAATGGTTTTCCTGGGCGAGGTCAGCCTCACCGGAGAGGTACGGCCGGTTTCAAGGGTCGGGGAGAGGGCAAGGGAGGCATCGCGGTTGGGGTACAAGTCGCTGATGCTGTCCGACAAGTCGAAACCCCAGGCAAAGCATCCCGGGTTGGAGCTGGTGCAGGTCCGCGACGTGGGCCGGGCTCTGGAACGCCTGGGCATGGCCTGAGCCCTCGCCGACGGCGCGAGCGCATACACGGGAGGACGCTTCTCCCTGGCCGGTCTGCGCAGGTCCTCGAGCATGGTGGACACCTCACATACTTGAACTGGTATGGGAACTGGCAAGGGCAAGCGCTCATTGTTTATGATTAGGGGGCCAGGGCAACAATTGGAAAGTACGAGCCTGCAGCAGAGAAAGCGCCTGAGTATGGATGATCCTCAAAGGGACAAGGATTACCTGGAAGTGATCCGGCTCGTAGCTCCGGGGACGGAGCTGCGTGAAGCCATCGCCCGCCTCATGGCCTCCCGCCTGGGCGCGCTCATCGTAGTGGGAGACAACGATGACGTTCTGAAGATCGTCAACGGCGGGGTCGAGTTGAACTGGGAGTTCTCCGCCGCCAACCTCTTCCAGGTCTCCAAGATGGACGGTGCGGTGGTCCTGGACGAGGACCTGACCAGGATAAGATATGCCAACGCCCATCTCGTGCCCGATCCCTCGGTGCTGACGTCGGAGAGCGGCACGCGCCACCGCACGGCGGAAAGGGTGGCGCGGCAGACCGGCAAGCTGGTCATAGCGGTGTCGGAGCGCATGACCAGGGTCACCATGTACAAGGACGACTGGCGACACGTCATCCTCTCCGTGCGCGTGCTCATCAGCAAGTCCAGCCAGGCCCTGCAGACGGTGGAGAAGTACAAGATGCGCCTGGACCAGGTCTCGGCCACCCTGAGCGCCCTCGAGTTCGAGGACCTGGTCAGCCTGCAGGATGTGGTGAGCGTGCTGCAGAGGGCCGAGATGATGCAGAGGATTGCGGACGAGGTCAGGGTCTACCTGGCGGAGCTGGGCACGGAAGGCCGCCTCATAGAGCTCCAGATGGAGGAATTGATGTCCGGGGTCGAGCGCGAGAAACGGAACGTGATCCGGGACTATCGCGTGGAGGAGAGGGGAAAATCCGTGGAAGCGGTGGAGCGCAGCCTGGCGCGTCTCAGCGATGAGGAGCTCCTCCAGCTGACCAACGTCGCGCAAGCCCTCGGATATTCGGGCGCACATGACGAACTCGACCGCCAGCTCTCCTCGCGCGGCTATCGCATCCTGGAGCGCATACCCCGCCTGCCGGCGTCCGTGGTGGAGAAACTGGTGAAGAACTTCAAGACGATGCAGAACATCATGCATGCCTCGGATAAGATGCTAGACGAAGTCGAAGGGATCGGCAAGATACGCGCCAAGGCCATCAAGGAGGGGCTGCGGCATATCGCCGAGTCATCCCTGGTGGAGAGGTACATGTAGCGCGAGGTCCCCGTCCTCGCGCGGGGCGCCGCTCACCTCTCTAAATCTAACCATATTCTGGTATATGTACAACATGCGTACGGGGCGGAGGCCGCTGCGCGTTTGACACCCCCGAAAAGCCGAACCTATAATGAATCTAGTCAGTAGGGACGGAGGTAATAGACATGCGGGAAGCGGATTGCGCGGAATTTCAGAGAACGGTCTCCGAGTATCTCGTGCGCAATCGCAGTATTCTCGACGTTATGACCAAACTCCAGGACGCCGCCACGAGGGTCAACCGGGCCCTGGCCAAAACGGTTACCAGTTGTGGATGCCTGACCGTTGAGGCCAGCAAGCAGGAAATCCCAGAAGATGTCAATATCTCCCAGGTAGCGCATTATGTCAAGAGCCATATCGAGGGAGAGCTCTGCCCTAACTGCGCCGACGTGATAGAGACGGAGCTGGGGAACGCCATCTTCTATCTCGCCGCCACCTGCTGCCTGCTCGGTTTGGACCTGAAGAACGTGCTGGAAAGGGAGAACGACCGCATCAATACCCTCGGAGTCTATAGCCTTACTTGAGCTCATGTATAAAGACAGGCAACATTCCCCGGGAGAATGGAAGTTATTGCGGGTAAAACCGTCAATTTTATATGTCAGCAGTGGCCTGGTGAGATAAAGCCTCACGCATAACCACCCTGATCTATTAGAAATATTTTACTTCTACGGGAGAGGGCATGGAGACCCTCTCGGGTATGAGAGGTGATGGGGATGTTTTGTGTTGGAGACGTCGTGGTATATCCTCACCATGGAGCGGGTGTGATCGAGGGCATTTCCGAAAAGGACATGGACGGAGAAGTGAAGAAATACTTTATCCTGCGCATGTGCCAGGGAAATCTCAAGGTGATGGTGCCCGCGGATAATTCCCTCCAGGTAGGCCTCCGCAACGTAATAGACAGGGAGGAAGTCGAAAAAGTCCTCTGCGTCCTGGCGGAGAAGCAGAGCCCGATGCCATCGAACTGGAACCACCGCTACAAGAAGAACCGGGATAAGCTCCGCAGCGGAGACATATTCGAGGTCGCCGAGGTTGTGAGAAACCTCACCCTGAGGGACATGGAAAAGGGACTTTCGTCGGGAGAGAAACGCATGCTGGGACAGGCACGCGACATACTGGCCAGCGAGCTGATGTACGCGGTCGATGTTGAGGTGGAGGAGGCCATGCGCATGATCGAGGAGGTTTTTTCCTCTTCGTCCTGATATTATTATTTTGAATCCACCGGGTTATCATTCTTATCATCTCCCCGGGGGAAATAACGAGAAAGGAGGGTTGCTCCAATCAGGAGGTAAACAGGGTTCAAATGGTTGTCCTGCTCGTCCGATTCATCTTCATGATACTGGGAGGAGTCGGGGGGTATGCACTGGGAGAGCTGCTCAAGGAAACGTACCTGGCGGAATATGACCCAGCCTATTATATTATCGGCTTTATCATCTCCATATTCGTGTGCGTGGGTCTGGGTTTCGTCATAGGGGGAGCCGCGGGAAGGTACGCGGCGAAGCTCCTCAACCGTTTCCAGCACGCTATCCAGGATGTCCCCGGCACCGATATTCTCATGGGCGTAATCGGCATAATCGCCGGGTTTCTCATCGCCTTTCTCCCCTCGGTGATCCTGTTCCGCATCAATTGGGGCTGGGTGTCGGACTGGGGCTGGACGTTCGCCCTCATCGTATACACCATCTGCGGGGTCATAGGGTACGTGATCGCGGTGCAGAAGAAAGACGACCTGCTCAATTTCTTCAGCCCTTCCCGCTCTCGCCACGGCGAGAAGGCCGACGACTCCGGCGGCGGCGCGGCATCCCGCATACTGGATACCAGCGTGATCATCGACGGGCGCATCAGCGATATCTGCTTTTCAGGTTTCCTCGAGGGCGAGCTGGTCGTCCCGCGCTTCGTCCTCAACGAGCTGCAGAGTATCGCCGATTCCGAGGACCCGCTCAAGCGCAATCGCGGCAGGCGCGGCCTCGACGTCCTCAACGCCCTGCAGAGGCAGGACCGGGTGGAGGTGCGCATAGAGGAACTGGATTTTCCCGAGCTCGCGGCGGTCGATTCCAAGCTGGTCGCGCTGGCCAAGGCATTAAACCTGCCGGTGATGACCAACGATTTCAACCTCAACAAGATCGCAGAACTCCAGGGCGTACGGGTGCTCAACATCAACGAGCTGGCGAACTCGCTCAAGCCGGTAGTGCTCCCGGGGGAATCCATAACCCTCACCCTGCTCAAGGAGGGTAAGGAGTCCGGCCAGGGCGTGGGCTACCTGGATGACGGCACCATGGTCGTGGTCGAGGGGGGCAAGAGACTCATCGGCCGCGAAGTGGAAACACTGGTGACCAGCATTCTGCAGACCCCGGCGGGGAGGATGATCTTCGCCACCCTCAAGGAGAGGTGAGCATGGCGAAAGCAGCCGCCATCATAGCCGGCGCTGGACGCGGGGAGAGGCTGGGAATCAAGCAAGGCAAACAGTTCCTCGCCCTGTCCGGCGTGCCGGTGCTGGCGCGCTCGCTCCTGAACGTCGCTGCCGTCCCCGAGGTAGAGGAGATCGTGCTGGTGGTCAACCCCGATCATGTCGGGCGGGCCGCGAGCGAGATAATCCCCTTCGGGCAGGGCAAGGCGATCAGCGTGGTCGAGGGCGGAGAGCGCAGGCAGGAATCCGTGTTCAGGGCACTGCGCGCCCTTTCCTCCCATCCCGGCATCGTCATCGTGCACGACGGCGCCCGGCCGCTCGCCACCCCGGCGCTGTTCCGCCGCGCCATGAAGGCCCTGGAGGATTGCAACTGCGAGGGGATCATATCCGCCATACCGGTCGTGGACACGGTGAAGGAGGTCGAGGGGGGCTGGGTGATAAGGACCCCCGACCGGCAGCGCTTGTGGGCGGTGCAGACCCCGCAGTGTTTCCGTTCCGAGGCCCTGCTCGATGCCCACGAGCGCGCCTACCGGGAGGGGGTATGGGCGACGGACGACGCAGCGTTGCTGGAAAGATACCGCTATCGCGTGAGGGTGGTGGAGGGGGAGTTGACCAACCTGAAGATAACCTACGCCAGCGACCTCATCCTGGCGGAAGCCCTGCTGGACAAGGGAGGTCTGGACGTTGCAGAACCGGGTGGGACTGGGATTTGATGCCCACGCCTTCGCGGCGGGGAGGAAGCTTATCCTGGGAGGCGTGGAGGTCACGCACCAGCGTGGCCTGGAGGGCCATTCCGACGCGGACGTGCTCGTGCACGCCCTCATGGACGCCATGCTCGGGGCTTGCGGCGATACGGACATCGGCACCCATTTCCCCGATACAGATCCCGCATATAGCGGCATTTCCAGTCTCGTTCTCCTCGAGGAGGTGGCGGGGATATTGCGGGACAAGGGATACCGGGTGGTCAACGCCGACTGCGTCGTGGTGGCCCAGGAACCGCGCCTGTCGCCCTATATCGACCTCATGCGTGAGAGAATCGCGAAAACCATGAGAATAGACGCCGCACGGGTGGCGGTTAAGGCCACGACCACGGAGGGCATGGGCTTCACCGGGCGCGGCGAGGGCATCGCCGCCATCGCCACCGTCCTCCTCGAAACCGACTAGAGGCCGAGGTCGTCCGAGATACCCTGCATGGCTTCCAGGGCCAGGGCCAGGAACCCGTCCAGCTCGAAGCCGGCCTGCTCGCATTCGGCGATGACCTCCCGGCGCGCTCCCCGGGCGAAGGCCTTCTCCTTCATCCTCTTGCGCAGGGAACTCACCTTCACCCCCTCCAGCTTCTTGTCCGGGCGCACCAGGGCGGCGGCGACGATGAAACCGGTCACCGTCTCGGCGGAAGCCAGGGCGTGCTGGAGGACGGTTGACCTCTCGGCCAGCCCCAGCCCCTCGGCGTTGTGCATGCGCACCGCGTCCACCATCTCCGCGGGCGCGCCCCGTTCCTCCAGCATGCGCGCGGCGGTTTCGGCGTGCACGGCCATGTCGTTTCCGCACGTCTCGAGGTCAAGGTCATGCAGCAGCCCCGTGAGCCCCCACAGCTCCTCGTCCTCGCCCCTCTCCCGCGCCAGCCGCCGCATCACGGCCTCCGTAGCGTAACAGTGCTTGAGCAGGTTTTCCGCCTGAAGGTTGCCATGCAACAGCTTCAGGGCTTCTTCTCTATCCATGCTGTGCCCTCCTTCGACCCGGGACATCCACCCGTGCGTCCTGCACGGTCGGGAAATCACGCTCTCCGTGCCGCCGTCTGTCATGGATTTTCCACCATGGAAGGCATCGAGGGCAACGGGCTCGAGCGGGCAAAGCCCCTTTCAGGCGTTTGCGGATTGACCGCTCCTCATATATCCTTTAGAAAGGAGCAGATAAGAGAAGCCGGCGGCGAGAAGCCGCCACGAGCACGTCGAGAGATCGAAGACGAGAAATAGTGACCACGAAGGTCGCAGACCTTCGTGGTTTTGTTTTTCTCGCATTATTGCATTTGAAGGGAGCGGAAATGAACGTTTTTCGCGGGGCGGATGATGCTGAAGGCATGACGGCCGGGGCAAGGATAACCGTCATGGCTGTGCTTTGTACGATGATCCTGGCCATGTTGCCGTTGGCGGGGTGCGGCAGCAAGGCGGCTGATGGGCAGGAAACCCGGGATGTGGCAGTCGTGACCGACCTGGCCGGCCGCCGGGTGGAGATAGACTCTCCGGTCGAGAGAGTGGTAGCCATAGGACCGGGAGCCTTGCGCCTCGTATGTTACGTCGGCGCCGCGGAGAAGGTGGTGGGGATAGAGAGATTCGAGATACAGTGGGACACCGGCCGGCCTTACATGATAGCCCATCCCGAACTACTCGAGCTGCCGGTCATCGGACAGGGCGGCCCGGACTCGACCCCCGATCCCGAGATGCTCATCACCGTGGACCCCGACGTGATTTTCGCCGCTTACCTCGTGGACACGGCGAAGGCGAACGAGCTGCAGTACAAGACGGGCATCCCGGTGGTGGTGCTGAGTTACGGTCGGCTGGGAACGTTCGACGAAGAGGTATTCGAGTCCATCGATATCGTCGGAGAGGTGACAGGCGACTCGGAGCGGGCGGGAAAGGTGGCGGGATATATCAGGGGATGCCTTGATGACGTGGAAGAGCGCACCGCGGACATCCCCGAGGTGGATAAACCTGCCGTTTACGCGGGTGGGCTGGGTATGAAGGGCACCCATGGCATAGAAAGCACCCAGGCGGAATTCCCTCCCCTGGACGCCGCAAACGCCCTTAACGTGGTGGACGAGACGGGGGCCGGCGGGAGCGTGATTATCGACAAGGAGAAGCTGTTGCATTGGGACCCTGAGATCATATTCGTAGATGAGGTCGGGCTGCAGATGGTGAGGGATGATTACGCCGGCAACCCCGGTCTCTATAATGCCCTGAAAGCGGTCAAGGAAGGCCGCCTCTACGGCTACCTGCCCTTCAACTTCTACGCTACCAATATCGACACCGCCCTCGCCGATACGTACTTCATGGGCAAGGCCATCTTCCCGCATGCCTTCGAGGACGTGGACCCCGTTGCGAAGGCAGATGAGATCTACGAGTTCCTGGTGGGCAAGGCGGTGTACGAACGCATGGCCGGAGACTTCGGCGGTTTTACGGAGATAAAGCTGGCTCCGGATTGATGCGCGCGGGCAGAAGGAGAGACTGGTGTGAACTGGAGGTTGACGGGCAAGTGTATGAGGCCGTCGAGAACGTAGGCGACGGGTACCGAGCGTATACGAGGAGGAAGGTCCTGGTAATCGCGGCGGTGATCATCGCTGCCGTAGTCCTGGCGATAATATCCATGGCGCTGGGCTCCGCGGGCATTTCCCCCCTGGAGGTGATCAAGGCCCTGCTGGGCCAGGCCGACGAGCGCACCACCCAGATCGTGATCAACATCAGGCTGGTGCGCGTACTGGCCGCGGTGGTGGCGGGCATAGGGCTGTCCCTGGCGGGCTGTGTCATGCAGGCGGTTCTGCTCAACCCACTTGCCTCGGATTATACCCTGGGAGTATCCCAGGGTGCCGCCTTCGGCGCTGCCGTGGCCATTGTAGCCACAGGCGCGGGCAGCATGCAGAGTTCGGGCGCAGACGCGGTGCTGATACGGAACCCTTACCTGGTAACCGTGGCCGCCTTCGGCGGCGCCATCGCCGCCACCCTGGCCATACTGCTCCTGGCGAGGTATAAGGGCATATCCCCCGAGGCCATGATCCTGGCCGGTATCGCCTTCGGATCTCTGTTTTCCGCCGGCACGGTCATCACCCAGTATTTCGCGAATGACGTGCAGGTGGCGTCCATAGTCTTCTGGACCTTCGGCGATGTCGGTCGGGCGTCCTGGCGGGAACTGGCGATCATGTCTGCGGTCACCCTTCCCGTAACCGCTTACTTCGTATTCAACCGCTGGAATTACAATGCCCTGGAGAGCGGCGACGACACGGCGAGGAGCCTGGGGGTGAACGTGGGACGCACTCGCCTGATGGGCATGCTCCTTGCCTCGCTGGTGGCGTCGGTCGCTGTATCCTTCCTGGGAATCATCGCTTTTATCGGCCTGGTAAGCCCGCACTTGATGCGCAGGATAATCGGCGACGATTACCGTTTTCTCATACCGGGCTCATGTGCCATGGGAGCCTTGCTGCTCCTGGCTTCCGACACCCTGAGCAGGACCATCATCGCCCCTGTCGTCCTGCCGGTGGGGGCCATAACCTCTTTCATGGGCGCCCCTCTCTTCCTCTACCTGCTCATAAGGGGATACAGGAGGTCATGATGCTTTCGGTGAACGGCATCAGCTTCGCTTATAACTGCAAATCCGTCCTGAACGGGGTTAGGTTCGACGTCGCGGGAGGGGAATTGTGTTCCATCCTGGGAAACAACGGCGCCGGCAAGAGCACCCTCCTCAAATGTATCTTGAGGGTCCTGCAGCCCCGGGAAGGCAGCGTGCTCATAGAGGGAGAGGATGCATCGCATATGAAACGCATGGAGCTGGCGCGTCGCATGGGGTATGTGGCCCAGAAGGAGAGCGGAAACGCGAGGCTCACCGTCTTCGATGCAGTGCTCATGGGCAGGAGGCCTCATATAAACTGGGGAGTCGGCGAGAAGGATCTGGAGGTGGTGCGGGGGGTTGTGGAGGCGCTGGAGCTTGAGGACCTTTCACTGCGCTATCTCGATGAGCTGAGCGGAGGGGAGTTGCAGAAAGTGGTGATCGCAAGGGCGCTTGCCCAGGAGCCGGGGGTGATGCTTCTGGACGAGCCTACCAGCAACCTGGACCTGAGAAATCAGCTTGAAGTCATGGAGACGGTAAGGAGGGCGGTCACCGAAAGAGGGATAGCGGCTCTGATGGCCATACACGACGTCAACCTGGCCCTGCGGTTCTCGCACAAGTTCATGTTGCTCAGGGGCGGCGTCATATTCGCATGCGGGGGGGCCGAAGTCATAACTTCCGGAAACATACAGGAGGTGTACGGCGTAAAAGTTGAGGTCGAGACGCTGGGAGAGAGAAAGATCATCATCCCCCTGCAGACCATGGAAGCAAAGGCAGTAACGAGGGAGGAACAGCATGCCCGATGAAAGCTCCGCCGAGAAGCGGGTTGAGCCCATGGTGTTGAAACCCGTGGGGGTGATCGGTTCGCCGTACAGTGCCATGAACGAAGCCCCCTTCCAGGGCCGCTTCACGGAAGACGAGTCCGTGATCGAGGTCTACGATGAATTCGCGGATGCATTGAAGGACATGGAGACGTCGCGCTATCTCATCGTCCTTTACTGGGCCCATCTCGCAGACCGGAAAACGCTGCAGACCGTTACGCCCTGGGGGCCGGAGGTGCGGGGTGTGTTCGCCTGCCGCTCGCCGTCGCGGCCCAACCCCATACAGTTCTGCGTCGTAGAGCTGCTGGAGAGGGACGGAAGCCGCCTGACGGTAAGGGGCCTCGATGCCGTGGACGGCAGCTACCTCCTCGACATCAAGCCCTACAGCTCCCGGATCGACTCCATCCCCGACGTCCATATAGGGTGGTTCAAGGACAGGGATGATGGGCCGACAGCGCTTTGACGCGGCGGGAGTCCGCGACGAGCTGGGTGCGGGCTATGCATAACATACATAACCTGCCTTTCATGTATTGACAGTCGGTCGCGGCTTATTGTATAAATGGTCACGGCTGTTAGGCAAGTGAGCGCTCACTTAGAAAACTAACCCTACCTCGGGGGACATTAGTCCCGGGGACGAAGCGCTCTTGCCGGTAAGGATGGGCGGGAGATATGGAAAAGAGCGACCGCTACAACGAGATCATCCTCGCGTGCATCGACACCTTCTCGCGTACCAACTACGAGAAGGCCACCACCGCCCTGCTTGCCAGGGAGGCGGGAGTGGCGGAGGGAACCCTTTACAAATACTTCTCCAGCAAGAAGGAGCTGTTCCTGGCGTGCTGCCGCTACATAGAGGAACTGCTCATCGCCCGCTACGACGCCATCTATCTCGAATACGGGGACCATCCCCTGGAATATCTCAAGCGGGTGTCCAGGAGCTACCTCGCCTTCGTGCGCGAGAACCCCTCTATGCGCAAGTTCCTCGCCTTCGTCCTCAACAACAGTTTCGACGAGGATTTCCGCAGGGAACTCGAGGACTTCGTGAACCTCAACATCGGGGCCACGGAGCACATGCTCAGAAAAGGCCAGGAACTGGGGGAGATAAGAGGGGACATAGATTGCCGTCTCGTGGCCTGGTTGTACGTGGGAGCCTATTTCACCCTCATCCTCATGACCGAGATGGCCCCGGACGAGATCGATGACCCCGACATCGCGGATAAATACCTCAAAATACTGCAACTGGGAACGGAAACGGCGGAGGAATCCCCGGCGGGGAATGACGCCGCCGTCTACCCGGAAGGCCTGTACAAGACGTTGAAAAACGCCGCGCCGCCGCAGGGAGCGGAGTAGGGCGGGGACCGGTTGGAGTCCGTATGGTCGGCTGAAAGAGGTGATGTCATGACACCACAGGAGAGGAAGATGTACATGCGGAGGGTGTGGGTGGGATGGCGCCTGCTGCGCTCCCTGGCCATGTTCATGGCGGACGAACGCAGAAGGGGCACGCTCAAGGAAAACCTGCGCAGCATAGCGGATGCGAGGGGGCTTTCCCTGACGCGGGACATGTCCCACGCTGAGCTGCTCGAGGAGAAGGCCGAGAGGCTAAGGGACCGGCCCTTCCTCTATTTCAAGGCCCAGGTCATCAGCTACCGCGACATGAACCTCAACGCCAACCGCGCGGCCAACTTCCTCAGGGAGTCGGGCGGGTGTCCGGGCAAAGGCCTTGCGATCATCATGAAGAATTCTCCCCTCTGGCTCTACGTATTCTTCGGCCTGGAGAAGCTGGGGATGTACACCGTGCCGGTGAACGTGGCCCTCAGGGGAGACCAGCTGGCCCACGTCATAGACAACTCCGACGCGAGTTTCGTGGTCATCGACCACGACCTGCTCCCCTTCTACCAGGCGGTGGCGGAGAGGCTGGACAAGATAGAGAAGGTCATCGTGAACACCGAGGGCGCTCCCGCGAGCTTCGAGCTTCCCGGGGGCATGGAGGAGCTGTCCCGGGCTTTCGGGCCCGGCTCGGACGCCTCCACCCCCCCGGAGAGATACGACCCCGACGACCTCTGCGTGCTCATGTACACCTCCGGCACCACCGGCCTGCCCAAGGGGGTCGTTTACCGCTACAACAACACCAACGTCAAGGCCATTTCCATCGTCGGGCGCCTGCTCACCAACAGGAGCGATATCGCCTACACCTGCTATCCCCTCTTCCATGCCAACGCGCTCTTCCTCACGGTGACGCCGGCCATGCACTGCGACGGCAGCGTGGCCCTGGGCGAGAGGTTCAGCGCCAGCCGCTTCTGGGACGAGGTAAGGCGCTACGGGGCGACCACCTTCAACGGCCTGGGCGCGGTCATGCCCATCCTCATGAAGCAGCCGGCCCGGCCCGACGATGCGGACAACAGGGTCCGCTTCGTCCTCTCGGCCGGCTGCCCGGTCGACATGTGGGAGGACTTCGAGCGGCGCTTCGGGGTCAAGATCTACGAGGGATACGGTGCGGTGGACGGCGGCGGGGTGCTCATCGTCAATTTCGAGACCGCACCCGTCGGCTCCATGGGCAAGCCCCTCGGGGCGAAGATCAGGGTCATCGACGGCGATGGCAACGACGTCCCACCCCACACCCCCGGCCAGCTCATCTGCTACGTGGGGGAGCGTAAGGGCTCGGTGGAGTACTACAAGAACGAGGAGGCCACCAGCGACAAGATGCGTGACGGCTGGCTGTACACCGGCGACCTCGTGTACAGGGACGAGAAGGGCTACGTCTACTTCGTCGGACGAAACACCGAGTCCATGCGGGTGAAGGGGGAGAACGTCTCCGCCTACGAGGTGGAGCAGGCCGTGCTCAAACATCCGGACGTGCTGGAGTGCGCGGTCTACGCCGTCCCCTCGGAACTGGCCGAGGACGAGATCATGGTGACCCTGGTGCCGGTGGACGGAAAAAGCATCGATCCCGCCAGCATGCCGGGATTCCTCTCCGGCGAGCTGGCGAAGTTCGCGGTCCCCAGGTATTACCGCGTCATCGACGCGCTGCCCAAGACGGAGACCCACCGCGTGATAAAGAAGGAAGTGGAGAAGCTGGGCGTGACCCCGGACACCTACGACAGGGAAGGGAGGCGGTAAGGGAATGAGCGACAACGTATATATCCTAGGCGTGGGCATGGTCCGCTTCAAGAAGTACCCGGAGAAGACCATAAAGATGCTCACCGCCGAGGCCCTCGAGGCCCTCGTGGGAGACGTTCAGGTGAAAAAGGAAGACATCGAGGCGGCCTGGTTCTCCAACTCCGGCTGGGGCATGAGCCAGATGCAGCACTGCATCCGGGGCCAGGTGGCCCTGGCCCCCCTGGGCATCCAGGGCATCCCCATCACCAACGTGGAGAACGCCTGCGCCGGCGCCTCCACCGCCATACACGGGGCATGGACGGCGGTGAAGGCGGGCCTCTACGACCTGGTGCTGGCGGTGGGAGCCGAGAAGGTCTATTTCCCCGAGGACAGGGCGAAGATGTTCGAGGGATTCGCCTCTGGTGCGGACGTGGAGTTCGTGCACGGCATGATCGCAGCCTTCCAGGCCGACGCGGCTAAGAAGGCCGCCGAGGCAGAGGAGGGCGGCAAGGAAAAGAAGGGCGGCGGCGGGCACACCGCTTTCATGGACATCTATGCCATGGGGGCGCGCATGCACATGAAGGCCTACGGCACCACCCAGAGGCAGTTGGCGGTGATCGCCGCCAAGAACCACCACAACGGCTCCATGAACCCCATGGCGCAATACCAGATGGACATGACGGTGGAGGAAGTCCTCGAGGATTACCAGGTGGCCTACCCCCTCACGAGGGCCATGTGCGCCCCCATCGGGGACGGCGCCGCGGCGGCCATCATCTGCTCGGAGAAGGCCCTGGGGAGGTTCCCCGACGCGAAACCGGTGCGCATCCGCGCTTCCGTGCTGGTCTCGGGGTCTCTCCCCGACAGTGGCCTCGCGGTCATAGGGGAGCGGGCCAGCCGCCGCGCCTACGAGGCCGCGGGGCTGGGCCCCGAGGACATCGACGTCGCCGAGGTGCACGACGCCACCGCCTTCGGGGAACTGGCGCAGTACGAGGAGATGGGCTTCTGCCCGGTGGGCGAGGGCGGTCCCTTCGCCGAGTCCGGCGCCACCTCCCTGGGCGGCAAGACCCCCGTCAATCCCTCCGGCGGGCTGGAATGCCGCGGGCATCCCATCGGCGCATCAGGCCTGGCCCAGGCCTACGAGCTGGTCAACCAGCTTCGCGGCGCCGCGGGACCGCGCCAGGTGGAGGGAGCGCGCATCGCCCTGGCCGAGAACGGAGGCGGCTTCATCGGCATGGGCGAGGCGGCGATGTGCGTCCACATCCTCGAACGTATATAGGAATACGTTACGGACGTTTGCATCGCGAAAGCGACTGCGCCGACTGTAGGGAGGCGCAGCAGTGCCAGTCGCCTTAACGCTTCCGAGCGTTATGGCCTGGCAGGTGTGATCTGCGCACATACTGCATCGCGAAAGCGACTGCGCCGACTGTAGGGAGGCGCAGCAGTGCCAGTCGCCTTAACGCTTCCGAGCGTTATGGCCTGGCA
>JAQVFR010000002.1:61269-87293 GCA_028697145.1 Actinomycetota bacterium | reverse complement strand
CTTCCGAGCGTTATGGCCTGGCAGGTGTGATCTGCGCACATACTGCATCGCGAAAGCGACTGCGCCGACTGTAGGGAGGCGCAGCAGTGCCAGTCGCCTTAACGCTTCCGAGCGTTATGGCCTGGCAGGTGTGATCTGCGCACATACTGCATCGCGAAAGCGACTGCGCCGACTGTAGGGAGGCGCAGCAGTGCCAGTCGCCTTAACGCTTCCGAGCGTTATGGCCTGGCACGCATGCTAGGGGAATTACATGGAAGAAGGGGGTAGCGGGATGAGAACGACCATCAGCGAAGAGCTCAAGATGCTCGCGGGCATGGCCAGGGACTTCGCGGCGAAGGAGCTGGTTGACGAACGGGAGGAACACGACAGGTTCCCCTTCGCGCCGCTCTTCGAGGACGTCCTGGGGAAGGCGGTGGAGGTGGGCTTCTTCGCGGTGATGCTCCCCGAGGAAGCGGGGGGCTCCGCGGAGCCGGTGACCGCCCTCTGCGTGGTGCTCGACGAGGTATGCCAGGCGGACGCGAGCCTGGGGGCGACCATATTCACCAACGCGCTGGCCCAGGAAGTGATCGGGCAGGCGGGGGGGACGGACAAGGTGGTGATGATCGCCTGCGAGGACGGCTCCTTCCGCCAGGGCCTCATCGCTTTCCCCTCCTACAACGACCCGGGCGAAGTCGACCACTGCGCCAGGGCGGCGCGCGCGCGCGGCGGCTACGAGCTCTCCGGCGGGGTAGAATACGTGGTCCTCGGCGGGCTGGTGAAGCGCGCTCTCCTTCCGGCCAAGGTCGAGGGGACGGAGGGATATTCCTGGTTCCTGGTGGACCTCGATGCAGACGGGATCGATGCCAGCGAGCCCGTGCTCAGCCTGGGCATGCACGCCTGTCCGGCGGTGGACCTCTCGCTCAGCGCCGTACCGGGCGCGCTCGTGGGGGAAGAGGGCAGGGGCGGCGAGTACTTCGAGGCCGCGGTGGACCGCCTCTCGGCAGCAGCGGCGGCCATGGCCGCGGGGGTGATGAAAGGTTCCTTCGCCGAGGCCTTGGAATACAGCAGGCAGAGGGAGCAGGGCGGCAGGCTCATCGTGGACTGGTCCGGCCTGAGGGTCATGCTAGCGGACATGGCCCTGAAGGCCAAGGTCGCCGACATGCTGGTGGAGAAGGCCGCCTTCGCCGCGGACCGCGGGGAACTGGGCTGGCAGCTGGCGTCGCGTGCGGCCGCCCTCATGGTCGGCGAGATGGCCACGGTAGCGACCACCGACGGCATTCAGGCGCTGGGCGGCTACGGCTACATGAAGGACTACGGCCAGGAGAAGAGATTCCGCGACGCCAAGCAGATACAGTCGCTCATGGGCATCACCCACATGCGCCGGCTCCAGTTCATGCAGCGGGTAATGGACGGGGAAGCGGCGTGGTGAGGATAAGGGGGTAAAAAAGATGTTCGAAGGGATGACTTCATCGACCCTGCTGGAGAAGCACCCCAGGCTCGAGGACGTGATGTGCAGCCTGGACAGCGTGGGCAAGATGCCCAGGGGGGTGAGCGCTGAGATAAGGCAGGCCGTGGCCCTGGCCCGCCGCTTCAACGAGACCGTGGCGCGGCCTTATGCCCTGGAGCTGGACCGCGAGATGCACGAGGACCCCGCCTTCATCCCCTGGGACCTGGTGAAGGAGATAAACAGGTGGGGCTTCTATACCGCCTGGATCCCCAAGATATTCGGGGGCAAGGGCTGGAACCTGGGATCCCTCATCCCCGTAGTCGAGGAGTTCTGCTCGGAGTGCGCCGGGATCGGCAACCTCATGGGGGTGGAGTACTTCGGCATGTCCGTCCTCTTCGCCGGCTGGAACACGCGCATCACCGACAAGATATGCCGTGACGTGGTGGAGGGCGAGAGGAGCGGCGAGCCGTGCCTCATAGCGGGCCTGGTCACCGAGCCGGGGGCGGGAACCGACGCCGAGGAGACGGAATTGCTCCACAAGGCGCAGGTGAGATGCCTGGCGCGCAAGGTGGACGGGGGTTACGTGGTCAACGGCACCAAGGTCTTCATCTCCAACGGCCACGTCTCCACCTGGCACATCTCCACCGCCTTCGAGGACCTCAGCCGGCCGGCGGAGAGCATGATGTGCTTCGCGGTGAGAAGGGACGCCAAGGGATTCAACTTCGGGCGCATGGAGAAGAAGATGGGACAGAAGGGCTGCCCCGCCAGCGAGATCATATTCGAGGACTGCTTCGTCCCCGACGAGGACGTCATCATCAACGGGGAGCAGATAAGGAAGCTCAGGCACTCCCCCAAAGAGACGGCGCAGCAGGTCATCGACTTCGTGGTGACCCTCACGCGTCCCGGAGTGGGGGCCATGGGCGCCGGCGTGGCACGCGGCGCCTTCCAGGAGGCGCTGGCCTTCGCGCGCGAGACGGAGGTGGGCGGCAAGCCCCTCATCAACCAGGAGTGGGCGCAGTGCCTGCTGGCTGAGATGTACGCGAACGCGGCCCTGGCGCGCCTCACCTACATGGAATGCAACCATGTCACCGGTCTCTACGGCATGGCCTGGATGCTCAACTGGAAGCCTCTCTACTACTACATGAAGGCCATGCCCCCCTCCGTGCTGGACCGCGTCATGCCCTTCGCCAACAGGCTCCAGGCGACCCAGCAGGCCTTCCGCAAGCTGATCATGGACTGGCAGAAGGACGAGGACGCCAGGCGCGCCTCGGGGTGGGCCTCCCTGTCCAAGTTCGCCGCCACCGACCTGGGCATCAAGAACTGCCATCTCGCGGTGGAGTTCATGGGCGAGGCGGGGATAAGGCATGACCATCGCGCGGAGAAGTTCCTGCGCGACTCCAAGCTGCTGCAGATATACGAGGGCACCAACCAGCTCAACCGGCTGAACCTCTTCAAGTGCCTGGTGGCCCCGGCCGCCCCCGAGGCGCAGGTGTTCGAGGAATAGGAAAGGGGGAACCATGACCGACGTTATGGAAGTGGAGGAGAATGCGAAGGCGTCGCCCGCGGCGGTCGACATGTACGAGTGGCGCGAGGGCATGCCCTGGAATCCGGTGGAGAGGGTCATCCTGGAGCGCCGCAGCGTGCGCAAATACAAGGACAAGCAGGTGCCCGAGAGACTGGTACGCCGCATCCTGGAGGCGGGCAGGTTCGCCCCCACGGCCGGCAACTCCCAGTCCTGGAAGTTCGTGGTCGTGCGCGACCGCGACATGATCGACGCCATGCAGAAGTACGTGCAGCTGCGCTGCAAGGTCTTCAAGTTCTTCCTCAACTGGCAGAAGAGCCCCCTGGGCAAGCTGGCGTGGTTCTACACCCAGCTGTCCGCGCGCGTTATGCCCAATCTACTGCACCCAATCCCCTTCGGCGCCATCTCCCTCATCGCCGAGGGCAAGCTCAAGCTCTTCCACGACGCCCCCACCGTCATCCTCGTCCTCGTGGACAGGCGAGGGGCGGCAAAGCCGCTGGTAGACGTGGGCATATGCGGCCAGAACATGGTCCTCGCCGCCCACAGCCTCGGGCTGGGCACCTGCTGGGTGGGTTTCGTGGAGGTTTTCAAGTTCGGCACCAGGTGGAAGAAAAAGCTGGGCGTCGGATGGCCCTATGAGCTGATCGAGGGCATCGCCCTCGGTTACCCGGTGGGCAATCCCGACGGCATGATCGAGCGCGAGCTGCAGGAGATCGAATGGTGGGAGGACGGCCGCAAGAGGACCGTGTTCTAGGGGGAGGTAACGAGATGGCATATATCAGTTTCAGGGAAAGGATGATAATCCCGACATACGACAACCCGGAGCACGGCACATCCGGGCGTGTGGTCATAGACCATGAAAAGTGCAACGGCTGCGGGAACTGCGTCATCATCTGTCCGGGCGCCTGCCTCTACGTGGCGGGGGTGGGCAAGGACAAGAAGGCCTACATGATCGACGCGCCCTTCCCGGACTGCATGTCATGCAACGACTGCTCGGCCATGTGCAAGCGGGGCGCCATCAAGGTAAGTGTCACCTACGGCTATGACTATTTCTATAAGATATTGCACCGGGGGGAACTGGCACCACCAAGAAACTTCTGATTTCCAGGGGTCAGCCCTCCATTCTCCACATCGAGGGTCAGGCCTCCACGGAATGGTACTCGGCGTGCCCTCAAGGGTGCTGCCTACCGCCTTTACGCGGCGGCATTGACTGCGCTCCCTTCTCTACCATAGCGCGGGCGGTGAAACGGCGTGGAAAATGGAGGGCTGACACCTCACATCTTAGGGTGCATGTCCGCGCGGTCCCGGTTGGCCTGCCACCATTCGTATAGGCGGGGGTAGTAGTCCTGGATGCGCGGGCAGGTTATGCTGGTTCCCTCGAGCATCTCCAGGGTGTTGCTGGCATCGAATATGCCCACGTGGTTCACGTAAGTCATGGAGTCCGGCGGGATGTTCAGGAGCCGGAAAATCCCGCCCAGCCTGTTCGCCATGAGATCGACTAAGCGTGTGGGTACGGTGATCGACGGTTTTCTGCCCGCCGTCAGCTCGTAGATAACGTCGAAGATCTCTCGCGCGGTGGGCGGGTCCGGGTCCACGACGTGGAAGCACCGGCCCACGGCGGCGGGATTGCGGGTGATGGCGGTAACGGCGTCCACCATGTAGTCGACGGGGATGAAGTTCGGCCGGGCCTTGCCTTCACCGAGGTAAACGGGCGGCACCTTGAACCTGCCGAGGAGGGTCAAAACGCCGAAGGTCAGGTAGATGTTGTCGAACTTGTCGGTTTCGCCGGTCTTGGAGTCTCCCATCACCCCGGCCGGCCTGATGATGATAGCCGGCAGGCCTTCCCGCATAGCCCGGCGCACCTCTACCTCCCCCCAGAACTTGGTCATGAAGTAATTGTTTATGAGCTCCTGGCCAGCGTCCAGCTCGTCCTCCAGGATGAGCCCCTCCCTCTCGGCGTGCACGACCACCGAGCTGAAATGGACCAGGCAGCGGAGGTCGGCGCATGCCTTGCAGAAATCGACGATATGGCGGACGCCCCAGTAATTGACCCTGCGGGCCACGCCCTCCGGGACATTGAGGTCGAAGGCGCCCGCGAGGTGCCAGACCTCGGTGGCCCAGGAGGTGAGCGATTCGTAACTCTCATCGGACAGGCCCAGTCGGGGATCGGTGACGTCGCCCACGACGGCGCGCAGGCTCCCCCTCTCGGCCTTGCCCTCCCTCTCCAGCTCCGCGATGTCCTCCGCGGCCCGCCCCAGGAATTTCTCCTGAACGAGGAAGATAAACTCCACTTCAGGGTCGTCGGCGAGGATGCTCCGCACCTGCCAGCGTCCGATGAAACCGGGGTAGCCGGTGAAAAATATCTTCCTGGTCGCCATGGTTGACGCTCCCTTTCTTTACTCGCGCTGCGGCTGCCGGTCGGAACCGGCAAGAATACCGTTACTAGCTTAACAGGAGCAAGCCGAATGCAGAAGACGGGGATGTTCGTTCCGGCACCGTCTTCCGCCTTCAGCTTGGCCAACAACGCCGGGGTGGCGGTGGGAGGAGAACTGGTGAACATCCCCATCGATGCCATCGAGTGGATAACCGGCGTAAATCTCCTGGGGGAGATCTACGGCACCCGGCTTTTCCTGCCGCAGATGATCGAGAGGGGCGAGGGGCACGTGGTGAACGTAGGCTCCCTCTCGAGCCTGGCCATCCTTCCCTTTCATATAGCCTATGCCACCACCAAGTTCGGGCTGGCCGGTTTCTCGGAAGCGTTGTGGTCGGAGTGCCGGCGCCACGGCATCGGGGTGACCCTGGTATGCCCCGGCGCGGTCAGCACCAACATCGCCGAGGGCACTCGCGCTTTCCCCAGCGACGAGAGGCAGGAAAAGGTAACGGAGAAGTTCGAGCGCATGCTGGAGGACAAGGGGATGGACCCGGAGGAGGCGGGGCGCATGGTCCTGGAGGCCATAGCCGGGGACAAGTTCCTCCTCATCCTGGGGAGAGAGGCCTATCTCCTCTATTACCTGCACCGACTCGTCCCCGGGGTCATGCGGAGGGTGGTGGCTTTCCTTACCCGCTATGCCACCGGAGATTGAGCGGCCGCCGGAGCCGGGGCCAGGTCGGTAAGGCCCCCGCGCCCGCCGCCCACCCGACGGCCCTGATGCCACCGCCTGCATTCATCCGATTGACACAGGGAGCCCATGCGTCCATAGTTGGAGCATATGCCTGCATGGTCACGGGGAAGGACGAGCAGGACATAACGGAAGTCAGGGCTTGCGCGCTCCGCGTGAAACCGGCTGACCGGGAGAGGATAAAGGGAAGAACGCTGAGCGACGCGAGAAGGATAGCGAAAAACATAGCGCTGATCACCGGGGGCGGGGTCTTTCGGGCCGTCCTCATGCCCCTCTTCACCATTTTCATCGCCAGGGAACTCGGCACCCAGGGGTTCGGGGCGTTCTCTTTCGCCCTCTCCCTGGCATCCATCCTGGTCATCGTGGGCGAGATGGGCCTGCCTAAGATGGTGGTGAGGGAACTCACCAATCACAGGGAGGACGTGGCCAAGTATATCGGAGACCTCTCGGTTCTGCGCCTCATCGCGGGCGTCGCGAGCATGGGCATCGTGGCCATGATCCTGGCTCTCACCCCCCGGGCTCCGGATACGCGCATACCTCTATTCCTTATCGGGTTGAGCCTCCTGGTCTTCACCGGCCTCAGGCGCTTTTTCGACGCTATCTTCCAGGCCTTCGAGGTGATGAAATACCAGGCACTGGTGGACATGGTCGATATCCTGCTGACCTTCGGCGTGGGCACGGCCCTTCTCTTCAGCGGTTACGGTCTCATGGGGATCGCCTTCGCCATGATGGTGGGAGCCACCATCTCCATGGCCATGGACTTCATCATCCTCACCCGCAAACTGGGGAAACCGGTTTTCACCTTCGACCTGGCTTTCTGGAAGCGCATGGCACTGGGCGCCCTGCCCTTCGGGATCATAGGCGTGCTGACCTTTCTCTTCGGGTACTCCAACACCGTGCTGCTCTCTATCTTCAAGGGCGACGAACAGGCCGGGCTCTTCAGCTCCGCCTACCGGGTGATCTGGATGCTGGCGATCATCCCGGCGACCTGCATGACGGCCGTGTTCCCCTTCCTTGCCAGGATCGGGAGATCCTCGGACAACAGGCAAAAGGACGCCATAAGGTTGGTGGTGAAGTACCTGGCCTGCCTGAGCCTCCCCTTCTCGGGGCTGCTGGCGATCTACGCGCCCCAGATCATCTCCGCGGTCTACGGCAAGTCCTACAGCAGCGCCGGCACGGCGCTGTGGATACTCGCCGCCATCCCCCTCTTCAGCTTCGCTTATATCCCGCTGATCGATCTCATGAACTCCCAGTACAAGCAGAGGTTCTCGGTCATAGCCATCCTGCTCTGCGCGGGCATAAACACCGCGTTGTGCCTCTTGCTCGCCCCCCTGCTGGGGATGGTGGGAGCGGCCGTAAGCACCCTGGTCGCCGAGGCGTGCCTCTTCGGGATCACCATCTTCTTCTCGTGGAAACACATGCGGCTGCACCCGCGTATCTTCAATCTCTGGAAACCCCTGGTCGCCTCGCTCACCGCCGCCCTCGGCATGCTGCCGCTGCGCAACGTCCTGCCACTGCCCATGATGTTGATAGCGTTCTTCCTCGTCTACCTGGCCGCGCTGCTCCTGTTGCGCACCTTCGACATGGAGGACAGGAAGCTCCTCGGCTCGCTCCTGCCCGCGAAGTCCGGCCCCGGCGGATCGAACGGTTGACGAAGTCCGCCGCCACGTTCCTGCGCGGAAATCACCTGTCCATGGAGGAGGCACGGTCGAGGCGGAAGCGGCTTTCAAAGCCGTGGAGCCCGGGCGACGGGCGCCATATCGTCAGTTTGGATCGACTCATTAAGCGCGTATCCCATGGCGCAAATCTGATATAATATCGCTACCTCTCGGTAACCAGAGAAGGAAATCATCGGCCATGGCTTGTTGCAACAGGCCGGAAGAAAAGCGGAAAGCGAGGTAGATCAGACATGGCAGAGATCAAGGAAGCGGTCCTGGTTGACGGAGTGAGGACTCCCAACTTCAGGGCACACCCCGAGAAGGGATGGGCGAGGAACCTGCGGCCCGACGAGCTTCTGACCTACGTCTACAAAGCCCTGTTCGAGCGCAACCCCCAGGTGAAGCCGGAGGAAATCGAGGCGGTGTTCTGCGGAACGGCCAACCAGACCGGGATGCAGAACGACATCGCGCGCCTGGGCTGGCTGGCGTCCGGCCTGCCGGACAGCGTCCCCACCAACGGCGTGAACCAGCAGTGCCCCTCCGGGATGTCCTGCATCGAGCACGCCTGCCGCGCCATCATGGCCGGCGAGGGGGACATCTTCATCGCCTCCGGGGCCGAGGACATGATGAACGTGCCCATGGCCATGGGCATGGACTTTCCCCCACGCATAGCCGAGTACTACGACCCCGCCGGGTTGCCCATGGGGCCGACGGCGGAGAAGATCGCGGACCTCTACAACATCTCGCGCGCCGACGCCGAGCTCATGGCCTACCACAGCCACCTCAAGGCCGCCGCGGCCAGGGATGCGGGCAAGTTCGCGAACGAGATCGTGCCGGTGAAAGGGCTGGACGACGCCGGGAACGAGTGGATGGTGGATAAGGACCAGTGGATCCGCGACAATCCAAGCCTGGAGCAGATGGCGTCCATGAAGCCGGCCTTCAGGCCGGACGGAAAGGTGACCGCGGCCATCAGCTCGCCGCTGACTACCGGCGCCTGCGCCGCCCTCTTCATGAGCCGCGAGAAAGCGGACGAACTGGGACTCTCCTATCACCTCAGGTACGGCGGAGGCGTGATGGCGGGATGCGATCCGACGGTCATGGGCTACGGTCCCGTCCCGGCGACGAAAAAGCTGCTGGAGCGCAAGGGCCTCACCGTGGACGATATCGACGTCTGGGAGCTCAACGAGGCCTTCGGCACCCAGTCCCTTGCGGTCATCCGCGAGCTGGGCATCGGAGAGAACGCCCCCTTCGACAACATAAACGTCTGGGGAGGCGCGCTCGCCCTGGGGCATCCCCTGGGAGAGTCCGGCTGCCGCATCGTCATCACCCTGAGCAACATCATGAAGACCGATTTCGCGGACGCCAAGCGCGGCATCGCCACCCTCTGCGGCGGTTTCGGCAACGGCAACGCCACCCTGTGGGAGAGGGTATAGTATATAGTCAGCCCGATGAGCGGGGGGCGGGGACTCCCGCCCCCCTTTTGCGCCCGGAACACGTGCTTACGGCGCGAGCGCGCCGTAAGCGTTCCTCGCGTCTCCTGGTGCAGGGCCGGCGCGCATTGCCTGATATATCCCGTTACGGACGTGCGCGCACGGATCGCATCCATTTTCTGTGAGACTACTCGCCTCGTGGACGCGCCACAAGGATAAAGCTTGAAAGTAGGCGAAGGGTGGTTATATTAAAGGCGTGGCAAGCTCGAATGGAAGGGGCGCCTTGAAGAGGATACTGATAATCGAGGACGAGAGGCCGCTTGCCGAGGCGGTGGGGTTCAGCCTCGAGAAGGAAGGCTACGAAGTCGAGATAGCCCTGGACGGCGAGGCTGGCTGGGAGATGTACGAAAGGGGCCCTTACGACCTCGTCCTTCTCGACCTCATGCTCCCCGGCGTTGACGGCATGGAGATATGCCGCCGCATAAGGCAGGGACGCGCTACGCCGGTGATCATGCTCACCGCCAAGGACTCCGACGTCGACAAGATCCTCGGCCTGGAGATGGGCGCGGACGATTACGTCACCAAGCCCTTCAACATGCGCGAGCTGCTGGCGCGCATACGTGCCGTGCTGCGGAGGACCGACAGGGCACCCGCGGAGCGGTCGGAGGGACGCCTGGAGGTGGGCGGCATCGTCCTGGACGAGGAGAGGCACGAGGTCGTGGTGGACGGTGAAGTGGTGGTCATGCCCCTCATGGAATACCGCCTCCTGGAACTTTTCATGCGCTATCCCGGCAAGGCCCTGGCCCGCGAGTACCTGTTGAACAAGGCTTGGGAGGGTGATTTCTACGGCCAGACCAAGACCCTCGACGTGCACATCCGGCGCCTGAGGGAGAAGATAGAGAAAGACCCGGCCAACCCCACACGCATCGTCACCGTACGCGGGGTCGGCTATCGCTTCGAGCCGGGCGGACAGTCTCGATGAAGAGCCTCAAGCGCATCCTCATCTTCAGGTATTCGCTCATAATCGCGGCCGTTCTCATTGCGGTCTCACTCCTGGTCATCATACCCATTCGCTCTTACACTATTGGCACGGAGCAGGACAACCTCGAAGAGCAGGCGGAACTTTTTGGCCGCGACTTCCAGCGCTTCTTCACCGGACAGATGACATCGCACGAGATCGACGGGGAAATGGAGATGCTGGCTGGGAACCTGCCGGTGCGGTTGACATTGATAGACACGCAGGGGACGGTGCTCGGCGACTCGGATTTCCCCGCCGAGGAGATGGAGGACCATGCCGGGCGCCCCGAGGTCGCGGCCGCCCTCGCGGGAAGGGTCGATTCCGCCCGGCGCGAATCGCGCACCCTCGGCAAGGCGTTCATCTATGCCGCCGCCCCCGTCACGGTGGACGGTGAGGTAGTCGGCATAGCCCGCGTAGCGCTCGAGGAGGAGGACGTCACGCCCGTGGTCCTGCAGGTATGGTGGATCTTTCTCGCCGCCTTCGGGGTGCTGCTAGTGGTTGTAGTCACGGTGAGCATATGGACGAGCAAGACCGTGGGCACGGACCTCGACGGCATGAGGGAAGCGGCCTCAGGACTGGCAGGGGGAGACCTGGGACGCAGGGTGGCGGAGCCGGACATAGAGGAGTTCTCGGACCTGGCGCGGGGCATTAACACCATGGCCGAGGAGGTGCGCCGCATGGTGGAGGAGGCGGTGCAGGAAAGCGGCAAGCTGGAGGCGGTCCTCAACAACATCTCGGCCGGGGTGATGGTCACCGATTCCGAGAGCAGGATCGTGCTCCTCAATCCGGCCGCGGAGAGCATCCTCGGCGTAGAGAGTGACAAAGCCACCGGGAGGCGTACCATCGAGGTCTTCTCCAGCCGCGAGCTAGACCGGACCGTCTCGCGCGCGGTGGCCGGAGAAAGCGTGGACGACGAGATCGAGCTGATATATCCGCGGCGCATGTCGCTCCACCTGAAGTCGGATCCCGTTATCGGCGTCGAAGGCCGGGTGGTGGCCACGGTCAGTGCCATCGAGGATATAACCGCGCTGAAGAGCCTTAACCAGATAAGGCAGGATTTCGTGGCCAACGTATCCCACGAGCTGCGGACGCCGGTCGCCACCATACGCGCCCTCACTGAATCGCTGCTGGGCGGCGCCATGGAGGAGAGAGAACGTGCACAACGCTTCCTGGCGGGCCTGGACCATGAGACGGGCCGCCTCTCCCAGCTCATAGAGGACCTTCTCGCCCTGAGCAGGTTGGAGGCCAGGGAGTCGGCGCTGCAGCCGGAGGCATTCAGCCTCGCGGAGCTACTGCGGGAGTGCCTGGATTCCAAGGCCAAACTGGCGGAGGATTACGGGGTGCGCCTGGACCTCGAACTGGAGGAGGGGGACGTAACCATAACGGGCGACCGCCGCCTCCTCGGGACCGCTTTGAACAACCTCGTAGACAACGCGGTCAAGTACAACCGCAAGGGGGGCCGGGTCGTCGTCGCGGCATACCCCGGCCGGGCGGGAGAAGGCGTGGTCGCCGAGGTGAAAGACGACGGCATCGGCATCCCCCGCGACGAGCTTCCCCGTGTCTTCGAGAGGTTTTACCGCGTCGACAAGGCGCGCTCCCGCGAGACCGGCGGCACGGGCCTGGGCCTCTCCATCGTCAAGCACATCGTCGAGCTCCATGGCGGCACGGTGACGGTGAGCAGCGAGGAGGGGGAAGGCTCCACCTTTTCCATGAACCTGCCGAAGGCTTGAGGCCCCGCGGTTGACCCGCATTTCCGGTTTGTTCCCGGCAGGCTTCAACGCCGCACTTTCCGCCAGCATGCGCTGCTTCGCGCCTCCTCCGTCCGGCTCCGGATTAACCTGGATTTAACCGTCATTTTGCCGGGAATTTAACCTGATTACACCCGTTTTTAATCCACCGCGTCTTTAATGGGCAGTGGAATGAGTAAAAGCGATGAGACGAGAGGATGCCGAGGCGTATTTTCGGACCAAGTAAGCGTATCAGGGTATGGGAAAAGCATCGAAAAAGGAGGAAGGGAATGACGAAGAAGAGACTGGGACTGATCACGGCGGTCTCGCTGGCGGTGGCCTTGATGTTGGTGTTCGCCGCCGCGGGCTGCGGTGAGAGCGACAACGGAACAGCGCAGCCGGAGGAGCCGAAGCTCTCCGGGACGCTGAACCTCTCGGGTTCCACCACCGTGCTCCCTCTCGCCCAGGAGGCGGCGGACATGTTCATGGACGAGAACCCGAGCGTGACCGTAAACGTGCAGGGCGGCGGCTCCAGCGTGGGTATCTCCAACGTGGCCGAGAGCGTGGTGGACATCGGGAACGCCTCGCGCGGGCTCAAGGACGAGGAGAAGAGCCTGGGGCTGGTGGACCACGAGATAGCGCTGGACGTCATCGTGGTCATCGTGCACTCCGATGTGCCCCTGGAAGGCCTCACCGCCGACCAGGTCTTCGACATCTTCACCGGCAAGGTAACCAACTGGAAGGATGTCGGCGGCCCCGACCAGGCCATAAACGTGGTCGTGCGCGACGAAGCCTCGGGGACCCGGGAGATGTTCGACGAGAAGGCGTTGAGGAAAGAGGCGCCCATGGCGGGGGCCATCGAATGCAACAGCAACGGCATCGTGAGGCAGACCGTGTCCTCCACGCCGTTCTCCGTCGGGTATATCTCCCTCGGTTACCTGGACAGTTCGGTAAAGGCTCTGAAATACGATGGTGTCGAAGGCAGCAAGGTGACGGCGGTCGATAAAAGCTATCCCCTCTCCCGTTACCTGCACATGTTCACCAGGGGAGAGGCCACGGGCCTGGCCGGGGCTTTCCTCGATCTCGTGCTCTCGGACGGATTCCAGAACGATGTCGTATCCCAAGAGTACATCCCGATGACGGAGATCTAGGCGGATGAGGAATGAGCGGGATGCGTTGCTGACGAAGGGCAAGGGGGGCCGGCTTTGCAGGGCGTGATCGACAGGGAGTGGATCGTCAGGAAGACGCTCTTCACCCTGGCCATGATGACGGTGCTGGGGATAATCCTCATCATCTTCTTCGTGGCCAGGGAGGCGATACCAGCCTTCACCGGGGCCGGCCCCGCCAACCTGTTCAGCGCGACCTGGAACCCGAAGAGCGGCCAGTACGGCATGCTCATCTTTTTGACTGGCACTCTGGCGACCACCGTCGGGGGGCTCCTCCTGGGCACCCCCCTTGCCATCGGCTCGGCATTGTTCCTGACCCAGATGGCCCCCCGGCGGGTTCGGTCGATAGCGACGAGGGGCGTCGAGCTTCTGGCCGGCGTCCCTTCCATCGTCCTCGGCTGGCTGGGTTTCACGATCATGGTGCCGTGGATAAGGTCGGCCACGGGCAGCACAGGCACCGGACTGCTCGCTGCCTCTATCATCCTGGCCATTATGGTCCTCCCGACCATAACCGCTATCGCCAAGGACGCCCTGGAGGCGGTGCCGGAGTCCCACAAACAGGCGGCGCTGGCCATGGGAGCGACGAGGTGGCAGATGATCCGCCGCGTCCTTCTCCCGGCGGCGAAGCCGGGCCTGCTGGTGGCGGTCATCCTCGGCATGGGCAGGGCCATCGGGGAGACCATGGCCGTGGCCCTGGTCATCGGCCCCGCCACCGCTTTCCCGACGAGCCTCACAACCCCCACGCACACCATGACCACGAAGATACTCATCGAGATGGGCGAATCGACGGGATTACAGCGTTCCTCCCTCTTCGCCATGGGGCTGGTGCTGTTGCTCATGGCCATGTTGCTCATCCTGCTGGTGAGGCTGGTGACGCACCGGAAGGAAGTGGTAAGGTGACCACCGACCTGGAGTCCGAGGTGAAGACGCAAGAGACGCAGCCGCGCGTGGACTTGGCCGGGGACGTCTGCGAAATCAGGGACGAACGCATCGAGGGGATAATCCAGGCCAATATCACCAGGAGCGAGAGGAGGGCGCAACTCCTCGACCGCACGGCCACGGCGACCGTGTGGACGCTCGCCCTCATCGGCCTGGGCATACTCGCCTTCATCATTTTCGTCATCCTCTACCGGGGCATCGCGGCGGCGCTGGCACCGGGCTTCGTCTTCGGCAAGCCCCAGGCCATGAAGGAGGGCGGGGGCATCTGGCCCATGGTCGTATCCTCGTTCTACCTGGCCCTCCTGACCATCGCCATCGTGGTCCCGCTGGGTGTAGGCGCTGCCGTGTACATGACCGAGTTCGCGAAGGAAGGAAGGATAACCAGGCTGGTGCGCTTCGGGGCGGATTCTCTCTCCACCGTGCCCTCGGTGGTTTTCGGGATATTCGGCATGGTGCTCTTCGTCATCTACTTCGGTCTCGGATATTCGCTGCTGGCAGGGGCCCTCACCCTTGCCCTGCTCAACATGCCCACGGTGATGCGCACCACCGAGGAGGCCACCCTGGCGGTGCCCCGCTCCTATCGCGAGGCCGCCATGGGCCTGGGAGCAAACCGCTGGGAGACGGCGAAGAAGATCGTCCTTCCCAGCGCCATGCCGGGTATAACCACGGGCATCGTCCTGACCATGGGAAGGATCGTGGGGGAGAGCGCCGCGGTCATCTATACCGTGGGCATATTCGTGCGCAAGGCCCCGACCTCGCCCCTGCAGCCCGCGGCCCCCATGGCCGCCCACATATGGCATACCTACACGGAGGGCGCCCTGGTCTCCGACTGGATGCGCGTAGCCAACGGGGAGGCCGCCTTCCTCCTGCTCGTGGTGCTGGCGTTGAACCTGGCCGCGAGGATGATCGCCCGCACGTATCGGAAGAGACTGGGAATGGTGAATTGATATGCCGGAAAACGGATACAAGTTCGAGCTCAGGGACGTGGACCTCTACTACGGGGACTTCAAGGTGCTGGAGGACGTGAACCTGGATATAAGGAAGTGCTGCATCACGGCCATCATCGGCCCCTCGGGGTGCGGCAAGTCCTCGGCCCTGCGCTGCCTCAACCGCATGAACGATCTCATAGACGGCAGCCGGGTGGAGGGACGCGTGACCCTGGAGGGAGAGGAGATCTACGGCCGCAACTTCAGCGTGGTGGGGCTGCGCAAGAGGGTGGGCATGGTCTTCCAGAAGCCGAACCCTTTCCCCAAGACCATCTATGACAACGTGGCCTTCGGGCCGAGGCTCTATGGAATACGGGACCGCGAGGTCCTGGACGGCATCGTGGAGGAGAGCCTGAAGAGCGCCGCCCTGTTCGAGGAGGTGAAAGACAAGCTGCGCACCTCCGCCCTGGCCCTCTCCGGCGGGCAGCAGCAGCGCTTGTGCATCGCTCGCGTGCTGGCGGTGCAGCCGGAGGTCATCCTGCTGGACGAGCCGTGCTCCGCCCTCGACCCCATCGCGACCCAGAGAATCGAGGACCTGCTGTCGGAGCTGAAGTCCCGCTACACCATCGTCATCGTCACCCACAATATGCAGCAGGCGGCCCGCCTTAGTGACTACACGGCCTTCTTCATGATCGAGGCGCAGGGAGACCCGGGCAGGATAGTGGAATACGGCGACACCAACACCATCTTCACCAAGCCCGCGGACGAACGGACGGAGCATTACATAACCGGCAGGTTCGGCTGATGAAAGGACAGGCGGGGATAATGCGTACTCCAGTATGCATGGCAAGCAAGACCTGGCCCCACGTTTCCGGGTACGCGCTGCTTGCAGGTGCGATTGCCTGGATATGGATATCCGCCCCCGGGTAGCGGCTTCTGTCGCCGGCTCCGGCCTTTCACACCTGCGGAGCAGAAAGCAAGACGCGGGAACGGAACTTGCTCCATGGCGTGAAAAAGCCAGTCAGGCGAGCGGCCGGAAGGGTTGCAGAACGGGCCGGATTAACTGACGGGCGTTTACCTTCCGTTAACCTTTTCTTAAACAAGCTGTAAGCCAGGGTTGATTTAATATTATCGACATCCCGCCTCTCGCAGGCGGCCGTGTCGAGCCGATGCGGATAACAACGAGGGAAAGGCGCCTTTTCTTTTGAGAAGAGAAGCATTCGCTCGCGCATGCGTCGCGGCATGCGTTCTCGTCCTCCTCCTCTTCCTCTCCCTGTCTTCCTCCGGCTGCAGCGTATGGGGTACGGACGTGGTGAGGGTTTCGGGCTCCACCACCCTGCTTCCCCTGGCGCAGGAGGGCGCGGACCGGTACATGGACTTACACGGCGACAAGACGGTGCTGGTGCAGGGGGGAGGATCGAGCGTGGGTATCGCCCAGGTCAAGGAGGGCATCGTGGACATCGCCATCAGCTCGCGCGACCTTAAGCCCGAGGAGGAAGACGACAGGCTGGCGGATCGACCCGTCGCCCTGGACGTCATCGTCGTCGTGACGCATCCCGGCGTACCGATGGACGATCTCACCCGCCAGCAGGTCAAGGACATCTTCACCGGAAAGGTCACCAAATGGAGCGAACTGGGCGGGCCCGACAGGAACATCCTGGTGGTGGTCAGGGACCGGGCGTCGGGCACGCGGGAGATGTTCGACAAGGAGGCCCTGGATGACGAGGACGTGGTCGGCTCCGCCATCGAGAGCAACAGCAACGGTATCGTGAGGGAGACCGTCGCCGCCACGCCCAATTCCATCGGCTACGTCTCCATAGGCTACGTGAACTCCTCCATCAAGCCCCTGAGCTACGACGGGGTTGTGGCGACCAACGAGAACGTCCTGGACGGCAGCTACAAGCTCTCCCGCTACCTCCACCTGCTTACGTGCGGACCGCCGACCGAGACCACCTCGCAGTTCATCTCGTTCCTCCTCTCGGAGGAGTTCCAGCTGGGCGTAGTGGCCCAGGAGTACATCCCGGTCATCGGGCTGAAAGACGAGTGAGGGGCGGAAATGGCGCGCGAGAAACCCGTCAGGATGCTCCTGATGACGTGCGCCTCCCTCTCCTTCCTGGCCATCCTGCTCATCTTTCTCTTCATCTTCAAGGAGAGCATCCCCGCCATCACCAGGATCGGCATCCCCAACCTCTTCTCCGCGGCATGGAACCCGGATAAGGGCCAGTTCGGGATGCTGGCCTTCCTGGTGGGGACGCTGCTCAGCACCGCGGGCGGGCTGCTCATCGGCGCTCCCCTGGGCATCGGCACCGCGGTTTTCCTGGATCAGGTGGCCCCCGCCAGGATGGGGAACCTGATACGCAGGGGAGTGGAGCTGCTGGCGGGCATACCCTCGGTGGTCATCGGCTGGTTCGGGCTGATCATCCTGGTGCCCTTCATCGCCGGTATCACCAACTCGGCCGGATACGGCATCGCGGCCGCCTCCATCGTGCTGGCGGTGATGGTCCTGCCGACCATAACCGCCCTGGCGGCGGAGACCCTGGGCTCTCTTCCACCGGAATTGAAGGAAGCCAGCGTGGCCATGGGCGCCACGCGCTGGCAGACCATCCGCAAGGTGCTGCTCCCCGCAGGGCGCGAGGGGATCCTGGTGGCGGTGGTCCTGGGCATGGGCAGGGCCATCGGGGAGACCATGGCGGTGCAGATGGTGGTGGGCAACTCCAGCCAGTTCACCCTGAACCCCTTCCAGCCCACGGGGACCCTTACCTCGAACCTGGTCACCAACATGGGCGAGGCGGTGGGGAATTTCCGCGCCGCCCTCTTCGCCCAGGCCCTGGTGCTGCTAATCCTGTCCATGGTACTCATCCTCTGCATCAGGCTCATAACGCGCCGGAAGGAGGGATGAGATGGACCCCAGGAAGGCCGACCGCATCGCGACCGCCGCCTTCTGGATCGTGGGCGTCATCGCCCTCGGAATACTGGCCTTCATCGTCATCGAGATCTTCGCGCGCGGTCTCATCGCCGCCGTCAACCCCTCGTTCTTCGCCGGCAAGCCGCAGGCGCTCAAGGAGGGCGGCGGCGTCGGCCCCATGGTCGTCTCCACCCTCTACCTGGTCGCCCTGACCATGCTCATCTCTCTTCCGGTCTCCGTGGGGGCGGCCATTTACCTCGCCGAATTCGCGCGCGAGGGCCGCTTCACGCGCTTCATCCGCTTCTGCCTGGACAGCCTGGGGACCGTTCCCTCCATCGTCTTCGCCATCTTCGGCATGACCATGTTCCTCTTCTACCTCAACTGGAGGACGTGCCTGCTGGCCGGGGCCATCACCATGGCCCTGCTCAACCTGCCCGTATTCCTGCGCAGCGCGGAGGAGGCGCTGCGCCAGGTGCCGCGGACCTACCGCGAGGCCTCCATGAGCCTGGGGGCGACGCGCTGGACCACGGTGAAGAAGGTGGTGCTGCCCAGCGCCATGCCGGGGATCATCACCGGCACCATCCTCCCCCTAGGGCGCATCATGGGCGAGTCGGCGGTGGTCATCTTCACCGTGGGGGTATTCGTGCGTGCCGTCCCCCTGAGCCCCTTCGACCCGGCGGCTCCCCTGGCCGGATATATATGGTACGTGCAGAGCGAGGCCATCGTGCCCGATTACCGCAGCATAGTGAACGGCGGCGCGGCCATCCTGCTCATCCTGCTCTTCGCGATAAATTTCGGCACGCGCAGGCTGGCCGCATACTATAGTAAGAGGAAATCACTGGGAGGTTGAGATGAGCGGCAACGGCGACGGGAACAAGATGCGGATCAAGAACCTTACCATGTTCTACGGCGACTTCATGGCCCTGGAGGACATCTCGCTTGACTTCGCGTCCCGCCGCATCACCGCCCTCATCGGCCCCTCGGGATGCGGAAAGAGCACCCTGGTTCGCTGCCTCAACCGCATGAACGACCTCATCGAGGGCAGCCGCGTGGAGGGAGAGATAATCCTGGACGGGGAGAACATCCTGGGAGCGGGATACGACGTCATCTCCCTGCGGCGCAGGGTGGGCATGGTCTTCCAGAGGCCCAATCCCTTCCCCAAGAGTATCTACGACAACGTGGCCTATGGCCCCCGCCTGGTCGGGATGAAAGACAATGAGAAGCTGGACTTCATCGTGGAGGACAGCCTTAAGAAGGCGGCGCTGTGGGACGAGGTGAAGAAGATCCTGAAGAGGTCGGGGCAGAGCCTGTCGGGCGGGCAGCAACAGCGCCTGTGCATCGCCAGGGTCATCGCCGTGCAGCCGGAGGTGATACTCTTCGACGAGCCCTGCTCCGCCATAGACCCCATCTCCACCCAGAAGATAGAGGACCTCATGGCCGAGCTGAAAAAGAACTATACTATGGTAATCGTCACCCATAACATGCAGCAGGCGGCAAGGGTGAGCGATCACACCGCCTTCATGCTGGTGGAGGAGCAGGGGCAGCCCGGGCGTATCGTGGAGTTCGGCGATACCAACACCATGTTCACGAACCCCACCGATAAAAGGACCGAGAACTATATAACCGGAAGGTTCGGATAGGGGGAAAGGGTGATGGCTTGGAGATAAGGAGAGACTTTCATGAGCAGCTCGACGAGCTGTACGCGGAGACGCTGCGAATGGGCAGCGATCTCCTGGAGGCCATCGAGAGGACCCGCCTATGCTTTATCAACCTGGACCGGGAGATGGCGGACGAGATCATCGCGGGCGACGACGTCTTCGACGACTACATCGACCACATCGAGGAGGGGGGGCTGGAGCTAATCGCCAGGCAGGCGCCGGTCGCCGTGGACCTGCGCATGATCATCGTCATCATGCGCATGGCCCAGCACTTCGAGCGCGTGGCGGATCTTTGCGAGGACATCGCCACCGCCGTGAAACACATCCCGGCGGATTACCTCAGCCTCTGGATACGCGAGGCTATAGACGAGATGGCGCGCCGCGCCGTGCGGCTGGTGGAGCGCTCCATCGAATGCTTCAAGGAGCGGAATGTGGAGATGGCCCTGGAGCTTGATGCCATGGACGACGCGGTGGACAAGCTCAACCGCAAGTTCTTCCGCGAGTTCGACCGCGGCCGCGAGGAGGACCTGGAGGTGGCGGTGCGCGTGGTCATGGTGGCGAGGTTCTTCGAGCGTATCGCGGACCATGCCGTGGACATCGGCGAGCACGTGCGCTTCATGGTGGAAGGGACCATCAGCCCGGGCCAGGGAACGGGGCAAGGCGGCGCCTGAGGCGATGCGGGAATCGGCTGGGAACATGGAGAGGGTCGGAAATATCGTCGGTGGCCGGACGGCACGACGGTATGGAGGTGGCGTCATCCGGCCCAGGAGCGGGGCTGGGCACCGCTCCTGGGGGGGAAGGTATATTCTGGGAAACAGCGATATGAACCTGGAAGCCGCCCTCATGCCCGGCGGGGAGGTGGGATGATGGTAAGGGTGAGGTTCGCGCCGTCGCCGACGGGCATGCTCCACCTGGGCTCAGCCCGTACGGCGCTGTTCAACTGGTTGTTCGCGCGCGCGCAGGGCGGGGCGATGGTCCTGCGCGTGGAGGATACCGATGCCGCGCGTTCCAGCCGCGAGCTGGAGGCGTCCATCCTCGACGACCTGCACTGGCTCGGCCTGGACTGGGACGAGGGGCCGGACATCGCTGGACCGCATACCCCCTACCGCCAGAGCGAGCGTGGCGAGATATACCGCCAGCACGCCCAGAGGTTGGTGGAGGCGGGGATGGCATACCCGTGCTACTGTACCCCGGAGGAGCTGGAGGAGAGCAAGCGCGTGGCGCTGGCACAGGGGCGCACGCCCATATACGGGGGCACGTGCCGTGACCTCACGCCGCAGCAGAGAGCGGAAAAGGAGGCGCAGGGCAGGCGCCCGGCGCTGCGTTTCCGCGCTCCCCGAGGAGAAGTGGCGTTCCAGGACCTGCTGCGGGGATTCGTACGCTTCCCCCCCGGTGCGGTAGGCGACTTCATCATCGTGCGTTCGGACGGCACGGCCGGATTTAATTTCACGGTGGTGGTGGATGACGCCACCATGGGGATCACCCACGTCATACGCGGAGAGGACCATCTCACGAACACGGCGCGGCACGTCATGCTCTTCGATGCCCTCGGATATCCCGTGCCCGTCTACCTCCACCACTCCCTGCTGCTGGGGCCGGACGGGGCCAAGATGAGCAAACGCCACGGCGCCACGGGAGTGCGCGAATACCGGGAGATGGGATATCTCCCGCAGGCCCTCACCAATTACCTGGCGCTGCTATCCTGGTCGCCGCCCGAGGACAGGGAGGTGCTGGGCCTGCAGGAGCTCCTTCGCCTCTTCGACATCGGGGACCTTTCGGCCAGCCCGGCCGTGTTCGACAAGCAGCGCCTCGACTGGCTGAACGGCAAGCACCTGCGCCGCATGGACCTGGAAGAGCTGGTGGAGGAGGCGGCGGCTTTCGCGCCGGACTGGTCCGGCGACCCTCGCTTCCCGGTCATGGTCGAATCGGTGCTGGACAATTTGACGACCCTGGGTGACCTGCCCGCCTACCTCGAACCATATGGGCCGCCGATCGTGCCGGAAGGACGCGCGGCGGAGTGGATGCACGGAGAGGTGGCGGCGAAGGTGATAGCGGAGGCCGTCGAGGTCATGGGGGGCGTGGATATAGACAGCATCGAGGACGCGGACGATGTCATCGCAAAGATCAAGCAGCACTTCGCTGACCGGGACCTGAAACCCAAGGAGGTCTTCATGCCCCTACGGGTGGCCCTGACCGGCAGGGACAGGGGCCCCGGCCTGCATTATCTCCTGGCCGTACTCGGCAAGGACGAAAGCATCAGCCGCATGCACCGTGCGCTGGAGACGATGGGCCAGGTCAATCCCGGTGGAGGTGAATGAGACGGAGGTAGCGCCGGTACAGGAATGGTGCGAGGTGCCGCGCGCGGCCATCGCCGTGGAGAGCGCTGCCGGCATTGCGGCTATCGGCGCCGGGGCTTATCTCGTCGCGCGTTACCGCCGCGGGCTGCTCCCCCTGTGGGCTGCGGCCACCGCTTCGTGGTTCACCCTCTGCAAGTACCTCATCTGCACGCGCTGCGAGCATTATGGGAAGAGGTGCGAGTTCTACAACCTGGGCGTGCTGGCGGCGCGCATGTTCCCTGCCCAGCCCGACCGCACCCTCACCCGGGTCGGTTATGCCGCCGAAGGCCTGTCCATCGGAGGCATGTTGCTGCTGCCGCTGACCGCGGCCTGGGGGGACGGGAAGAGGCTCGCCGCCTACGCCTCCCTGCTGGCCGCGCAGTGGAGCACACAACTCCTGGTGTCCTGCCGTCACTGCGCCCTTACCGCCACCACGCCCTGGAAGGCGCGATGCCCCACCTACCGGCTGGCCCGCCGCATCTGCCCACCCCCGCCCTCGCCCACCACCGGCCGGCTCCACCTCCTATTACCTCAGACAAACGCCGGGTAAAGCATGCCGTGCTTAAAAATACTCCTTACTCTCCGATATAATGGGCATTGTGCGAAGAGTAAAGGAGTTATTTTGCTGGAGAGTATGAAGCAGGATATCGAGGCCGTAAGGGACCGCGACCCGGCCGCCCGCAGCACCCTGGAGATCATCCTGGCCTACCCGGGGCTGCACGCCTTGTGGCTGCACCACGTCGCCCACTGGCTGTGGGAGAACGGCATCCCGGTCGTCCCCCGCATCATATCCCACATGGGCCGCCTGCTCACGGGGATCGAGATCCATCCCGGGGCGGAGATCGGTAAGGGGGTCTTCATCGACCACGGCATGGGCGTGGTCATCGGCGAGACCGCGGAGGTCGGGGACTACGTCACCCTCTACCAGGGTGTTACCCTGGGGGGCACCGGCAAGGAGAAGGGCAAGCGCCATCCCACCATCGGCAGGAACGTGGTCATCGCCGCTGGCGCCAAGGTGCTCGGTCCCATCACCGTGGGGGAAGATTCCAAGGTCGGCGCGGGGGCGGTGGTCATCCGCGACGTCCCCCCCCGCTGCACGGTGGTGGGCATCCCCGGCAAGGTGGTCATGCAGGAGGGAGAGCCGGTGGTGGACCTTCACCACGAGCTCATCCCCGACCCGGTCATGGACCGTATCGAGGCCCTGGACGAGCTCATCAGGAAGCTCGAGGACCGCATCCTCTCCACCCAGTTCGAGCTGGAGATAACCGAGGACAAACTGCGCCGCGCCGAGGATGAGCTGCACCAGGTCGAGGACCGCATCGAGATGCCCCCCGCCGGCGGCGCCCGCGGGGAGCCCCCCGACGATAGCGGGGGCCCGCCGTGAGCCTTACCGTCTACAACACCATGAGCCGCCGCAAGGAGGCGTTCGTGCCCCGCGAAGAGGGCAAGGTCTTCATGTACGTGTGCGGCCCCACCGTGTACAACTATATCCACGTCGGCAACGGCAGGGCTTACCTCGTCTTCGACGTCATCAGGCGCTACCTCTCTTTCAAGGGGTATGAGGTCCTCTACGTGCAGAACTTCACCGACGTGGACGACAAGATAATCAACCGCGCCCGCGAGGAGGGCAAGACTCCGGAGGAGATCGCACGCTACTACGAGGAGGCGTTCCTGGAGGACATGCGGGCCCTGGACGTGATCCCTCCCGACATCACCCCCCGCGCCACGGAGACCATACCCCGCATGCTGGATATGATCCAGGCGCTGGTGGACAAGGGCTACGCCTATGCCGTGGACGGCGATGTCTATTTCCGCGTGGAAAGCTTCGACGGGTACGGCAAGCTCTCCGGCCGCGCCCTGGAGGAGATGCGGGCGGGAGAGCGGGTCGAGGTGGACGAGAGAAAAAAACACCCCATGGACTTCGCCCTCTGGAAGGCCTCCAAGCCGGGCGAGCCGTCATGGGAGTCCCCCTGGGGCAAGGGCCGTCCCGGGTGGCATATCGAGTGCTCGGCCATGTCCCTGCACTTCCTGGGAATGGGATTCGACATCCACGGCGGCGGACAGGACCTGGTCTTTCCCCACCACGAGAACGAGATCGCCCAATCCGAGGCGTACGCCGGGACTCAGCCCTTCGTGCGTTACTGGCTGCACAACGGCTTCGTGAACATCCAGGAGGAGAAGATGTCCAAGTCACTGGGCAACATCATCCTGGTGCGCGACATCCTCAAGAAGTATCCCGCCGACGCGGTCAGGCTGCTCGCCCTCCAGACCCATTACCGCAGCCCCATTGACTTCGGTCCCGATGCCCTGGACGAGGCGCGCAGGGCTCACGAGCGCCTGGAGAACTGCCTCTTCGCGCTGGATGCCTTCCTGGCGAAGCCACCGGCGAGGACCGCTCCGCAGCGCACCCAGAGGGAAGTCGAGCTCTCCGATTCCTTCTTCGATTTCGAGCGGCGCTTCGAGGAGGCCATGGACGACGACTTCAACACCGCCCGCGCCATAGGGATCGTCTTCGAGCTGGTGAAGGAGCTCAACACCTACCTGGGAGAGCAGGAGGCATACCAGACGCTGGCGGCCCCCATGGTGACCAGCCACGGCCGGGACACGCTGCTTAAACTCTGCAACGTCCTGGGACTGTTCTCGCCCGGCAGGGAGACGGCCGGGGACGGAGAGGTAAAGGCGGAGGGGGCTGAAAGCGGCGGCGATATGCCCGGTCCGGAGGAGCTGATCGAGCTTCTCCTGGAGGTGCGCACCTTGGCCAGGAACAACAAGCAGTTCGAGACCGCCGACCTCATCCGCGCCCGCCTGCGCGAACTCGGGATACGCGTCGACGACCTGCGCGAGGGGCAGCGCTGGAAGTACGTGGGACCTCCCGAATGACCTGCATCGGGCATCTGTCCTTTAACCTTCCGGCAATCATCCAAAGGAGGCTGGAGCGGCATTGAGATATGAACAGGTGGAGGGGAGGCGCGCCGTCCTGGAAGCCCTGCGCGGCGACCGGGAGGTATACGAGCTGCTCCTGGCCGAGGGCATGCAGCCCGGCAGAGTGCTGGACGATATCCAGGCCGCGGCCCGCGGCAGGCGCCTGGCGGTGAGCTATCTGCCTCGCCGGGAGATCGAGCGCCTGGCCATATCCGATACCCACCAGGGGGTGATCCTCAGGGTCGAGCCCTACCGTTACGCCAGCTTCAAGGCGGTTTACCGCGACCTCGAAGGGAAGGACGACCCCTTCGTGGTGCTGCTCGACAGCGTCACCGACCCCCGCAACCTGGGCAGCGTGGCCAGGACCTGCGAGGCGGCGGGGGTGGACGCCCTGCTCCTTCCGCGCAGCCGCTCCGCCCCGGTAACGCCGGCGGTCTTCCACTCCTCGTCCGGCGCGGTGGAGAACCTGGCCATCGCCACCATCCCCAACCTGGTGAGCGTGATGAAGGAGTTGAAGAAGCTGGGGATGTGGGTGGTGGGGGCCGACGTGAGTGCCGAGAAGACCTGCTTCGAGGCGGACCTGACCGGTCCCCTCGCGCTGGTCATGGGATCGGAGGGAGAGGGGATGCACCGCCTGGTCCGCGAGACCTGCGACATCCTGGTGCACATACCCATGTACGGGAAAGTGTCCTCGCTCAACGTCTCCGTCGCGGCCGCGATCATCATCTACGAGGCCCTGCGCCAGAGGAAGGGGCTATGAAGACGCTCCTGGTGGACGGGTACAACCTCATCCACGCCCACCCGGAACTGGCCACCATCATGGACCAGGACCAGGACGCGGCGCGCGAGGGCCTGCTCAGGGAGCTCTCACCCCTTGCCTCGCCCGATCATTTCGCCGTGCTGGTGGTGGTGTTCGATGCCGCCGGCTCGAACCAGCCCGCGCCGGTCGAACGGGAAAGCGGGGGGATAAACGTCGTCTTCACCCGCAGGGGACAGTCCGCCGATGCCCTTATCGAGGGCCTGGCGCGCCAGCTGCTGCAGGCCGGCGAGGTCACGGTGGCCAGCTCCGACCGCACGCTGCAGGGCGTGGTGAGCGGCTTCGGGGCCCGCACACTCGATGCCCGGTCCATGCTTGATTTGGCGAAAGAGGCGCTGCTCGAGACGCGCGAGGACATGAGGAGAATGGGCGGCGGCGGCCGCAATCCCCTCGAGGACCGGGTGAGCGAGGAAGTCCGCCGCCTGCTGGACGAGATGCGGTATGGGTAGGGGTCA
>JAQVFR010000002.1:0-61169 GCA_028697145.1 Actinomycetota bacterium | reverse complement strand
TGGGTAGGGGTCAGGTCTTGTTTTTTGCATACCCGGGTATCCTGCATAATCGTTCTCTTTAAACCCGCATCAACATTGGTTTTCCTGCATTTTGCGTACTCCGGTATGTGAAAAAACCAAAACATGACCCCGCTGGGTAGAAACGCCGGTAATCAATGGCGTCTGCGTTGGTTTAATATAATAGGCGTAGTGGGCCGGTGTAGCTCAATGGTAGAGCACCCGCCTTGTAAGCGGACGGTTGGAGGTTCGATTCCTCTCACCGGCTCCATCTCCATTCCCGAAACGAAGGCGCGCTGATCCGTTCCTGCCGGGGGCACGATCTCCAATGCGCCTCTCATGCCGTGGGGCGTGGGGACGGATCCGGGCGGTTATCATCGTAACCGGCATCGGCTTGGCGCGCGATAAGCCTGCCGCGCCTGCGAGTCCTCGCCCCCGGCGCTCGCTTATCCTGGTCCTCACCTTCCTCCCGGCGCAGGGATAAGATGATGGCGCCGCCGATGATCAGCACGATGGACAGCAGGCGCAGCGTGAACATGCCCGCCGTGGAGGGCATGGGCTCGTGCATGGCCAGGATGCCGATGATGATGGGTATGAGATTGGACATGCCCGTGGTTATCGGCACCACGACGATGGCCTTGCCCCGCTGCATGGCGACCTGGTCGAGCACCAGGGTGACGAAGGGCAGCAGGATGATGATGTAGAGATAGGGGGAGAGCAGGGCGTGGCGGAAGCCGTGCTCCCAGAAACGGCCGCCGATGTCGTTCCAGCCCAGCTTGATGATGACCGCGTTGAGGCCTATGAGCACACCCGACGCCACCGCGATGAGGTTGGGGGCATTGGCGTGCTTTTTCGTGAACCCGTTGTAAAGAGACACCCCCGCGGCGGCGAAGAAGAAGACGACGAAGAACCACAACACGAAGGGATTGTAGGAGAAGGCCTTGGTGTGCACCCCGATGAGGGTGCGCCCGAGTATGATGAGCCCGATGATGATGGTGCCTATGCCAAGCCAGTCCGAGATGGACGGCCTCTCCCCCAGCTTGGTTATGGCCAGCATCGCCAGCACAGCTATTCCCGCGGTGTTTATGGGCTGCACCACGGAGAGCGGGGCCAGGCCGACGGCTATCCCCTTGATGAAGGTGCCCGCGAACTGCAGCCCCTGGGCCTCCAGCCAGGGGCGGCACGAGATGAAGGCCTTCACCGTCTCCAGGGGTCTCTGCGAACCGATGAGGGGGAGCTGGTCGAGCTCCCTCTTCTGCATGTAGCCGCTGTAATTGATCATGGTGGTGGCGACAAGGGCCATCACCACCGCTATGGCCAGGACCATATCAACCTCCTTGCGCCATTCTATAGGTTAGAGACGGCGGGGATAAAGACCATGTTCGATCCCGGGTGTCAGCGCGGATGCGACAGCCCTCCCGCTTCTGGATCATCCCGCATGTGGAGTCAAAGGAATGGAGCCGGGGCTTAAACCCGGCTCCAGAAAAACCGGACGGCAGCGCCCTCTCAATCCTCGACCGCGGCGGCCGCCCTCCTGGACTCCCTGCGCATCTGGCGGTTGGCCACGATGGCAAGCACGCTGGGCAGCACCAGTATCGCCCCCAAAAGGGCGCCCAGCAGGCCCACGGTGGTGGCCCACCCGAACCTCTGCATCATCCCCATGTTGGAAAAGCCGAGGATGGCGAAGACGCCGCAAGTGGTAAGAGCCGCGGCCAGCAGGGCGCGCCCGACGTTCTTCACCGTGTTCTTGAGCGCGTCCTCCAGGCCGTTGCCGTTGGCATGGAATTCCTCGCGGAAACGGTGGGTGATGTGGATGCCGAAGTCTATACCCGCCCCGATGACCAGCGCGGCCACCATCACCGTCATTATGTCCAGGGACCAGCCCTTGGCGAAGATGAAGATGAGTTCGGCGACCATGCCGCATACCACCACTACCAGGGTAGCGAGGCCGTACACGAAGGACTTGAACACGATGATGAGTACGAGGGCGCAGAGGAGAAGGGCGAGGCCGGAGGTCTCGAGCTGGGTGGGCAGGATGCTGCCCATCAGGTCCGCTATCAGCACCGTGAAGCCCGTGGAGGAGAACTCCAGATCGGTTCCGTCCGCGATGGCGGCGGACTGGTCGCGCATGATGTCCGTCTTGATCTTGAGCTCGTCCTCCGTGTCCGGGAATCCCGAGGTCAGATAGACCAGAGCCGTGGTGCCCTCCTCGTTCACGAAGGCGCTGACGGGCATGTGCACGGCCAGTTGCTCCACGATCGCCTCCACCTCCTGGCGCGAGCCGGGCACCTTGCCGTCCGGGGTCCCCATGAGCACATAGTCCGCGATGGAGCTGATCCTGTCACGGGCGAAGTAAGCGTCGCTGTCTCGCAGGTTGCGCTCATCGATCGGGATGGCCTCCTCCAGCTCGAGCATGGCGGCGAGGCTGGCGGGCTCGTAGATGTCCCCCTTCACCAGGATGATGTCCTTGTTCTGAGGACCGAAGATATCGGTGATTTTGATGCTGGCCTGCATGCTGGGAAGGTCCGTGGGAAACATCTTGCTGATGTCGGCGCCGGTCTTCACGTTGAACACGGCGAAGACGGCAAAGGCTATGAGCAGCAGGGTTATTATCGCCACCGCCCAGTGATGCCGCTCCGAGACGAGGGCCATCCTCACCAGGGCGCGGTCGGTGTACTGTCCGTACCGGGCATCGCGGCGGCGGGCGCGCATATTCTCCAGGTGAGATTCCAGTCTCTCCTTCTTCTTCCCGCGGTCCCTCAGTACCACTATGGCGGGCAGAAGGGTCAGCGAGAGGAGGAAGCTGAAGGCGATCCCCAGCATGCACAAGAGCCCGAAATCCCGCATGGGCGGGATATCGCTGATCATGAAGGAGGAGAAACCTATCAAGGTGGTGATGGCGGTGAGGAATACGGCCACCCCCACCGTCTTGATGGCGGTGGTGGCGGAGAGGTCGACGCTGAGGCCGTCCTCGCGCCCCTCGTAGTATCGGCTGAGGATGTGGATGACGTAGGCGATGTTGATTCCCAGCATGAGCGGCATGATGGCCACGCTCATGGTGGTATATGTCAGGCCTACCCAACCCATCAGCCCCAGGAGCCAGAAGATAGCCACGAAGATGATGAGCAGGGGCAGGCCCACGTCGGAGAAACGCCGGAAGGTGAGATAGAGGATGAGCATGATGAAGGCGAAGGCGATGGCCATGAGCTTGGTGGTCTCCCTCTGCATGAACTCCTGGGAGTCCTGGCTGCTGCTGGCCTCGCCGGTCACGTAGGTCTCGACGCCCGCGATGCCGCCGAACTCGTCCGCGACGAACTCGCGTATCTCCTTGCCCAGTCTCGTCAGCTCGTTCTGGGTCAGCTCGGGATCGAGCTGCAGGTTGATGAGGGTCGCGCTCCTGTCATCGGATACGATATTCGCGATGTTCTCGCTGTTGTTCTCGAGTACTGCCAGGAACTGGGCTTGCGCCTCGGGGGTGAAACCGTCACCGAAGAAGCCGGCAAACATGTCCACGACAGGCGATTCCGGGTCGGGGTCCAGGTAGAACCGCAGGAACTGCGCGAGTATGGCGTCGTCGACGACGCTGATATCCACGTCGCTCTCGACGCCCGCCGCCTTCATCATCTCGGGGAGCCTGTTCTTGATGAAATCGAGGTAGGTCTCTACCTTGAGTACGTTCCCCTCCTCGACGCCCGCCTCCACTATCTTGTCCACGCTCAAGCCGTAGACCGCCCTGGCTACCTCGGGTTCCGTGATGTCTTCCGCCACCACGAGGATGGTCTCGGTGGTAATGCCGCCGACGAGGTCCTTCACCTCGTCGTACGCCTGAATCGACTCGTAACCCTTCGGCATCATGGATTCCTGGCTCAGCTCCGTCTCAATGCGGGGAAAACCCGCGGCGAGGAAAGCGGTCACCAGGACTACCGCGATCACCACCAGCCAGGGCCGTTTCTCCGATTGGTTGGCGAAAAACTCAAATATCTTCACTGCGTCAAAACCCCACTTTCCGACTCAACCGATCCAGCCTGTCCTGTGCGACCTGCTCGTAAACGGCGACAACCCGTCCTTGGTCCGGTCGCGCTCGCTTCATCCTGCGCGATATCCCTTCGCGGGCAAGGAATTCAAGCAGTATCTTCCTTTTCGAATTGCTCCTGCAATCTCTTCAGGAACTCCAATAAGTAGTACCTCTCCTTCTCGGGGACGGCGGCCAGAAAGTCGCCGATCCTGCTGCGGTTGTGCTCCTCGATCTGCCGCGCTATGCGCGCCCCTTTTCTCGAGAGGGATACCAGCACAACGCGCCGGTCCTCCTCGTCCCTGCCCCTTTCCATCAGCCCCTTTTCCAGCAACAGGTCCACCATGCGCGTGGCTACCCCCTGTGTGATATGCAGGCGCTGGGAAAGTTCCCCCATGTTGAGCTTTCCGCCCCTGTGCAGCTCGAGCAGGAGCATGGACTGGGGGAAGGTGAGGCCGAGTTCCTCCCATACCCCCATGCCGGTGCGGAAGTTGTGGATGATACGCATGACCGTATCCCACAGCTCCTGGGTGTAGCCTTCGAGTTCGGGGTCGTTTATCCTTGCCATTGCTAATATTTGCTCCTGCCAAATAATCGGCCGTTTTCACAAGATACTTAACGCTGACCGCCATGTCAAGGATGGACGTTAACCTTCCTTCCTCGCTCATAACAAGGCAAGTCCATGCCGCGGCGTCCACGCTTATAATGGAGACATGGAAGGACGGTACGGGAGCGTCGTGGTGGCCATGAGCGGCGGGGTGGATTCCTCCATGGCAGCCGCCGCCCTGATGGATGCGGGGTGGCGCGTCATGGGGGTGACCTTCCGCATGTGGGAGGATGCCCCGCCTGCAACCGCCGCGGGCCGGCCCGCACGCTGCTCCCTCCTCGCGCTGGAGGCGGCCGCCGCGGCCGCCGAGAGGCTGGGGATAGAGCACACGGTGATCGACCTCAGGGAGCGTTTCAGGTCGCTGGTGGTCGAGCTGTTCGCCCGGGACTACCTGCGCGGGCGCACCCCCAATCCCTGCGTGGAGTGCAACCGAAGGATCAAGTTCCCCACCCTGGTCGAGACGGCGGACGAGCTGGGCGCCGACGCCGTGGCTACAGGGCATTACGCCCGCGTCTGCCTTGACGAAGCGGGCGCCCATACCCTCATGAGGGCCACGGAGCGGGAGAAAGACCAGTCGTATGCCCTCTATGGCCTGGAGCTGGAGCAGCTATCGCGCTGCATCTTTCCCAACGGCGAGAGGTCAAAGGGGGAGGTGCGAAAGGCGGCTTCGTCGCTGGGCATGACCTTCTCCGGGCTGGAGGAGAGCCAGGAGATCTGCTTCCTTTGCGGGGGAGGCTACCGCGATTTCATGTCCCGGCATTATCCCGAGTCCGCGGCGCCGGGCCCGGTCCTCGATACCAGCGGGAGGAGGCTGGGCGAGCACCCCGGGATCGCTTTCTACACCGTGGGGCAGAGGAGGGGCCTCGGCGTCTCCGCGCATCACCCCCTTTTCGTTACGGCCCTGGAGCCCGGCACGCGGGCGGTGATCGTGGGGAACCGGGAGGAGGTGCCGGGAACGTGGCTGCGGGCTGAGGACAGCCATTGGATCAAGGGCGCCCCCCCGGCGGAGCGGTTCGGAGCAGAGGCTATGGTGCGCTATAACACCGATCCCCGGTCGTGCCGGGTGGAGGCGTCGGAGGGAGCCTTCGAGCTCTCCTTCGAGCGCAGGGTATGGGCCCTGACTCCAGGCCAGCATGCCGTGCTCTACCGCGGGGAGGAAGTCCTCGGCGGCGGGGTCATCATGGGGTCAGCCCTCCATTCTCCACATCGAGGGCCAGGCCTCAACAGATGATGATCTCGGATACCGGCATCTCGCCTGCAAGGATCATGCAAGTAACGTACCGGAGTTATGGACGGAGTATTGACCTCGTCACTACAACTCTATCCTGATGCCCTTGAGTTTGCGGAACGCGCTGACCTCGTAAAGGGTGTTGTAAAGCTCCACGTGAAAGCTTCCCGGCAGTCTGCCTGACGTCCCCGCCGCCTTCTCTCCCGCCAGCCCGAACAGTGCCAGGGCGGCCGCGGTCGCCTCCAGGTAGGGCTCCCCCGAGGCCAGAAATACGCCGACGGCGGTGGTGGCCATGCACCCCGTTCCGGTCACCTTTCCCAGGAGGGCGTGCCCGTTATAGACGCGGGCCGTACGCTCGCCATCGCTCACCACGTCCACCTCGCCGGTGACGGCGGCAACGCAGCCCGCCGCGGAGGCCAGTCCGGCGGCGATCTCCGCGACGTCCCCGCCGACGGAGAGGGAATCCACCCCGCGTATCTCCGCCTCCACGCCCGCGAGGACCCCCATCTCCGCCGCGTTGCCGCGTATGGCGGCGAAGCGCACCTCGTCCAGGAGCTGCCTGGCGATGCGGGTGCGGTAGGAGGTCGCCCCCGCTCCCACCGGGTCGAAGACCACGGGCACGCCGGCGCGGTTGGCGGCCTTTCCCGCCGCCAGCATGGCCTTCTCCAGGTCCGGGTAGGGCGTGCCCATGTTGATGACCAGCGCTGAGGCCTGGGAGGCCATCTCCTCTACCTCCTCGACGGCGTGGGCCATGACTGGTGAAGCTCCCAGGCAAAGGGTAGCGTTGGCCGTCTCGTTCATGACCACGAAATTGGTGATATGGTGGACGAGGGGCTTGTGGGCTTCGATCCACTCCAGCCTCTCCATCAGGAAACCTTCCGCCTCGAATCCCTTCGCCATCTTTTCTCCTCCCGGATCCAGATATCCTGTACGTCCCCTGCGCGGTTCCAGCGCCCTGCTCTGGCAGGAGTATGTCAGGTCCCTGTGCGGCGCAGTCTGCCCGATAACGGACATTATAATAGCTATCCCTCCTGCTTCCCAGGGGAGGGTCGCACATGGCTTCACGGCGCAAGGCCGGTGGGACCGACGCCGGGATGACCTGCCCTGTCGGCAGCGCAATAAACTATATATACTTGTTGTGAGATGCTGAAAATCTGCGACGGTATGGAAATAGTTGCCTGCGCGGCAGGAGAAGGAGTTGAGAGACGATGTTCTCATCGCAGCAGAGAAAGGAAGACATCGAGCGGGCCCAGGGAAAGGTCTTCGACGTCCTCATCGTAGGAGGGGGGATAACCGGCGCATGCGCCGCGCGTGACGCGGTCCGCAGAGGGCTTTCCACCGCCATCGTGGAGAAGAACGACTGGGCCTTCGGGACCAGTTCACGCTCGTCCAAACTGGTGCACGGCGGGCTGCGTTACCTGGAGCTGTTCGACTTCAAGCTGGTCTTCGAGGCCTGCCGGGAGAGGCGGCGCCTGCTCCTCAACGCGCCCCACGTGGTGTGGCCGCAGTCCTTTATGTTCCCGGTGTATAAGGGGGACAAGAACCCTCTCTTCATCATCGCCATGGGTTTGTGGCTGTACGACTTCCTGGCCCTTTTCCGCAACGTGCAGAACCACCAGTTGCACGGGCCCAAGCGTATCCTGGAGGTCGAGCCGGAGCTGGACAGCGAACGCCTCACGGGCGGAGGCCAGTTCTACGACTGCTCCACCGATGACGCGCGCCTCACCCTGTCGCACGTGCAGTCCGCCAACCTGGAGGGGGCCTGCTGCCTCAGCTATACCCGCGTCCTGGACATACTGAGCGAGGAGGGCAAGGCCCGCGGGGCGAGGGTGCGCGACGAAGTCGGGGGGAAGGAGTTCGACATCGAGGCCAAGGTGGTGCTCAACTGCACCGGACCCTGGACCGACGCCATATGCCACATGGACGATCCCGAGGCCTCGCCCAAGCTGCGCCCCACAAAGGGCGCCCACGTCATCGTACCCTGGGAGAGGGCGCGGGCCACCAACGCCCTGCCTATCATCTCGCCCGCCGACGAGCGCCTGATGTTCCTCATCCCCTGGGGTGATTACGCTCTCATCGGCACTACCGACACCGATTACGACGGTGACTACGACACCATCAGCGCCTCCCGGGAGGACGTACAGTACATCCTGGACGCGGCCAACCGCACTCTTCCGGGCGCGCATCTCGCCCCGGACGACGTCATCAGCACCTACGCCGGCCTGCGCCCCCTGGTGGTTGAGGGTGGCGGAAAGGACGTGAAGGAGAGCCAGGTCTCGCGCGAGCACAGCATCTACGAGAGCCACTCGGGGCTCATCTCCATCGCGGGGGGCAAGCTCACCACCGCGCGTTCCATGGCACAGGAGCTGGTGGACCTGGCAGCGAGGCGCCTGGAGGAGCGCTTCGGTGTGCGGGCGGCGAGATGCACCACCAGGAAGGCGCCGGTGTTCGGGGTAGACGGCGGGGACTTCCGCAAGCGCCTGGAGAGGATGGCGGGGGAACTGCGCCTGGACGACGACATCGTCTCGAAACTGCAGCACCTGGGGACGGGAGCGGTGCGGGTCCTTGCCCTGCTCGCGGAGGGCGGCTCCCTGGCGGAGAGGCTGGGGGACGCTATCCCCTATATCGAGGCGGAGGTGGTATATTCCGCCCGCGAGGAGATGGTGGTGAGCCTCAGTGACTACATGGTGCGGCGCAGCCTCATCTACTACGAGGATCGCGAGCAGGGACTGGGGTGCGCGGAGAGGGTGGCGGACCTCCTGGGCGCGGAGCTGGGATGGGACGCAGAGGAGAAGGGGCGACAGGTGGAGGAATACCGCCGCGTGGTGGAGTTGTCGCGTTCCTATAAGAACGCTTGAGGAGGCGCATATGGGTTACTGGGACGATTACATGGGGGACTACGACACCCTCTTCGCCAAGGACCCCATGTACGCGGACGCTATGCGCATCATGATAGAGCTCATGGGAGATGCCAACCGCAAGCGGGTGCTCGATCTAGGATGCGGCTCCGGGACCCTCATAGCGCGTATTGCCGAATTGTACCCGGATGCAGAGATATACGGGTTGGACCCTTCGGAGCGCATGGTGGAGACCAGCGTTAACAGGTTCGCGGACTCGCCCAACGTGCACATCGCGGTGGGAACGGCGGTGCGGATGCCCGTGCCCTCCGATTACGTCCACTGCATGGTGTCCAACCTCGCCCTGCACCACGTGCCGCCTTCCGAGAGGTCTGTATGCGCCGCGGAGATAGCCAGGGTCCTCAAACCGGGAGGGCGGCTCGTCTACACCGATATGTTCTCGGACGTGACCGGCCCCATCGACGATCCCGAGCGCTGCAAGGACATCATCGTCAAGATGGTGGGAAAATCCCTTTACGACATCGACCACGGCGCCCTGGAGACTGCGCTCCTGCACATCGGGGACATCCCCGCCGTGATCAGGGAGGAAGGAGAGTACTTCACCAGCGATGAGGTATGGAGGGAACACCTGGCCGCCGCCGGCCTGGGCCGGTTCGAGGTCATCAATGTCCCCCCGCATGATTTCGGCTACCGCATCATCACCGCTATTAAGAAATAACGCATTTCTTACCACGCCCGCATGCACCATTGCATCGCGTAAGCGACAGCGACGCCCGCAGGGCGGCGCGGCAGTGTCCAGCGCCATGACGCATCCTGCGGCATGGCCTGGCACGTGTACGTATCGTAAAATACCTGCTTAGTCCTCGAGCCCCTCCGCGCTGCACGAACATTCTTTACCCATTATCCTGGCTTCCGCCAGGTTGCCGGCGATGACGGGCAGGTCGAAGGGGTGGGAGTATGGAGGCGCATAGGCCAGATCCAGGAAGGAGAGGTCGGTGACGGTAAGCCCTCCCCTCACGGCGGTGGCCATGATGTCCAGGCGCTTGTCCACGACGGCCTCGTAGTCGCCCACCGCCTGCGCCCCGAGCACGCGGCCGGAAGCCCTGTCCACGGTCACCCGCAGCGTGATATCGCCCCCGCCGCGGTAATATCCAGGCCGGGAGGAGTCCTCGACGTCGACGCTCTCGGCGTCGAATCCCGCCGCGGAGGCCTCCTGGGTGCTGAGCCCGGTCTTTCCCACGCTCACGTCGAAGGCCTTGAGGATGAACGTCCCCTGGGTGCCGGGAAAGGCCGATTCGTTCCCCGCAACCGTCTCCGCGGCTACGCGTGCCTGTTTGCGGGCCGTGGAGCCCATGGGCATCCAGCTCTCCGCGCCGGTGACCAGGTTACGGGTGGTGGCGCAGTCGCCACAGGCCAGGACATCCGGTGCGCTGGTGCGCATGCGCTCGTCCACCCTGATGGCGCCCCTGGCCCCCAGTTCTACCCCCGCTTTTTCAGCGAGCGCGCTGGCGGGCTTTATCCCGATGGAGAGAAGGACCATATCCGTTTCTATCTCCTCCGTTCCGGCGCTCACCCCGGTGACCGTTCCCTCACCGCCGTGCAGGCCTTTGACTTCTGCCCCCAGGTGCAGCGTCACCCCGTTTCTCTCCAGCTGCGACGCCACCTGGGAGGCCAGGTCAGCATCCATAGGGGGGAGTACCTGCTCAGCCAGCTCCACCAGGTGCACCTCCATGTCCAGCCGCCTCAAGGCCTCGCACATCTCCAGCCCGATGGCGCCCGCGCCGACGATGACCGCCCGGTGCGGCGCCTGCAGGTCTATGAAAGATTTCATCTCCAGGGCGTTGGTCAGGGAGCGCAGCACGAAGACGCCGTCGAGGTCCTTGCCCCACAGGGGCGGGACGACGGGCGCCGCTCCCGTCCCGATGACCAGCGTGTCGTAGGGTATGGAGGACTCGCTCACCCCTTCCAGGTCGGCGACGCGTATGGTCTTGTTCTCCGTGTCGATGGAATTCACGCGGTGGCGCAGGAAGACGCGTATGTTCTGCCGGGACTCGAACTCGTCCGGCATCCTCGCCAGCAGCCTGCGCCAGTTGGGGCTGTGTCCCCCGATGAAATAAGGAAGACCGCAGCCGGCGTAGGATATGAACTCGTCCTGGTCGTATATCTCGATCTCCGCGTCGGGGCAGCAGCGCCGCGCCTTGGAGGCGAAAGTGGCTCCGCCCGCGACCCCGCCGATTACCACCAGTCTGCGCGAACCTCCCATGTCGATCACCCTCCCGCTGTAAATGGCAAATGGTCAAGTATATAATTCCCCTAGACGAGAAAGGATAACCGCTTGGCTGCAGCGTTCATCGTCGGCGTGGCCATGACCGATATCGGGTGGCACGAGCGCGACCCGCACGACATGGGGGTGCGGGTGTGCGCCGAGGCGCTGCGGGACGCGGGCCTCCTGCCCTCCCGGGTGGATGGTTTGATCTCTACCCCCCACGGATACATGTCCGGCACGCGCAAGATGATCTCCCAGAGGATGGCAGACTGTCTGGGCATCGAATGCGGTCTCATGCTGGATGTCGACAGCGGCGGCAACTCCAGCTCGGTCGCGGTGCATATAGCGCGCGACCGTATCCAGGGGGGCAAGATCAAGTCATGCCTGGTCTTCGCCGCGCAGAGGGAGGTGCCGCCCCGACAGATACGGGGCGACATCGTCGGCCACTTCCATCTCATCAAGGCGGCCAACTCCCTCTATGACTCATACCAGGCGGCTTACGGGGTGATCAGCCCCCTTCCCTTCTACGCCATGGCGATCCAGAGGTATATGCACCTGCACGGCATCGACGCGGAGGATATCGCGCGCGTTGCGGTTCTCTTGCGCGAGCACGCCCTGCGGCACCCGCAGGCGGCTTACTCGGAACCCCTGACGGTGGAAGAGGTGCTGGGGAGCAAGGTGCTCACACCTCCCATCCACCGCCACGAGAGTTCGGAGATGCACGACGGCGCGGCGGCGGTGGTGCTGGTTGGCGAGGAACTTGCGCGCGGCGACGGCCGGGCGGTGCGCGTGGCGGGAATGCGCGAGGCGCACGACGCCACCAGTTTCGTCCCCTACCGGGGGGAGATATCCAGGTTTCCCTGCGTGGGCAGGGCGGCGCACGGCGCGCTGGAGGAGAGCGGTTACGCCATCGCCGACATCGACGTGGCCGAGGTCTACGGCGCCTTCGCCGGCATGGAGCCCATGATGTACGAAGAGCTGGGTTTCTTCGCCCCGGGCGAAGCGCCGGCGGCAATCGCGGAGGGGCGCACCACCCACGGCGGCGAGGTACTCATCAACCCCAGCGGCGGCAGGCTCTCGCTGGGCCACCCCGCTTACGTGACCCCCCTGCTGGAGTTCGTGGAGATCGTGCGCCAGCTCCGGGGCGAGGCGGGCGAGCGCCAGAGACAAGGCGCCGCGGTGGGGCTGGTCCACACCGAGCAGGGTTTCATCAACGGCTCCATTGTGGCGGTGCTGGACAAGGCGAACTGGAGATAAGGTAGCGATGGCGAAGGACGTCTATCATAGCGAGGACGAGGCGGCGTCACCTGCGACGCAGCCGCCGGTTTCGCGCGAGGGCTGAAGGGACTCGCTCGTGGATACGAAACCCTACATGCAGGACCGCGCGGCGGAGGAGTTCTTCTCCCGCCTGGAGCGGGGCGAGTTCCAGACCACGCGCTGCCGCGGCTGCGGCGAGACGCATTACCCTCCCCGCGTGGTGTGCCCCGCCTGCCTGGGCGAGGACATGGAGTGGGTGGACCTGCCGCGCCAGGGGACTCTCCTCGCCTTCACACGGCAGGCCGACGCCATCCGCTGCCGCGAGCCGGACGTGCTGGGCCTGGTAGAACTGGAAGCCATTGGCAACGTCGTCACCCGCATCGACGCGCCCTTCGAGGAACTGTCCATAGGTATCAAAGTGGCCTTTGATACCTGGACCTCCCCCGACGGCGTCGCCTTGCACCAGTTCCGCCCCACGACTTGAGGGGTCACCTCTCGTCCTTTGCGCCCGGGAGCGCGGAGCGTCATGTAAACGCGCCGCACGCAAGCGGGCAAATATCCCCCGCGTCTTAACACCCTGTCGCTTTGATCCACTGGGCAGGTCCGCACCGGGAATGATGAATACTGATATCATTCTCTTATGATCGAGCAGATAGCCGAGGGATTGTACCTGGTTCACGGCGCCAACAGGGGGCGCTTCCCCTGGTCCCATTCCATCCTCGCCGCGGGGGACCGCACGGTCCTCTTCGATACCGGCTGCGGCGAGCCTGCTCGCGAATGGCTGCACCTGGTGCGGGATGTTCTCGGCCATGTCCCGACGGCTCCCACCGGCACTTTCCGGGAGGGAGACATCATCGACACCGGCCCGCTGCGTTTCCGGGCCCTGCACACTCCCGGCCATACCGCGGACCATTTCTGTTTCGTGGAGGAGGAAATGGGCATTCTCCTTTCCTTTGATATAGACCCCACACCCTTCGGTCCCTGGTACGGACACGACGAATGCGACCTGGACCAGTTCTGCGCGTCCCTGCACCGCATCCAGGAGCTGCGCCCGAGCATGGTGGTGTCCTCGCACCGCCGCCCCCTCAGCGACGGGATAGAGGAGGAGATAGCCGCCTTTGACGCCGTCTTCGTGCGGCGCAACGAGAAGATAGTAAGCATGCTCGAGGCGGGCCCGGCGCTACCCGAGGAACTGGCCGAACTGTCGCCGTTTTATGGTGTGCCGCAAAACGATTTCGCCCTGGCCCGCTACTTCGAGGCGCGCATGATCGAGAAACACCTGGAGCTTCTTGCCAGGAGGGGGTTGGCTTTACGCAGCAAGGGCGTGTCCTATTCGCTCTCCTGAATGCCTCCGTGATCCTGACAAGTGCATGTATTCGAGTATATGGAAAGAAATTACCAGAAATCGTGTTACGATTGCCCGCAGTCTGGGGAGGAAAATGAAGACCATCCGCATATTATCAACGATTCATTAGGTAGAAAGGATTAAGTAACCGATACGCCTGTGAATACGTCGGATAATCACTTGCGATATTGTATCAAGTCATGCATGCTCCGGTTAAACCTGAAATCAAAGGCGCTCCTGATTCCCAAACCCCTTATAAAATACGTCACGCCTTCGTCATATGGCTCGATAAGCATGACGTTTGATCCGGTCTGGACCTCCTTGAGGTTCAGACCGGCCTGGATACGGTCCAAGCCCTTGTCGATATAGGCGGATGCTTTCTTATATCTTGCGTAGGGCACCATCTTTGAGGCCCCTGAGAACAAAGTAAACGCGCAGCGGATATTGTTCTTTGAGCAAAATTGCATTATATCCTTTTCCAGTGATTCAACGTTATCGAAAGAATAGAGATCGGTTATCGTATTCTTCCTGAAATTATAATGCTGGGACCATTCAACCAACAGTTCCTCAGGGGCTCGCAGCATGAAGCCGGGTTTCTTCTCCTCTATCCACGCCATGTCCTTCAGGATGCCCTTGACCTTGGCGACATGGCCAACGCTCACGCCGGCTTCATTTGCCAGTTCCTCGATCTTCCATATCCTTATGCCCTGAGACAGGAGAACCCTGATAACCCTGGAGGCCTTCGGAGAGAAAGCGGTTCTCAGGCCTCGCTTCTCCGGGAAGGGGTTCTTGATCCCGCCGACGTGGACGTATATGCTATCGAATTCGATGTGGCAATTTCCGACGAAATCGATATACCCAACCCCCTCTTCTACGAGGATCTTAGAGGAATGGTGAGAAACATAGGGCGCTATTAACAACGGGTATGATTCGGGATATTCCTCCCGAACCCGGAAAAGCGTTAAAGCGGCATTACGGAGTATCCTGGGCTCGCCGCTGCTTTTCATCTCGACCAACAGCTTATATTCGCCCCGTGGGAGAGCCAGCTTCACGGTCAGATCGAAGGGAGCGGCGGGCGCTTTTTCTATCTCGAAGTCCTTGATCAGACTGATGCCCGACAGACATCCTTCCAAGGCCCTTAACGCCCTATCCTCCATTTCCAGCCCACTTTTCATTAAATATCACCCTATCACCCTTTGGTGAAAACTATTATATAGTGAAAATATTTGGGTCATATGCAATCAAAGGCCCCGGTGCCCTGGCGCCCCATCGGACCGCCGCCCTTCAGGTTCATGCGCTCGCGAGCAAGACCTTCTGCTCGAAAGAGAAAAATGCGCGCGGGCATACGGGGAAATGACGATGGAATACTGCAATGGCATGTGTCCTGTTGACATATAGTCACCGCGTGCCCTGGATACCTGCCTACGATGTCTGCGCAAGCTGTGCCGTGACGTCAGGTTCCTCAGCTGGGGAGGCGTGTTGGTAGGAAGGATGCCCCCCTGCGCTACTTGCTCGACTGTTCCCAGATCTTTATCCACTCGTCCTCGGGGAACTCCGCGTACTGGATGATGGTGCCCAGGCCCTCGCGCGGGTGGATGTAGCACTCCTTCCACAGGGGGTTGTCGGTGTTGATGTCGAAGGGGTTCAGGCCCTGGGAGCGCAGGTGCGCGACCATCTCGTCTATGTCCCTGACTTTAAAGGTGAGGTGGTGCACTCCCTCCCCGCGTTTGGCTATGAAGCGGTTGACGAAGCTGCCGGGGTCGGCGGCGTACACCAGCTCCAGCATGCTGCCCGAGCCCAAGAGGAAGGAGGTGAAGCGGAAGCCCCCCCACTCCATGTCGAAGACCTCCTTCGCCCCCAGCACGTTGGTGAGGTAGGCGGCGGCCTTCTCCTTGTCCTTCACCGCGAAGGCGACGTGGTCCAGTTTCTCCACCAGGTCCATATCAAATCCTCCTTTCTACGGGGATCAGGTCTTGTTCTTGTTACCCTGGGGGGTATTTAAGCTGGTATTTTACATTTGGCTTCTTTAAGAGAAAGAGATGCCATATACCCCGGGGGGTAACAAAAAACAAGACCTGACCCCCTACGTATGGTCGCGCACGAGCTTGACGGCGGACACCATGATCACGGGCATCATGGTGAAGAAGCCTATGAGCGGCACCTGGGTCATGCCGTCGTAGGTCCAGTTCATCTCCAGCGCCATTATGACCACGATGAAAAAGATGTAAAAATATACCATGGTCGGCACCACGTCGATGAGGGTCCCGGACACCCGGTTGCGCTTGTGGAAGAAGAGCATGAAGATAAGGACCATGAAGAAGGGGGCGAGCCACCAGCCCACGAAATTGCCGATGGGGATGCCGGGCTTGCCAAGGGCGCCCTCGCCGTGCAATTCCTTGAGGTACGGGCCGCCGTTGATCCAGAACCACCAGGGGTCCTTGCCACCCGCCGTCCTCCATACCCCCGAGGCCGCCATGGGGTCCACCATGAGGTCCCAGGCGCAGACCAGGGTGGCCGTGGCCGAAGCGACCAGGGCCGACCACAGTGCCTTGCCCCACCATGTGCGGGCGCGGACCTCACCTTTCGCTCCCACCAGCCAGTCTATGAGCATGAACGCTGAATAGACGATGAAGGACCAGGTTAAGGTGATCAGGATGGGCACTCCGCCTATGGCCGGCCCCAGGGTGTCTGTATAGTTGTAGCGGCCGAAGAACCAGCCGTAGTTGTGCCCGATGAACTCGCAAAACCAGCCGATCACGATACAAATCAGAAAGAATGCCGCCGCCTGCTTCGTGCCCTTGACAACAACGGAATGCCAGACGCAGATGGCCAGCATGGAGAGCATGGCGATGGCGACAAGATATATGTTCAGCGGCGCTTCGTGCCTTACCAGGGCTATGAGGTGGACGACGCCGGCCGAAAGGATATAGAGAGGCACCAGGGCCACCATGATCTGGTGCGAGCGGGGCATCTTTCTCCAGGAAGCCACGACAGAAACCCGTTCCCGTTCCTCTACAAGAGCGCTCTCCTCCACCGCGATCCCTCCCTTTTATCCCTGCGTCCCCTCTGCGATGCGACCTACTTCAGTATTATTCATGTACGGGATGGCGAATACCTTTGTAATGCGCTTGAGTTGCTTTGACCAGCTTTCGCTGGAGCCGCTCAGCGCTGCGGGGGCGGGAAGCGGCGGCTCAGTCGTGGATTGTCCTGGACGCACACGAGATTGATGCCCTCCACCTCGAGAGACCTTATCATCTCCCCCACGGTGCGTGCGGTGTTTGGCGGATGAATTATGACGCAATCAGCCCGGCTATGGTATGACGTATCATCTATAATCGGGGGTAAGAGGTGAGGGGAATGGCCGTGATGTCCAGGAGGAAAAGAAGGAACCGCATCATCCTCTACGCGGTCCTCATCTGCCTGGCCGTGCTGGTGCTGGTGTCGGTCAGGAGCGGCTGGCTGGTGGGGAGCGCGAGCGATTCCACCGGTATCGGGCGTACTGGCAAGGTGCATCCGCGCCTGCAGGACCACGACCTGCTCAACTACGACAAGCCGCTGGAAGAGCTGATCGGGGCCAGCGAGGAGGTAAATGAAGCGGTATCCATCCTCATCGAGAAATCCAAGTGCCGCCTGTCGGTGCTCCTACGGGGCCAGGTGGTGAAACAGTACCCGGTGGTCTTCGGAGACAACGTGGAAGACGACAAGTTCATGAGGGGGGACGGCCGCGTACCCGAGGGGCGCTTTCGCATCCTCAAGCTCTATCCACATGACAGCTGGTCCAAATACATGCGTATCGATTATCCCAACCGCAGATCCTGGGAGAAACATGAACGGGCCAAGCGGGACGGCATCATACCGGCCGACGCCGGGATAAAGGCTAACATCGGCATACACGGGGTACCGCAGGGCGAGGACTACCTCGTCGAGGAGGGCACCGGCTGGACGGGCGGTTGCACGGCGATGACCCGCGCCGACGTGGACGAGGTGTACTTGGTATGCCGCAAGGGCACCCGGGTGGACATCGTCAAGTAAAGGGAGCCGCCTGGCGTGCCGGGCAACCCGCCGGTTATTACCCCTGCTGTTGCTGTTCCAGGTACTTCATGAGCTGCATGGTGAGCATATAGGACTGGTTGCGGTTCTCCATCATCAGGGCCTCGTCCATGCTGGGCGCGTTGAGGCCGGCGTTCAGGACCTCCTTGGTGAGGTGCAGGGCGAAGGGGCTCTTGTAGGCGAGATTCTGCGAGAGGGCGGCCGCCTGTGCCATCAAGTCCTCCCTCTCGTAGAGATGATCGGCCAGGCCGATGCGGTAAGCCTCCTCCGCCGGGATGCGGTCTCCGGTATAGCACATCTCCGCCGCCTTGCCGAATCCCACCAGGCGCCACAGCAGGTAGCTGGACGCCAGGTCCGCACCGCCCACCCCGATGTTGATATAGGCGGCGCAGAACACGGCGTCGCGGCTGGCCAGGCGGATGTCCGAGGCCATGGCGAAGGACATGCCGGCTCCCATGGCGTAGCCGTGCACGGCGGCGATGATGGGCTGGGGGCAGGTGCGCATGAGCTTGAGTATGGTCGAGAACCGGGCTTGTTTGCGGTAGATGTTTTCGGGAGTCATCCCATCCTGCGAGTAGCCCTCGGTCGCGTCCTTCATGTCGAACCCCGCGCAGAAGCCTTTCTCGCCCGCGCCGGTGAGTATGATCACGCTGGTTTCGAAATCCGTTTGGCGGCGCTCCCAGAAATCGATGAGCTCCTCCATCATCTGCCGGTTCACGGCGTTGACCGACTTTGGCCGGTTCAGGGTGAGCGTCCCTACCGCCCCCTCCACCTCGTATAGAATCGTTTCATATTCCATGACTCCACCTCCTTGTATCGAACCAAACAACAAAACACAGTCGCTGGACCTGATGGCTTGGCGAGTCCTGTAGTCGATAGGCCACAAGTCCGGGAACCGGGGGTCGGCCTGAAGCGACTTCATCTGCCCTGCCACCAGCCCGAGAACTACCGGGTCGGTCTCCGCGAGGCTTTGCGAGCGGGACCGTTACCCCGAGGCTCGGGCCGCAAAGCATAGAAATCCTCCAAGCCATCAGTCGAGCGACTCCAGGAACGCCTGCATCATCTGTTTCACTTGCGATTCGGAATAGAATTTAGGGTCGACCATGTCCGCCTCCAGGATGACGCCCCGCACTCCTGTCTCCGCGGTGATCCTGCGCGCTATCTCGTACTCGCCCAGGCAGTACGACTTACAGGAGTGGTTGGAATGGATGACGAAGCCGTCGATCTCGTAGTCCCGGATGTAATCAACGTACATGGCGGCCCGCAGGGGCAGGCGCAGGTTGGGCATGATCATCTGGTAACAATCGGCCATGCTCTCCAGGGGGCGGGCCATGTCGAACTCCCCCTGCCACACGTTGGTGTAGGTGTCCACCGCGAAGCAGGCTCCGAGGTCGGCGCAGAAGTCGAAGAGATCGCGCAAGGCGTACCAGGGGGGGATGTGGTCCCAGAGCAGGCGGTACTTTTCGTCCTCCACCGCCCCCTCGCCCCGCTCCACCCGCTCCCGCACCTGCGCCAGCATGTCCCGGTAATAATCGTAAGCCGTCTGCGTGCCCCGCAGGGTCACGATGAGGGCCATGTGCACGAACATGTCCGGCGAGTTGAGGGGGGAGGGGCGCGCGCGCCGCAGGTCCTGTATCTGCGTCCACAGCTTGGCGGTTTCGCTGGAGACCTGCAGGGTCTCCCACAGGCGGTCGCGGTCCACTTCCCTGCCCAGGATGTCGCCCAGCTCGGAGAGGATGCGCTCCAGCTGCCGCACCAGGTAGGCGCGGTCCTGCGGCGTGGGCTCCCCGGCACAGTAAGGGGTGTCGAAGAAGAGCAGGGGGATGCCAAAGCGCCGGCTCAGCACCTCGTACCACTTGAACATGGTGCCGCAGCCGTTGTTGCAGGCGAGGAGGAGGTCGGGCGCGGGCAGCGCCCCCAGCGGGCCCTCCCCGCGCGCGGTGGAGGCGATGGTGGAGCGGGCGTACGAGCAGACACAGTCGTCGAACCCCATATCCCCCGCTGCGGCGCAAAGGTCTCCTCCCATGTGCTGCGCGCCGATCATGGCGCCGTAGTTCTCGGGGAAGATGGGGATGACCCCCGCGGCCAACAGCAGCTCCACCGGGGCGCCGGAGGTCACCCAGGCCTTGGGTCTGTCCGAGGTGAAAGCCTCGGTGTAATAGGCGGTCATCACCTCTTTCATCGTCTTCTCGCAGAGCAGCTTCAATCTCCTGGCCATGATCCGTCACATCCCTTCGCCGAGGATCTCGGATAGGGCCTGCAGGCGGGTCCGCATCTGGCCGGTGGGCTGGAAGGGGTGCTCCAGGTCAAGCCGCACCGAGGGGATGCCCTCCGCGTCCAGCCGCTCCTTCAGCCCGGGGTAATCGAAGGAGTGAAACTCGCAGAATGCCTGCTGGGCGAAGACCACCCCCTCTGCCCCGCTTTCCCCGATGCCCGCGATAAGCTCTTGCTCGCGCCGGTTCGCGGGATCGAGCTTGGTGGGGCAGGGGCACCGCCCCAGGTAACGCTCGGCCAGGGCGCGCAGGGGCTCGCCGTCCTCGGCCACCATGCCCGCGGCGAAGCGTGAAGCGGTGCACAGGTCGTCCCATACCACCCGCATGCCGTATTCCTCCAGGAGATCGAAGACCTCCAACTGGGGGACTGGGCCTCCGATCACGGCCACCCGCCTCGTACCGGCCTCTGTCCCGCCGGCCTCGACGCGCCCCATCATGTCCAGGAACTCCTCGGGGCCGGTGAGCTGCAGGGCAAGATATGCCGCGTAGAGCCGGCGGTTACCGGGGCCCGCCTCCCGCAGGCCGTCCAGGGCGGAGCGGCAGCGGTTATAGAGGCGGATGCTCTCCCGCAGGTCCGCGCCGCCTGCCTCGTTTCCCGTCACCCCCTCGAGGTCAGGCCTGAGGGCGGCCAGCTCCTCCACCATGAAATCCACCGCCTCGGGGGTATGGACGGTGGTGGGGACCATGAGGCGCATGACGCGCAAACCGGGAGCCGCCGTCTCCACCAGGTCGGAGAGGTTGCGTATGGTGTCGCAGGTGTGGGGCATGACCACCGCGGACAGGTAGTCGTAGGTGCCGTTGCCAAGTCCCTCCAGGAGGCTGCGGGCGAAAGAACAGCAGAAGGGCTGCATGTATGCGCCCGCCACGTCGCCGGGGGCGGGGCCCTGCAGCATACGCACGGGGACGGCACCCGCCGCGTGGATGAGCTCCACCGGCACATAGCTGCAGAAATAACCGACGACCTTTTCGCCCGCGTCCCTTCTCTCCCTCAAGGCCGGGTGCGGATCGCGCACCGTATCCATCATCTTCTCCCATGCCTCCGTTTGCTCCATACCTCCTCCGATCAATGGGGTCAGCTCTTGTTCTTTGTTACATCCGGGGGTATTTTTTCTTACTTTCATTCTCCTAGTCTACCGGGGCGCCCGCCCCGGACCTAGCGGTCTATCTCGAAAACGCACCTTTCGGCGCCCATGGCCCGGCACTCCACCTCGCACGCGCGCAGTTCCTCGCCGCTTATAGCGCTGGTGTATCCCGCCACGATGCCCGCGTAAAGGTGGCATACCGGCCTCTGTGAGGGTCCCAGCCATGCCGCCTCCTGCGAATTGGTGAGAAATACCCGGAGCGGCTGCGACTTTACCTCGAACTCGAGATGGCCCCATCCGCCCTCGTCGGTGATGAGGCGGGAAACCTCGCCCATGACCTCGAGGAAGAAGCGCGCCAGCAGGGGGTCGGATCGCACGTCGTCTACGATGGTGCTGTTCCGGATGAGGGGCACCAGCACGCGTGGCGCCCACTGCCCGCTCTCCAGGGCGGTGCAGACCTCCCAGCGGCACAGGTTATAGCCGAGTTCGTAGAGGGCCTCGTTCTTCTCTTTTTCGGGGAGCCTCTTCTCCAGCACCCGGTGCATCTGCTCGATCACCTTGGACCCGAAGAGGATCTCCTCCACCCCGCCGATGCCGATGCGCCCGCGCTCGCGGTCGACGTAATGCATCTCGAAGGCGGTGTGTCCCAGGAACGCCTTGAACAGGACCATGAGCCTCCTGGAGAGTAACGGGGTCCTGGAGAGCGGCCTGAGGCAAAACCGCACCAGCAGGGAGTGCCTCTCCAGGAATCCGATCCCCGCCAGCAATACCCTCAGCTTAGCCTTCTTGAACATCCCGCCTCCCTGCTCGTCATGGGGTCAGGTTTTGAATTCTGCCTGCCATATTATGGCATGCCTTGAAAAAGACCTGCTAGATAGGCCTGCTTTTCGGCCTTTCCGGCCAAGATACCACGGTATGCAAAAAACAAGACCTGACCCCCTAGTACTAGTACCCGGTTTCTTCGGAGAGCATGCGCACCAGTTCCTTCTTGACGATCTTGCCGATGGGGTTGCGCGGCAGGCTGTCTAAGATCACCACCCGCCGCGGCACCTTGAAGCGGGCAAGCCTCTCGGAGAGGAACTCCACCAGTTCCCCCTCGGAGAGGCTTGCGCCCGGCTTGAGCGCCACCACCGCCACCGGTATCTCCCCCAGCTTTGCGTCGGGCTGGGGGATGAGGGCCGCCTCGGCGATGGCGGGATGGGTGTATATCAGCTCCTCCACCTCGCGGGGGAAGACCTTCTCGCCCCCCACGTTCACCATCTCCTTCTTGCGGTCCACCATGAAGAAGTAACCTTCTTCGTCGTAGTAGCCCATGTCCCCGGAATGCAGCCAGCCCCCGCGCAGCGCCGCCTCCGTCTCCTCCGGCCGCTTGTAGTAGCCCTTCATCACCAGCGGACCCCGTATGACCAGTTCGCCCACCTCGTTCGGGCCGAGCAGGTTGCCCGCGTCATCCATGACCCCCACCTCCACGCCGGGGTGGGCCAGGCCCACGCTGCCCTCCTTGTAGGGCATGTTCATGCGCTGGATGGTGGCGGATGCCGAGCACTCCGTGAGGCCCCACGCCTCCAGGATGGTGATGCTCAGGGCTGACGAGCAGTCCTGCATGAGCTGCGCCGGCATGGCCGAGGCCCCGGAGATGCCGATGCGCAGCGACGAGAGGTCGTACTTGTCCCGTTCGGGGTGGTTGTAGACCATGTAGTACATGGCCACCACCATGGGGAGGAAGGTCACGCGGTGCTTCTCTATGGCCCGGAAAACGGCCTCGGCGTCGAAGGGGTCCATGAGCACGAAGCAGGTCCCCACCCGGAAGCAGCACAGCATGACGGTTATGCCGTAGCCGTGGAACATGGGCACCACCATGAGGGCGCGGTCGTCGCCCGCGAGTTCCAGCACTCCGATGATGGCGTCGGCGTGGAAGAAGAGATTGCCCTGGGTGAGCATGGTGCCCTTGGGGACGCCCGTGGTACCCGAGGTATAGAGTATCTCCGCCACGTCATCCTCTCCCACAGCGATGTCGAGAGGAGAACCCGAGCCCCTTTCCTCCAGGTCCCGGAAGAGGAGCCCTTCCTCATACGGCCCGGTGGTGATAAGCCACTTGAAGAGGGGAGGCTTCTCCGCGATCTTCGAGTAGAATTCCGCGAAGGTGGGGGTGGCCACCAGGGCCACGGAATCACTGTCTCGCAGCAGGAACTCGAGCTCGCGCTCCTTGTAGAAGATGTTCACCGGGACGGCTACCGCCCCCAGGTAGGAGCAGGCGAAGAAGGTGACGATGAACTCCGGGCAGTTGTTGAGCATAACCGCCACCTTGTCGCCCCGCCCCACGCCCAGGTCAGTGAGGGCGTTGGCGAAACGGGTCACCCTGGCCTCCATCTCGCGGTAGGAGATGGGCTCGTCTTTGTAGATGACCGCGGGTCGATCGCCCATGTCGACTGCCCGGGATTGCAGCAGCTCCTTCAGGGTCAAAGCCACCACCTACCCGATCTTCAGCAGTATCTTGAGGTACTTGCGCCGGTTCTCCTCGAAGTGGTCGAAGAAGTCGACGATCTGATCGAAGGGTATGATGTTGCTGACCACGTCGCCCGGGTGCAGCTCGCCCTTGCCCACCAGGTCCACGACCTCCTTCATCTCCACGTTGTAGCCCATGGTGGCGAAGATGTTGTACTCGCACGCGAAGGCGGCGAGGAGCATGAGGGGATAGGTCGGCGACTCGTAGAAGGCGAAGCCCAGCAGCCCGATGCGCCCGTCCTTGCGCGTGGAATAAACGGCCGTGTCTATGCTGGCCTGCAGCCCCACGGCGTCGAAGCTCACGTCCGCCCCTACGCCGCCGTTTATCTCCGCCACCCTGCTTATGGGGTCCTCGGTTTCCGGGTTGAGAACGTGGGTGGCCCCCATCTCCAGCGCCTTCTGCCGCCGCGATTCCAGGGGCTCGCTGACGATGATGTTTTTCGCGCCCTTGTGCTTGGCCACCATGGCCATGAGCAGCCCCACCGGCCCCGCGCCGACGATGAAGACGTTCTCGCCGGGCTGGAGGCCGGAGCGCTTGATGGCGCGGTAAACGACCGAGGTGGGCTCGACCGTCGCGGCCTCCTCCAGGCTCACTCCCTCGGGGAGCTTGTATACTCCCTTGTAATGCAGGGGCACGTACTCGGCGAAGGTGCCGTGTATATGCATGCCGTGGGCCTTGGGATTCAGGCACAGGTTCCATTTCTCCTGCTCGCAGTAGTAACACTCCCAGCACGGGTAGTAGGGGAGACCGGTGACCGCGTCGCCTTTCTCCAGGCCCGTGACTGCCTCTCCCACCTCTTCCACCACGCCCGAGAACTCATGCCCGAGCGCAATGGGTGGATTGAAGATGGTCTGCGGCCCGTACAGGTACTCGAAGACGTCGGTGTGGCAGATACCCGCGTAGGCCACCTTGATCTTCACGTCCTCGGGACCCACCTCGGGCTCCGGGATATCCTCGATCCGCATGTCTCGTTGCGCGTGCCATACAGCCGCTTTCATCGCATTCCCCTTTCATATGCTCCCCGACCCATAATAATTCATTAGATGAAGTATATCTTCAAGCCCGGAGGTCCCTCACCAGGGCCGGTTGAGGTGCTCCAGGAACGAAACACGGTCCTCCAGCGTCTCCACCACCGTGCGCAGCACGTTCATGAAACCCTTGATGTCCTCCTCGCTGACCTTCTCCCACACCGGGAAGAACAGGGCCTGGCGGTGGCTCACGATGTTGTCGATGAGCTTTCTCCCCTTGGGGGTGAACTTGAGCAGCGTCTCCCGGCGGTCCTTATCGCTCTTTTCCCTTTTCACCAGGCCTTTTCTCTCACATCTCTGGGCGATCTGGGTAAGGGTGGAGTTGTTGAGAGAGAGGAGCTCCGCCACGTCCTTCATGCGCATGTCCTCGCGGAAACGCATGAGGAGGAGCAGGTAGAACTCCACCTTGTCGATGTGGTAGAGGGAGAGCTCCTTGGCTTCCCACAGGGTGGTGGTGTAATCGAAGAGGGTGTACAGCCTCTCGATATCGGGAAGATGAAAAAAGATCTCTTTGCGCTCCAAGATGACCCCCAGGAATTAGTTCATATAGTGAATTATCCTACCGAAACGGGTTGGAGTCAACGGGTTCTTGAGCGGAAGTGTCCCGTGTGCCGGGGGAAGACGGGCCGCCCCGCCTTACTGCGCCTTCACGGGCAGGCGGGCGCGGTCATCGCGCGTGCCGAGCCGCAAAGCCCCGATGTTTGTGGGATGACCTCCTGATAGTATGATTAACGGGAGTGACGATGCTCATTCGCCGGCAATGGGGAACGGGTTAAGCTGTATTAAGGGATTAATCGGTTATGAAGGGAGAGGTTGACATGAAGATCGATAGCCCGGAGGCATATATCGACAGCCTGCGCAAGCTCGAGCGCAGGATATTCGTCATGGGGGAAAGGGCGGACAACCCAACCGACCATCCCATGATCAGGCCTTCCATCAACGCCGTCGCCGAGACCTATAACCTCGGTGACGAGCCGGAGGCGGAGGGACTCCTCTTCGTGCAGTCCCACCTCACCGGCGAGCGCACCAGCCGCTTCACGCATATCCACCAGTCCACGGACGACCTGGTGAACAAGGTGCTCATGCAGCGCCTGTTGGGCAGGCGCACGTCCACGTGTTTCCAGCGCTGTGTGGGCATGGACGGCATCAACGCCCTATACTCGGTGACCTATGAATGCGACCAGGCCTGCGGGACGGAGTATCACGAGCGGCTCAAGGATTACCTGCGCTTCATCCAGAAAGAGAACGTGGTCGTGGACGGGGCCATGACCGACGTCAAGGGCGACCGCGGTCTGCGGCCCGCCGACCAGTCGGATCCCGACATGTTCGTGCACGTGGTCGAGCGACAGAAGGACGGTATTTTGGTGCGCGGCGCCAAGGCGCATCAGACCGGGTCCCTCAACTCCCACGAGATACTGGTCATGCCCACGGCCGCCATGCGCGAGAACGAGGGCGACTACGCCGTCTCCTTCGCCGTGCCCGCTGACACCGAGGGCATAACCTTTGTCCTGGGACGGCAGCCCTCGGACACCCGCAAGATGGAGGGCAGTCCCATGGACGTGGGTAATCCCAAATACGGCAGCCAGGAGGCCCTGGTGATCTTCGACGACGTCTTCGTCCCCTGGGAGCGGGTGTTCATGTGCGGCGAGCACGAGCAGAGCGGCAAGGTGGTGGAGCGCTTCGCCGCCTATCACCGCCAGAGCTACGGCGGCTGCAAGGTTGGCGTCGGCGACGTGCTGGTGGGGGCGGCGCAGCTGGCGGCCTCCCATGGCGGAGTGGACCGGGTAAGCCACGTCAGGGACAAGATAACGGAGATGATCCACCTCAACGAGACCCTGTTCTCGTGCGGCATCGCCTGCTCGAGCCGTGGGGAGGCGACTCCCTCGGGGTGCTACATGGTGGACATGATGCTCGCCAACGTGTGCAAGCACAACGTGACGCGGTTTCCCTTCGAGATATCGCGCCTGCTGCAGGACATCGCGGGCGGCCTGGTGGTGACCATGCCCTCGCAGAAGGACTTCGAGAACCCCGAGGTGGCTTCCTACCTGGAGAAATACCTCAAGGGCTCGGTGGACATACCCACCATAGACCGCATCAAGATACTCAAGTTCATCGAGAATATGACCATGGGGTGCGGGGCGGCGGCCTACCTTACCGAGAGCATCCACGGCGCGGGTTCACCCCAGGCGCAGCGGATCATGATCTACCGCCTGGCCGACCTGGAAGAAAAAGTCAAGTACGCCAAAAAACTCGCGGACATAGACTAAACGCTCGATAACCTGTATCGCGAAAGCGATTGAGCCGCCCGCAGGGCGGCGCAACAGCCCAGGCTCCCATTATCTCGAGACCCGACGCATCGATACATAGCCGCTTCAACCGTTTGAGACAATGCCCCTCCCAGGGCAACGTTGGGAAGAGCATAAACCATCCTGGGTTTATACCTCGGGGTCACTTCTTGCATGCACGCCGCAAAACCCCCGTTGCCAACAGGCAACATACCGCGGTATGCAAAAAACAAGACCTGACCCCGCACTCTGCCTTCCTGCTATCATATGGATAGGGAGGGCAATGAGCGAGGAAGCGAAGAAAGGCATATGGGATAGACCATGGAGGAAGAGACCGACCAGCCCTTTTTTTTCAGGGGACGCTGGAGAGGGCAGAAGCTGTGGATATTGATCTGTGCATCGCTGCTCGCGGGTGCGCTGGTGTTCATGCTGGTATGGATCAACCCCTCATCTGAAAACGGCAGGGGACGGGCTTCGCCCGCAGGGCGGGAAACGTCGCAGCCGGAGGCGGCGGCCGGGAGCGCGGAAGATCCCATGCAGGATGCAAAGGGAGGACAGCCGCAGGAGCCCGCCGCGCAGGAGGATGGCCAGCAGCCGCCCGCCACGCCCGGGGCGGGCGGGAGCGCACCCGGGATTGTGGTGGAATTTCCCGAGCCTGCGGGCATGATCCCCGCAGAGCCGCCTCCCGGCGGATACGGGGACGTCCTGGGTCATTGGGTACTGAATATGTCAGGCTCCGACTACGGCCTCACCAACTGCCACGTCGTGATGAACGAAGACGGGACCATCTCCTCTCCACCCGACTACGACCAGGTATTCCTCATCACCGGCAGCGCGTACACCTGGCGTGAAGGGAGCAGCGGCTTTTCCGCTTCCCTGCGGGTTACCTTGAAGCTGAACGGCGGCCAGGCTGCGATACCGGTTGAGATAGAACTCGCGGGAAACGTGGCTGAATCACTACTCGAGATAACGGGGAGCTTCACGGCTTCGCCCCCTGGCGAAGCTTATGGACCCTATGCTCAACGGGGCGGCTTTGCCATGCACCGCTGAAGCGCCGTACCTGGCCGCTGCCGGGACAGGGTTCCGGAGGCGGGCGGTCAGGGGGGGCAAAACGGGAGGATTTGACCGCGGGTTGAAGGAAAACCAGTACAGGTAAAGAATCATTAGTAAAGCCGTTCAGGCGGCGTTTGGTACGGTTCCCGGACATCCCGGGCTTGTTTGATTGATGGCTGAACCGTTGCTATACTTGTTTCGATGGCGGTTATTAAGCATCGGTATTTGGGTATAAGTAGGGGCATCAGGCAGTGAGGCATGCGGTAGGGGAGGTGATGTCACAACCATTAACCGGGAGCGTACAGCTGGACAAAACCACCTAGGCAGTCGGATAAAGCACATCAAGTAAACCACGGTACATTTCTTCGGACCATCACCCACAGGCATAAGACACTCGCAGCATCACCAGACCGACAAAGCTCCTGAACGCAGAGGGATTTACTATCCCGGAACCGCTGGAGTTATGGGAGAATCGAGATCGAATAACGCCATTTACGGGAGGAAAGACATCTAGGACAAGGGGGGTTGAGGAACATGCGTCTAAAAGCGATCATCGTGCTGATCGTGGCCCTGATGATGGTCACCCTGGGTCTGGCCTCGTGCGGCGAGGAGGCGGGCGAGAAAGTCACGAAGAAGATCGGGCTAACCGCTCCTCTCAGCGGTGTTTCCGCGCAATACGGAAAGGATATAGAGGCCGGAGTCCAGATGGCCATCGAGCGCATAAACGAGGAAGGCGGCATAACCATAGGTGACACCACCTATGTCTTCGAGCTGGTATCCGCGGACGACGAGGCCACGCCGGAGCCGGCCCTCTCCAACGCCCAGCGCTTCATCCTGGAGGAGGACATCAAGGTCATCTTCGACCCCGTGGCCACCTCCATCCAGCCGCTCATCGGCATCAACGAGAAGGCGGGCGAGGAGTTCATCATGATGGCCTACACCAGCGTGCCCCTGTACACTGAGAAGGTCAACAAGTACATGATCACCATGCCTCCGCCGTTCGCATCCTATATCAAGCCCTGGATCACGCTGGCCATGGGCAAGGGTTGGACGAAGCTGGGCATGGTGCAGACCACCGGGGCTTACGGCGACCTGTGGGGCAAGTACTTCGAGCAGGCCTGGACGGGAGCGGGCGGCACGGTAGTAGCCAAGGCGCCGGCCAGCTACTACACGGAGTCGGACTTCACGCCCTACCTGACCACGGTGCTCGCCGCCAACCCGGACGTTATCTTCTGCGGCGGGCCCTCGGACCCGACGGCGCTGGTGATCGACCAGGCTAGGGGCCTCGGCTTTACAGGTGGCTTCATCGTCATCGACCAGGCCAAGCTGGACTTCATCGCCGACACCACGGGCATGGAGAAGCTGGAGGGGGCCATCGGTGTGCTGCCCGTCGCGGACGCCTACGACCTGTGGCCTTTCCTCGAGACCTTCAACGACGATTACGTAGAGAAGTACGGCGGGGAGAGGACGACCTGGGAGAGCGCCATCGCCTACTCCGGGACGATGATCCTGGCCAGGGCCATGGATGAGGCACAGAGCGTCGACGACGTGGAGGCAATAAGGGCGGCCTTCAACGTGAGCGGTATCGCGGAACTGGACGGCGCGGAGTACCCCGTCGGCTACCAGGGGATCAACCCGCAGACCGGGGCCCTGTTCATGCCGGCGACGGCCACCATCTGCGAGGACGGCGTCTTCCTCGAGCAGGAGCCCGTGGAGTGGTGGAAGGAATAGACCGGAAGAAACGGAAATTACACGGGAGTCAAGAATAAGGTTGAGGGAAGCCCCCTCGCGGGGGCTTCCCGCTAAATGGGGCCGGGACACCTCGCCTAAAACAGATACGGATGGTACCGGGTCAGGCGATCCCAAAGGGAGAGGCAGTTGTCGTTTTTCTTCAACCAGCTGGTCATAGGCATACAGCTCGGCAGCCAGTACGTCATGGTGGCCCTCGGCCTCACCCTCATCTTCGGCATCCTGGACATCTCACATTTCGCCCACGGCCACCTCTACATGATAGGAGCCTACCTGCTGTATATAGTAATGGTCCTGGGCGGGATCAATTACTGGATAGCCCTCATCATCTGCATGGCTGCGCTGGCCGTCGGCGGGGTGGTGGTCGAGAGGCTGGTCTACCGCCCCCTGCGAGGACAGCCGCACATCAATACCTTCATCGCCGCCATCGGCCTTATCCTCGTGCTGGAGACCCTGGTGAGGGGGATCCAGCCCAAGGCCCTGAGCGTCCCCAAGCCCATAGACACCACGCTGCAGTTCGCCGGCATCAACATGGAGCTGCAGCGCCTCTTCGTCATCATCGGGGCTGTCGTCCTCATCGTGCTGCTGCAGCTGTTCATCAAGCGCACCCGCCTGGGCACGGCCATCGAGGCGGTGGCCCAGGACCGTGAGGGAGCGGCCCTGGTGGGGATCAACGTCAACCGCATCTCCGCCCTCACCTTCGCCATCGCCACCGCCCTGGCCGCGGCCGCCGCGGTGCTCATGGCGCCGCTGGCCTTCGTCTCTCCCGAGATGGGCAGCGTGCTCATCCTCAAGGCCTTCGTCATCGTGGTCATCGGCGGCCTTGGCAGCATGAAGGGGGCCATAGTGGGAGGATACCTCCTGGGGATCATCGAGGCCATGGCTATAGCCTATATCTCCTCCGCATATAAGGACGTGTTCGCCTTCGCGGTGCTCATAATCATACTCGCGATCCGGCCTACGGGCCTCTTCCGGGGGAGGGATTGAGGTGGCCGGGATCGTACGGCTCTGGAAGAAGTTCCCATCCAAGTACGGCAAGGCGGGCATCATCGTCCTTGTCCTGGCGCTGGCCGTAGTCATGCCCTGGATAACGAGCAAGTACAACGTCCGCATACTCACGCTGGCCATGGCCTGGGCCATCGCCGCCCTCAGCCTCAACCTCATCCTGGGTTACACGGGGCAGGCCTCCCTGGCCCACGGGGCCCTCATGGGTATAGGGGCCTACGCCTTCGGCATATTCGCCGAGAGGGTGGGACTCAACTTCTGGCTGGCCCTTCCCATCGCGTGCCTCGTCACCGCTTTTATCGGCCTGCTGATCGGGCTTCCTTCCCTGCGGACCAAGGGGCCGTATTTCGCCATCGTGACCCTGTGCTTCAACGTCATCGTGTACAAGGTGTTCGAGAACTGGCAATGGCTCTCCGGCGGGATACAAGGCCAAGTGGTGCCCCAGCCGTCTTTCCTGCAGCAGAGATGGGCACGATATTATTTCGTGCTGGGCTGCCTGCTGCTGACGCTGATCGTCATGCACTTCATCGTCAAGTCGCTGCTGGGCCTGACCTTCATGTCCATCCGCAGCAACGAGAACCTGGCGGAGGCGACCGGCATCAACACTTTCCGCAACAAGCTGCTCTCCTTCGTGGTGAGCTGCTTCTTCGTGGGCCTGGCGGGCTCCATGCTGGCCATAGAGAACGGCCAGCTGGATCCCACCATCACCATACACCTCAACTCCTTTTACATCCTCATCTTCCTGCTTATCGGGGGGGCGGCAACCCTTTCCGGCCCGTTGGTCGGGGCGATAGGCCTGTACTGGCTGCTTGACTATATGAAGAAGATCGGCATCAAGGGCATCGAGGAGTTCCGCTATCTCTTCTTCGGCCTCATACTCATCATCGTCATAATCTATATGCCTCGCGGGCTCGTGGGCGGACTGAAGCAGCTCTGGGAGTGGATGAAGTCCAGACTCAAGAGGCGCAAGATAGGAGAGGTGCCGGAATGACGACTCTGCTGCGCGTGGAGGGATTGACCAGGCTGTTCGGCGGCCTCGTGGCCGTGAACAAGGTGGACTTCGACGTGGAGGAGGGCAAGATAATTGCCATCATCGGTCCCAACGGCGCGGGCAAGAGCACCCTCTTCAACCTCATCGGGGGCACCATATCCCCCTCCTCGGGAAAGGTCTTCTTCGCCGGCAACGACATCACGGGATGGAAACCGTACAGTATAGCCCGGGCGGGGATAGCCCGCACCTTCCAGACCACGGCGCTCTTCGAGGAGCTGCCCGTTTACGTAAACCTGGTCATCGGCCACCGCATGCGCACCCGCTCCGGACTCTGGGACGTCATCCTGCATACGCCGCGCCAGAAGAGGGAGAAGAACGAGACCACCGCCAAGGTGCTGGAGGTGCTGGAGTTCACCGAGTTGGGGGAATACATCAACGCCCCGGCCGGGTCCATCCCCCAGGAGGCCCAGAAGCGGCTGGCCATCGGCGTGGCCCTCATGGGCAATCCCCGGCTGCTCCTTCTGGACGAGCCCACGGGCGGGGTGGGGATGGGAGAGACGGACAACATCATCGCCCTCATTGACCGCATACGCGCCAAGGGCGTCACCGTCTGCGTCATCGAACACAAGATGCGCATGATCATGAGCTTGGCGGACCGCATAGTGGCCCTGAACTTCGGGGTGAAGATAGCGGAGGGAGACCCGCAGCGAGTATGCGACGATCCCGCCGTGATCGAGGCATACCTGGGTGAGTGCATTGCTTGAGATGAAGGAAGTCCTGAGTTACATAGGAAAGCACGAGGTGCTCAGCGGGATATCCCTTGACATCCGCGAGGGCGAGCTCGTCTGCCTGCTGGGCGCGAACGGCGCCGGCAAATCCAGCCTCTTCAAGACCATCAGCGGTCTGATCAGGCCGAGCGATGGGACCATAACCTTCGAGGGTGAGGTGATCAGCAGGAAGACGGCGGACAGGATCGTGCGCATGGGCATCTCCCTGTGTCCGGAGGGCCGCAAGCTCTTCCCGCGCCTCTCGGTCAAGAAGAACCTCATGATGGGGGCGTATTCCCGCCACCGCGAGAAGGCGGACATAACCGCGTCGCTCGAGGAGGTGTACGGGCTCTTCCCTATCCTGGAGGAGCGCAGCGAACAGGACGCGGGCACCCTCTCAGGAGGGGAACAGCAGATGCTGGCCATCGGCCGCGCGCTCATGTGCAGGCCTCGCCTGCTGCTGCTGGACGAGCCGTCGCTGGGCCTTGCTCCGCTCATCGTCACCAGGATCATGGAGACCATCACGGATATCAACCGCAAGGGGGTCACGGTCTTCCTTTCGGAGCAGAACGCCAGGATGGCACTGGAGATATCCTCGCGCGGCTACGTGCTGGAGAACGGGCATATCGTGCTGGAGGGCGAGGCGGGGGACCTCGCCGGCAACGAGGAAGTGAAGAAAGCGTATATCGGGGCTTGAGCGCGGCACCGCACCGCCGCCCGCGAAAACTCCGGCGAGGCGGCGCGCGCGATACGGCGGTATGATAGTCACGAGGAGGCCCGTTTACGGGACGGCCTGAAACCGGTTGGGGGGGATGCGGCTATGAAGATCACCAGGACCTGCGGGGAATGTGGCGTTCCCCTGGGAATCGCTCGCAATCTCAACTGGAACGCCAACGGCACCATCACCCAGCATAACGATCCCAGGCACCGCCTGATCTTCTTCGAGTCCGACAACCTGGACCGCCTCTGGAAAAGACTCTCGGAGATCCTGGGGGTGACACAGGAACATATCTGGGAGGTGGTCATCGAGTCCAAGAGCCGCGCCACCCGCGCCTTCCTTCACCGTACCCTGCCGTGGGGGGTCAACCTCCTGGCCCGCTTCATCGGGTACCGCTCCATGATCAGCAGCATAGAATCGCAGGGGCTGGTGATGGGATACGGCAAGATTACCGTGGGAGGGCAGTACCCGCGCCGCGGGCGTCCGGAGAGGATCACCGTCTATATAGAGGACCCCTACTCGCTGCCCTTCTTCTGCGGCGACTTCAAGGGGGCGGCGGAGGTGCTGGAGCGGCGCTGGGCCGCCATCGACTGGCAGGCCCTGGACTCCAGGCGCCACCAGATAGACGTCACCATGAGCGAGCGGCGCCTGGGCGACGAGTCCTTCGTCCTCAAGGAGGAGATAGCGGACAAGCCAGGGGACATGTCGTTCAAGTCCTGCTCCACCTGCGGCACGCCGCTGGAGATGAAGGAGTTCGTCTGGGACCTGGAGGAGGGGATCATCCGCGACACACGCAGCGGCCGCCGCCTGGCGTTCTTCGGGACCTCGGGCATGATCGCCGTGTTCGATGAACTCGCGCACGAGCTCGGCGAGCGGGTGAGCGACGCCATCATCGAGGTGGAGCGGGAGAACGGGCTCGCCGCCCTGAGCATCGAGGAAGCCCGCAGCGGCTATGAGGGCCTGCGCTACCTGGCGGCCATCCGCGGCCTGGGCCTGGTAACCAGCCTCGAGCTGGCCGAGGACAGGATGCTGCTCCGCATGTCCAACCCGTCCATCCCGGAATACATAGTCGGCCTGGCCCTCGCCGTCTTCGAGCTGGCCACGGGCAGGAGGGGGCGGCACGCGTGGAGCATGGAAGCCGACGGAGACCTCATGGTCGACATATCTTCTTGATACCCGAGACCCGGGGCGCCTTACCGGCCCGAACCTCCGGGTAACGATCCCGCTCGCAAGGCCTCGCGGAGACCGACCCGGTAGTTCTCGGGCTGGGGCAGCGCAGTAGAAATCTCACCCGAACACCCTATCTTCTCGGGCTGGTTTGGATTCCCATTCCACCCTCGACGCGGGACCCGTTGCTGCTTCGAAGGAGACCTGCATCGCATGTTTACACCCTTCTTCTCGCTCCGGATGACTACCTGCTTCCGGCTTGGGGTATAGTAGTGAAGTGATCGCGTCGAGGTGAGGGTTCGACCAGGAGACAGGAGGTTGAGGAGAAATGGGTAAGAGATTCATCGACCTGAGCATCACCATCGAGGACGGCCTCCCCTCCGATCCCCCCGCCATGGTCCCCAAGATCCTGTACCTGGAGCACGAGGCGGGCGCCGCCTCCATGGCGGAATTCTTCCCCGGGATCGACACGGCCAGGGACCTTCCGGAAGGCCTGGGGTGGGCGGTGGAGATACTTACCCTGGCTACCCATTCCGGCACCCACCTGGACGCGCCGTGGCATTACCACCCCACCATGGACAAAGGCCGCCCCGCCTTCACCATAGAGGAGGTGCCCCTGGAGTGGTGCATGGGACCCGGGATCGTCCTTGATTTTCGCCACTTCCCGGACGGCTACCGCGTCATGGCCGCGGATATGGAGGAGGCATTCGAGAAGATCGGCTACGAACTCAAGGAGGGGGACATCGTCCTTGTGATGACCGGCGCGGACAGGTACTGGGGCAAGCCCGAGTATCTCGTGAAGGGCTGCGGCATGGGCAAGGAAGCCACCTTGTGGTTGCTGGACCGCGGGGTAAAGGTGACCGGGACCGACGCCTGGTCCTGGGACCGGCCCCTGCCGCTGATCGCCAGGGACTTCGAGGAGACCGGGGACTCCTCGCTTATATGGGAGGGACATTTCGCCTCCATCGAGAAAGGGTATTGCCACATCGAAAAGTTGACCAACCTGGACCTGTTGCCGGCCCACGGTTTCACCTTCTTCTGCTTTCCCGTAAAGATCAAAAAAGCCAGCGCGGGATGGATAAGGGCCGTGGCCCTGATCGAGGACTGAGCGGCCAGGAGCGCGATCCCCACTGCGCGCGGATCAAGACCTTCGGCGCAACGGGATGGTAAGCTCAATCCATGTGCCTGATATATAATATGCGCGGACGTCGATGCCCGGAAACGGGGGAAAATGGGCGAGGCAAGGGAGATAGACGACCAGCTGAGGCAGATGATGGAGAGGATCGAGGAGATCCTGTCCTCGCACCCGGCCGCCATCTACCTGCCCTGCTTTTACCGCTCCGGCCCGCCGCGTGTCTTCCTGCAGGAGGACGCGGTGCGTATCCTGACCCGGGGCTCCCGGGTGCTCCATTACGAGGTGGAACCCTTTGACCTGGCGCAAAACGGGTACCGGGTGACGGAGAGGGGGCTCTACCATCTGGTTTACGAGTTCCTCCCCGGAAAGCGCTTCGAGGTGCAGCTCGAGGGCACGATAATGGAGAAATCCCTTCCAGCGGGAGGCCTGATCGACGAGGTCCGCGTCATCCGCGAATACCTCGGCATATACGACCTGGTACCCCTGGTGGGAATACGGCGCCTGGAGGAAGCGGCGGATGGTGGGGTGCCCCTGCGCATGCGCAGGCTCGATCCCGCGATACCCGTGCCCGCTTACGCCCATCCCGGCGATGCCGGCATGGATATATGCAGCTCAGAAGACGTTCTACTGCGGCCGGGAGAGAGGGCCCTGGTGGGCACCGGTTTCGCCATGGCCCTGCCCGAGGGATATGCGGCGTTCGTGCAGCCGCGCAGCGGCCTGGCGGCCCGCAGTGGCATCAGTATAGTCAACACTCCCGGTCTTATAGACTGCCATTACCGCGGGGAGGTCAAGGTCATCCTGGTGAACCTGGGGAAAGACGTTTTCCAGGTGAAACGGGGCGACCGCATAGCGCAGATGGTGGTGCAGGGGGTGGAGGCGGCCGCGGTCGAGGTGGTGGAAGAACTGGACGAGACGGCGCGCGGCGAAGGAGGATTCGGCTCCACGGGCCGCTAATATTATACCTGGATGTATCTTGTGCTGAGCCCGCATGGATACTGGCTTTACATGCTCGAGAAAGTGTTCATATAATTAGCTGAAAAAGAAAAGAGGGAAAGGCAGGGCTGGTAGACGGAGGGGGTGAATATCCACTCGATACATCCGCTCACTGTCCGCTCGTTGCCTGGGGCGACGATGGAGGAAATCCGGGGGCTGTGACCCGGATGGAGGGGGTGAGAGCAGGGATTGTATTTAAGAAACATTGCTTGCGGGAAAGATATTACCCATAAAGGGTGGGAGAGAATCGAGCAAGGAGGTCATGCATGAGAAAGGGCAAGTTTCTGATCATCCTCGTTGCAGCCATGGTGCTGGCGCTGGGCGTCGCCATGCTCTACAGCGGTTGCGGCGAGGAGAAAACGGAGGAAAAGGAGGCTGGGGCCAAGGAAGGCGGGACCTTCAATTACTGCCTCAACGCCGAGCCCGTATCCCTCGATCCGGCCCAGTTGCAGGAATCCGAGGGCATCGCTGTGGGGAAGGCGCTCTACGACGGCCTCATGGACAACGACCCCGACACCATGGAACTGGTGCCGGCCATGGCCGAGTCCTTCGAGACCAACGAGGACGCCACGGTCTTCACCTTCAAGCTGAAAGAAGGCGTGTTGTTCCACAACGGCCGCGAGTGCACGGCTGAGGATTTCGTTTACTCCTGGAACCGCGTATGCGACCCGGCGACGGCCAGCGAGGTCGCGTATCACCTGGCCCCGGTCAAGGGCTTCGATGAGATGCAGGCGGGAGAAGCTACGGAGCTGGAGGGAGTAAAGGCCCTGGACGATTACACCCTCGAGGTCACCCTCTCCTATCCCTATGCAGACTTCGTCTATCACACCGCTCACCCCGTTACCTCGCCCATACCCAAGGAGGTAGTGGAGGAGGTCGGTAGCGAGAACTTCAACGAGAACCCGGTTGGGACGGGCCCGTTCATGTTCGATTCCTGGACGCACGAGCAGCAGGTGGTCACGAGCAAGTTCGAGGACTACTACGGCGAGCCCGCCTTCCTGGACTCCGTGGTCTATAAGATCTACATGGAAGAGGAGACCGCTTACCAGGACTTCAAGGCCGGCACCCTGCACGACTGCCAGATACCTCAGGGGCAGTTCGCGGCGGCAGAGGCGGAGTTCGGTGACCACGCCCTCTTCGTGCCCATGATGGGCATCTACTACTACGGCCTCAACGTCACCGCCGAGCCATGGAAGGACAACAAGGAGCTGCGCCAGGCGCTCAACTACGCCGTTGACCGCCAGACCCTGTGCGACGTGGTCATGGAGGGCCAGCGCCTGCCCGCGGAGGGCATCGTTCCTCCGAGCATCCCCGGATACCAGGAGGGCGCCTCCGACTACACCTACGATATCGACAAGGCGAAGGAACTCCTGGCGGAAGCCGGGTATCCGGATGGCCAGGGACTTCCCGCGCTCACGCTGGGCTACAACACCGGCGGCGGTCACGAGGACCCGGCCCAGTTCATCCAGGGCAACCTGACGGAGCTAGGCCTGAACGTGACCCTCGAGGGGTATGAGTGGGGCTCCTACCTCGACCTCATCCAGGCCGGGCAGGTGACCTTCTTCCGCATGGGATGGCTGACGGACTACCCCATCATGGACAACTTCCTCTACCCGCTGTTCCAGTCGGCGTCCGTGGACAACTTCACGATGTACAACAACCCCGAAGTTGACGCCATGCTGGAAGAGGCGCGCAGCACCGCCGATGAGGACGAAAGGCTCGAGCTTTACCGCGAGGCGGAGCGCATCATCCTCGAGGAATCACCCATCGTCCCCTTGATGTACTACAAGACGTCGAGGGTCTATGCAAACAACGTCGGCGGCTATATCCGCACCGCGGATGACCTGTCGCCGATGGAGAGGGTGTACTTTATCGAGGAATAACCAACGGCGACTGATTCAGGTCAATTGGGGGCTCGCGGGGAATCCTTGCGAGCCCCCTTTGCGTGTGCTACCGTAACAATGCTTCCACTTGATAAGAAGAGGACGATCGATTAGATGCTGATATTCATACTGCGGCGGCTCTACCAGACCGTTATCGTCGTCATCGGGGTCGTACTTCTTCTTTCCTTCATGATGACCATCATCCCCGGCGACGTGGCGCAGATGCGGGCCCCCAAGGGCGCCACGGAGGAGATGCTGCAGAACATCCGCGAGAAGTTCCACCTGGACAAGCCGTTCTTCAGCCGTTTCTGGATATACCTGAAGGGACTCCCCACGTTCGATCTGGGCGATTCCTTCACCTACAAGCGGCCGGTCATGGATATCATCAGGGAGGGCCTTCCCTGGTCCATCAAGCTGGCCATCGTCGCGGAGATCATCATTATCATCCTCGGTATCCTGGCCGGGGTGATCTCGTCCGTGAGCAGATACTCCTTCTGGGACGTGCTGGTGACCATAACCACCACCATCCTCGTGGCCATGCCCATATACTGGATCGGACGATTACTGCAGCTGTTCTTCTCGCAGTGGCTCAGCTGGCTGCCGGCCGCGGGCGCCCCTCCGCCGGGGACGGCGTTCTTCACGGGCCTGAAATACTACATCATGCCCGCCGTGGCGCTGGCGGCCATCTCCACCGCCTACGTCGCCCGCATGCAGCGCTCCTCCATGCTGGAGGTCATGCGGCAGGACTATATCCAGACCGCCCGCGCCAAGGGCCTTTCCAACCGCAGGGTCACTTACAAACACGGCCTCAAGAACGGGCTCATCCCGGTGGTCACCTACATCGGCATCGACTTCGGGGTGCTCATCGGGGCGGCGGTGCTCACGGAGATCATCTTCAACTGGCCGGGGATCGGGCACAAGGTCTACAACGCCGTGTTGCAGAGAGACCATACCATGGTCATCGGCACCGTATTCGTACTCGTGCTCATCTTCGTGTTCATCAACCTGCTGGTGGATATCTCCTACGCCTTCCTCGATCCGCGCATCCGCCTGGGCGGAGGTCAGGAGGTGACTTGAGATTGCCTGACCACGGGGGACCCGAAGACCTCATGCCGGGAAAGGAGCAACCCGATCTCCTGGGCCCCGAGATCGAGGAGTTCGAGCTCGAGCTGGAGAAGGAGCAGATCCACGGACGCACCGCGCTGTGGAGCGACGTGTGGTACCGGCTGCGGCACAACAAGCTGGCCATCGTGGGTATAGTGATCATTATCGTCCTCTTCCTGGTGGCTATCTTCGCGCCCCTGCTGGCCACCCACGACCCCCTGTACAGCCCCCTCTACGACTCCACCGTCAGTTCCGCGGAAAAAGCGGGTGCCGTCAAGCAGACGCCCAATTCCGAGCACTGGCTGGGCACGGACCAACTCGGGCGCGATATATACTCGCGCCTGGTGCACGGGAGCCGGGTCTCGGTGGAAGTGGGCATCGTCGCCGTGCTCATCTCCCTGCTCATCGGCCTTCTGTTCGGAGCCCTGGCCGGGTACTTCGGCGGCTGGGGGGACTCGGTGATCATGCGATCGGCCGACATCTTCTTCGCCTTCCCCACCGTGCTCGGCGCCATCGTCATCATGACCGTCCTTGGGCCCGGGCTGATCAACGTGTTCATAGCTATCGGCGTGCTGGGATGGGCCACAATAGCCAGGATATTCCGCAGTTCCATTCTCTCGGTCAAGGAGAACGAGTACGTGGAGGCGGCCCGGGCCATGGGCGCCAGCCACGCGCGCATAATCTGGAAGCACATCATGCCCAACTCCATCCAGCCCATCATCGTCTACGCCACCATGGGCGTCGGAGGCGCCATCCTGGCCGAGGCGTGGCTGGCATTCCTGGGGCTGGGACAGCAGCTGCCCGCCCCCAGCTGGGGCAACATGCTCTCCGAATACCTGGTCTATTACACCACGGACCCCTGGATGATGTTCATCCCCGGGACGGCCATCGTCCTCAGCGTGCTGGCCTTCATCCTCCTGGGCGACGGACTGCGCGACGCCCTGGACCCGCGCCTGAAGGGAAGTGTGTGAGATGGGCGCGAACGGCGAGAGGCTCCTCGAGGTCCGGGGCTTGAAGACCTATTTCCATACCCAGGCAGGCGTGGTGAAAGCGGTGGACGGAGTCTCCTTCGACCTAGACCGGGGGGAGGCACTGGCGGTGGTGGGGGAGTCGGGCTGCGGCAAGTCGGTCACCGCCCTCTCCATCCTCAACCTCATCCCCGACCCGCCGGGAAAGGTAGAGGAAGGAGAGGTGATATTCGAGGGGCGCAACCTGCTGGAGCTCAGCGACAGGGAGATACGCCAGGTCAGGGGAAACCATATCGGCATGATCTTCCAGGACCCAATGACCTCCCTCAATCCCGTGTTCACCATCGGCAACCAGATCAGGGAGCCCATCCAGATCCACCTGGGACTCTCGCGCAAGGAAGCGAAACAGCGGGCCATCGAGCTGCTGGAGATGGTGGAGATACCCCAGGCGGAGAAGCGCTATAAGATGTATCCCCATGAGTTCTCGGGGGGGATGCGGCAGCGAGCCATGATCGCTATGGCCCTTTCGTGCGAACCCATGATGCTCATCGCCGACGAGCCCTCAACCGCCCTGGACGTTACCATCCAGGCGCAGATAATGGAGCTCATCGGCCGCCTGCAGCGCGAGATCAACCTGGCGGTGATGCTCATCACCCACGACTTGGGCGTGGTGGCAGGGGTGGCGGAGGCGGTGCTGGTCATGTACGCGGGCAAGGTGGTGGAGTACGCGGACATCGGCAGGGTTTACTACAACTCGCGCCATCCCTATGCCTGGAGCCTCATGCGTTCCGTGCCCCGCATGGACGAGAAAAGAGAACGCCTGCTCACCATCGGCGGCTCGCCGCCCTCGCTCATCAACCTTCCCCCGGGATGCAGCTTCTCGCCGCGCTGTCCCTTCGCCGAGGAGATATGCAGCGAGCAGGAACCTCCGCTGGTGGAGGCGGAGCCCGGCCACCTCTCCGCCTGCCATTTCGCCAGGGACTTCGAGCGGCACGGCAAGGGGGTGGAGGACTGATGGCCATGCTCATAGAGGCCAGGGACATCGTCAAGCATTTCCCGGTGGGAAAGGGACTCATCCTCTCCAGGCTGGGCGGCACGGTCAAGGCGGTGGACGGCGTTTCCCTGCAGGTGGAGGAGGGCAAGACCCTGGGGCTGGTGGGCGAATCGGGCTGCGGAAAATCCACCCTGGCCCGCCTCATGCTCCGCCTCATCAAGGCCGACAGCGGCGAGGTCATATTCGAGGACCGTGATATCCTCAAGCTCCCCAACAAGGACATGCAGGCGGTGCGGCGCAGCATGCAGATCATCTTCCAGGACCCCTATGCCTCGCTCAACCCGCGCATGAGCGTGGGCGCCATCGTCATGGAGCCGATGGTCATACACGGGGAGGGCGACAAGGAATCGAGGCGCAACAGGGCCATCGAACTCATCAGCCTGGTCGGCCTGCAGCCGGAGCACTTCGCGCGCTATCCCCACGAGTTCTCGGGAGGGCAACGGCAGCGCATCGGAGTGGCCAGGGCGCTGGCGCTGAATCCGCGCCTGATCATTTGCGACGAGCCTGTTTCCGCCCTGGACGTTTCCATCCAGGCCCAGATACTCAACCTCCTCAAGGAGCTGCAGGAGGACTTCAACCTCACCTATATCTTCATCGCCCACGACCTCTCGGTGGTGCGGCACATCAGCGACGAGGTGGCGGTGATGTACCTGGGCAAGATCGTGGAGAGGGCCGAACACGACCTGCTCTACAGCAGCCCCAAGCACCCCTATACCGTGGCCCTCATGTCCGCGGTCCCCCTGCCCGACCCGGAGAAGGAGCGGGAGAGGAAACGCATCATCCTCGAGGGCGACGTTCCCAGCCCCATAGATCCCCCCAGCGGTTGCAGGTTCCACACCCGGTGCTGGAAGAAACGGGATATCTGCGCCGAGCAGGAGCCGCCCCTGGAGGATAAGGCCCCCGGCCACCTCGCGGCCTGTTTCTTTCCCGAAAACCTTTAGGCGGGGTCCCGCTCGAGTTTCATCCGCGGCAACAACCCTTCCGTGCCGGCGTCACCCGGTTCCACGTATAGCTGGATATTTGGCCATGAGGCGGAAGGGCGCGCATGGCCTCTACCGGCTGAAATCTTCGAGGGAAAGCCGGCAAGCATTCGTATCTAGAAAGAGCTTTTGAATGACCGGTGCAATAAAGGAGGCTATTGTGCTTGCGGTTCGGCTTTGCGGGAAAGGGACCTGCAGGAAGGCGATAGTGATTGCCGTGGCTTTCCTGCTGATCGCGGTGATGATGCCGCTGTTCGGGAGCGCGGTATCGCGAGGCCACTGCTCCATCGGGGTCACCCAGGCAGCCTCCGCCTGGTACCTCGCCGAAGGCCATACCGGACAGGGCTTCGACACCTGGGTGCTCGTGCAGAACCCCGGGGACGAGCAGGCGCTGGTGACCCTGGAATTCCAGCTTCCCCCCGGGGAATCGGCCGACCCCGTGAGCTTCGAGCTCCCCGCCCGTTCGCGCAAGTCCATATGCCTGAACAGCCTCGCCGGGCTCTCCGCCACCGACGTGTCGACCAGGGTCACGGCGGACAAGCCGGTGATCGCCGAACGCGCCATGTATTTCGACTACCGGGGAATGCGGGGAGGCCACTGCTCCATCGGGGTCACCCTCTCCCCGGGGCTGGGAGATCTTACGGGCGGCGGTAACGGCGGGCAGGAAGAGGAGCCATCCGGTGAACAGGAAGTCCCGGAGCCGGACAACCTCCCCCCCGCGGCCGTCATGGATATGCCCCACGCGGGCAAGGCCGGCGAAGAGATAACCTGCGATGCCTCGAAATCAAGCGACCCGGACGGCGAGATCGTCCTCTGCACGTGGGACTTCGGGGACGGAGAGACGGCGGAGGGAGAGGCGGTATGCCACGAGTATAAGAACGCGTCGCAGTACGAAGTCATCCTCACCGTAACGGACGACGGCGGCGCGACCGCGGTGGATAGGCGTAATATCCTGATCGAGGAAGCGGACGTGGAGATACCCGAAGGGTATGCGTTCAGGAACGACCTGGGCGCGGAGCCCCGCAGCGAGAGCGCGACCGGCGCTCGGCAACTGGAACTGGCGGATATATTCCACATGAGCGACGTCCACATCGTGGACGAGGATTCTCCCTTGAGGGTGCGGTTTCTCGATCCGCTCGGCCCCCCCTTCACCAGCGCATACCGGCCCCACGAGCACCTGTCCGCCCGGGCGCTGGACGCCATGGTGAACAAGATAAACGACATGCATGCAAGCGAAAAGTCGCCCTTCAACCCGGGCCCCTTCGATCTGGTGATGGTGACGGGCGACGGGATAGACAACTGCCAGAGAAACGAGCTGCGCTGGTTCATGGACATCATGGACGGGAACCCGGTGGATCCGAGTTCGGACGATCACCCGGACCTCGCCCTCGATCCGGAGGGCCTGCTGGAGGAGATACCCTGGTACTCGGCGGTGGGAAACCACGACATCATGGTACAGGGCAATTTTCCACCCAACCTGGTTAACCTGCTCTTCGGCCTCAATCCCGTACCGGGGGAAGCAGAGGTGCTGGACTTGAGCGGGTTCATAAGCGAACACTTTCATACCACCACCTCGCTCCAGGGGCACGGCTTTAACCTCTCCGCCAACCTGAACGACGGCTATTACGCCTTCGATCCCAGGCCGGGCCTCAGGTTCGTGGTGCTCAACACCGCGAACGACGACTGGCTCGCGCAGGCAACCGGGGAGATAGGAAACGTCGTTCCCTCGCTGGACTTCATCCTCGGCTACCTGAGCAGGATAACCGAGGGTACGCTGGGAGGCGTGGCCAACGGGGAGCTGGACCCCCGGCAGTTCTACTGGATGGTGGAGGATATCGAGGCCAACCGGGGCAAGCTGGTGGTGGTCTTTGCCCACCATGCGACCGACTCTTTCATGGACCCGGTCATGGCCTCGAGGGTGGAGAAGGCGCTCCGCGATTCCCCCAACGTGATCGCCTATGTTGCCGGCCACAGCCACACGCACAAGGTGGAGCCCGAGGGAAGCGGGATGAACGGGTACTGGAAGATAAAGACCGCCTCGCTCGCGGACATGCCCTCGGAGGGCAGGGCGATAGAGGTGGTTGATGACGGGGACGGGACCGGCAGCATCGTACTGACCTGCGTGCAACACGATGACGAGGAGTACCTCGAAACGGCGGCGAGCGACCCGCAGGCTGACCCGGGTTCCGCGGGCACAGAAATCGACCGCAACGTGATACTCAAATTCGCCATACCCCCCGCGGCGGCGAGGACCATCAGGGGCGCTTACGGCACGCCGGGTCCCGCGGACCCGGAAGATGGCCTCTCGAACCCCGTCAGCCCGGACGACTACGTGGAGGTCGCCAGGCACCGGGGGTCCTACCTGGCCGAGAACAGCGCCGGAAAGAAACTCCTGTACCTGGAAGGAGACGCCTACCAGCGGGGCTACGCCGAGGGTAACCTCTGCCCCGAGGGCGTCTACCGCATGACCCACGAGTTCGTCGACACGCTTATATTCGAGGCGATCGGGATACCCTTCTCCGGGAGTGACCTCCCGCTTGTCTGGGGAGTGGTGAAAGGCCTGCTCATCCAGGCGGCAGCGGCCAACCAGGATGCGGTCCCCGAGGAGTTCCGCCTGGAGATGCAGGGGATAGCCGACGGTGCCCGGGAGCGCGGGTTCGACGTCAGCTATGAGGAGCTGCTCACGCTCAACCTGGGGTTCGATACGCTTGAAAGCATCTACCTGGGCCTTGCTTCCTTGTTCGCATGCAACCAGTTCGCCGCTTTCGGCGGCGCGACGGAAGACGGCCGTCTCTACCATGGCAGGGATTTCATGTTCCCTACGGGCGGAGACGTCTTCGCCGACGAAGCCCTGATGGTGGTGCAAAAACCCGATGAGGGGCACGCTTTCGTCGCTTCTGCCGCACCCGGCTTCGTGGGCATTCCCACCGGGTTGAACGCCCGGGGCGTGAGTTGCGGCATGGACGTGGTGTACTCCGTCTTCACCAGGCCTGCGATCACCGGCGCCGGGTGCCTGTTGCTCAGCCGCTGGGTGGTACAGTTCGCCTCCTCCATGCAGGAAGGGATAGACATAATCGCCCAGGCCGACCGCGCGGTGCCCTGGCTCTACATGATCGCCGACGGGAAACAGCCGGGCGCTTCCGTGCTGGAGACTGCCGCCAGTACCATCGCGCCGCCCGGCGACGTTTTCATGGATAATATCGTCAGGTTGGTCCCCGGGCTCGCAGTGCTCATGGAGGGGGCCGACGGGCTTCTCCCCGCCGGCCTCGTGGACGGGACGGGCAGCGTGGTCGGCGGGGCGGGGGAACTGCTTGAGAGCCTGCTCAACCTGCTGCCGGGGATATCCGAGATGAGGCCGGACCGCGGGTTAACGGTCAGGCCGTCGGACTGGATGGACCCCGAGGGCATCGAGCTTTTCGGGCTGCAGTACCTTCCGGACGAGGCCGGCGGGCCGGTCGTGGAGCGTTTCCCGCGCCAGCAGGAATCCTATCCAGACCTGGTCGCCATGACCAACCATTACATAACGCCGCAGATGGCCGCCTCCAACCCTGCCCTGTTCAGCATCCATCTCGACGAGACCAAGGACAGGTACGAGACCCTGATCGGGCTGCTGCACGGGAGTTACGGAGAAATCGACCGCCGGGAGGCCATGTGGCTGATAGACTTCCTCAATCCGGCCCGCTGCGAGTATTACGGGACGGACACGACCCAATCGGTCAAGGGCCACCACGTGCTCATGGACAACCACTCCCTGGAGATGTGGTCGCTGCACGGATATTACGATCAGGCCTGGCAGCACGTCGACCTTCCGGCCGTACTGGAGCAGGCGGCGCAGTACCTGAACAAGCCGCCCGCGGCCGATGCCGGGCCCGACCGGGAGGTAACGGTCAGGGAAGAAGTGAGGCTGGACGGAAGAGGCAGCAGCGACCCGGACGGCGATCCCCTGGCCTTTTCCTGGAGTATGCCGTGCGTGCCCGAGGGAAGCGAAGCGCTCTTGGACGATCCCTCTTCACCTACGCCCGCCTTTACCCCGGACAAGCCGGGCGAGTACGAGATAAATCTCGTGGTGAGCGACGGCAGGGCTGAAGGCGTTCCGGATACGGTGAGGATCACGGCCTTGCCGCCGCAGCTCTCCAATCCCGTATCCCCGGACGATTACCGGGTGGTGGGGTCTTACGGGGCATCCTACCTGGCCGTGAACAGTTCGGGAAAGGGACTCCTCTATCTCGAGGGTGACGCCTACCAGCGCGGCTACGCCGAGGGTTACCTCTGCCCCGAGGGCGTCTACCGCATGAGCCGCGATTATGTGGACAATTTCATAGCGGGGTTCGCGGGCCTGCCGGAGGGGGATTTCCTCCTGCGCCTGCTGGCGCCCATGGTCAGGAGCGTACTGCGGCAGGCGGTCAGGTCGCAGGAGTATGCCGTCCCCGAGGAGTACAGGCTGGAGATGCGGGGTATAGCCGACGGCGCGCGGGACCGGGGATACGACGTCTCGTACAGCGACGTGCTCCTCATAAACGTGGGGTTCGATTTCCTCTACAGCCTGGTCTACCAGGCGGGCAGCCTGCTGTGCAACGAGTATTCCGCCTTCGGCGAGGGCACCAGCGACGGCCGCCTCTACCACGGCAGGGACTTCATGTTCTCGACCGGCGGGGACGTATTCTCCGACGAGGCCCTGATCATGGTGCACGTGCCCACCAGGGGATACCCCCTGATTACTTCCGCCGTCCCCGGCTTCGTGGGCTTTCCCACCGGCATGAACTCGCAGGGCGTCAGTTTCGGCATGGACATGGTCCCCAATCGTCAGAACCGCGCCGTGGTAAGCGGCATGGGGTGCCTCCTCCTTTGCCGGGACGTGGTCCAGCGCGCCGGCAGCATGCAGGAGGGCATAGAGATAGTGCGCAACACCTCGCGCGGCGTTTCCTGGCTGTTCATGATCGCGGACGGCAAGATACCGGACGCCGCGGTCCTGGAGACGGTGGCGGACCGCATGATTCCCGAGGGAGACCACCTCCTGTCCACCCTGTCCGGTCTGTTGCCCGGCCTCTCCGGCATCCTCTCCGGCGTGGAGGAGATGACGGGGGTGAGCATCCTGGATGCCGCCGGGGACATCATAACCACGCTGGGCGACCTGCTCCTCGGGGGCGCAAGTGTGCTTCCCGTACTTGGCGACGCGCACCCGGACCGCGGCGTGGCCGTCCGCGCCTCGGACTACGTTGACCCCGAAGGGATAGAGCGGTACAGGATCGCCATAGACATGCGGGACCCCCTGGTGCCCATCGCGGAGAGCACCGTGATTTCCCCCTTCCCCATGCAGCGGGAAAGGGAGCCGGGGGTAGTGGCCATGACCAACCATTACATATTGCCGCAGATGAACCTCACGCAGATGGGCCTCTTCTACCACACCATCGATACGATGCAGGGCGGCGGCAGGGAGTCGGAATGGCGTTACGACACCATGCTCGACCTCATACTCAGGCATTACGGCGGGATCGACAGCAATACGGCGATGTGGCTCATCGATTTCCTTAACCCTGCCCGCTGCGAGTTCTACGGCACGGACACTTCCCAGTCGGTCAAGGGCCATCACGTGCTAATGGACAACCGTTCCCTCGAGATGTGGTCGCTGCACGGCTATTACGACCAGCCCTGGCAGCATGTCGACCTCGGGGAGATCCTGGCCGGGAACTGAAATCAGCCGCCGAGTTCCTCCTTGAGCTCGGGCAGGCCGCGGGTGAGCAAGAAGGTCAACAGCGCCAGAACGAGCCCGATGCAGCTGAGCCAGACGCCGATGGTGACGATGCTCGTCCGCTCCGCGAAGTAGCCCACGACGAGGTATCCCAGGGGCGCGGGGAAGAGGATCATGGCGTCCATGACCGCGAAGACGCGTCCGCGGTAGGCGGACGGCACCACCCGCTGCCGCAGGTATTCGTAGGTGGTGAAGCCGTAACCGTCCACGAAGCCCAGAAACAGGCAGACCAGCATGGCGAGGACCAGCACCGCGCTGCCGGTGAGGAGCAGCATGCCGATGGCGTAGCCCAGGAAGCTCAGGAAGACCAGGCGCAGGGGTTTGATGTAGCCCAGCAGACGGTAGGTGACCAGGCTGCCCAGAGCGAGGCCCGCTCCCAAGCTCGCGCTTATGAGGGTGTAGTAATCGGCTTGCCCCAGCCTGTGCTCGCAGAAGACGGGCAGAAAGACCTCGACGGCACCGAAGATGGGCATGAACATAATGTGCATCAAGGTGAGGCCGCGCATATGGCGGTCTGACCAGATTATCCTCAGGGTCTCCATGAAACCGCTGGACCTCCGCCCCTCGACATCGGCGTCCGCCGCGGCGGCCCTCTCGGGGCGGTCTCTCCTCAAGGCCAGGCATCCCAGCCCGCACACGAACAGCAGGGCGGCGCACAGATAGAAGATGTCGGCCTTGCCCAGCGCCCTGATGAGGAAGTAGGCGGAGAGGGCGCTGACGAGGAAGTTGACGGAGCGGAGAAAAGAATAGACGGAACTGGCCTTGGCGAGCTGGGTGATGTCCACCAGCTCGGGCATGAGGGCAGAGGTGGCGGTGGCGATGATGACCCCGCTCACGGAGGCGGTAAAGGCGATGACGTAGATGAGCCATGCGGCATGGGTGAAGGGCAGGACGAAGAGGAAGGCACCGTAGAGGGCGTTGCCGATGAAAAGCAGGTCCCTGCGGGAGAACCTGTCCACGATGGACCCGGCGAAGGGACCCGCGATGGTGAAGGGGATGAAACCGAGCAGCAGCGAGATGCTCATGGAGAGGGCGGAGCCCGTGCGCTCGAGCACGAAGAGGGGAAGCCCTACGAAATATATGTTACGGGCTATCATGCCTATGCTCTGTGTGACCAGCAGGATGACCAACTGCCGGTTGGATCTCAAGGGGGCGCCGAAGGAAGGTTTCGTGGTCACCACTTGCCTTTCCGCTCCGGGACGCCTATCCCGGGATGACCAGGCCGGCGAAAGTCACCGCGGAGCCCTCGGCCTGGTCGAACCAGTGGCAGTAGTCGATGAGCTCGCCCCGCCTTCCCTCCAGGAGCTTGACCACGGTATAGATGGGAGGGAGGCCGCAGACATGGCGGGCGTCCTTCTCGGCGGCGATATAGCCATAGAAGCCCTCGGCGTCCCCGGCCTCGACCCTCTCCAGCATCTCCCGGTCCCTGGCCATGGTCGAGGAGAGCAGCACGGCATCGAGGGGCATGAGGCTCCCGAAGCGCCTGCCCACGTGGGCGAGGTCGGCGGAGGCCAGGAAGATCGCCTTGCCCTCCATGGCCGAGAGGAGGCCCTTGAGGGCGCCGATGAACGCGCCCACCTCCGGGTCGTCGGCGGGCGAGCGGCCGTCCGCTATGAAGGGGTGGAAGGAGTTGCAGGTGACGGGGAGAAGGCGGAAGCGGTCCGCGCCCCCGAATACCACGCTGAGCAGGGGGAGCTGTATCTCGATGGAATGCTCGGAACGGTGGGACAGCTCGTCCCCCAGGCCGTCCATGCCCGCCGCGCGCGCGATTCCCTCGGCCAGCCCGGCGTCGGTCTCCACCATGCCGAAGGGGGTGAGGTAGTTCTTGCGCGTGAGCGCGAAGGGCCCCTCCATCTCGCCGTGGCAGGTCCCGAGGATGACGACCAGCGGTTTCGCGTCCGGCGCGATGGAAGCGGCCAGGGATGAATACAGCTTGCCGTAACACCCCCGTCCCCGCTCCAGGTCGATATGGGGGGCGACGACGCCGAGCGGCGCGCCGTCGAGGACGCGCGGCTCCCCGGCCCCCTGCAGCATCGAGCGCACCTGGCCCACCAGCTCGCGCGGGTCGGCGGCATAGCCGCTCCCGGCGCTGGTCATGGGGCGGTTGGGGAGGGATAGGTATTCCTCCTCCAGGCGCCTCTTGTAGGCGCGGAAGTTGTCGTCGTCGAGGAGGAGCTTGCCGGCCAGTTCGGCCACGACCGCCGCCACCTGGTCGCTGGTGATGATGTCGCCGAAACGGCGCACGTAAGCGGCCTGCAGATCCCTGAGGGAGCGGGTGCCGTCGCAGAGAGAGGCGATGAAGTAGATGGGTGGCGGCAGCGCCACCATCCCCCGCATATAGCCCTCGGGGTCACGCAGGGCGATCACGTCCCGGCCCTGCTGCTTTGCCGGTATGGCTTCCAGGCGTCGAAGCCTGGGATATTCAGGTACTTCCATGATGTGAGGTTCGCCTATTTCCAGTCGGTGCGCTTCTTCGCCTCGCGCTCGATGCCCACGTCGAGGGCAAGCCAGGCCTTGGCCCGGATCAGGTCGCCGGTGGCAGCGTCCGCGACCAGCGCCATCATCGCCTCTATGCCGCGGGGTTCCCCGAGGCGGGTAAGAGCCTCGATGGCATTGAAGACCACGTTTTCGTCGTCGTCGTAGAGGAACGGGATGATGCCTTCGGTGTCGCGTTCCCGCTCCAGCTTACTGATGTCGCGTTTGCCCGGTCCAAACCTCGGCATATTATCACCGATACCAATTTTAGCTAGTTTTTCACGGCCCCGCCAGAGCTCGCTTCCGGCTGGCTGCGCTCCTCCATCACGCCTCGTCCCTGAGCCCGGACAGGTGGTGGAGGTTGACGAGCACGCTGCCCATCTTCTCGGGGGAGCTGAAGGCCACCGCCCCCTGCTGCTGTGCATCGGCGATGTCGCTGGCGAGCGCCCAGGGGGTGACGAGACAGATAAAAGCCGGCTTGCCGTGCTTGCGGCCTATCTCCGCGTATTCGCGGGCGGGGAAGACGGGACCTGCCCCGCCGCCTGTGACGAAGACCGAGACGGCGCAGTGGATGTCGTCCTGGGCCAGGGCCAGGTCGGCCGCTTTCAGGTAAAGCGAGGTGTCGGTCCACGCGAAGGCGAACATGTCCAGGGGGTTGGCGGCGACGGCGTGCTCCGGGATGAACCCGGCTATGGCCTCCGCTATATGCGGCTGCAGGGGCGGAAAGCGCAGCCCCGCCCGCTCGCAGATATCGCAGATGGCCACCACCGGCCCCGCGGAGTGGGTGGATATGAAGACGCCCGGTCCCTCCGGCACCGCGCCCATGGCTACCGCCTTGGCGACGCAGGCCATCTCGGAGCTTGAGCTGACCTGCAGCAGGCCGGCCTGGCGGAAGGCGCCGCGGTAGACCGACTCGGAGCTGGCCACCGACCCGGTGTGGGAGAGTGCGGCGCGCGAGGAGCTCTCCGTGTATCCCCGCGTGTAGACGATGACGGGCTTGCGGCGCGAGGCCAGCCGTGCCTTCTCCAGGAAGGCCGCGCCGTCGTCGAGGCCCTCGATGAAGAGGCAGATCACGGCGGTGTCGGGGTCCTCGGCCAGGTACTCCACCATGTCCGCGAACTCCACGTTGGCGCGGTTGCCGATGCTCACGAACTTGGAGATGCCCACCTGCTCGTCCATGATCTCGTTGAGGATGCTGTTGCCCATGCCGCCGCTCTGGCTGACCACGGAGACGTTTCCCTGCGGGAACCAGGCCAGGGGGCTCGCGAAGGTGGCGTTGAGGCGGGCCTGCTTGTTCACCACCCCGATGCAGTTGGGTCCGATGAGCTTCATGCCTCCGGCGTTGGCGATGCCGATCAGTTCCTCCTGCAGGAGTCCGCCCTCCGTTCCCGTCTCCCGGAAGCCGCCGGCGAAGATGACCCCCGCATTTCCTCCCATCTCCACCGCCTCGCGCACAGAGGGTATGACCTGCCTCGCGGGGATGGCATAGACGAAGAGATCCACGCCCCGGGGCAGATCGGATATGGAGCGGTAGGCGCGCAGGCCCTGGATGCTCTCGCCCGCCCCGGGATTGACCGGGTAGACCTCGCCCTCGAATCCCGAGCTGGTGACCGCGGACAGGGCATGGAACCCGAGCTTGAAGGGGTTATCCGTCGCTCCCACCACGGCGACGCTGCGGGGGTAGAATAGAGGGTGAAAACGCTGCAACACTTCGGAGGACAACCCCGACACCTCCCCTATGATCCGTCACGACGGGGCCGCGATGTCTCGCGCAGCCTCGACCCAGCCACGGCCCTTTCATATTAACATCCCGCGCGCTTGCCCGTTCACGCGCTTTGAGGCGCACGCCGGGACGGGGAGGCCTGCCCCCGTCCGGAAAAGTGTGAGGCATGACCGCTCCTGATGGTCGAGGGCACGCGGGAATCGCCGGAAGGGGCAGCTGAGGCGACCGAAAAACGCTGCAAATGTGTGGGCCCCCGGCATCGATCCGGAGGCCCAAAAGCCGACTGCCGACAGCCCTACTTTCTTATTCTTTTTATACCATAAGTGACCTTCCCTTAAACCCCATTCGGGAAAAAAATACCGCCCTCCCGGGGGAGGGCGGTCCGGTGGTGTGTATGTTATCTGCGGCCGCGCCGCTGCTAGGCCGGTTCCTCGCTCAACTTGCGCAGATCGGGACGGTAGGAGGCCTTGCGCATCTTGTTGAAGACAACGCTGACCGAGCGCGAGAAGACGTTGGGGTCGAGATGCTCGATGAGCTGGGTCACCAGGCGCTGGTTATTGTTCATCGCCTTGGCGAGGGCGGCCGCGTCCAGGTTCCTCATGAGCCTGGCCATGAAGTCCGGGTTGCTGTTGATGACGCCGGCGAGCACGTCCGGGTCGAGATAGGCCATCGTCTTGATGAGGAGGTCCTTGTTGTCGTTGACGGCATCGGCCACGACCTTGGGGTCTATGCCAGACATCACGCCCGAGATAAGGCTCTTGTTGTTGGCCAGCTTGCCGGCCATGGCACCCAACTTGCGTTGCAGTTCGCTCATGTTTACCCCCTTGGTAATCAACATTGACTGACTAGTATTGAAAGATAACGCAATTACACGAAGATTCTACTACAAAGCAAGTAATGAAATGAAGACCCATTTTGCTGGGAGTTTGAGACTAGCAAGCATTGTTGACTAAATCGTCTAGTAAACTGACCGTATTATGAGAAGTCTCAACTCCCACCCCACCTTCCCTGTCATGCAGGCAAGAAGGGGCGGGTCGTGCGGGAAGCCGCCCGACGGGAAGGCGGTCTATCGGGACGGCCTTTAGCCCCGGTTCTACTGTCGCGACCGCGCGAAAGCCGTTTCCGGCGCATATCGCTGCATATAGAGCATATAGATATAGACATGGAGAATGATGTTTATGCCGCCATGCCGCGGGAATAATGGGCAATTGGGGCAGGGAACCGGAAAAAGGAGAAAGAGATGTACGAGGAATACCTGGAGATCGTCGAAGGAGAAAACGGGGGACACGAACTGGTGCTCTTCGCTCTCTCCACCTGTGGATGGTGCCGCAAGGCGAGGACTTTCCTGGACGAGAACAATTTGAAGTACCGTTACGTGTACGTCGACCTCCTGGAGGGGGATGCCCAGAAGGAGGTATTCGAGGAGGTCAAGGCGCGCAATCCCCGCAAGACCTTCCCCACCCTCATCGTGGACGGCGAGGAAGTGATCGCCGGCTTCAACGAGGACAAGTACAAGGAGTCGCTCCTTTGAGCCCCGAGTACCCGCAGGAGGTGTTGGGCCTTTACGGGCGCCTCGACGAGGACGCCGAGTTCGGAGGTTATCACCTCAACCCCGACCGCGAGTTCACGCTCATGCTGGCCGAAGGCCTCCATACCAACCTGGGCCGCTACGGGTACATGCTCTGCCCCTGCCGCATTGGCGAGGGGGAGAGGGAGAAGGACCTGGACATCATCTGCCCCTGCGATTACCGCGACGCCGACCTTGAAGAGTACGACCAGTGTTACTGAGCGCTCTACGTTACCCAGGAGGTCCTGGAAGGCAAGAAGAAGATAGAGGGACAGATCCCGGAGAGAAGGCCTGAGCCGGAGGAACTGGAGAGGATACGGGAGGAGAAGGCGGCCGCGGAGGAAGCGCCGACCCGGGCCGGGGCGGGGCCGCCGGTGTGGCGCTGCAAGGTCTGCGGCTATCTCGCCGCCAGGGACAGCGCCCCCAAGGTATGTCCCATCTGCAAGGCCGCCCAAGACCGCTTCGAGGAGTTCCCCCTCACGACAGGTCCGCCGCTGCCCGTCTGGCGCTGCAAGGTCTGCGGCTATCTCGCCGCCAGGGACAGCGCCCCCAAGGTATGTCCCATCTGCAAGGCCGCCCAGGACCGCTTCGAGGTTTTCATGGGGGTCAGTCCGACAGGAGGGTGACGTCCCCGCTGGAGCTCGCCACGTCTATCTGCAGAGTTATCGCCGCCTGCCGGAAGGCGCCGTTCACATAGACGGCCCCGTCCTCTCCCCCGGAGTCCAGGGTCATGCCGGTGGCGTTGACGTCGCCGGAGCTCGTCCTCACCCGCACGCGCACTCCCACCTCGGAGGGCAGATGCAGCATCACGTCGCCGGAGCTGCTGCTGATGGTGGCCCCAAGGGCGCTCTCCCACTCCCCCGCGAGATCTATGTCGACTTCGCCGCTGGAGCTCTCGACGTCCATCTGGATGTAGGTGGCGTACCTGCCCTTGAGGTCGAGGCCCACGTCGCCGCTGCTGACCCTTGCGCTCACCCGCCTCAACTCCGGCAGGTCGCCTGAGAGGTCGGCGGTGATGTCTCCCGAACTGGAGTCCACGCTGAAGCTGCGCAGGGAGAGGTCCTTGAGGTCGAATTCGCCGCCCGCACTGGCCATCCTGGCCGCCAGGTCCAGGGGCACGCCGCCGGTGAAACGGAGGTCCCAGTCGTTGTGTATGAACCAGAAGGCGGGGAACCACCATTCGCTGCCCTGCTTCACGCTCAGCTCGCCCAGGTCCTCCCTGACGCGGTATTCGATATCGGGCTCCCACCTCTTCACGTTATAGGTGAAGGTGCCCTCGAACATGTCGGAGGCCCCGCTCCCCACCTCGAGGCTCCCCGAATCGATCTCCAGGGTAGCGGAGACCGTTTGCGCCCCCTGCAGCCCCACCGTCCTGGTGATGGTCCTCGTCCTGCCCAGGTTCACGACCACCCAGGGCACCATGCCCGCCACGAAGATGAGCAGCAGGGACAGGTTCACCACGCCCAGGACGATGCCGGCCGCGGCCAGCCCGGAACCGCCGACCTCGCCCCGGGAGCGCTTGATATCGCTCCTGGCGAGGGCCCCGAAGATGATGGCCACTATGGCCGCCACGAAGGGCAGGCACAAGAAGGAGAGTATGCCCAGCACGAGCGAGGCCACGGCCCAGCCGCTGGTCTTCGCAGCGACGGAGCGGGGGCGCGGAGGCGGAAAGACCGGTGGCGGCGTGACGGCTGGAGCGGGGGGAACCGCACCTTCCTGCGGCGGGGGAGACCAGGCCGTCTCGCCGGCCGCGGCCCCTTGCGGCGGCGCCCCCGCCTCGGCGCCTCCCTCACCGCCCGAGAGCTTCGAGCCGCACTGGCGGCAGAAGGCGTCGCCGGACCGGGCCTCCTTTCCGCAATCCTCACAGATCATCTCGTCCGTCCTTTCACGTCTCGGTCAACGCCGCAGGTGGTCATGGACATCCCTATCCCTCGCCGGGAGGTTCCCCCGCCGGACCCTCACCGCCGCGCAGTCTCTCCAGTTCCCTCTGTATCAAGCGCTCCCTTCGCGGCTCGCCGCTGACGTTTATGAGATAGTGCATGAGGTGGAAGACCACCCCGACGCCCCAGCCGATCATCACCCATACGAACCAGGGATAACCGCGCCCGGTGATCGCCCATATGATGACGAGGAAGAGGTTGATGATGAGGTAGGAGCCCAGGTGCCACCACAGCTCTAACTTCTGGCTCACCCTGCGCTCCGCTATCTCCCGCGGGGACTCCCCCGACGGCCGCCCCCCGTACGGGGGCGCCGGTCGCGCGGTCGTGCCCGCCGCCGCGGGAGGCGCTGGTCGCGCCGGGGCCGCCGTGGCGGCAGCGGCGTCCGTCTCCCGGGCTGCCGCCGCGCCCGATCCCGCCGCGGGAGCGCCGCAGGCGTGACAGAAAGCGTCGCCCTCGTCCAACTCCTTGCCGCACTTGTCGCATTGAGCCATGCCCGCCTCCTTCTCTGGCCCTCGGAGCCCCAGCCCTTTAATCTTTACCGGAACCGGTGAGCCTGCGATATAACTTGCGCGCGCCGTTGAGGTAGATGAGCGCCATGGCAGTGAGCACGACCGCGAAGCCCACCGTGCTCTTCTCCTTGAGGGTGGCCAGGTTCACGGTCCAGCCCGCCCCGAAGACGCGCGGCGTGATCACGCGCGGGTCGTCCGGATTCCACATGCGCTCCTTTATCCTGCCCGGGGTGGGCATCCTGAAGTCGTAGGGAACGCCCAGTATGCTGCCGTGTCTCTCCAACGCCCTCACCTCCTTTGCCCTATCATACAACGCCGCGCATGAAATCCTCGACGAGGCCCACCACGAGGTGGGGGTACTCGTAGTTGGGGCAGTGGCCGCAGTCGGGGATGGCGTGCAGCCTGGCGCCGTCGAGCACGCCGCCCAGGCGCTCGGACTCGGACGGCTTCACCGAGGGGTCGTGGTCGCCCTGGACGATCAGCACGGGCGCTTTGATCGCCGCCAGCTCGGGGCCCAAGTCGAGCTTCCCCAGCATGCGGGTGGTCCCCACCAGGGCCTCCCTGCGCAGCAGGCTCGCCTGCATCACCGCCCCCTCCAGGAAGTCCGGCGGGAGCTTGTCCGGGTGGCGCACCGAGGACTTGATGAGGGAGGCCGCCATCCTGGGCCCCCACAATGGATAGGCGAGGCCGGCGAGGCGGTGGGCGAAGGGCAGCCGCGCCTGCCAGCCGAGGGCCCCGGCGCTGCCGGGCGTGCTGATGAGCGCCAGCCGCTCCACTGCATCCGGATGACTGGCGGCGTAGTGGACGCAGATGCACCCGCCCATGGAGTGCCCCACCAGGCTGACGCGCTCGAGACCCAGCTCCTGGCGCATGTCCTCCAGGAACGCGGAGAAACCCTCCAGGGTGAAGGCGAAGCCCTCCGGGATATCGGAATCTGCGTGGCCCGGCAGGTCGGGCGCCACCACCCGGAAGCGCTCCGACAGCCACGGGGTCATGAGGCTCCACAGCGCCCCCGAGCCTATCCAGCCGTGCACGAGGAAAACGGCTTCGCCGCGGCCGTGGTCGGAATAGGAGATGCGCGCCCCGCCCATGCTGAGAAACGGCATGGTCCCACTCCCTTCGCGCCCGCCCAACGCCCCACGCACAGAAGCAAGGTCGTCTGCTGTCTATAACGGTATAAGAGAGGCGGGAAGGATGCAACGTGCAAGAAGCAGCGCGGCACGATCATCATCGCGGCGGGGAGCGGCGGCTCTATCAACTCCAACGGCAGAGCGCGCTTTCGTGGAGGAATTTTAACGGGGTTAACCAGAACAAAGTACGGTGCTATAATAGGCACAATCCCCGGCCGCCTTCCCACAATTATCTCCAACTATTATAACTTATCTATCTTGACATAAGCATACTTATTTATTAATATGTCTGAACCTGCTGCTATTCAGGGATATGTGCTGAAGGACGATGGGACAAGGGCATATGGGCGGAGAGATCATCGCCGAGAAGTTCGCTCTACTCAAGACGCGGGGCAGCAACGGGATATCCAATACTCATTTCGTCGAGGACACCCTGCTGGGACAGCGGGCCGTGGTCAAGATCAGCGATAAGCTGGACGACATGGGCCTGGATTATCTGAAGACCTTCAACCTCACGGTCGAAGCCGCTATCCCCGGCCTGCTCGTGCCCTTCGAAGGAGGCATCCTCGATGAGGAAGCCGGATACTACCTGGCCTTTCCCGAGTTGGGGGAGCCGTCCCTCGGGAACTACCTGCGCATGGGGGCTCCCCTCAGCTGCGGCGAGATCCTGCGAATAGGCGGGAAGATATTATATATTCTGGAATCCCTTCACGGCGCGGGTTTCTGCCATCTCTTCATCAATACCCGCAACGTCTTCTACCGACCTCGCGGCGAGGTCACCCTGAAGGATCCGGCGCTGAAGCCGGAATATTTTCACTCCTTCTTGGAGCTGGTGGCCACGCCTGACTTCTCGTGTTTCACCCCTGCGGTAATGGATGGTGAGTCACCCGGGACGGGATCAGACCTGTATGCGCTGGGCAGGCTGGTCGAGCGTTTGCTGGAGTATGCGTCCGACGCCGGCGACTCCGGTGATGAGCCATCGGTGAGATGGCTGGCCTGGAGGTGCATGTCGGCAGGTGGAGGGGGGACAGCAGGGGACGCGGGGGAGATCAGGCGGGAGTTCGAGCGGGTGAAGTCAACCGCGGCAAAAAGCCCGGTCAATAGTGGAGCGCCTTCTTGTCGCGCGCCTGTTGAGTGCGGGATGATCCGCCACCGTTCCCCGCGGGTTGAGCGCCCGCTGCGTGGGCGGAAGAACGCAAAGAAGGGAGCAGTGAGGATGGCCCTGGCTCTGTCCCTGGTGATCCTGGCATGTGCGGCAGCTGCGTACGTGCTTACCGCCGGCGGGGAAGGCGCACCGGCCATGGCCCGCGGAGGAGGGTCCATGGCGGGAGAGGAGGTATCCATGCGGGCCTTGCTGGGGATAAGGGAAAGCCCTGACGCAGCGTACCCCGAAGGCGAACGGGATGATAGCACGGACGTTATGGGGGTTGGCATGATGGGGAGCCCGGCGAGCGAGGAAGCGGGTGCGGGCATTTCCGCGGGCGGAGGCCAGCAGGAGGGCGCGAGCACGAGCCAAAGTGAGCCCGTCCCCACCGCCGTTCTGAGCCCGGCCCCGCCCGTGGCCTCCTTCTCGGTGTCGCCCGCAGAGGGCCAATCGCCCCTGCAGGTGTATATCGATGCCTCCGCGAGCTATGACCCCGATGGGCACATAGTCTCCTTCGCATGGAGCTGCGGCGGCGGTGGCGAGAGCTTCTATCACGTGTTCGAGAGCAACGTCATCCCCGTGGTGGTACCCATAACCCTCACGGTGACGGACGACGGCGGGAACAGCGTGCAGGCCACGCATTACGTGACCTTGTATTGAACCGGTCGAGCGCAGACTCCCGTCTCGCGCGGTATGGAGAGATCTGCGCAACGGTCAGGAAAGGAGAGGCATGATGCAGGTGATGATAGTGAGCCCGAGGAGAGTGCTGCTCGCGGGAGTGGTCTCAGCCCTGCTGGTGGCGGGAAGCGCCCTGGGAGCACTGGCTTTGTGGGGGTTTTTTCGCGCCGATCACGCCGAGGCGTATGGGGATGATGGTGTGGGGGCGAAGACCTGGTACTTTCCGGAAGGATATACAGGGCCGGGCTTCGAGGAATGGATATTGATATATAACCCAGATACTGCTGAAGGAGGGAGTGGATCTCCAGTAAAGCCCGAAATAAGGATGTACGGAAATAACGGATTCATTGGGACTTATGTAACCCCTCCGATACAACCTGGACAAAGATTCACTATAAGCATCAACGATGTAGCAGCCTATTATGGATACTCTGGAGATATTTCAGTCGCAGTACAAGTATTGCCCGAAAATCCCCCATTCCTCTGCGAGCGTGCCATGTACTTCAACTACAAGGGACAGATAACCGGCGGCAGCCAGACCTTCGGTTACCAGGAAGGCGCTCCGGAGTAGCGAGGGGGATGTATGACATGGCGAGGAAGACCTTCTATACGGTTCTGGTCGTTACGGTTGCCTTGACCTTATGCGCTGCGGCCGAGACGGCGGATTCCTATCCCGGCCCCGGCAGCGGCTACGAGGGCTGGACGGGGGAGCGCACCGTGGGGCTAAACGACCCCCGCCACGTGCAGATGGATTACGGCAACGGCTACCTGCACATGGTCGCGGACAACGGCGCCCACGTCTATTACTTCCGGGCCGCCGACGAGAGCGCCCTGAACTGGTCCTTCGTGCGCTACATGGACCTGGATAAGGCGCGGCCCGCCATGGACCCCTACATCGAGGCCAGCGGGAGCACCGTGGTCGTCTCCTGGAAGGAGCTCGTGGGCTCCACCTGGGCCCTGGCACTCGCGGTCTCAACGGATAACGGGGCCACATGGAAAACCTGGTCGGACGCCAACCCTGCCTGCAACAACTACGAGGCGCACGTCTACGTAGCGGGAGGGAAGATACACGCTGCCTACGTCTCCGACTACGACGCCGGACAGGGGAGGAGGAACGAGGTCTATTACCGCCGCTTCACCACCGCCCTGGCCCCGGAGCACCTCTCCTGCCCCTCGGGGCAGCTCGATGGGACCGCCGCCTCCTACCCCTGCACCGAGGCCGCCTCCGCCTCCTTCGCCAACGTCTATTACCAGCACGGCCACGGTCCCCTGCATCCCATCTACCAGTCCTATACCCCCGATTCCGGGGCGAACTGGCACCGCATGGAGCTAATCCCCACGGGGGGAGGCACCGACTTCTCCCATCCCGAGGTGGGAGTGTGGATGGACGGGGCCGACCGCCGCAAGATGGTGGTGGCAGCTGGGAATAATGCAGGGATATATGAAGTATGGTCCCGTAGATATTATAGTGGTATTTGGACTAGTCATTTTAGAATTGCCGATCTTGGGCAAGATGCCGCACACCCTCATATCTGCACTAAAGATAGAAGTATCTTGGTGATCTATCGTCAATCAGGGGGAACTCTAAACCATGGTGTGGCAGGTAGGCTCAATACTCAGAGCGGAGAAAATACGGCCTGGCATCACATAGACGGCCTATTCTATTCCAACGCCTCCTACGGTGACTGCGGCTCCGTGGACTGCTGCGCCGATGCCTCCAGGTTCTACGCCTCCTCGGCCGGGACCGGCGCCCCGCCCCGCAACCTGATCCTCACCAAGCGGGAGGACACGCGGAATCCCACCATACTCATAAACGATCCGGGCACCTACCATAACGCCGACTTCAACGTGAAGGCCACCGCCTCGGACGATTTCAACCACAGCGCCGACTGG
>JAQVFR010000019.1:13545-60402 GCA_028697145.1 Actinomycetota bacterium | reverse complement strand
GCTCACCCGTACCCGGGAAGCCCTGACGCGCCTCGGCCCGTGATAAATCTGACTTCACGATCTCATACCGCGATAAGTAATTCCCCCAAATAGCCCACTTGATAAGGCTCGCCTGGCTCGAAAGGCGCTGCGCTCTGAGGGGTAGCCGGCGTGACCGCATCCCTTCTTATCGGCTTTCCCCGCTTATTCTGCGCCTTAACAAGATTGTTGAGTATTTCACGTATGGATGCCGATTTATATCTGGAGGCCGCCATGACTATATGCGCCCGGGGCGAAAGGAGACCTGAGATGAAAGTTGTGCTTATCAACGCCAATCCCAAGAAGAAGGGCGCCCTCGCGACCCTCATCGAGGAGGCGTCCTCGGGCGCATCGGAGGGGGGCGCAGAGGTCGAGGAGCTGAGGCTGGCCGACCTGGACATCGGGTACTGCAAGTTCTGCATGACATGTTACAGGGACACCGAATCACCCATAGGGCGCTGCTCGCAGGAGGACGATATGATGTGGATCCTCGAGAGACTGAGGCTGGCCGACGCGTATATAATCGCAACGCCCGTGAGCAGCGGCCATGGCAACGCCATCTTCAAGACTTTCTTCGAGCGATGCGCCTATACGGCCGGCTCATCCAGGGGAAAGATCCTGTGGCTCAAGGGTATTCCGACAAGCCGCTTCACCGACAAGCAGCGATACGCCGTCACCATCGCCACGGCCGGTACCATGCCCACCTACCTACGCAAGTTGTGCGACGTCGCTACAAAGCAGATGAAGGAGCTGTCGAGGCTCTCCTTCAACGCGGAGACCATCGGGACTCTATACGCCGGAGAGCTGACCTTCAAGGGGTTGAAGGACAAAGACAGGCGCAGGGCCCGCGAGCTAGGCAGGTCGCTTACGCAGGCGGATCCGCGACCCTGAATCATCCCGCCAGTTTCCCTGTGCGGGAGAATCCGGGCCCCCGCCCGAACGCCCTTTCTCAAAGTTGCCTTGCGTGAAGGGAACGGTAAATGGTCGGATTCTCCACTGTGTCCCCGCGCTTAACGATCTCCTCATCGAGGAGCTTAGAACGGGAGGAGGTTGCCCACCACGACGATGACGGTGTCGAGCAGATCGGTGACGATGCCTCCGACCGTCGTCGTTTCCTCCGCTTCCTCTCCGCCGGTGTCATCCTCCTGGTGATCGGCCGCATCGCCCTGCTCCACGGGAGCCGGCGCCGATAGCACTGGGGTCGGGGTCGGGGTCGGGGTCGCGTCGGCGCCGTCGGTGGGGGTCACGCCAGGCGCCACGCTCCTCTCGCCAACCTCGTCTTCATCGCTCTCCGCGGGCTGGGCTGTCCCACCTGGCAGAGCGGGCGGGAGAGACGGCAGGAGTCCCGCTACGCCGTCCAGTACCTGGGTCGCGTCCGCCACGCCTTGTACGAGTCCGGCGGTCAGGTCCCGCACCGGCTCCAGGCTGGCTAAATCCGCAATCACGCCGAGCAGGCGTTGCGGCACTCCGATGCAGGACAGGAGACCCGCGAGGGGTTCGGTCAGGGCGCTGACGAGCTGACCCAGGTCCGCGAGTATGAGGTCCAGGCCCGAGCCGGCCGTGGTGATCGTTTCGCGCAGTGCATCGCCGGCCCTGGTAAGCAACACACCCGGTCCCGCAAGCATGCCACTTTCCGGCGCAGGCTCAGCTTCCGCGGCGGGAGCGGGGGCATGCTCGCCTTCCTCCGTCCGCCCCTTATCAAGGGCGGGACCATCCGTTGCATCTTCCGTGGCCATCACCTCCGCGGTGTTCTCGCTGGAGACTGGTACCGGAGGGGCTTCAGCCCCCCGCTCAGTCGCGGGCGCCTCGCGGCACGCGGACACGGTCGCCGCCGCCCCGGTGCCGACCACCGACCCCACCAGCAGGATGACGGCGACAAGGTTCAATAAGCCTTTCCCCACACCCACGGACCCCAGGCCCAACGACATGCCCTGCCATTTCCAGCCAATGCGGCCGAGCGCCTGCAGCGGCTTGAGGGCGGCACGCTCCCTGAAGCCGTGAAGACCCAGAAGGATGCCGGACCACCATCCGCCGCGCTTCCTCCCGGACTCCACCAGGTCCTCCTTGAGTTGTGACTTCGCCCTGTACAGCAGACTCTCCACGGCTTTCTGGGATACCCCCATGTGCTCGGCGATCTCCCGGTAGGAAAGCCCGTCGTATTCCTTGAGCATTATGGCCTGCGCGTAACGCAGGGGAAGCCTGGCCACGGCGGAACGGATGTCCTGCGAGGTCTCGTTGCTGATGAGCCTGTCCTCCGGCCCATCTTCCTCCGCAACCATGTAGGGTTGTTCCTCCGTCAGGCCGTCCGGGGACAGCGCCCTTTCCCTGACGCTGCCGTTGTGCTTGCGGAAATAATCGATGGCCAGGTTGTGGGCGATACGATAGAGAAGGTTGCGGGCGTGGTCCTTTCCCTCGATGGTCTTGTTGCAGCGCAGGAAACGGAAGAAGACCTCCTGGCTCAAGTCCTCCGCGACCTCCCACTCGAGCCCCTTTGCCGTGAAGAAGTGGATGAGCTTGCGATGGTAGAGGCGATAGAGATCCTCGATCGAAGAAATGCTGCGGATATCGTCAGTGTTCTTTGTTTCCACCCTCATTCTCGAGCACCGCTTTCATATAGTTTCGTGCCCGGCGTTCGCAATTATTATAACTCATCCATACAATATTAAGAAAACATTTCACTCCTCCAGCACCGCCTTCACCACGATGCGGTTGCGGGCGGAGAAGAGGGGGTGGCAGGCGATAAGGGTCACGCTGGGCTCGGGCGTAGGGTCCATCACCCAAACGTCTTGCGGTTCCACTATCAACACCTGGGACACCCGGTAGGTATAGCTGCTCCTCGTGAGATCGATGAGGATGACCTCGTCCCCCTCCCGCATCGCGTCCAAAGAAAAGAAGGGGCGCGTATAGGTGGTGCGATGCCCGGAGATGACGCAGTTCCCAGCCTGCCCGGGACAGGCGCTGCCGGCGAGGTGCGCTGGCCCCTTGTTGAGGTTCTCCCGGTCATCGACGTCCGCCATCTCGACCAGGGGGGCATCCAGGCCTATCCTGGGCACGACAATCCTCCCCACCACATCTCCGGGGTTGAAGGAAGGGGGCGCCGGGGCCTCCCCGGAGTCATGCCAGAGCGATTCCAGTTCCGCCCTGGCGTCGTTCCCCCGCAGCAACTGCGCGCCGTACCAGGCGCCTATACATGCCAACGTGAGGAGCAGGGCGAGGAGCACGGTGATCCTCAAGGCCTTCACGGTACGAAGCGCCGCCTTCCTCATCCTCTGTCCTCTCCTGCGCACGGGCGCCGTGCCGCATGCCGCGGGCGCCGCGTCCCCCGCGGCGAGACAGGCACGCACCCCCTACACGCCCCGCGCCTCCAGCCACATGACATAGAGGTAATCGTTGAGCGCATCCGCTCCTCCCTCGCTCCACCCCGACTTCATCTCGGGCAAATGCTCGATCATGAATAGAAGGGCCTCGGACACCGCCATTTCGCCCTCACCGGTCATGAAGTTGATAAAGGTCAGCCCTGATGCCGCGGGGTCCGAATCGTAGCGCTCGTTCATCCATCTCCACAACTTCTGCCATTCCCTGCGGACCTCGAACGCCTCGTCCTTCTCGGCCGTGAGCAGCAGGGCCAGTTCAAGGCCGGCCATGATCCGCCGCAGCCGTTCGGGACTATCGATCTGCCCGTAGTTGACGACCTCCGGTCCGGATATGTGTTCCAGGAAAGACCATCTGTCCAGGCCTTCTCCGCAATGCGCGGGAACCCGGCCCTCGCGCTCCGCCACGACCGCCCTCACCCAGTCGATGAGGAGGCAGACGGCCTTGTAAGACTCCAGGACAATCGCCTTGTTCATGACAGGCGTCTGGGTCCGGGGCGCCGTATCGTAACGGAGCTTCTTCATGTCGGCATCCCCTCCCGCCCGAACCGCGACCTTCACTGCCTTTTAAATACGGGTGAGGCCCGCGATTCCCGCGCCTCCATGCCCCCGAAAGCCGGCGATATGCGCCGGGAGCGAGGGGTTAAAGAAAGAAAACGCGGGCCTTCCGCAGGAAAGCCCGCGTCAACTGTCTCGCCTGGCGGCGCCTGCCGTTACGACGAGGAGATCGCTATCTTCTTCTTGCCGGTGACGGCCGAGGCCTTCTCGGCGGCGCCCTTTATGCGCACCTCCAGGATCCCGTCCTTGAGGTCCGCCGAGATGTCCTCCTCCTTGACGTCCGGAGGCAGCTGCACGGTGCGAGTGAAGGCGCCGGAATAACGCTCCCTGCGATAATAGTCCTTTTCCTCGACCTTCTCCTCGTGTTCGCTCTTGCCCGAGATGGTCAGGCACGACTCCTCCACGCTCACGTCGACGTCCTCCGCCTTGAACTCAGGAAGGTCCATCTTCACCATCACGTCCGCGTCCTCGCTGTATATGTCCATCCTCGGCACGAAGTGCTCCGAACGCAGCGGGAACTCGGCCAGGTCACTCAAGAGGAAGCCCCGTGGGAACCACTCGCGGTACGTCGCCGGCAGGAACGGGTTCGTCCATCTCACTATAGCCATCTCTCACACCTCCCTTCACGTGATATCTCATTCTTCGCCATTGTTACCTGGTTCCGGCGAAGGGCCGCGGTCTTCAGGCTCCCCTTGCGTCCCCACTGAGGTTCTACTCGTTATCGAGTCCTGTTTAAGACGACGCTCAACGGCCCTTCGCCGAAACTTCGCCTCCAACCATATATAAACATAATAACATATAATGGTAAATGATATGGGTCAGACCTGAGGCACTGGGGTCAAGCCTCGCCTCGTGCCTGAGGCATGCACCGTGAAAGCCCGCGTTTCGCGAGCGGAGCCCCTCAGTGTGAATGCAAGGGATAATCGTCGTGCTCGTGACCGCCTATGCAGTGGTACTCGCCCCCGGAGGCGTGCTCGGGGTCCACGTGGATTGTGGCATCCGAGAGGTATTTGAGGTGGTGCAGGAGCTGGTGGCGCGCTTCCACGGCAATATCGTGTCCTTCCTCGACCGAGAGGTCCGCGCGGACGCTGAGGTTCAGCTCGGCATGCAGGCGGTGGCCCAGCCACCGCACGCGTACCCCCGTGACCTCCCGCACGCCGGTGACGTGCGAGACGGCATGGGCTATCTCGCCCGTCACCTCCGGGTCGACGCCGTCCAGGAGCCGGGTGAAGACGGCCTTGCCCGACTGCCAGACGATGCGCAGGATGGCCGCGGTGATGACCAGGCCAACGATGGGGTCCGCCAGGGGAAACCCGAGCCACACCCCGATGGCCCCGGCCAGGACGGCCAGGCTGGTGAGGCCGTCCACGCGCGCGTGGTAGCCGTCCGCGACCAGCGCGGCGCTGCCGATCTCCTTCCCTACCCTGATACGGAAGATGGCCACCGCTTCGTTGCCGGCAAAACCTACCACGGCCGCTAGCGCCACCACCCAGAGGTTGCTCAAGTCCCGGGGGTTGAGGATGCGGTTCACGGACTCGTAGGCGGCAAAGGCCGCGCTCCCCAGGATGATGATCACGATGGCCACTCCCGCCAGGTCCTCCAGCCTGCCCAGTCCATAGGTGAAACGCCGGGTGGGCTCGCGTCGGCCCAGGCGGAACGCGATCCACAGCGGCACGGCGGTGAAGGCGTCCCCGAAGTTATGTATGGTGTCGGCGAGGAGCGCGACGCTCCCGGAAAGCAGCACCACCGCCACCTGGATGGCGCCCGTGACCAGGAGGGCGAGCAGTGACCACTTCACCGCCCTTATCCCCCGCTCCGTGGAGAGGATGACGGGGTCGGTAACGCCGTGGGTGTGGTCGTGATCGTGAGACGGGGTGGGCTTTCTGGGGCTGGCTCGTCTCTTCATCTCAGTCGTCCGCCAGGAGGACCTCGGTCACGGTCACGGGCTCATAGCCGGAGGCGCGCAGGTCGCGGATGACGGCGGGCAGGGCCCCGGCCTTCTGGGACGCATATACCGTGTGCATGACCACGATGGCTCCCGGCCTCACCGCGGACATGATGCGCGAGTAGAGGGCTCCCGCGCTTATCCCTTTCCAGTCCCAGGGGTCTACGTTCCAGTAGACGCTTATATATCCCATGGAGTTGAGCTGCGAAATGGCGGCGGCGTTCCTGGACCCGTAAGGAAAACGGAAATACGGCCGGGGTGAATATCCGGTTATGCGGGATATGGCGGCCTCCGCTGAAAGCAGCTCGGCCCGGCGCTTTTCCGCCGAAGAAGCTGCGAAGTCAGCGTGGCTGTAGGAGTGGCTGGCCACCTCGTGACCTTCGTCGGCCATGCGTTTGACCAGGTCCGGATACTGGTCCGCGTATCCGCCCAGCACGAAGAAGGTGCAGTGGACATCGCAGGCCCTGAGTGCGTCGAGGATGGCGGTGGTCGCGGCGCGGTCCTGCTCGGCATCGAAGGTCAGGGCTACGCGCTTCTGCGCGGTATTGCCGCTCGCTATCTCCCCCGTCCCCAGTGACCGCACCAGCGCGTCGCGGTCCACGCTCATCCATTCCGGCTGCAGGCTGCGGTAGCGGAAGTACATGGGACGCTCTGCGACTACGGGCACGCAGTTGGTCGAGCGCACCGCGATGGAGAAATCGCCGCGGGCGTCGCCTGCGCGCCCCAGGCCCAGGCCGGTCTCGTGCACGGGGATGGTGGAGCGGGAGTTGGGGGCCAGGCCGATGCCCACCCTCTCCTCGCTCGTGCCGTCGCCGCAGTAGTAGCTGATGTCGCATACGGCGGCCTCGCCCGTGGGGTTCTGCAGGCAGAGCCAGGTATCGAATCCTTCGCGGGAACAGCCCTCGGCGAAGAACCATTCCTCGCGGGGGGCTTCCGCCCCCATGACGTTGTGCCCTCCGGTTATGGTGCCCTGGTAGCGGAAGTACATGGGGCGTTCGGCGACTACGGGCACGCAGTTGGTCGAGCGCACCGCGATGGAGAAATCGCCGCGGGCGTCGCCTGCGCGCCCCAGGCCCAGGCCGGTCTCGTGCACGGGGATGGTGGAGCGGGAGTTGGGGGCCAGGCCGATGCCCACCCTCTCCTCGCTCGTGCCGTCGCCGCAGTAGTAGCTGATGTCGCATACGGCGGCCTCGCCCGTGGGGTTCTGCAGGCAGAGCCAGGTATCGAATCCTTCGCGGGAACAGCCCTCGGCGAAGAACCATTCCTCGCGGGGGGCTTCCGCCCCCATGACGTTGTGCCCTCCGGTTATGGTGCCCTGGTAGCGGAAGTACATGGGGCGTTCGGCGACGATATCCTGCGAGGCCTCGATGGCCAGGGAGACATCACTGCCAGCGGGGACGACCGCCCCCACGTTTATGGTGGTGCGGCTCCGCGGCGCCAGGACCTCGTCCCTCGCTACGACCTGCCCATCTCCCAGCATGTAGGTGCAGGTAGCGATGGCCTCCGCCGCGCCGGGATTGAAAAGACAGACCCATTCCTCGAACCCGGTGCGCGTGCAGCCCTCGGCGAAGAACCAGGTCCTGCGCGCGCCACCGCTACCCATCACGTCGTGCCCGCCGCTCCACGCGGCATGCGCCGGTTCAATGGCGGCGAGGGGTGAGATGAGCAAGATCAGGGAGAAGCACGTGGTTAAAGTGAGCTTTGCCGCAAGCCCGCCAAGCGGTCCGGCCTTCCATTTACCCAGGCTCATCGCTTTAGTCTAACAGCAAAGCCGCGGAAGGATAAGGCGCAGCGTCAATCCCGATACCGCTGAACAGCATCGCCCTTGCCGTATGTTACCGATTGTTTTATATATTGATTTATACGTAGGGTGCATCGGTGTGGGCTTCTCCTCCCACAAAACGCGGCGGCAAGGGCATGGGGGTTTGAGGGGTGACGTTTAAGGGTCGTCTTCCTTTTCCCACCATCTACTCGCGAAAAGAGGTGCTGATGATGAGTGCGATCGTTTCAGGTGGTGGACGACGTAGATCAAGGATGAATACCTCTCGCAGGACCGCCTGGGCTCACGCGTTATGCCTGTTCGCCGTGCTGGCCCTCGCCGCCTCCGCTTTCCCCCCCGCGCTCATGGCACAGCCGGGCACGGCTGAGGCTGAGGCCGTACCGGCCCCCGGCACGGTGGGAGAGATCTTCGGCGCCGCCTCCAGCCACATCAAATTCTTCGGCGCCGCCACGGTCGAGGCGGAGCTGGACGCCATGGCGGGCGCCGGCGCGGGCTGGCTGCGCTGCGACTTCGCCTGGGCCGACCTGGAGCCCGCCCCGGGGGAATGGTACTTTGCCGAGGCCGACCGCGTGGTGGCGGGGGCCGAGGCGAGGGGGATAAAGTTACTGGGCGTCCTGGGCACCTCTCCCGCCTGGGCCAACGGGGGTAACCTGTGGAACTGGCCCCCCACCGACATAGGGGCCTGGGAGAACTACGTATCCACCGTGGCCTCCCGCTACAGCGGGCGGGTATCCGCCTGGGAGGTGTGGAACGAGGAGAACATCGACGCCTTCTGGCAGCCCGCCCCGGACGCGGCCGCCTACGTGGCCCTGCTCGCCGCGGCCTCGCCCCGCATCCGCTCGGCCGATCCTTCAGCCACCATCGTCATGGGAGGGGTGGCCGGCCTGGGCTCGGACTACCTCGCCGCCTGCCTCAGCTCCGGGGCGGCCGCATACATAGACGCCATCGCATACCATCCCTACGCCGAGACCATCGGGGTGGAGGGCCAACCCGAGGAGGACCTGCTGCGGCCCAAGGAGAGCCTGTGCCGCTACCTGGTCACCTTCGCGCACTGGCTCATCGCCCAGCATACCACCAAAGACCTGGAGGTCTGGCTCACCGAGGTGGGCTGGACTACCTGCGCCGAGACTCCGCCGGGGTTGGACGAGGATACCCAGGCCGCCTACCTGCTGCGCACCCTCATAGACTACGCCACCACGGACGTGGACCGGGTGATATGGTTCAACTTAAGGGACACCTGGCTCAACGACTGGGACCGCTACGGCCTGCTCGAGCTGGACTTCACCCCCAAGCCCTCCTACGGGTACTACTCCACCTTCATGGATGTCTTCGGGCCCGCCAGCGGCCTCGCCCCCGGCGCGGCCTCCTTCTCCTGCGTGAGTCCCGGCCTGGAGGCCCACGCCTTCCGCCTCCCGGACGGGGGCCTGGCCCTCGCCGCCTGGAAAGCCGACGACGCCACGGACACCCTCACCGCCTACGTGCCCGATCCCTCCCTGGCCGATCCGGTGCTCGTGGACCCGGCCTCCGGGGCGGAGAGCCCCACCCCCGGGGTGTCCCGCGACGAGGCCGGGGGCATCATCTTATCCGGCCTGCCCATCGGCAAGACCCCGGTGATCCTGCGGCTGGACAAGGTGGCCGTCACCTCCGTGACCCCCAACCAGGCCTACCAGCACAGCTTCGCGATGACCATAGACGACCTGGCAGGCTCGGGCTTTCAGCCCGGGGCACAGGTGCGGCTGGAAATGGACGGGAAGGTAATCAGCGCCTACGGCGTAAACGTGGTTTCGCCTGCGCAGATAACCTGCACGGTGGGATTCTTCGGAGTGGAGCCCGGCGCTTACGACGTGGTGGTCATCAACCCAGACGGCTCGCGGGCAAAGCTGGAAGACGGTTTCAGGGTCATCTCCCTGTGCGGGGCGGGAAGCGGCACCGCGCTGCTGGCCACGGGCCTTATGCTCGGCCTCGTCTCGGCGGCCGGCACGCTGCGACTGAGAAGTTCGCGCCGCAAGCGCAGCTAGGCCGCTTTTCCGGGGATCATATCCGGACCCATCCTGTTTTCCGGCTCGCAGATGGAGGGCGGAGCCAGCAGGGGGGTGTCTCATCCATGCAAGGATGGAGGAACACCGCCGTCGCCGCATGGCGCCGCCTCCCCTTCGTCCGCTTCCTCCCTTCCTGACGTCCTGTCCAGGAAGCGGTTGAGCTCCGCCCCGAGAAAGATGATATAGCCGAAGTAGTAGATGACGATCACCGTCAGCACCACACCGGCGAAGGAGCCGTAAATGGCGGAGAAATTCCCCATGTTCGTGTAGTACCAGATGAGGAGCATCTGTATGGGGTTCGCCAGCAGGGCCACGAAGAGAGCGCCCCTCCACACCCTCCTGAAGCCCAGCTTGTCCTCGACCGCGTAAGAGAAGATAAAAGAGAGGGCCGCAAAGAGCACGAGCGAGGTGATGAGGAACACCAGTATGCCCGCGAAGACGTTGAGCCACTTCAAGCGCTCGCTCAGCAGCATGAAGGTGACGTGCATGCCCACTCCCACCATGCCGATCAAACCAAGCGCCAGGAGCGACAGGAGGCTCCTGGCCTTCTTCCTGAGGTACCCGGGCTTCTCGGCGCCCCAAATGCCGTTCAGCCAGATCTGGAGTGAGTCCATGACCTTGGTGCCGCTGTAGAGCAGGCCCAGGAAACCGGCGACGCCCAGCACTCCCCTCAGGTCTATAGAGGAGTTGAGGGCATCCGAGACTGTGTTCGACAGCCCCGGGGCTTTCTCCGCGATATAGTCTATGATCCTCTGCAGGAGATCTGTATCTCCTTTCAGGAGCACTCCCAGGACAGCCCCCGAGAATATCAGGAGCGCTATGATGGAGAGGAAGCAGTAGAAGGAAAAGGCGGCGGCGGCCTGCGGACCGTTATCGTCCGAGAAGTCCTTCCATACCCCGGATAACAGACGGCGCAGCCTGGAGATGGCGTTTCTTGCTCTTTCTACCGCGTTCTCTAGAGCGATCGATGATCACAACCTTAGCCGATATTTTCCATATCAACGCGCTGATGACATTTATTTTACCATCCGGCTGGCGCACCACGGGTCTCTTCCGTGTCGCTGCCGGCCGGGCGCGTCCAATATTTACTTCAGGTAGGGTTGATCCGGGATTATAATGAGGTGGAACAAACGCGTGGGAGGGACCTGCGGAGCGCGCTTCTGCTGCGGTGCGATCCTTGTTTTTCGATCGAAAGGGGAAAGTCATGGCCAAGAGAGTTCTCAGGACCAAGCTGTGCGACATGCTGGGCATCGAGTATCCCATACTCAGCGCGGGTATGGGGCCTAACCTGCTGGGCGAGGAGACCGGTGCACCGGTGGACCTTGTGGTGTCGGTATCCGAGGCCGGCGGAATGGGAGTGCTGGGGGCCAGCGGTTACTCCATCGACGAGATGCGCGACGCCATCCACGAGATCAGGTCACGCACGGACAAGCCCTTCGGGGTCGACCTGCTGCTGCCCAAGAACCTCACAGAGCTCCCGGATACCGGGGGGCCGGGCGAGGTGCCCCTGGACGATTTGCTCAAGAGCCTCCCCCAGTCACACCAGGACTTCATAGCCAAGGCGAAAAAGGACCTCAACCTGCCGGATGTCGAGATCATGGTGAAGATGAACTCCACGGCCACCATGCCCAACGAGGCGGTGAAGGTATGCATCGAGGAGAAGATACCCCTCTTCGCCGCGGGTCTGGGTAACCCCGGTTTCATGGTGGAGGACGCCCACGCCGCCGGCATAAAGGTGCTGGCCATAACCGGCAACATCAAGAACGCCAAGCGCATGGCGGACTCCGGCATCGACCTCCTGGTGGCCCAGGGACACGAAGCGGGAGGCCACACCGGCAGGATCGGGACCATGGCCCTTGTCCCCGGATGCATCGATGCCGCCTATCCCGTTCCGGTGCTGGCGGCCGGCGGCATAGGCGACGGCCGCGGCCTGGCGGCGGCGCTGGCCATGGGATGCGTGGGCGTATGGGTGGGGACGCGCTTCCTCGCCACCAACGAGGGGGGCGCCCCGGACGCCATCAAGCGCCATATAGTGGAGGCCTCCGACGAGGACACCCGCGTAAGCACCATGTTCACCGGCAAGACCCTGCGCTCCATCTACAGCCAGTTCATGGCCATGTGGGAGGAGTCCGGGCTGCAGCCCCTGCCCTTCCCCCTGCAGATGCTCGTCGCCTCGGCACTGCTCAGCCCGTTCATCAAGGCCGAGAAGGACGAGTACATCGGCGGTTTCGCCGGGCAGATATCGGGCATCATCAAGGAGATCAAGCCCGCCAGCCAGGTGCTGGAGGAGATGGTGGAGGAAGCCGCAGACATCCTCACCAAGAAGCTCCCCGAGAGCGTGACGGTGGAATAAGCGTTAGAAGCTCTCCATAAGCCTATACGGGCCCCTGCTCTCGTGGCCTTCCCCTCACGGGAACCACGGTCCAGGGGCTCTATGCCTTATCGGGCATGACTCGCAATGCAACCTTTCGTGTGTTGCGCTGAACGTCTTCCCCGCGAAGATATTCATGACGCATCCGCTCTTTCCCTCTCGTTCAGTTTCCTCTTATGTAACGTCACTTAGCTCCGATGGTTGACCTTTATACGCCGCCGGGCAGCCCGCAAGCCAGGCTTCTCCGTCATCATTGCCAAGCGGCACCGGTTGCGCTCATTATATATCTATAATCCGCGCCCGAAGTGCCCGGGGAACGCAATGGAGAATATCTCATGAGCATAAGAAAAGCCGAATCCGCGGACGCCGGGGACCTGGTCAGGTTGAGGTCGATCATGCTCGAGCAGGTCATCGGGGGTCCCGTTCCCCGGGAAGACCTTGAGGTGATCGAGGAGTTCTTCGGGCACTGGGACTACGACGACCCCCTGTGCCTGGTGGCGGAGGAGGATGGAAAGGTGATGGGGTGCATAGCGGCGTCCTTCTACCGACTCTTCCCGGGGGCGAAAAACCCCACGGGGCTGCTGGCGGATGTCCACAACTTCGCCGTCTACGAGGAATACCGCGGCCAGGGGATCGGCAGGGCTCTCTTCTCACACGTGCTTCGGATGTGCCGCGAGCGCAGGGTCGGTCGAGTGTCCCTCTACGCCACCGGCATGGGCAGGCCCCTGTACGAGAGCTTCGGCTTCAGCAGCGATGCCGTCACCTGTCCGGAGATGCGGTTATACTACAAAGACCTCGCTGGCCTGGACATATAGCCCTCTCGGAAATCATGCCCTGATGCACGCAGTCATCTGGGGTCGTCTTTGAGTTATGCGGGGTGATCGGATTATGCCTCGCTCGAAGCCCGGGGATCTCAGCGGAGGACCATGAAGGTGGCCATGCTCGTGGCCACCAGGTCGCCGGCCTCGTCGCGGACCTGGGCCTCGGAAACCGCGATGTCGCCGTCGGTCTGGAGGACCTTTCCCACGGCGGTGAGCTCACCCCGGCCGGCCGGCGCGATGAAATTTGCCTTCATCTCCACCGTCACCACCCGGCGCGAGCCGCGGGGGATACACGTGGCCATGGCCACGCCGGATGCGGCGTCCGCCAGGGAGAAGACGACGCCCGGGTGCACGTAGCCGCTCTCGTCGCAGTGCCGGGGCCCCGCGTCGACCCGGATGCGGGCCTCCCCGCGGGCCAGTCCTGCAACCTCCATGCCGATAAGGGCGTAGAACGGCGAGTGCTTCACGCGGTCTTCCACGATCTTCCCGAAGAGGGCCTCCTCTTCCTCGCTTCTCGCTGCCCGGATCATACGTACCGCCTACCCGTTGAGCCTGCGGTACCCCAGGGCGTGCTCGGCCTGCATCATCTTGTGTATCTCCGTGGTGCCCTCGTAGAGCAGGGGCGCGCGGGCGTTGCGGAACAACCGCTCCACGGGGTATTCCGCCGAGTAGCCGTAGGCCCCGTGGATCTGCAGCGCCATGTGGGCCGCCTGGAAAGAGCACTCGGTGGCGTGCCACTTGGCGAGGGAGGTCTCGCGCGTGTTGCGCACCCCCTTGTTTTTGAGCCATGCCGCCTGCAGCACCAGCAGGCGGGAGGTCTCGTATCCCCTCACCATCTCGGCGATCATGTCCTGCACGAACTGGTACCTTCCGATGGGCTGCCCGAAGGTCGCCCTCTGGTTGGCGTACTTGACCGCCGCGTCCATGGCGGCGCGGATAGTGCCCAGGGCTCCCGCCGCCACGGTGAAACGCCCCATGTCCAGGGCGTACATGGCTATCTTGAAACCCTCCCCCTCCTCGCCCAGGCGGTTCTCCGCCCCGACCTCCACGTCGGAGAGGAATATCTCGCCGGTGGAGCCGGCCCACACCCCCAGCTTGCGCTCGATGTCCCTGGTCTCGATGCCCGGCATGGAGCGGTCCAGCAGAAAGGCGGATATGCCGCGGTGCCCGGCCGCCTTGTCCGTCTTGGCGAAGACCAGGAAGTGGTCGGCCACGCCTGCGTAGGAGATCCATTCCTTCTGCCCGTTCAGGACGTAGCGGTCGCCGTCGCGGCGAGCGGTGGATTCCATGGAGGCAACGTCCGAGCCGGCGTTGGGCTCGGTGAGCCCGAAGCAGGCGATCTTCTCGCCCCGCGCCTGGGGCACGAGGTATTTCCGCTTCTGCTCCTTGCTCCCGAATTCCAGCAAGGTGAGGGAGTTGAGGCCCAGGTGCACGGAGAGCAGGGTGCGGAAGCCGCCGTCCCCCCTCTCGATCTCCTCGCAGATCAGGGCGGTAGAGACGAAGTCAAGTCCCTGGCCGCCGTATTCCTCGGGTATGGGCGCCCCCAGCATCCCCTGCTCCGCCATACCGCGCAGGATGCCCATGTCCAGGGTGTGCGACTGGTCCAGCTCCGTTATCCCGGGGAGTATCTCGCGGTCCGTGAACTCGGCCGTCGAATCCCGCACCATCTTCTGTTCCGGCGTAAGTTCGAGGTTTATCCCACCCTGGCTTTGAGTCGGTGACATGTCCTCCCCCTTTACTGCCGCTCTACATGATCTTCTCGAAGAGCCCTTCCTCAGCTTCAAGCAGAGCCTTGAGCGCGGCACCGCACTCTTCGCTGCAGACCATGAAGATGAGGTCCCAACCCTCCGCTTTGGCCTGCGAGGCGTCCGCGGCTGCCATGCACTCTATCTCCCTGCCCTCGACGGGCAGATGCACGGTTGTCGTCCTGCCTATCGCGCCGGGATATTCAAGCTCCTCCCTGAGTTTAACGCCCAGGCCAAAGACCTCGTCGCCCGAGCGCATCTCTTTCTCGCAATAAGCGCACCTGTAGGCCTCCGCGGTCATGATGACCCACCTTTCTTCCCGTTCGCACTCCTTCAGACAATAATATAGGAAAAGCGGCGCCGGGTGCGCCCGGCGGGGGCTCTCTGCCCCCCAGCTTCCGCCCACCGGATAGCCGGGGGCGGATCCTGCCCTGCCTGGAACGAGGACCTGTGCCCCGTTTGCTATTCCCACGGGCGTCTCGGGCGGGTTATGATTAATTTTACATATGCCTGATTCCCGGTGAGAAGGAGGCCTCTCATGAGCGACCGCATAGAGCTGAAGGAAGTCGACCAGGTGGAGATACTCTCCCTCTCCGACAACTACAACGACATCGTGACCATGGACTCCAACGAGATAATCACCCGCGCCGCCCCCATAAAGGACATGGAGGTAAAAGGCTCCATCCTGGCCGAGCACGGTTATTCCGCCGTGGTAAAGACCACTGCTGGAGAGGAAACCCACGAGCTGTTCTTCGATTTCGGCCTCTCGGACGTAGCCGTGCCTTATAACGCCGAGAAGCTCGGCGTGGACCTGTCGGGAATCGAGGCCGCCGTGCTCTCGCACGGGCACATGGACCATTTCGGCGCGCTTATCCCGATGATCGAGGCCATACCTAACAAGCCGTTGCCCTTTTACGTGCACCCATCCGCCTTCAAGGAGAACCGTTACCTCAGGGTGGGCGAGATAAGGATCAAGTTCCCTCCCGCGGAGCGTGCCGCATGGGAGAAGGCCGGGGCGGATATCGTGGAGAGCACGGGGCCGAGCCTCCTGGCGGGCGGCACCGTTCTTTTCCTGGGCGAGATAGAGAGGCTTACCGATTTCGAGAAGGGCATGCCCAACGCCTACTTCGAGAAAAACGGCGCGGAGTCCTGGGACCCCATCGAGGAGGACAGCGGCATAGCCGTTAACCTGCGCGGCAAGGGGCTCGTGATCCTTTCAGGATGCTCGCATTCCGGCATCGTGAACACCGTGGCCCATGCCAGGAAAGTCACCGGTGTGGATAAGGTCCATGTGGTCATGGGGGGCTTTCATCTCACGGGTCCCGCCTTCGAGGCCATCATCGACAGGACCATCGCGGGCCTGCAGGCATTCGATCCGGATTACGTGGTGCCCACCCACTGCACCGGCCGCAAGGCGGTGATGGCCTTCGAGGAGGCCATGCCCGACGAGTTCATCCTGAACATGGCGGGGACGCGCCTCACCTTCCGCGCCTGACCGGTCAGTGACCTAGCCCAACACGGCGCCGCGGGCGGCGGAGCTCACCGACCGCACGTAACGCCGCATGAATCCCGGGGGCACCTCCGGCTCGAGGGGAGGGCTTTCCTCCAGGCGCGAGGCGATCTCCTCCGGCGAGAGCCGCACTTCCAGCAGCCGTCCCGGGATGTCTATGCTTATCTCGTCGCCGTCACGCAGTGCGGCGATGGGCCCACCCGCGGCGGCTTCCGGCGAAACGTGCCCGATGCACGGCCCGGAAGTCGCTCCCGAGAAACGGCCGTCGGTGATGAGGGCCACGCGCGTAAAGCCGTGCAGCTCCAGGCCCATGGTCACGGCCAGGGTCTCCGGCATCCCGGGTCCTCCCCTGGGCCCCTCGTTGCGGATGACCACCACCTCTCCCTCGTTGAGGCTCCCTTCGCGCAGGGCGGCCAGGCACTCCGCCTCCGACTCGAAGACCCGGGCGGGTCCCGAAAAGCGCTGCATCTCCGGGGATACCGCGGACTGTTTCACCACCGCCCCCTCCGGTGCCAGGTTCCCGAAGAGCGCCACCGTGCCCCCTTCCGCAAAGTAGGGATTCTCCCGGTCGCGTATGACCTCGCCATCCTTGACCTCTGCCGCCTCGACCACCTCCGCCAGGGTCTGGCCCATGACGTTTACCGCGTCGAGGTGCAGGTCGCCTGAGAGCACCTTCATCACCGCCGGCACGCCGCCGGCGCGGTGGAGGTCCGGGATGCCGTGGGGCCCGTTGGGGGCGATGGAGCAGAGAGTCGGTATGCGCCGGTTGAAATCGTTGAATCGCGACAGGGGCAGTTCGAACCCCAGCTCGTGGGCGATGGCCGGGAGATGCAGGGTGGAGTTCGTGGAGCCCCCGATGGCCAGGTCGACCATGAGCGCGTTCTCCACCGCCTTCCCACCCAGTATCTTTCGGGCGCTCAAACCCTCCTCAACCATCTCCACGATGCGCTTGCCCGCCCTCCGCGCGAAGAGGAGTCTCTCCGAGAAGTAGGCAGGCACGTTGGCGGAGCCGGGGATGGTCAGCCCCATGGCCTCGGCGAGGCACTGGAAGGTATTGGCAGTACCCATCAGCTCGCACGAGCCGCAGGTGGCGCAGGTCGCCGAGGCAAGCTTGTCCAGCAGATCGGGGTAGTCCTTGTGGAAGATGCTGCCCGTGCTGCGGTGCGAGAACCTTATCTGGAACGAGCCCGGTCCCCCCGTGAGCATGATGGCGGGAAGGTCCAGGCGCGCGGCCGCCATGATCATGCCCGGGATGATCTTGTCGCACGACGCGATGAGGACCAAACCGTCGAAAAGCATGCTGCGCACGTGCGTCTCAACCATGTCCGCGATGAGCTCCCGCTGGGGGAGCACGAAGCGCATGCCCTCGTTGCCCTCGGTGAAGCCGTCGCATGGAGCTGGCACGTTGAACTCGAAGGGTATGCCGCCCGCCGCGTGCACTCCCTCCTTCACGCGTTCCGCCAGCCCGCGCAGGTGCATGTGTCCGGGGTTCATCTCGGTGTGGGAATTGGCGACGGCGATAATGGGCTTGCCCTTGAGCTCCTCGATCTCGATCCCGAGCCCCTGCATGATGGCCAGGCGGGCCACGCTCACCGGGAAATCGCTCTCGTCGAAAATGGGTGCGCTTTTGGGCTTGCTCACGGCATACCTCCTTCGGGCATTTCCGAAACGGTCGGACCACGCTCGGCTTCGCGGTCGATCAGAAGATGTTGTAGCTCTTTATGTCCTTTACCCGCTCCACGATCGGCGGCAGTACCTCGCCGCTCTTCCCGACGATACCGACATCTACCAGGTCGGAGAAGTAGATGCCGGTCGCGTTTATCTCGACGAGTTTCGCGCCGGTCTTCTTAGCATGTTCCGGGATGTAGGCGGCCGGGTAGACCATCCCCGACGTCCCCAGGATCAGCAGGACGTCCGCATCCCTTGCCTCGCTCATCGCCAGTCCCATGTCCTGAACCGGCTCGCCGAACCCCACCACGTCCAACCTGCAGGGGCCGCCGCATTCCGGGCACCTGGAGACGAGCTTGACGATCCCCTGCAGGTCCCCCTTCATCATGAGCTCTACCAGCTCCCTCCCCAGGGCGAAGAGCTCGTCCCGCGAGAGCAGCAGTTTGCTGCCGCAGGCCATGCATACCAGGCGGAAAAGGTTGCCGTGCACCTCGATAATCCTCGTGTTTCCCCCCTCGCGGTGCAGGTTGTCGATGTTCTGGGTGATGACCGACCTGAGGATACCCATCTTCTCCAGCTCGCCCAGGGCATAATGCCCCGGATTGGGGTGGGCTCTCTCCAGTACCGCCACCATCTCCGCGACGAAGTCGACCGCCGCCTGGGGGATGGCGGCCCCGCCGAACATGGAGGTGAATATGTCGCCGCCGCCCAGTTCCAGCGGATCGAAGCGGTCCCAGAGGCCGCCCGGGTCGCGAAAGGTGGGTATGCCGCTTTCCTCCGACACCCCCGCGCCCGAGAAGGCCACCAGCCTCCTGGATTTGCCGATAATGGAAGCCGCCTCTGCTATCAGTTCTTCTGCTTTCACGGCAATCACCCCGGGAATCCGATCAAGAGGACGTCTCGGCGAGAACCACTATGGTTATGATAACCCGTGATGCCGATGCAGGCTATCATCACGGGCGCGGCCCACATGCCATTGATCGAGCCGCAGGTTCGCATTTGACGCCTTTCCGGACGTGGTTATGCGCTATATTATAAAGGGGCCTGGAACGTTTGTTTGCAAGCGGAAGGGAGGGGAAGTGCTGGAAGTAAGAAAAGCCGCGGGTGAAGACGAGGAGAAGATCTTCAGGCTCATCCGGGAGCTGGCCGAAACCGTGGGGTTCGCGGAACAGGCGCCTCTCATCGATATTGGGATCTGGTCAAGGACGCTCAAGGGGATGCTGGACTCGCCGGACTGGATCTTCCTGCTCGCCAGCGATGACGGCGAATCCCTGGGCCTGGTGCTCCTGTACGTGAGGCCAACCCTCACCACCGGCATGAACAAGGCCATCATCACCGAGATGGTGGTCACCGAAAAAGCCCGCGGAAAGGGCGTGGGGCGCGTTTTGATCGAGGAAGCCAGGAAGCAGGCGCTGCAATCGGGGTGCTCCATCATGGCCGTGGCCACCGACCTGGACAACGCGGGAGCGACGGGCTTCTACAAGAAGATGGGGTTCACCCAGGAACGCACCTACTTCGAGGCGCAGCTCTGAACCGCGTCCGCGTGAAACATCATCCGGGTGTTCTTGCCTGGAGGCGGATGGCGCGGCTGAAGGGTGTTGAGAAAAAGGAGGGGAAGGTATGGCCGATGACGGGTTCTCCAAGAGCGAGGCGGTCAAGTTCGGCTGGGAGGCGATGAAGAACAACTTCGTGTTCTTCCTGGTCTTCCTCATCGTGGCATGGGCGATACCCGGCGGGATATCCTGGGTGGGAAGTGCCCGCCCGGGCTCGAAACACCTCTTCTTCCCCTTCCTGTTCTCTGTGCTCGGATGGGTGGTATCGATCTTTATAAACATGGCCGTGATCAAGATCGGGCTGCGCCTGAGCGCGGCGGCGGGAGCCACCTTCGACGTATCCGATACCTGGTCCGGCTATCCCTTCTTCCTCAACTACCTGGTGGGATCCATCCTCTACGGGCTTATCGTGCTCGGGGGCCTGATCCTGCTCATCGTCCCCGGAATCATCTGGGCCATCAAGTATTCATTCTTCGGTTACCTCATCATCGATCGCGACATGGGTCCGGTAGAGGCCCTGAAGAGGAGCGGGGAGATAACCAAGGGCAACAAGGGAAACCTCTTCCTGCTGGGCCTGCTCTTCTTCGGGATCACCCTGCTGGGCGCCATCGCCTGCGGGGTGGGCCTGTTCGCCGCCATCCCCACCGTCTGGATAGCCTACGCTTACGTCTACCGCAGGCTGGAGTACGGCGCGGCCGCGGAGCCGGTCCTGCAGCCCGCACAGGTCCCGGGACCCGTTCGGCCGCCCGGGGTATAGGCGCAGGCAGGCAACTACCGCCCCTCCGGGGCGGCGGCGGGTTGCTCTTCCAGATGGGAGGAAGGGGCTTTATGCGAAGTGTTGTGCGCTTACCCCCCGGCGGGAGACCGGGGCCTTGTCGATAAAAGATGATGGACGAATGCTCGTTTATGATATACGGCCTCAATTGCTCCCGCTGCTCGCCATCCTCGGCTCCTCCCGCTTCCACCAGCGGTTCTTGGCCATTCCCCCGTAGGGACGCACGCCGAACTTCTTGTTACTGGGAGTGATCCCCTCGGTCGAGACGCCGCTCAGCTGTTCCACCATGAAAAGGTAATCGTTTTCGGGCATCTCCTCGAGCTGGTCTATCCTCTTCAAGGCCTGCAGCGCGCAGATCCTCATGGGAGTGTCCTCGAGGTAATTCGCCGCCGCTTCCCAGCCCGCTTTGTCGGCGTTCAACTGCTGGTAGATCTCCACCAGCATGTCGGAGAAGATATGGAATAGCGCTTGCCCCTTGACCTTCTGTTCGTACATCTTCGCGTACTCGGGCGTGAACGCGCTGAACGGAGTGTCGAAGAGATGGAAGATGCGTTCCGGGATCGAGATGCCCTTTGCCGCCAGGTGTTGCTGGAGTTTCTTCGAGAAGAAGCTCCAGCAGTTGACGGTTTGTTTCTCGCATTTCTTGACGGCTTCCTCCTGGGTCTCCAATTCTTTCACCTCCTTACCCGAGATAGAGAACGTGCTCGTACGTTTACAGGTTAGATCAAGGCATACAAAGGTGGAATTATTTTCTGGGGAGCGCCCGGGGCCTCCCAGCCGATCCGTCCAGCGGTATACAGCGCCCGGCAAGAGGTGCCCCTGGAGGGGTATGCGGTCGATTATGCCGCGCGGATGGGCCGCCCCCCGCGGCATACGGTCATGCCCGCGGCGAAACCGCGGCTAAACGGTTCACGATGAAATGTATGTCAATCCGTAACCCCACAGGCTATATACTAGGATGATGGGCTGAGGGCGGATCCTGTACCGGGAGGCATCATGGCAAAGTCGATCATTATCATCGGGGCGGGTATAGCCGGACTGTCCGCGGGCTGCTACGGGCAGATGAACGGCTACGATACCCGCATCTTCGAGCTGCACGACAAACCGGGAGGTCTTTGCACCGCCTGGAAGCGCAAGGACTACACCATCGACGGCTGCATACACTGGCTGGTGGGAACCAATCCCTCCTCCAGTTTCAACCGCATCTGGAGGGAACTGGGGGCGCTGAAGGGGAAGGATATCGTCAACCACGAGGTGTTCATCCGCTTCGAGGGCAGCGGCGGGAAGGCCCTGGACCTCTATACCGACGTCGACCGCCTGGAGCGCCACCTGAAGGAACTGGCGCCCGCCGATTCCGCCCCCATAGAGGAGTTCACCGCAGCGGTCCGGGCTATCAGCCGCGTCGATATGCCTCTGCCCAGGCCGCGGGAGATCTCATCGCCCCTGGACGGGCTGAAGATGCTGCCGCGGATGCTTCCCCTCGCGCGGCCGCTCATGAAGTGGCGCAAGGTCTCGACCGCGGCGTTCGCGGAGCGTTTCACGGACCCCCTGCTGCACGAGGCCTTCTCCAGCTTCATGGACCTGCCGGACTTTCCCTTGCTCGGCCTCATGTTCACCATGGCCTGGCTGCACAACCGCGATGCCGGTTATCCCGTGGGCGGTTCGCTGGAGTTCTCGCGCGCCATCGAACGGCGTTACCTGGACCTTGGCGGCGAGATCGACTACAAGGCCCGGGTGGAGAATATCCTGGTGGAAAACGACTGCGCGGTAGGTGTGCGCCTGGCCGGCGGCAGCGAACACCGCGCCGATACCGTCATCTCCGCGGCGGACGGACACGCCACCATCTTCGACATGCTCGAGGGGAAGTACGCGGACGCGAAGATCCGCGACCGCTATAAGAACAAGCCCATATTCGAGCCGCTGGTCCAGGTGTCCCTGGGGATTGCCAGCGAACTGGAGGGCGAACCGCAGACGATAATGTTTCCGCTGGCCAGCCCCATAGAGGTCGCGGGGGTAAAGCACCACCGCATGGGGGTAGTCAACCACAGGTTCGACCCCGTCCAGATGCCGGAGGGCAAGACAGTGCTCATCGCCACCTTCACGACCACGTACGCCTACTGGGAGGAACTGTACCGCGACCCGGAGCGCTACCGGGCGGAGAAACAGCGCATAGCCGACGCCGTGGTCGCGGCGGTCGAGGGGCGCTTTCCCGCCATAGCGGGCCGCGTCGAGATGGTTGACGTAGCCACGCCCGTCACCTACAAGCGTTATACCAATAACTGGCAGGGCAGTTTCGAGGGGTGGCTGCTGACCACGGGGAACATGGGCGAGAGCATGGCCAGGGGTATGGACAAGACCCTGCCCGGCCTGGACAACTTCTTTATGATCGGCCAGTGGGTCATGCCCGGGGGCGGCCTCCCCCCCGCGGCCCAGTCCGGACGCGATGTCATCCAGATCATCTGCCACAGGGACAGACGCCCCTTCACCACCAGCGAAGCTTAGATCAGTCGATGAGGACCAGGCCCCAGGAGGTATAGTCCTCCCCGTCCATGGCCAGCTTGCGCTCTATCCCGGCGTTCTTCAGGGTGGCGAAGACGTTGATGCCCAGCCCGGACATGGATGGGCGGGCATTGAGGGGGTCGCGGCACGGCTCTCCGGGCGGCACGCATTCCTCGCACAGGAGGCAGCGCTGGCCTTTCAACCCCAGGGCCAGGTAGTATCCCATACGCATGGCGGCTTTCTCCACCTCCACCACCAGGCGGTTGAGGTCGGCGAGTTCGCACTCCAACATGATCGTCCACTTGTAGCTGCGCAGGGCCTTCTCGAACTCCGAGGGCGCCGGAGTGTAAGGGGGGCAGGTGAGGAAGCGCCCGTACTCGGGGCAGCCGTACTGGCACTTGTGGACGGTCCTCTCGTCGAAGACCACCTCGTGCGCCGGAATAACCTCCGCCGTAAGTGCCCCTCCGTCCACCGCCCGGCTCTTGAGTTCCTCCAGGTCTTTCTCGATGGCCACGCGACACCTTCCCTCGCTCCCGCTCCGGGCAGGCTCCCGGATTTCAGATTCCGCCACGAAGGCAGTTATAATATACCATCTACGACCACTTTCAGCCTTGTATACCAACACCGTCGCGGATGCGGCATCGTGCGCGCCTCCGGATGAAGGCTGAGACCGGCGATACGCGCAAATGATACATCGATGGGGAACGCCAATGACACTTTCCGGTTGATAATCGAAGGTCAACCCGTAACGGCGGGGCGCGTGATAACATGGCATTAGCGGATAGCATCTGCCTGGAGTGAGGAAAGGGGGCCGCGATGGCCAATCTTGTCTATCTGAGCAAGGAATGGGCCGAGGAGGGGCGCAGACGCGCCGAGGCGGAGCTTACGCCGGAGGTACTGCACAACGTGACCAGCTCCATGAACAACATCTACAGGAACTGCCCCGACGGAAAAGAGCATTATTTCTACGTGGCGTTCGAGGACGGCAAGATATCCGCTTTCGAGACCGGCGAGGGCGAGGGCCCCAAGGCGGAATTCAGGATCATCGCCGACTACGACACCTTCGCCAGGATAAGCCGGGCGGAACTCGGTGCGGTAAGGGCGCTGACCTCGCGCAAGCTGTCGCTGCGGGGCAACATGGCCAAGGCGCTGCGCCTGGCACCGCTGGTGGACAAACTCAACAAGGTCATCGCGACCATCCCCACGGATTACTGATCGGCCAAACAGCGGAGGCTGACTGGAACACAACGGGAATGCCGATGCTCCAGGCATCGCAACAAGAGTACAGGAGATGATGACCATGCCCGAATACGATCCCAACGACCCCTACGCCGTAGACCTGGAGACGCGCCTGGTGGATATCCAGGCCGGGATGCACGCGCGCGATATCGACGTCTATCTCGGCTCGCGCATCCGCACCATGAGTTTCGTCCTCGACGCCTTCGTGCCCTGGCGCAGCTTCATGGTCATCCCCGCCGAGGGGCTGCCCACCGTTTTTACCTTCGTCATCGACTCGGCGAGGTTGCTCAGCGAGACCTGGCTGGACGAGGACCACGTGCGCGGCTACTTCGGCGCCGGCGGGGCCGACCAGATAGAGGTCATCCAGTATTTCATCGAGGACGAGCTGGGCCTCTCGAGGGGCCGCATCGGCTACGAGACCGGCATGGCCACCTACACTGCGGAGGGCTGGATGACCCACTACGAGTACGAACGCTTCCGCGATGCCCTGCCCGACTTCGAGTTCGAGAACGCCCACGACATCGTGGACACCGCCTCCCTCGTCAAAGACAAAGGCACCATCAACCGTTTCCGCGAGGCCGGGCGCATCGTGGACGCGGGTCACAAGGCAGCGCGCGAGGCCATCGAGAACGGCGGGTGGAAGGGCATGACCGAGACCGAGCTGGCCGGGATAGCGGCCCTGGCCATGCGGCGCGAGGGCAGCGTGTCAGAGTGGAACTTCGCCGGCCTCAACGAGATATCCAGTGGCTGGCGCACCGGCCTCGGCGCCTGCACCCCTCCCACCACCAAAGAGTTCGAGGCGGGAGAGGCGCTCATGTTCGACCTGCACGCCATGTTCAAGCTGGCCCTGGGCGACCACTCCCGCAACTACATCATCGCCCCGGCCTCGAAAAAAGCGCGCTGGCATGCCGACAACTTCACGGCTTGCGTGCAATTCGTGGCCGACAGCTACAAGGCGGGAGCCACGCCGGGCGACCTCATCACCGAATGCGGGAAGTTCGCGGAGGAGCGCGGCTGCTCGGACTTCATCCTGCCCGGGGTGGAACACGGGATCGGCCTCTTCGGCGACGAGTGGCGGGTGGGGGCCAGCATGGACGTGCCCATCCCCTACTGGACCGACCCCGACCACTCCTACCAGGAGAACGAGATGGTCATCCTGGCCATGCAGTACGCCGCGAACGAGGACGACGTGGGCTTCCGCTACGAGAACCCCATCGTCATCACCAAAGATGGTTGCGAGCTGACCTCGAAGACCCCCCTGACCATCGACGAGATCACGTAACGCAGCTGCTGAACTCATTTGATAAGAGGTAGAAACCTGTATCTGGAGGTGCAGATGGGGAAATGTCGGCTTAATATAGTTCATTCGCCGAGTGGACTGTCGAGGACATCACAACCAGGACCAAGGACATGATTAGAAGGGCTGTCAACAACAAGGACAAGCAGGTCAAGGCAGCGAAGATCCTCGAGGCCGCCAAGGAGGTCTTCTTCGAAAAGGGGTATTACGGCACGAGGATCGAGACGATTGCGGAGAGAGCGGGTGTCGGAACCGGCACTATCTATCTCTACTTCAAGAGCAAGATCGAACTCTACAAGGCGATCCAGAACGAGGGCCTGGATATTCTCGTAAGCATGGTAGAGGAGACCATCTCCTGGCCGGGGATGACCGCGCTCGCCAAGATGTCGGCGATAGCTTCCACCTATTTCAGGTTTTACGATGAATACCGCGAGTATTTCGACATCATCGCCGTTCTGTGTGCGACACCTGCTGAGCTCAAAGAGACCGAGACGGAGATAAGCCACGTCATCGACGGCAAGACCTACCAGCTCTTGAAGCTCATCGAAGGGGTCGTAAAAGAGGGTGTCCAAAACGGCGAAATAGTCCCCATCGACACATGGAAGGCGACGAACGTCTACTGGGGAATAATGGACGGGTTGATCCTTATGTCCGAGAGGCACAATATGCAGAATGTTGTCGGGGTCGAGATCGAGGAACTGGTCAAAGTGGCCTTCGAGATGACGTTCTACGGCATAGCACGGAGCGACAGGATAAGTGAATAACGTTCATGATGAGCTTTAATAAATTGTTCCTCTGTTTCCGCTTCCCCTGATTGACTACTGAATGTGATTCATTTATATTGAACGCAAGTGGTGGTGTTCTTGACGCGTCAGGTTCGAGTCGGTGCTTTTCCGCAGGCAATGCCACGGGTGAAATCACTTCATAGATAGCGGTCGGTTCTCAGATCATTGTGGGGTGATCGTGATGATTCGCCAAGAGGAACAGGAGCGGATAAGGAGAATCCACCGGAGCTTCCTCAGGGATCCGTCAACCATTTCCATCGAGCGCGCTAAGTACTACACCGAGAAGTGGCGAGAGACCGAGGCAGGCGACCTGCCGACCGAAGTGCGGGTCGCTCTCTCGGTGAAGCACGTCTATGAGAACATGGGCATCTGCATCCACCCGGATGATAGGATAGCCGGCACCTGGACCGAGAACTACCTCGGAATCCCGCTCGATATCGAGCGCGGGCTCTTCAACGAGGTCATGGAGATCGAGCTCGGCCGTTTTTCGATGCTGCGCTCTTTGCTGGGTTCGAACCTGAGGTTCGTAGTATATATGCTGAGGCGGTATGGGGTGCTGGCCCTCTACCGCAATCTGAAGTACACGAGCGAAGTCGGTGCGGCCATGCCCAGCATCGGGCTCAAGCCCATCGACAAACGTGAGATAAACCCGTACAGAATCGCCTCCGGGGACAGGAAGCTGCTCCAGGGGACGCTGCTGCCGTACTGGAAGGGCCAGAATGTTGCCGACCTCTTGCAGAAAGAGCTCGAGGGCTCGGCCATCTTCCAGGGGGACATGCTTGCTTTCTCCGCGGCGCTTCCCTCTACCAATTCGAAGAACGAGACGATCGTGTCACCGGGCGCCGCGCTGGGCGTCTGGCAGGGCCACGTCATCCTCGATCACGAGAAGTACCTGCGTGAAGGCGTCGCGGCGATGCTCGACGAGGTCCGGGCGACAAGGGAAAAGACTTGGGACCTCACTTCGAGGCAGGAGGCCGTCCTGCGGTCACTCGAGATAGCCCTGGAGGGAGTGCTGACATATGCGAAAAGACTCAGGGAGAGAATTTCCGCAGAGCTCGACAGCGCGCCCGACGAGGCGCGAAAGCGGGTCCTCTCGGAGATGCTCGAAGCCTGCCGACGCGTTCCCGATTACCCGGCAAGCACCTTCCGCGAGGCCGTTCAATCGTACTGGACGGTGAAGACCGCAGTGGACCTGGCCCTGCCGTTCAACGTGAACACGCCCGGGCGGCTCGACCAGGTGTTCTGCCCCTATTACGAGAGCGACCTGATGCAGGGTCGTATCCAGCCGGACGAGGCATGCGTGCTCCTGCAGGAACTCTTCCTGAAGGTCATGAGCCACAACATGAGACCCTATTCCAACTTCACCGGGTATTTCGCCAGCCGGTACGAGGGCTCCGAACCAGTGACGCTCGGCGGGTTAGACGAAAAAGGAGACGACGCGACGAACGAGCTGACCTTCGTGATGCTCGATGCAGCCGAGCAATCAAAGGCCGTGCTCAATTTCGCGGTGCGCTTCAATAAGGACACACCGGACGAGCTCTACATGAAGGTGGCCGATATTTACTACAACGGTTACTCCAGCCTCTCCATGTTAAACGACGACATCTGCGTGAAGGCCATGGAGAAGCGCGGGTATCCCCACGCCGAGGCGACGGGATACGCCATGGCAAGCTGCGTCGACCTCTGCGTGCCCGGCAAGATGGGGAGCATGGCGTTCTCCGCGGTGCTGCTCTGCCGGATACTTGATATCACCCTGCGAAGCGGGGACGCGAAGACCCTTGTCGGAACGGTGGAGGGGGTGGGGCTCGACACCGGCGACCCCGACGCCTTCACCTCGTTCGAGGAACTCGTTGACGCCTACGTCGCGCAGGTCGCGCTCCAGGTAGGAAAGATCGCCGAGGCGTCCCGGCTCAGAGACAGGATATACGAGGAGAAACTGCCCGCCCCGTACCTCTCCGCATTCATAGACGGGTGCCTCGAGAAGAAAGCCGACGTAACCGCCGGCGGCGGGATCTACGACCTTGAGGGGATTCTCTTCATGAACAGTATCGCGAACCTGGTCGATTCGCTCTACGTCATCAAGAGATGTATCTTCGAGCGCCGGAGCTTCACGTTCAAGGAGTTGCTCACCGCGATCGACTGCAACTTCGAGGGTTACGAGGGGATGCTCGAGGAGATCAAGGGCGTCGAGGGGAAATGGGGAAACGGGAACCCCGAGTCAGACGCGATTGCACGTGAGGTCACCTCCAGGATCTTCGAGGAGACCTTCAAGTATCGAACGCACAAAGGTGGTTTCATAGCCCCGTTCGTGAACAGCATGACCAGCCACACCTACGACGGGCGCATCTGCATCGCGACCCCCGACGGCAGGAGGGCCGGCAAGCCGTTCGCCTCCAGTTGCACGCCGTACAACGTCGACGAACACGGCCCCACCGGAGTATTGAAGTCCGTGGCGGCAATCGATTTCTCCAACGTGATGGGAGCGCCGGTCAACCTGCGCATGCACCCCTCGGCCATCGGCAAGGGTGAGGAAGCACGGCGCAAGTGGGTTTCGCTGATCAGGACCTACTTCGATATGGGAGGAGAGCAGATCCAGCCTACCGTCGTGTCCACCGAGATGCTCGAGACGGCCCGGCAGGACCCGGAGCGCCACCTGGACATAATAGTGAAGGTCGGGGGTTACAGCGCATGCTTCGTCGACCTGGGCCACGAGATACAGGACGAGATCATCTCCAGGTCCGAGCACGTCGCCTTGTGACCGTGGGAAGCGTCTGGATCGAGGCGGAATGACGGCTCGATCCACTTCAAGCTCAGCGGAGGTGCAGAGGATGAGCGGGAATGAGGCGGGCGAGAGGATAAAGCGCATAAAGAAGCGCTATCGCGAAGACGTCCCGGTCATCTCGATCGAGCGCGCCAGGTACTACACCGATAGCTGGCGCGAGACCGAGGGTAGCGGCCTGGCGCGCGGCATCAGGGTAGCCACGGCCATGGGGCACGTTTACGAGAAGATGAGCCACTGCGTTGACCCCGATGACCGCATCGCAGGCACCTGGACGGAGAACTACCTCGGGATACCGCTCGACATCGAGCGCGGCCTGTTTAACCGGGTAATGGAGGTCGAGCTCGGCAGAGCCTCGATGCTCGCGTACCTGTTGAGGTCCAACGCCGGGTTCGTCATCTTCATGTTGAAGAAATACGGGGCCGGGGCTCTCTACAAGAGTCTTAAGAACAGCAGCGCGGTAGGCGCGGCGATGCCCAGTATCGGGCTCGAGCCGCTCGACAAGAGGAAGATAAATCCCTACCGTATCTCGCGGTCCGACAAGAGAATCCTCAAGAAAGACCTGCTGCCCTACTGGAAGGGCAAGACCATCGCGGACATGCTCTCCAGGGGGCTCGCGGACGCAAAGATATACCCGGGCGAGATGTCGAGCTTTTCGGCCGCGCTCCCATCGAGCACCTCGAGGAACGACACCATCATCTCGACCGGGGCGGCACTCGGGACCTGGCAGGGACACCTGGTGCTCGACCACCAGGCGGTCCTCGAGAAGGGGCTGCTCCGGATGCGCGAGGAAGTCCGGGCGAAGCTCGCGGATAGAAACGCGCTATCAACCGACGAGCGCGATTTCCTCACATCGGTGGACATCGCCCTCGAAGGCGTGATCACCTATGCGCGCCGCCTCGCCGACAAGGTGAGGATGGAGCACGCGTCGGCCGTCGACCCGAAACGCAGATCCATCTTGCAGGATATGCTTAGCGCGTGCGAGAGGGTCCCCCTCTATGCGGCGGAGGACTTCCGCGAAGCCGTCCAATCATACTGGACGGTGAAGACGGCGGTAGAGCTCGCGATCCCCTTCAACGTCCATTCGCCCGGACGCCTGGACCAGGTGTTGTACCCCTACTACGAGAGGGATATCCGTGACGGAAAGATCAGCCGCGACGAGGCGCGCGAGCTTCTTGAGGAGCTGTTCCTCAAGGTGATGAGCCATAACATGCGGCCGTACTCGAACTTCACCAGATACTTTGCCCAGCGGTACGAAGGCTCCGAGCCGGTGACTATGGGGGGCCGGACGAGGGAAGGGAAGGACGCCACCAACGACCTCACGTACGTCATGCTGGAGGCCGCGGCCCGGTCGAAGGCGTCCTTGAATTTCGTGGTGCGCCTGCACAAGGATACGCCCGAGGAGCTCTTCATGAAGGTGGCGGAGCTCCAGTACGAGGGGAACTCGAGCATCTCGGTCATGAACGACGAGGTGAGCGTCCGAGCCCTCGAGAACAAGGGCATCCCGACGGACGACGCCCTGGACTTCGCGGTCACAGGATGCGTGGACATGTGCGTGCCCGGCAAGACCGGTGGAGAGTCGTTCTCGGCGATTCTCCTGTGCCGGATCCTGGATATGACCCTCAGGAACGGCGATTCGAAGACGCTGGTGGGGACGATACCCGGGACGGGACCGAAAACCGGAGACCCCGACAGCTTCACCTCGTTCGACGAACTAGTGGATGCCTTTGTTGAACAGGTGTCGTTCCAGATCGACAAGATAGCCGAGGGCACAAAGATCCGTGACCGGCTCTTCGCGGAATACCTGCCGGCGCCCTACATCTCCGCTTTCATGGACGGGTGCGTCGCGAGCAGGAAAGACGTCACGCAGGGCGGCGCGGTCTATGACCTCGAGGGCATCCTGGTGATGAACAGCATCGCGAACTCCGTCGATTCTCTGTACGTGATCAAGAAGCTTGTATTCGAGCAGGGGTTATTCACCATCAGGGAACTGGTCGAAGCCGTCGACAACAACTTCACCGGCTATGACGATATCTATCGCGCGATCCACGAGCTGGAAGGCAAGTGGGGCAACGGCAACCCCGAGTCGGATGAGCTCGCCCGCGAGGTGACGGCACGAATATTCCAGGAGATGAAAGGGCACCGGACGTTCAAGGAAGGTTTCTTCGCGCCGTTCATCAATAGCATGACTTCTCACACCTACGACGGGCGGATATCGCTTGCCACGCCCGACGGCAGGAAGGCGGCCATGCCGTTCGCCGCGAGCTGCAACCCCTACAACGTCGACCGGCACGGCCCAACGGGGGTACTGCGCTCCGTCTCGGCCCTCGACTTCTCAGAGGTGATGGGCTGCGCGGTTAACATCAGGATGCACCCCTCGGGCATCGGAAAGACCGAGGAAGCCCGCAGAAAGTGGATGTGGCTCATCAAGAGCTATTTCGAGCTAGGGGGAGCACAGCTCCAACCGACCGTAGTCTCGACCGAGATGCTGCGCGCCGCCCAGGCCGAGCCGGAGGATTACGGTGACGTCATAGTCAAGGTGGGAGGGTACAGCGCTTATTTCACCGATCTCGGCCACGAGATACAGGAAGAGATAATCTCCCGTTCGGAGCACAGGAGCATTTGACGGTGGCCGTGCGGGGAACCATATTCGATATCCAGCATTATGCCCTCTACGACGGCCCGGGCATAAGAACCATCGTCTTCCTGAAGGGATGCCCCCTGCGCTGCAGGTGGTGCCACAATCCCGAATCCTGGAGGCTCCAGCCGGAGGTGTCGTACCTGCGTGAGCGCTGCACGGGATGCGGCCAGTGCGCGGAAGCATGCCCCGCCGGAGCCGTGAAAGTCACCGACGGTGTCATCCGGAGAGACCTCGAGCTTTGCCGGACGTGCGGCGAGTGCGCGAAGGCCTGTCCAAGTGGCGCAACCGAGATAATCGGGCAGCGCGTAAGCGTCGAAGACGTACTGGACGAAGTCGTGCTGGACATGCCCTTCTACAACAACTCCGGGGGCGGCGTGACCTTCTCGGGCGGCGAGCCGACGATGCAGCCGCAATTCCTGATGAGCCTGCTGGACGCCGCGAGAGATGCGGGAGTCCACACCGCGATCGAGACCTGCGGTTATTTCGACACCGCCATCACCGCCGACCTCGCGGCAAAGACGGATACTTTCCTCTTCGATATCAAGCACGTCGATCCGCTCAAGCACAGGTCCTTTACGGGGGTCCGGACCGAGCTTATCCTCGAGAACTTCAAGGCGATCCTGGGGCAAGCGGGGGATGGGGCAATAGTGCCACGGATCCCGCTAATACCCGGCTTCAACAGCGACCCCGGCTCGATAGATGACATAGCTTGTTTACTGAAGAATGCCGGCTATAGCGGTACGGTCCATCTGATGCCCTACAACGGGCTCGCCAGAACCAAGTACGAGAAGGTCGGAAGGGGAGACTGCTTCACCGACATGGGCGAGCTTAGCGAGGATGACCTCCAGGCAGCCGCCGATACGATTGCGCGACACTCTCTAGATGTCCTATGCAACGAGTAACCGAGCCAGCACTCGGGATTTATCATCCTTTACTCCAATCAGGGGACAATCTCATTTCAGGAGAGATTCATATCCTGAAACCGGTCATATTCACCAGTTTTTAACGCTCTCGGCGTAGATGAGCGTCGAGGGGCTGGTAACAGTGGGATCGGTGAGCACGTTCACGCAGGCGGGTTTGCCCGAGGCCAGCGCCCTCTCGATGGCGGGTATGATCTCCTTGTCCCTCTCCACCAGTTCCCCGTGGCCGCCCAGGGACTCGACCATGCCCTCGTAGTGCACCACGCCCAAGTCGGTGCCGCACACCCTGTCCGGCGCGAAGCACAGCTCCTGGGAGTGCTTGGCCGAGCCCCATGCCCGGTCGTTGCACACGACGGCCAGGACCGGGATGCCGTGGCGGGCGGCGGTCTCGAACTCCATGGCATTGAAGCCGAAGGAGCCGTCGCCGGAGACCAGGACCACCTTCTTCTCGGGGCGGGCCAGCCTGGCGGCCATGGCGAAGGGCAGGCCTATACCCAGGCTGCCGAACTGCAGCCCGTTGGCGATGACACCCGCCGTCTCGCCGGCGCGCAGGGAGACGAGGCCGAAGTAAACGGTGTCTCCCCCGTCAATGATGTAGATGGCGTCGTCCCCCACGGCCTGCCTGAGCCCGTGCATGAGGCGGAAGGGGTGGATGGGGTGGACGGGGCTCTCCATCTGCTGCCGGTCGCCCGCGCTCAATGCGGTCAGGATGCCGTCGAGCTCGGCGAGCCACCCGCCTCGGTCCTTAGCCTCCACCGCTGGCTCGAGCTGCCTCAACACCGTGCCCGCGTCGCCGACCAGGGCGACGTCGGCGGTGCGGTTGCGGTTCACCTCCACGGGGTCGATGTCCACCCTGATGACACTGGCGTTGGCGATGTAGTCGCCGTAGTTGAGCAGCCAGTTGAACCTGATCCCCACCGCCAGCACTACGTCGGCCATGGCCAGGGCGGTGATCAGCCCCACGAAGCCGCCGCGCCACAGGGAGAGGGGGTGCTCGTCGGGGATGGCGCCCCGACCGCAGTTGGCCAGCAGGGTGGGGATGCCAGCTTTCTCCGCCAGGCCCATCACTTCTTTCGCTGCGCCGCTCCAGCAGATACCGTCGCCGCCCAGCAGCAGCGGCTTCTCCGCCCGGTTGAGCAGCGCGGCGGCCTCCGCCACCGCCTCTTCGTCGGCCGGCACGGCGGCCGCGGCGCTGGGGCCGGAGGGGAAGCTGATGCTCTCTTCCTCGACCCGGTCGAAGGTGACGTCCGGGAGCAGCTCCAGGTAGACCGGGCCCGGCCGGCCGGAAACGGCGTGCCTGAAGGCCGCCTGCAGGTATTCCGGGAGCCTGGTGACGTCGTGGCACTTCCCCGTCCACTTACAGGCCGGCTTGATCATGTCCACCTGGTTCACGTCCTGCAGGGCCCCCTTGTCCAGCTCCCGGATGGACCCCACGCCGCTCAAGACCACCATGGGCGCCCCTTCGTGGTAGGCGTTGGCCACGCCGGTGAGGGTGTTGGTGAAGCCGGGGCCCGCGGTGACCAGGCACACCCCCGGCTGCCCCTTGTAGATGGACCAGGCGTGGGCCATCATCGCGGCGGCCTGCTCGTGGCGCACGTCGATGACCCGGATGCCGCGATCGATACAGCCGTCCAGGACGGACAGGATATGCCCGCCCGAAAGCGCGAAGATGGTGTCTATGCCCTCGACTTCCTTCAGGTACCTGGCTACGATGGAACCCCCGTGCACCTCTCCCATGTCGCTTGCCCCCTTGAATACGATTATCGCGGCCACCGTGGATCCGAGGCCGCATCAGTCGATTCCCCCGCTGTAGCTATTCTAGCATTCCCGACCCGCTTTATTCGGTCCCGGGAGAGCTAAAACCCCGCAACGATGTCGAATACAATCGAAACGCCGTGCATCGAAAGGAGGGAGAGAAGTGGGGAAGGCTTTCTTTCTTGTCGACATCGTCATCGCGGCCACCGTGTTGGGCTTCTTCGCTTACATGCACTACAGCCGTCGTTTCTCTCCCATCGTGTGGTACATGTTCTGGACCGGTGTGCTCATCGGGGCGACCTGGGAGATAGGTTTTTATTTCCTGGGGCCGCGCTTCTCGTCCGCTCCCATCTACGTCTTCAGCACCGAGCCGCCCTTCCCATCGATCGTATTGCATATTGCCCACTGCTTCTGGGACGGGGGCCTGTTTATGGTGGGTGTCGCCCTCGTATTCAAATTGCTCAAGCCGCCTCACCTGGCCCGCTTCCGCTGGCCTGAGCTTGGAGTCATGCTCGCCTGGGGGGTAGCGCAGGAGGTGGCGGTGGAGCTGCTCTCCATCGGCGGCGGCATGTGGCTATAGCAGTCGCGCTGGTACAATCCCTCCCTTTTCGAGATAGGCGACTCGCCTTTTACCTTGCTGCCTATCCTCATATGGGTAGTGGCTCCCGTGGTCTTCTATCTCCTGGTCCTGCCGCTCAACCGCAGGTGGGGACCCATAGGCGCTAAAGTGCCTGGATGAGGATGACCACGCCCACGAGTATCATCACCGCCGTGAACATTATGCGTATGGTGCGGGACTCCATGCGCTCGCTCATGTAGCGCGCGCCCACCTGCGAGCCCACCAGGCTGGCAGCGGAAACCGCCAGCACGATGTTCCAACCCGCGGTCATGTCGAAGGCGTGCACGGCGAAGGCGACCAGGCAGCCCAGGGCGACGATGACCGGGGCGGTGCCCGCGGCTTCCCTGGCCTCGAATCCCATAAGCACCAGGATGGCCATGGTAAAAGGCCCGCCGTCGCGGGCGATGAAGCCGATCATGAAACCGATGCCGAACCCCACGATAAGGGCGATGGTAAGCTCTTTACGGCGCGGCAGCTCTTCTCCCCTGACCATGCTGCGGCCCCGCAACACCAGCAGCCCCACCGCTATATTCACCGCCGCGAAGACGATCATCAACGTAGTGGAAGATGTGGGCCTGGCCAGGAGAGCGCCCAGGGGGCTGCCGGCAAGCACGGCCACGGCGAAGGGCCATGCGGTGGACAGGCGCACCAGCCCCCGCCGCCAGCACACTCCCCCCGCGGAAAAACAGGTGATGGCCGCGGCGAGCAGACCTATGGGGATGGCGCCGGTCTTGAAGTCCAACCCGAGCCAGAAGAGGATGGGTACCAGTATCTGTGAACCGCCCGCCCCCATCATGGAGAAGACGAACGACACGGCCAGGGCCGCCAACGCTATGGTGATGACTTGCATGCTCGGCTACCTCCATGCCGCTGCGCCAGCAGCTCCGGTTATCTCGCGCCCCTGCCCGGGAAAGAACGCGGCTTGCTCATCGCCGCCGGGAAGAGGCGCCGCCACGGGGGGTCAAGTCTCTTCTTCGCCCCCCACCTGCTCCATCTCCTTCGCGATCTGCCGCACTCCCCCCAGGAAGATGTTCCTGGCGATCAGGCTTTTCTCCCTCGCGGCCAGGCCCTCCAGCAGGGACGACTTCAGCTCCAGCGCTTCTCGGCGCGGCCCGGTACCGGTCTCGAGCACGAAGTCCACCAGGTGCAGCGCCAGCTGTGTCCTCCCATCGCCCGCGAGCTTTCGCGCTCTTTCCATGACCTTCTCGGCGCCTCCGGCCAGCTCCAGCACCTGCTCCGCCACCTCCCCGCCACTCGCGGGGAAGAGACGGGAGGGGTTGCCGCCGTACCAGCCGTGGTACTGGCGCAGTAAAGCCTGGACCACGAAGTAGGGATGGCCGTAGATGGGCGCGAGGTAAGGGCTCGCGGCGAACTCATCCGGCCACTCGAAGGAATGCAGGATGTCCTCCTGCCACCTCCCCTGGTTCAGCATCTCCACCACCTGCTCGTCGAGGTACCGTAAAGCCCGCGCCACTGTCAGGCACGCTTCCTCGACCTCGGCGGTGCCGGCGATGGCGGCGCCGTGCCCCGGCAGCATCAACCCGGGCTTCAGGGCCGCCACTTCCTCCAGGGCCTGCGCCCATTCCAGGGCGTAGCGCTGCACCTTGAAGGGATTGCCCACGTTGGGGCAGGACCACACCCAGAAGTCCGACACGCACGCGACCCCGCGTTCCGGTACCCACATCCACACGTGGTCGTCGGTCTCGCCCCGAGCATGCCTCAGCTCGATGGTGATATCGCCGAGGCGCAGGGTCATCTCGCCTGAGAAGGTCTCGTCGGGATAGATGTAATCCCAGGGGAAGGCCGGGATGCCCTCCGGGATGGCGAACTGGATGCGGTTGATGCGCTCGTGGTAGGGGAGCATCCTCTGGTAACGGTCGAAGCGTTTGGGCAGGTTCTCGTGGGCGACGATAACCGGCCTGGGGTGCCCGCGCTCGGCGGCGTCCTCCAGCACCGCCTTGGTGCCGAAGGCGTGGTCGGCGTGCCCGTGCCCATAGATGATGTAGCGCACCGGCAGGTCGCTCACCGCCCGCAGTTCCTTCACGATGCGCCACCCGTCAGTGGGCAGTCCCGCGTCGAAGATGACGACGCCCTCGCCGCAATCGACCATGCACACGTTGGCGAAGAGCTGCAGCATGTAGACGCCGCTGCCGAAGTCCTTCATGCCGCCGGCATCGGAGAACAGCGCCTGGCTACCCAGGGAAGTGTCCTCGCTCATCCCTGCACCCCCCACTGATAATGAGGCAGGCCTTGGTCTCGCGCCACGAAATACGGGTGCAACCTGCCCGCCCGACACAGCCACGGTCTCACAATTATAAACCGGTTCCGCCGATCAATGAGCCTGATCCGCGCCCGTTTTCCATATCGCCTGCATGAAGCGCGCTCACCCAATACTTGCGCTGACGTCACTGACGCGGGAGATATCAAGGTCGGGAAGTGTCGATGTCGACTTAGAGATGCTAGGATAGTTACGTCGGTGACCGGATGGCGCGAATGGTGGCTTGATCCGACCTGGGAGTTATAACATGACGAGGGCAAAACGGGGAACGCATCGCAGAGCGATACGGGTGCTGCTGGCGTTGCTCACCCTGGGCACGCTGGTCATACCTCCCGTGGTTGTTGCGACCTCCGGCACCGCCACATATTCCGCCACCTGGACAGCCCTGCGCATGCTGGCCCTCTACGCGCTCACCGTGGTCTTTATCAACATCATGACCGGCTCGTTCAGGCCCCTGCTGGTCAAGGCCTTCAAGCCGAAATTCCTCTTCAGGCTGCACAACACGACGGGCCTGGTGGGATTCTCCATGGCCGTCGCCCACATGGTCCTGGTGATCTTCGAGGGCCTGTGGCCCGGTTTCCAGAAGCTCGGCCCGGTCACCCTCTACATCCTCACCGCCACCACCGCCGCCGTCCTCCTGAGGAAGTACCTGAAGAGGTACTGGAGGATGATCCACCGCTTGAACTACGTCGTCTTCGTGGTGGGGTTGATACACGCCTTCCAGGTAGGCATAGACCTGAAAGACGGGGGCTTCCTCAAGGGTATACTCTACCTCTATGCCGTGCTGGTCGCGGCCGGCTTCCTGTACCGGCTGCAGCTGACCATACGCACGCGCCTCGGGAAGCGCCCCGACCCGGCCTGACGGCGCACCGGACAGCCCGTTGCCGTAAGTCAGGGATGTCACCGCACGGCTGTGATATTTTAGAGACGACGGTAAGAGGATGCCGGGGAAAGATGTCCAGCGCATGAAGGTACTGTTCATAAGCGACAACCGCTGCCGGGATAACCTTGTCCCCTTCCCCCTGGGCATCGCCTGCGTGGCTTCCGCCACGGCCCAGGCCGGCCACGAGATCTCCTGCCTCGACCTCATGTTCTCGCGCGACCCGGCGGCGGACACCGTCGAGCGCATACGCGCGTTTCGCCCCGACTGCGTGGGGCTTTCCCTGCGCAACATCGACAACCAGGACAAGTACGCCGGCGAGTTCTACCCCCCCGCGGCCAGGGAGATCGCGGACGCCGTAAGGTCGGAGACGAGTGCGCCCGTCGTCCTGGGCGGCGCGGGCTTCACCATCTTTCCCGCCGAGTGCCTGGAGTACATGGACGTGGAGATGGGCATCGTGGGAGAGGGTGAGAGGTCGTTCGTCGCGCTGCTGGAGCGCCTGGAGCCGGGCGCTGCCGTCGATGATACGCCCGGCCTGGCGTTGCGCAGGGACGGCGGGGTGCGGGTCAACCCCCCCGGACCGCATGCGTGGCCGGGCCTCTTTCCGCCCCCCGAGCGCAGGCTATTCGACGTCACCCGCTACGACTGGAAGCCCGACAACGATCACCCCTTCGTCGCCAACCTGCAGTCGCGGCGAGGATGCCACTTGCGCTGCATCTACTGCAGCAGCCCGACCGTCGAGGGCCGGGTGATACGCGTGCGCGAAGCGGGAGCCGTGGCGGACGAACTGGCCTCGCTGCAGTGGGATTTCGGAATCGGCACCGCCGCCTTCGTGGACTCACTCTTCAACTATCCCGCGCAATACACCAGGGAGCTTTGCCGCGAGATCGTGGCGAGGAAGGTGTCCCTGCGCTGGATCGCCAACCTGAACCCGCTCTACTGCGACCCCGCCACCATGGAGATGATGAGGGAAGCCGGCTGCGTCAGCCTCAGCATCGGTAACGAGAGCGGCTCCGAGGACGTGCTGGAGTCCCTGAAGAAGGGTTTCTCGCGTGAGCAGGTCATATCGGCGGTGAAGGGCGCCAGGGACCTGGGGTTCCGTATCAACTGCTTCCTGCTCCTGGGGGGTCCGGGCGAGAACGAGGCTACGGTGAAGGAGAGCGTCGAACTCATGGAGGAACTTGGTCCCGACATGGTCTCGGTCACGGTGGGCATACGCATCTATCCCGGCTGCGAATTGCACGACATCGCCCTGCGCGAGGGGGTGATAGAGCCCGGTCAGAACCTCCTCTATCCCGCCTTCTACATCTCGCCGGAGACGGAGTCCTGGCTCTATCCCTATATGCGGGAAGTCTGCGACGCCCATGCCGGCTGGAACCTCTGATTGAAAATCATCCGTCCCGGCCGTCCGCGACGGCGATGACCTCCATGCGCATGTCGAGCAGGGGTGCGTCCACGACCTTCTTGCCGACGTCCACGATCTCGATCCCGAACTTGTCCTTCTTGATATTGCGCAAGTCCTTCAGGCCCAAGTCGCCCCCGAATGCTATCTTGACCTTTTTGCGCAAACCGGCCCGCTCCAGTTCGAAAGCCGCCTCCATGAAGTCCAGGGGCACTCCCGTGTCCACGCAGACGATACCGGCGCCGCACTCCGCCGCCTCGATCGCCTCCTTGCTTACGCTCGCGCGCTTTCCCCTGAGCTGCACGGCGAAGATGCGCTCCGCGGCCGGTCCAGAGACGGCCGCTATGCTCTCCCTGATACCTCCGAACATCTCGATGATGTTCTCGTCCAGATACAGGAAAGGGCGCTCGCTGAGGCGGTGGTCCATGCCGCCGCTGGCCACCGCCTGGCGCACCGCCTCCCTGTCGCCTGGCGGCATCTTTTTCCAGGCGCAGCACACCACCCTCGGCTTCTTTCCCGCCGCCTTGACGAAATCGCGGGCGGCCGTGGCGATGCCTGAGGTCTTGGCCATGAGCCCTATCAGGTCCTCCTCCGCCTTCGCGACCTGTATGGGGGTGCCGGTGAAACGGGCCACCTCGTCGCCCTCAGCTATCTCGCTGCCCTCGTCCAGTATCCGCTCGAGCCCCAGGCCTATCTCCTCCGCCTTCGCGGCCGCGGCCGCGGCCCCGGACAGGATGCCGTCACCAGAGGCGACTATCACCGCCGTGACCACCTTGCCCGCGATGCTGCTGAGTAACTCGTCTCTGGGGTCAAGAGCGCCCTGCACTTCCTCCATGCCTACCTCCATTCCCTCCGCGGCGGCTCGCGCCGCGCGCCCGGAATCCGCATCATGCGCCGAGCGGGGCGGCGTGCAAACAAAGCGAGTAGATTATATATCCAGGCGCCGACGGCCTGCTACGCGAGATCCCTTCACCCGCATATAACGGGCTGCGGAAAGGCTTGCCCCGGCTGGACCGCGCGCGCGCGTTGCATGGTAAACTTGGCGTTGAGACGCGCCGGGGATACGAGGGAGGTGGGCCTTGGCAACAGCGGACGAGTACTCGGACTACATGTACGAGTTTGTGGACCGGGCGCTGTCGCAGACCGGCCCGCGGGAATCATGCGGCGAGGCGGAGGAGGGGCTCGGCCGCATGTTCGCGGAGGAGATCGAGCCCGCCTGCGACTGGGTGGAGACGCAGGAGTTCACATGCAGCCCCAAGGCCTTCCTGGGGTTCTTCCCTTACCTGGTGGCGCTCTACCTGCTGGGCGTGCTCTTCTACTACATCTATTTCCCCGTCTCCGTCTTCCTCGCCGCCATCGGCATCGGGGTGCTCTATTTCGAGGTGATCAGGTACAGGGAACTGATAGACCCCCTGTTCCGCAAGCGCAAGGGGGTGAACGTCGCCGGTTTCATACAGCCAAGCGGGAAGATATGGAAACAGGTGATCGTCTCCGCCCACCTCGACTCCGCCTACGAGTTCAAGGTTTGGTACTGGCTGAAGTCCCTGTCGGTCCCCGCCATGGCCCTGGCGTTCCTGGCGCCGCTGCTCCTGCTGGCGGCTAGCCTGGCCCGCAGTATAACCTATTCGAAGGGGACGCCGGAGAGCGGCGCCTACGGCGTCCTGGGCATAATCCTCCTGGCGCTTTCGCCCGTCGTCATCCTCTTCGCCTTCTTCCATACGAAGCGCGTGGTGCCCGGGGCCATGGACGACCTTGCGGGCATAAGCGTCCTGGTGGGCCTGGGCAGGTACCTGCAATACGCGCGCCAGGTCGGGCAGTTCTTCCCCACCAAGACCGAGGTGGTCCTCCTCGCCCTCTCGTCCGAGGAAGCCGGCCTGCGGGGGGCCAAGCGTTACGCCGCCCGCCACATGATGGAGTACAGGGAGGTCCCCAGTTACGCCATCTTCCTCGACAACATCGCCGACGAGAACCACCTCACTGTCTTCAAGCGCGAGCTGTGGTGCGGGGCGAAGATGGACCCTTACCTGGTGGACGCGGCGCAGAGGGCGGCGGCGGTCAACGATTACGAGATCAAGACGGCGGTGATGGCGGTGGGCGCGACCGACGCCAGCGCCTTCTGCCGCGAAGGCGTCCCGTCCGTCTCCCTCTGCTGCTACAACTCGGCCCGCCTCATGCCCAACTATCACACCCGCCACGACACCATCGAACACGTCCGGGCCGAATCCCTGGCGGTCGCCCTGCAGATGGTCATCGAGATGATCAAGCGCATCGACGGCGACAGTTATGCTGCGGCCCCGTCCCGGGAAGAGACCAACGCTTCCTGAAGTTATTCCGACAGGCATGAGGGAATACTGGTGTTGAAGTCATTGAATCCGTTGCCTGAACCGGTCGCGCGTACGATAACGCCGTTCATGAAGCAGGGGCGATGAGGGATAGCGAAGATCAACATGTCAACGACGGCACTCCCGCTGCCTCCCCGCACGGGGGTCACGAAGCGCACGGGGGTGGCGATACCCGCCCGGGCATGGAGCTGCACGGCGGAGACAAGCCCGCTTCCAGCCACGGCACGAATGATTCCGCGCACGCAAGCGGTAGCGGCCACCGCGGCGGCGGAGGCGGATCGCACCACGCTCACATGATCGCTGACATGCGCCGCAGGTTCTGGGTCTGCCTCGCCCTGACCGTACCGGTCCTTCTTCTCTCCCCCATGATCCAGGACTGGCTGGGCATCGAGGATGCCCTCGCCTTCCGGGGCGATTCGTACCTCCTCTTCGGCCTGTCCACCGTGGTCTATCTCTACGGCGGATGGCCCTTCCTCAAGGGCATGAGGGACGACCTTGCCGCGAAGAAGCCGGGGATGATGACCCTGGTGGCCGTGGCCATCTCCGTGGCATATATTTACAGCTCGATGGTGGTCTTCGGCCTGCGGGGCAACCTCCTCTTCTGGGAACTCGCCACCCTGATCGACATCATGCTTCTCGGGCACTGGCTCGAGATGCGCTCGGTGATGGGTGCCTCCAGCGCCCTGGAGAAGCTCGTCGAGCTCCTTCCCGGCCAGGCGCACCTCCTGCGGGATGACGGCACGGTGGAGGAAGTCGCGGTGGAGTCACTCCTCCCCGGCGACCGCGTGCTGGTCAGACCGGGAGAGAAATTCCCGGCGGACGGCGAGGTGGTGAAGGGCGCGACGAGCGTGGACCTCTCCCTGGTCACGGGCGAATCCCGACCCACGGAGAAAGGACCCGGGGACGGGATCATCGGCGGCGCGGTCAACGGCGACGGGGCGGTAGAGGTCGTGGTGGAAAAGACCGGAAGGGACACCTATCTCTCGCAGGTGGTCGAGATGGTGCGCGCGGCGCAAGAGAGCCGCTCGCGCACCCAGGACCTGGCCGACCGCGCCGCTTTCTGGCTTACCCTGGTCGCCATCTTCGCGGGAGCCGCGACCCTCGCCGTTTGGCTGACCGTCGGACGCGCCTTCGACTTCAGCCTGGAGCGTTCGGTGGCGGTCATGGTCATCGCCTGCCCGCATGCGCTGGGCCTGGCCATCCCGCTGGTGGTGGCCGTCTCGACCGCTCTCTCGGCGAGGAACGGGCTCCTCATCCGCGACCGTTCCTCCTTCGAGCGCTCCCGCCTTCTGGACGCCGTGGTCTTCGACAAGACGGGCACCCTGACCATGGGCTCCTTCGGGGTCACCGACGTCATACCCCTCGAAGGCGGCATGAGCGAGGACGACGTAGTACGCATGGCCGCGGCGGTGGAATCGAGGTCGGAACACAGCATAGCCAGGGGGGTGGCCGCGGAAGCAGAGGCACGCGGATTGCGTCCGGCGGAACCCGAGGACTTCAGGGCCCTGCCCGGGAAGGGCGCCGCCGCCCGGCTCGACGGGCGCGAGGTCTTTGTGGTAAGCCCGGGTTACCTGCAGGAGAACGGCATAAGCGTAGACGACCCGCGCCTGAACGAGCTTGGCGAGCAGGGCAAGACCGTCATCTATCTCCTGCTGGGGACGAGGCCGGCCGGCGCCCTGGCCCTCGACGACATGGTGCGGGCCGAATCCCTGGAGGCGGTGCGGCAGCTCGAGGCGGAGGGCGTGCGCTGCATGATGCTTACCGGCGACAGCCGACAGGTAGCGCGGAGGGTGGCCGCCGAGTTGAGGCTCGATGACCATTTCGCTGAGGTTCTTCCTGAAGAGAAGTCCCGCAAGATCGAGGAGCTGCAGGGGCAGGGCCTGGTGGTGGCGATGGTCGGCGACGGCATCAACGACGCCCCCGCCCTGGCCCAGGCAGACGTGGGGATAGCCATCGGGGCCGGCACGGACGTGGCCATGGAGGCCGCGGACATAGTCCTCGTGCGCAACGACCCCCGCGGAGTCGGCGAGGTGCTGGACCTGGGCAAGGCCACCTATCGCAAGATGGTCCAGAACCTGTGGTGGGCTGCCGGATACAACGTGGTGGCCATCCCCCTCGCGGCGGGGGTCCTCTATCCTCTCGGGGTCCTGCTCAGCCCGGCCGTCGGCGCGGTGCTCATGTCCCTCTCGACCATCATCGTGGCCTTCAACGCCCGCCGGCTCAAGGCGCCTTCCCGCCGACCAGCCGCACCCATCCCGGCAGGGTCACCGCGATATCGCGCATGACCATCCCCCAGAAGGTAGGGGAATAAAGCACCGTGCTGTCCTCGTTCCCGGAGAAGGTCGAGGTGTAGTAATCCACCACGTTGCGCTTCCCGCCGCTCTTCTTCCTCGTGGACATGGCGAAGAAAAAGTTGGGCTGGACGCCGTCGTTCTGCAGGCAGTAGGTCTTCCCCACCACGTAGAGCGGGAAGAAACGCGCTGCCCTGATCCTGCGGCTGTAGCCCTTGAAGGCGAACTCCTCTGCGCGCAGGGCTTCGTCGATCTCCAGCGCCGCGGCCCGCGCCGAGTCCGCGCATACGCTCAAGCCCTCTCCGGTGAAGGGGTCCGTGCCGAGCTGTTCGCCCACGAAGAGGACGCGCTCCCGCGCCCCGATCTGAATGGGCGTATATTCCCGTTCGGGGTACGGCTTGAAATGGACGTCGGACGGCACCATGGCCTCGATCTCCGGGTGATTCGCCAGGATGGCAAGGAAGGCTTCCTTGAGCCTGGAGTAGCTTCCCCCGGAGAACGCCCCGCCGGATATCCCGGCATTGACCACCGGCTCTCCTCCCTCTCCCAGGGAGGGGAAGAACCAGGCGTAACCCGGGATGCCGAACCTGGGTATGCTGAAGTCCATCATCAGGCTGTCCCGCAGGGGCGGGTACCCGGGATCGCGGGGAAATTCCGTCTGGAGCAGCAACGTCTTGCGTCCCCTGTGCGGCAGGTTGAACCAGGTGCGGCTCCTCCCGTTCACCCCGTCCGCGCCCACGAAGACATCCGCGTGGTAGACGACGCCGTCGCGGTCGACGACGGCCACCCCTTTGCGCTCCCGGTAAGCACCCACGGCCGGCGTCGAGGTCCTGACCTCGGCCCCGCGCCGCGCGGCCTCCGCAAGAAGCAGGGCATCGAAGTCGGCGCGCCTGGTGACGAAACACCTGTCGTTGCCAAATTCCGGACTGCATATCTCCTCGTCGAAATGGACGGAGAACCTCTTCACTGGAACCCTGGGTAATCCTTCCAGTGGTATCCCCAGTTCTTCAAGGAAGGAGGTGACCCTGCCGCTGACGCCGCCGCCGCACACCTTCTCGCGCGGGAAGGACTTGCTTTCCAGCACGAGGATGTCGCCGGCCAGTCCTGGCCTGAGCTGTAAAAGAGACATGGCGGTCATGGAACCCGCCGGCCCCCCGCCCACGATGATCACCCTGTATTTTTTCGGGTTCATCTCCATTTCCTTGTTTCCGTCAGCTTGTGCCGCCTGCGGATATAATTCCAGAACCTGCATGCACTACTATACATATCTCGGCAAAATGGTCAACAAACCGTAGACCCAGGACATTCGTGCCGGGCGTTGGGGAGGAAGTATCAGCCGCGGCATTTCCTTCCGCTCAGTAGCAGGCGCGCCATGCTGCGCAGGCCGATCGCCGGCTCGAGGAAATCTCCAAAGGGATGAATCGGGTATACTATCAAGCATGGACAGGCGGTGCTGGGTTTGTCTTCGCAAACGATAACGCCTTCATTCCCAGCGAGACCGGGGCGCTCTTTGGAGCGCTATATATACCAGGAGGGTTTAAAGTGGACAGCCTGGATCCATGGGTCATCTGGCTTATCTTCGCGGCAGTATTCATCATCGCCGAGGTCTTCACCCACGGCTTCTTCATCTTCTGGTTCGGAGTGGGCGCCGGCGCTGCCGCGGTCATCGCTGCGTTCGACCTCGCACCCTACTGGCAGTGGATCGTCTTCGTCGTCGTGACCCTGGTATGCGTGCTCGGTTCCCGCCGCTTCTCCGAGAGGATATCCAAGGAGACCCCCTACAAGGCCGGCGCCGAGAGGCTGCTGGGCAAGAAAGGGGTGGTCCTGGTGGATATCGACAACGCCGAGACAAAGGGGCTGGTAAAGGTGGAGGGAGAGGAATGGAGGGCGGAGTCCGCGGATGGAGATACGATCGAGAGAGGTGAATGGATAATAGTGGAAAGCATCGAAGGCACCCGCCTCATCGTGAGAAAGGAGTAGGACATGACCGGTCTTATAGTGGCGCTGGCAGTCGTAGCGGGTGTCCTCTTCATCGTCGCTTTCATGGGGATAAGGATAATCCGTCCCTATCAGAAGGGATTGGTGGAGAGGCTGGGCAAGTACCAGCGTACGGCGGACAGCGGCCTTACTTTCATCATCCCCTTCTTCGAGATAATAACGAAGGTGGATATCAGGGAGCAGGTCGAGGACGTGCCTCCCCAGGCGGTCATCTGCAAGGACAACGTGGTGGTGTCCGTGGACGCGGTGGTATATTACGAGGTCACCGACCCCTACAAGTTCGCGTACAACGTGGCGGACTATTACACCGCCATCACCAAGCTGGCCCAGACGTCCCTGCGCAACCTCATCGGCGACCTCGACCTGGACGACGCATTGACCTCGCGCGAGCTCATCAATACCAAGCTGCGGGAGATCCTGGACGACGCCACCGACAAGTGGGGCACCAGGGTGAGCCGGGTGGAGATCCAGAGGATAGAGCCGCCCAAGGACGTGACCGAGGCCATGCACCGCCAGATGAAAGCGGAACGCGACCGCAGGGCCATCATACTCGAGTCCGAGGGGGAGAAGCAGGCCAAGATACTGCGCGCCGAGGGCGACAGGGAAGCGGAGATACAGAGGGCGGTGGGACAGGCCGAGGCCATAAGAAAGGTCGCGGACGCTCACAGGTACGAGCTGATCGAGGTGGCGGAGGGAGAGGCCGGCGCCATCAAGACCGTGTTCGGCGCCATACACGAGGGCGACCCGACCAACGACCTCATAGCCATCAGGTACCTGGACACGCTGGCCCGAGTCGCCGACGGCAAGGCGAGCAAGATATTCCTGCCCATGGAGGTCTCGGGCATACTCGGAAGCATCGGGGGCATAGCCGAACTCTTCGGCAAGGAGGCCGAGGCGCCCGGCAGCGAAGCAGCGACCTAGCCCGCCTTTTCCCCCGGTCCTCATCCTGGCATCCTGGGGGTCAGGTCTTGTTTTTTG
>JAQVFR010000019.1:0-13445 GCA_028697145.1 Actinomycetota bacterium | reverse complement strand
TGGCATCCTGGGGGTCAGGTCTTGTTTTTTGCATACTCCGGTATGTGAATAGATATCTTACAAATGCCCGTTAGCTGCCAGGCTTTTTAGGGCCGCGCCCGTTGACACGAGCGCAGAGAACAAGACCTGGCACCGCTAAAAAGTCGGTGCCGCCATGCCGACAATTAAAGTGGCCCGCCATTGGAATCTGGCCGGCCCGGCGTCATAGAGGTGGGGCTCAGGCGGCGCGGCGGAAGCTCCGCGCCGTCAAGGCCGCATGAACCCCGTTCGCGATCGAAGGAGCGATCATTGCGTATATTGAAGTGCCCGAGATGCGGATTCCCTTTCATGTTCTCGAGGATCATCCGCTGGAACGACAACGGCACTATCTGCGAGCGCATGATGCCCGACCTCCGGGCCGTGCTGCTCGAGGCCGACCTTTTCAACGACCTCTTCGCGCGCATCGAGGAGAAAATGGGTATATCCCTCTCACACCTCGTCTTCGAGGCCCAGAGGAACGCCGCCAAGGAGGTCATCGACGGTGTCCTGAACAAGTTCCCCTTCTCCCTGGGGAGGGTGGGCTACAACAAGAAAGTGGTGGTGCGCGTATTCTGCACCGTAGCCCTGGTGACCGGGCAGTCTTATGCCAAGGCCGTGCGCTACCGCCCGGGGCTCGAGGGCGAGGCCCTTATCCGCAACCCCTATAACCGCGAGCTCATGGCCGCGATCATCCTCGGGGCCTTCGAGAGCCTGGAGCAGAAACCTTTCGCACATACCTGGATGGAGATCGACGGCGACGACGTCATCGCCATAACCGCGTCCTCCGAGAAACCGGAGATATCGCATCGCCTTGCCGTACACATGCCGCCGCTGAAGCCCGGGTCTCTCTCTTACCCCCGCTGCCGCATTTGCGGCGTGCCGCGAGAACTCTCGTACCTGGAGTGGAGGGCGAACGAGGGCATCATCATGGATACCAGGCGGGGCGTGCGCATGGCCTTTCTGGACGGCTTCACGCCGACGACGGTCTTCCGCGAGTTGGAGAAAGAGCTGGGAGAGGAGATCTACCCCCTGATCATCAAGGCCCAGAAGGAGACCACCCATCGCCACCTGGACGAACTGCAGCTCATCTCGAGGGAGGACAGGTCCGCGCCCGGGGGCAACAGAGGCATCTACGAAAAGGTGCTGGCGCCCCTCCCCTTGTGGGGCCAGGGAAACCCGGTGCGCCTGGAGCAGGACGGCGGGTACCTGCGCGTGGCGGTCGAGAACCCCTATAACGAGCACCTGCTGGCCGGTCACATGGCGGCGATCTTCGAGGCCGTGGAGGGGAAAGAATCGGAGATAGCGTGGGAGAACCCCGACCCCTTCACCACCGTCTTCACCGTGTCCGCGAAGTGACCGCCTCCCATCGACCTGTGCTATTTTTGAGTAGTCGCCATGCAGAACAAGGGCATGCAGCTCATTACCGTGGACGGACTGTGCGATCTGCTGCTGGCGTGACCGTGCCGACGGTCACTCGTACATGGCGTCGATCCCCCGCGGTACTTCTCGTTTATAACCCTCCGCTTGACCTTTAGGGTAGACGTCATCCCGTCAGGCTTGACAAAGAGTATACTAGTAGTATACTAGTAAAACATAAGTATACTGCCCTTATACATTTGCTGCACAGGGGGTCCGATATGAAAACCAGGGAAGAGATCAGGGAATCGTTGAAATCGTACGCCAAGACAGTCTCCATGAACTGTCAAGAACATATGCGGGAGACGGCACGACTCGCCTGTTTCGTCGAAGATCTCCTGAAGTATCAAGATCTTTACGACACATCCACAAAGGACATCGATGCGCGTTACAAGCGTATCGGCGAGGCAATTATGCTTTTCGATGAAGGAGACCTGCATATCAATGCCGCCAGCGGTTTCATACCGGTCGATGAGAGAATAAAAAAGGAGTTGCGACTCTATGAATACGCAAAACCAAGGCTCAAAGATGCTTGGAATAAATTGAGATACTGTGACGAGATGTGGTTTTTTACTGTTGAGACACTCGCTACCGGATGGGTAGATTATAAATACATCGCCGAGGGACTCCCTGCTCTTCAAGGGATAGATCTTACACAGCTTAACTCCCTGCGGCTGCTGCGCTTAAACTGGTTTGACATAGTAAATCCATTAAACGATCCCGAACGTAAAGGCGCATGGTCGCCCTTCCCCTTTGTCGATATGTTTGGCCAGTGGATTTTCGCATATCACTATCCTTTCTATCATGAGGAAAAGTTCAAGGGTGTTTTTGTTCCCCACGCAAATATCGAACCAATGCTTTCAGATTCTATCTATAAGAGCTCCGAGAAGATGCTGGCCATTCACGACGATGCCACACTCATAGGCATGAACGATGCCGCTGCCGAGCAGTTTGAGCTTGAGATCTATAAAGCCCGGTATTGGCCTGATCTCATCGAAAAGATAACCTATGTCAGGGAAAAGCTGAACCTGATGAATAACCCTTCACAGGATTTTGTATGGCTTTTTGATACGCTGCGCTGCCAGAAGGAGTTCGACTTCACGATCGAAGGCAAAAACTACACTATCATGAAGGAGAGAGTACCGGAGATCGGGATGAATCTCGTGGCGATTCTCGATAAGTAACATGAAACGTGTCTCTAGCATGTAAAACCAGGCCTTAGTATATAGCCTCTGACCTGGTCTTTTTTTGGTGGGCCCAGCAGGACTCGAACCTGCGATACGCGGATTATTAGTCTGAGATTTCGGTTTATTACCTGATATATCCATTTATTGCTTGCTGTTGCTTGTAACACTCTATTCCGCATCAGCACTGTGTTAGATCTATATCCTGGTGTTGTTGCCTGGTTCTACCTCCACCGGCGTGCATCCTGTTTTGTGGTAATATTGTGGTCACGTGACCGAATCTATTCAAATCCATAAGGAGATTTCCCGAAATGGACATTCCACGCATCTTCAACGTCACCGAAAGCGCTCACCGCATCCACGATCCGCTCACACCCGAAAAGCTCGCCACTCTCGGCGCGGCGCTGCGCCTGGAGCCGGGAACCCGAGTGCTCGATCTCGGCAGCGGTTCCGGGGAGATGCTGTGCACCTGGGCACGTGATCACGGAGTCGTCGGCACCGGCGTCGACATGAGCCGGTTGTTCACCGAGCATGCGAGACTCCGCGCTGAAGAACTCGGTGTCGCCGATCAAGTCGAGTTCATCCATGGCGATGCTACCGGCTACGTCTCGGACGACAAGGTCGACGTGGCGGCCTGCCTCGGTGCCACATGGATCGCCGGGGGAGTCTTCGGCACTATCGAGCTTCTGGCGAAGAGCCTCCGCACCGGAGGTATTATCCTCGTCGGCGAGCCCTACTGGCGTCAGTTACCGCCGACGGAAGATGTTGCCAGGGGGTGCCTTGCCGGCTCGATCTCCGACTTTCTCACGCTCCCGGAACTTCTCGCTTCTTTCGGCCGCCTTGACTACGACGTCGTGGAGATGGTTTTGGCGGACCAAGACAGCTGGGACAGGTACGAGGCGGCTAAATGGCTCACCATGCGCCGGTGGCTTGAAGCCAATCCCGACGACGAGTTCGCGAAAGAAGTCAGAGACAAACTGACCACGGAACCCGAGCGCTACGCCGCCTACACGCGCGAATACCTGGGTTGGGGCGCGTTCGCGCTGATGGCGCGGTGATGAGTTGCGGCATCCGGCGTATTGCCAACGGCCTTGCCGCGCATCAGGTGGTGGCTCGCCGAGTTGTAAGTGAGTCTTGCGTTCATACGGTGGTTACGGGAGCATCCTTCGAGACTGGCTCCTCCGGGACGGTTTCCGGTTGGATCAGGAGAGAATGCTGACAGCTCAGTCGGGAGGTAGCGGGAACGTCCCTGGGAACAAGGTGTTGACGAACTGCACGAACGCCCTGGTCGACGCGCCCAGGTCGCTACTGTCGCTCGAGAGCTTGTTCATCAGGACGACGACGGTAGCGTCCTCTTCAGGGTAGTACCACATCTCGCTCTGGTATCCGATGTTGGCCCCAGAATGCCCCAGCCATCCGCGGTTCCACTCGGGACCCAGCCCCTCCTTCGCATTGCCTTCGCGCCCCGGGATATCGATGAAGGTATTCTGCTGCTCTCGCATCTCGGGAGAAAGCAATTCACCTGTTGCGAATGCTTTCGCCCAGACCTTCAGGTCGTGTGCCGTGGATATCATCGCGCCGGCGGTGAAGTCCCAGGACATATCCATGCGGGTTACTTCCTTATCGCCGTCGTAGCCGTGAGCGTGCTCACCGGCGATCTCCGCTCCCGTGGGGAAGTAGGTGTTCTCGAGCCCGAGGGGCCCGGCGATCTTCTCCTGGCAGAAGTCGGGGACGCTCCTTCCGCTCGCCTCTTCGATAACCATGCCGAGCGCCACGTAGCCGGCATTGGAATACTCCCACTGCTTGCCTGGTTCGTTATGGACCACGCCACCCGTGTAAGCCTGTACAACCTCCATGGGAGTCCAGTGTTTCAGCATCCGATCAGTCTGCGAGAAGTACTCTGCCCAGACCCCGGTCGGATCCTGGTCACTTATCCCCGAGGTGTGGTTCAGAAGCTGCCGGATTGTTATGTTCTCGGAGTTCGCTATCCCGGGGACGTACTCGGAGAGCTTATCGTCGAGGGACAGCTTTCCCTCGTCCGCCAGGATGAGCACCATTGTCGCGGTGAATGTCTTCGTGATGCTGGCTATACGGAACTCGTCGCCCGTCTTCACGGGTACGCCGGTTTTTACGTCCGCCTCTCCCCGCGCCACGAACCACGTACCCCGCGAAGGCACCCAGACCCCGGCAACAGCTCCGGGGATGTCGTAGGTCAACATGACTCTGTCCAGTTCCCCGCTGAACGCCTCCGTCGTCTCTTGCGGGAACGACGGGCCGCCGCATGAGGCTGCCGCCAGTACCAAGACTGCAACGATGAAGACAGACAGACCGCGCCGGGAGTGTCCGGCCCTTCCGTAAACTTTCACAGCCGCCTCCAATCCACATCAATCTATCCCGGGCAATCGCCGGCTCCACTATTCGCTTCAGACAGCTTATCAGTTCCTGTAAAGGTTCTCATAGCCCGGTCTTCAGTGAGGCCCGCCGGCCGTTCACGTCCTCATACCAGGAAAGGAATATTTTAACGATTAAAGGGCAGGGGCAGAGTGCACATACTCTGACCTGGTCTTTTTTTGGTGGGCCCAGCAGGACTCGAACCTGCGACACGCGGGTTATGAGTCTGAAAATTCGGCGTTTTACCTGATATATCCATTTCCCTTGCTGTTGCTTGTAACGCTCTATTCAGCATCAGCACTATGTTTGATCTATATCCTGGTGTGCTTTCTGTTTCTGTCCCCACCGGCTTGCATCCTGTTATATGGTCATATCGTGGTTACGCTTTGGGTTGCTTAGCTTGGCATGCTGCTTGCAATCGTGCATTATAAATGCATAAATACATATGCATTAGTACTGGTGGATTGGAGCAGAATTGCCGAGTACCAGAGATTATATCAAGCGGTCCATGGAGATTCCCCTCAAGCAAGCGGCAAAAGAATTTCCGGTTGTCGTGATGACCGGCCCGAGGCAATCAGGAAAGACGACGATACTGAAACATCACTTCGGGAAGGATTACAGATACGTCTCCCTTGAGCCACCTGATGTACGCTCGTCTGCGATCTCCGATCCGAGGGGGTTTCTGGACATGAATCCTCCGCCGGTGATACTCGACGAGATTCAGTACACACCGGAGCTCCTTCCATATATTAAGGAGGCGGTGGATGCGGACCGCAGGCGTCGCGGAGCTTTCCTGCTCTCCGGGTCTCAGAACATCCTTCTCGCGGAAAGGACGACCGAAACCCTGGCCGGAAGGACCGCCGTGCTCAAACTTATGCCGCTCACGCAAAGGGAAACCCTCGGGCGGCCCGCGTCGCCGTTTCCCTGGGAGCCCGGATACCACGTTCCCCGCAAGAACCTACCGACGGGGTTGGACCTGTGGGAAGTCTTTATCCGGGGTTGGTATCCAGAGCCTGTATCCGAGCCCGATAGGGATATCTCGCTCTGGCATGCCAGTTATATGCAGACTTACCTGGAGCGAGATGTAAGGACACTAAGGCAGGTAGGGGACCTCACGCTCTTTCAGGCATTTCTTCGCACCTTGGCCGCGAGAAGCGCCCAACTGCTAAACCTCACAGAAATCGCCCGTGACCTTGGGGTGGCCGTGAATACCATTAAGGCCTGGCTCTCCGTTCTGGAGGCGACCTATCAGGTAATCATCCTGCGGCCCTACTATGCCAACATCGGCAAGCGCCTGGTGAAGACGCCCAAGATCTTCTTCGCGGATACCGGAACCCTCTGCAACCTGACGGGACTGAAAGACCCCGAGCACGCCGCCCGAGGACCCATGGGCGGAAGTATAATGGAGACGGTAGTCGTCTCGGAGATATACAAATCACTACTCAACCGGGGCGAAGAACCGAGGATCCATTTCTGGAGGACATCAACGGGCACGGAGGTGGACATCGTCGTGGAGCGGGAGCAAAAGCTCATCCCCATCGAGGTAAAGCTGTCCTCTACACCAAGGCAAGACATGGCAGCTGGGATCAAGGCGTTCAGGGCTTCGCTCGGCGATCGGGTCGCTCCTGGCTACGTGGTCCATCCCGGTGAGGTCCACCTTCCCCTGGGAGATGGCGTGGAAGCGCTGCCCTTTTCACGGCTATGATAGTATTACCGCAAGGACATCCATATAAGCCTAAGGGTCACTGTGTGGTTACGGCTGAACCTTATTTCTATCATTAAAAGACAGGTCAGAGCGCACATACTCTGACCTGGTCTTTTTTTGGTGGGCCCAGCAGGACTCGAACCTGCGACACGCGGATTATGAGTCTGAAATTTCGGTGTTTTTCCTGATATATCCATTTATTGCTTGCTGTTGCTTGTAACGCTCTATTCCTCATCAGCACTATGTTTGATCTATATCCTGGTGTTGCTTTCTGTTTTTGTCCCCACCGGCTTGCATCCTGTTTTGTGGTCATATTGTGGTTACGGGAACGGGCTATCTATATTCCGGAGGCATCAGGAATCAGATCTCTCCACGGATTTTCTATTGGTCTTCCGCACCATAAGTCTCTATATCCTCTCTTGTATAAATTATAGATTTATCCCTGTCGAAGATATCCTTCCAGATGCCCTGCTTGCTCTTGGCCTTTTTCTTCTTTCCATATTCGCCCGCCTGGATCACTATGGGTGTGACCGGATTCCCGGAAGCGGCGGTCGCCAGATTGGCGGCCTCGTTCACCTTGTCTTCAATAGCATCAGCCACGACACCATCCCTTACGACTACCAGGATGTCTACATCGCTATCCGGTCTCTCCTTATTCTTTGCAACGCTTCCGAATACGACCGCTCTTTGGAATTCCTCTCCCAGCTGCTCCTTGAATATCCTCGCGATCTCCCGTATGGAGTTCTGCTCGGCGAAGAAGGCCTTGTTGACCACCTTGTCGACGAGCATGTGATCTTCGTTGAGATAATAGTTGTAGGAGGTCCCCACGTAATCTCGCTTCAGCAGGCCATGTAATGTCAGGTCATTTAGTGCTCTTTGCGTTGCATCTTGAGAAAATTCAACCAGCTTCGCTGTTTCCCTTCCTGTATATGATCCCCTGGTGCGGTAGAACAGGCGCAGGATCCTTATCTTGATCTTGCTGCCCAGTATGTCTTCCAGTGTTTCATGAAATCTCATTGCTTTGTCCTTATACTTCTTCTATCTCCTTGTGCCTTATTATAATGTCACGTGCCATTATATACGGTCACTTATACATCGTCAATATTGTCGGCACTTGAATCAGTTTCACCCACAATTAACCACATCGTGTCATCGCCGATAATTATGCTATATAGGGTAACAACCGGTCTGCAACCATCGAGAAGAGGGCCGCTATGTCCAAGATAAATGTCGGGGATATAGAGAGCCTTGAAGGTGGAGCAGGTAATGGAATTCAGGATGAGGGAATATGACGAGAAGACGAAGAAATCCCGCCTGATAAAGAGATAGATGAGAAGGCGAGTGTCCGGTAAGTTGGCGGCTGATTCACTTAAACAGAAAGTCTTCTTGCGAAGACCTCTTGCCGACCGGGGACACCCCGATCCACCTATAAGTTTGCTTTTCGCCTCCCTATCCTGTCAACTGAAATATATCATGCCCCGCAACAGCGGAGTGCTGTCTAGAATGAACGCAGCGGCAACATAGAGGGTGAGTGATGGGCGAGAAATACGACTTAGACAATAGCAGCAATCACAAGGCGGCGGCGGGTTACATGACCTCAACGGGCTCGGTTACCGGCCCCACCATTAACATGCCACCCAAGTCGCAGGCCACCGTATATCCTTCAAGCACACTCGGCGCCTCCGATTTATCCACCAAGGTAGAGTGTATGGAGGGCAAGGCCATTGCCGTTGATCGCACCATGTTCTGGACCGGCCCCGACGCCGCTTCGGCAGAGGCCCACTGCGCCACCGGCGTGACCTCGGCCGCCACCACTTGGTATATGCCGGAAGGGTCCAGCAACTGGGACTTCGAGTGCTACCTGCTCATCCAGAACCCGGGCGCAACCGTCGCCAACTGCCAGGTGACCTGGATGATTGAGGGTGAGGCGGCGGTGACGAGCCCCGTGGCCGTCCCCGCAGGCTCCCGCTCCACCTTCAACATGGCCGACTTCATTGGAGCCAAGGATTCCTCCATCAAGGTGGTATCCGACCAGCCGGTGATCCCCGAGCGCGCCATGTACAGAAACAACCGCCGGGAAGGCCACGACTCCACCGGCACTACCACCGCTGCCGCTGACTACTACCTAGCCGAGGGGTGCACCGGCTTTGGCTTCACCACCTACGTGCTCGTCCAGAACCCGCAAAACACCCCGACCGACGTGACCATCACCTACCAGGCCGCGGGGGGCCCGGTCCCGGGACCCTCCTTCCAGATGCCAGCGAACTCCCGGCGCACCATCTGCGTGAACGATTCCACCGCCATCCCCGGGCCCGACCACTCCTTCTCCACTCACGTGCACGGCTCGGCCCCGGTGATTGCCGAGCGCGCCATGTACTGGAACTCACGCGGCACCGGCACCTACACCAATGGGGGGTATGCGGACTAAGGCATCGATTTCTGGATGAGAGATCCCCCGGCCTCCCCGGGGGCTTTCACTTCTTTAAAAACCGCCTCTTTTCTAAAGTGGGATCCAGTTAAGGTGGTACCTTGCCATCCTCAAGTGAAAGCCGGTCTTGAGGAATCTCCATCTCATGCCGTCCCACCCCACCGGCCTCTCCCGCCGGACGCCCCCACCCGGACCAAAACCCCTCAACCTGGGTCCCACGCCCGCACCCCTCCCCCTCGCCAGGCGCCGCAGCGCCGGCACGCTCGGGGGGCAGCGGGCGGAGGGCTCGCCAAGGGCGCAAGCTCCCCTTCCCCCCGCGAGGGGTCACACGGCGGGGGTCGCCCCATCCCCATGCCCTCCTCCCCCGCCGGCATGAGCATCCGGCCTCCCCAGGGGCCGGCATGAGCACGTCGCCCCCGCAGGGGCTCCCCTCCGCCAACCGGCCCAATAAGGGGCCGGCATGAGCGAGGTAAGCTCCCCTCATCTCTCCCACCGGCCTTGATAAATAGGAAGCAAAGGCCTATATTAAATGTATAACTTAAGTAATACGATAATATGGAAGTGATGCTTGAAAAGATATGTGATAAACGAGCTGGATGTCCCCGAGAGGGTCGCCGATCATATCTGGGACAGGCACCGCATCTATACGTGGCAGGTCTATGACGCAGTAGATGACCCGAACACACGCATGAACGAGAAAACGGACCGCAAGCACGGCAGGGTGCTTATTGCCAGAGGAAGGGACAGGGGCGGAGCGCCCTTGATCCTGTACATGAGTTTCGTCGACGAGAAACAAGGGCTTTACAGGCTGAGAACGGCGAGGAGGCCGGATGAAAATGAGTACAGAAGATATTTCGAGTGAAGATATGGACGCTTTGGACAAGGTTCCCCTGGAGGATATGCTCAAGGGATCCGAAGAGGTATCGGTTATGCCGCACCCAGAAGGCGCGAAAGTGACCATGGCATTGAGGATCGAGAAGGAGGTGCTGCGCGATCTCGAGATCTATGCGCGCAGTATCGGCGAGAAACCGTCAACCCTCGCGCGTATGTTAATAAAGGAAGGCCTGATGAACAAATCAGCAAGCGTTTCCTTGGAGGCTTTCCCTGAGATCTTAAAACTGAAGATAGCTCAGATCAAAAGTGCGTGATCTGCCGCATTCTCTTTGCCCTCATCTTAAATCCTCTCACGCCTCCCTGAAGAAGAACCCCTGGGAAGATCCTTTGTGGCGCCTCATGCGCCATCTTCCACACGCTCCCCTCCCCCGCCGGCATGAGCACGTCGCCCCCGCAAGGGGCTCCCCTCCGGCAGCCGGGCCCCAGGGCCCGGAGCTCCCCGCAGCGGCTGCGGCCGCACGCTCAATTTTCATACAAAAAGAGTCCGGAAGAGCCCCCCTAATATATATTCATAACTTGAAAAGGCGACAATGGCGGGGCTGCGGCCCCGAAAGCTGCAGGATAACGGGGTGCGGCCCCGAAGTTATACATGAATAGAGGCGATATTCTGAAGAAGTAATAGTATGCGCTCAGCGCCAGCTAGTTTAATATCTCAGTTACTCGCTGCTCTTTTTTACCTTCAGGGATTCAACGATCCTTTCAGCTTCCGCGGCATAGGTTTCATCCGTCATCGAGCTGACACCTACGTACATCACGGGATCGAGGAAGGCCTGCAGATTGAAACCTTCTATTTCAGAGGAAAGGACCTCAACGCCGTTTACCGTTCTCCTGCTTACATCCCCCATTAGATCGGAGACATCAGGTGGGCAAGGATAGTATACAAATATCAACCAGTTGTGCGGATAATCCTTATCCCATATAACGATCCTCCACTGGTTTCCCAGGGGAAATTCAAGAGTGGACACGTCCGGATCCGCATCGACGAAATCATAGCCAAACCCATCGTCCAGCGTAAAGGATATGTACTCGTCTTCTACAACCCTTCGGTTATCTCCACATCCTGCAAGACCAACAAAGGAAAGGCAAAGCAGGAACAGCAACGCGCATACAAGCACTTTCTTCATCGCAATGTCCCTTCTTGAATGAACACGCAGATTCATGCCCTACATTGTATATACTCTATACGCTCCATCTGTTTGCCTCATTGGGGAATGCCCTAACAAACATATTAGTATCCATAATAGTTCGTTACGACGGCGTGCCCGACACTACCACATCCACCTAACAGGCCCCTAGGCGGGAGAAACTATGGACACTCATTATCTAACCCATCGACTCTGCAATCCTTATCAGTTCCTCCATCGGCAGGTTAGCCCTTATCCTTACTTTGATGTCCTTTAACAAGAAATACAGAGTCTGTGTATCCGGTTCGTAATAAGCGGTGCGCCCGCCCGACAAGCTGGTCTCCAAGACGACCGTGTCGCCTTCCGCACTGACGGTCAGCGAGTCGATCTCAGGTGCATGCGTATCATATTTCATAGCCTCGCATATGCTGATCTCCGTGATGGAGTCCGTGTAGGTGATATAGAAGGGCTTATACCACATCGGCGCATATTCCGGGGGCAGGTCGAGCGGCAGGTCGCTGGGGCGGGGGTCTCGCCATCCGGTAGTAGGGCTCTCGTGGAAACCCTCGGGGATATAACCAGGATATATCGGCGTAAACCCGCAAACCTCTTCAGCTTGCTCAGGGGCGATCTCCCTGTAGCCCCCGTCACGCTCCTCCCGTATCCTTTTCCCCCTCTTATCAATGGAGAAAATATCATCCGGGATATCCTCATCTATCCTGTAGTCGATGACCTCTATTGTGCTTGCAAGTTCGCCGTACTCGTATATCTCCTTCTTGAGGCATATCGAGTTTTCCTTGCTCACCCAACTCACTACCCGCTTCGCTGTATCCGGGTGTCCCAAAGATGTTCTCTCATCTTTCCCTGCTTCGATCTTATATGCATCTTCACCGCTCACCACTTCTTCGGCCATGACATCAACAAGGTCCGCATCGATCAGCGCGTTCAGTTCGTTCGCCATCTCATATGGACGGTCGAATTGCCCAACGAAGTAATCGAAGGGCGGGCAGTTGTAATATATGTCCGTTCCGTCTTGGCCCAACGAAGCGACCGTGCGGCCGTTTTGGATGGTTGTGCTCCTGGTCGGGGGGATACCGATGTTCTCCATACCGGTGATCTCTGTATCGATCCGGTATTTATCGGGGCCCTTTGACCATATCTCTACCCTGTCAACTCTCTCGCACCCTGGGGTCTCGGAATTCTCCGTGACTCTTATCTCGGCTTTGATGTAGTAGCATCTAATATTCCTGGCCGTCTCAAATGCGTTGCTCTTTATCTCCGATGCCACGGCCTCTCTATGGCCATTTCTTGTAATCATTGGCAACACTACTGCCAGGACCGCTAAGCTCAGCACCACGACGGTCGCGACTATCGCCCAATACCTGGCTTTCATGATAACCTCCCCGAGTCGAGACGCATGCTCTTCAATTGAAATATGATGACCGCTCCGCCGCAAAATATAAGCCGTTTTCCGAGTATATCTCGAAGCCGTACCCACGGTTTGGATAAGACTTGGCCCAGCTTAAGTTGTTTACGTGGACTACTGCCACTGTGCCTCCGCCGACACTTACTTCATGAAGCTTCTTCCCAACTCCCTCAACATAGAAGATGAACTTCATTTTGATTGTCGATGAATTGGGGTTGTACAGTGCAATATAGACGTCATGACCAGTGAACCCTTCCGAGAAATAGAACCAATTCCTCTGGCAAAGCATTGAAATGCCTTCGCTGCTGGTTCCCCACTGGCCATAGTAGCTCGAGCGTTCAGATGTGCAGTCCTGTGCAAGAGAACCGGGAGGAGGATCAGTCTGTGGATCTCTGACCGATGCAAAATTTACTCCCGCATCAAGTTGCGTCTGTTGTATCGTACCTCTGGCAAACCTGGGGATCGTCGTGCTGCCCACTCGAACAACGGCGTTACTGATGAACCTCACCTGCCATGTGCCAGGTAGTCCTCCCAGATTCATAATTGATATATAATGAAGAAAATCACTATACCCCTCGGCGAACATATATGGCCAGATTTCTCCAATAATCCAGGGCGACCAGGTTCCACTGCTGCTCGTGGCAACGGTGCCGGAGTAAGATGATCTCTCCGCGACAACAACCTCCGCGTTGCCTTCTGCATATACAACTGTGCTTACGGGTCGCGCACCTGATATATAGTCATTGACTCTTATCGTGCCTCTTGAATACGCAGGTATGGTTTTCGTAGGCACAGTGAACCGCCCCGACTTTCCTGGAGGCTCCATTATCTGAGAGGATGGAGTCATGAATACACAAAA
>JAQVFR010000043.1 GCA_028697145.1 Actinomycetota bacterium | reverse complement strand
ATCTGCTGCCTCTCCGCCAGGGGCACCTTCGCCGCCATGTTGTCGGCGTAGTCGCGCACGTCCAGGCCAAGCAGGGTGCCGTCGGCCACGGCCGAGGCGGCCGTGGCGCCGCCGCTCGTCCCTGCCGATATCCCCACTCCAATCATGGGGGTGAGCAACAGGGCCGCGCACAATATGACCGCGCACGTGCCGCAGCGCCATGCGGCCTTCCCGCGTTTCCCGGAGCGTGATCCGTCAATCATGTTCTCTGCTACCTCTCTTCTTCCCTCTGGCCGGCCGGAATGTCATTCAAACATTATACTTACCGCGTGCCGGGGTTGAAACCTGACCTACCACCGGGCGCTCACATGGGGTGAGACATATGGAGCTTCTCCCCGGTTCCCCGAATCGTGTAAACTAAGTGTGACTGGAAGCAGACGGGCCCGGAACGCTCTCACCTGCCGAAACGTCCGCGTCGCAGGTCAGCGTACGGAGGGTACACGGGGGATATCATCGTGACATCTTCAGGGGCGCCATGAACGTGGGATGGCAGGATGGCGGTAAAGCGGTGAGGCCGCTGGTGAGCTTCATCATACCCCACTACCGCGGGGAGAAGCTCCTCGCGGGCTGCCTGTCCTCCGTCTACGGCCAGGCCACCAGCGTGCCTTATGAGGTCATCGTCGTGGACGACTGCTCGGATGACGGCAGCATCGATTCCGTGCGCGGGAGGTTCCCGGGGGCGAAGGTCCTGCGCCTGGGCAGGAACGTGGGGCCGGCGGCCGCCAAGAACAGGGGCGTCGAGGAGGCGCGGGGAGACCTCATCGCTTTCCTCGACAACGATGTCGAGATCGACCCGCACTGGCTGGAAAACATCCTTGGGCGCCTCACCGAGGAGCGTGAGGAAGTCGGGGTGTGCGCCTCCCATATCCTCCTCAACGGCTTCGATTCGCATATCAACAGCACGGGGGGGCTGGTCAACCTCCTGGGGTATGCCTGGGACCGCGGCATCTTCAGCGCCGACTGCAGCTGCTATTCACGCAACGCGCCGCTCATGTTCGCCTGCTCCGCCGCCATGCTCGTGCGCCGGGAGGTCTTCGACGAGGTGGGCGGGTTCGACGAGCGTTACCGCTATCCCTTCGAGGACGCCGATTTCGGGTGGAGGATGAACGTGATGGGATACGGGGTGGTCTACGAGCCCCGGGCGGTGGCCAGGCATCACCTCTCCTCCACCATGGGGCGCGACAGCCACCGGCAGATATACCTCTACGAGCGCAACCGCATCCGCGCCCTCATCAAGAACATGGACGATCCCACCCTGAGGTGGTTAAGAAGGGAGCTGCCCTTCCATTTCCTGCAGCGGCTCAAGATGGAGCTGAGGCGCGAAAAACTGCCGCTGTGGGAGAGGGCTCTCCTCGCCCTGCGTTTCCTCCAGGCCGTGGGCTGGAACCTGCTCTACCTGCCGGGAACGCTCTCCCTGAGGCGGAAGCTCAAGCGGGTGAGGAAACGGCGCGACTGGGAGCTGATCGCCAACGGCATACTCAGCGCCCACATCGGCAACCCGCCCGTGGAGGAGCTGGACCTCAGGCTCGGCCTGGGCGATGGGGCGGCGCGCCAGGACATCTCTCACGCCCATCCTCCGTCCAGGATCAAGATAGGCCACGACGACGAGTTCCTGGGCCCGGGCTGGCACCTGCTCGAGTCCAGCGCGTCGGGGGCGCATTTCAGGTGGACCTCCGAGAGGGCAGGCTGCAGCCTGCGCTGTTCCCGGAGGAGCAGGTACCTCATCGTCCGCTCCATCATGGCCAACCCCTCCGAGTACTCGAGGATCTCCTTGTTCGTCGAGGGTCGCAGGATATCCACCTTCGAGGTCCCCAACCTCTCCCACACCCAGAAGATCCCCCTGCCGCGCGACCTCCCGTCCGGGCCCATCAAGGTGGAGCTGGCGGTGGAAAACCCCTTCGTCCCCAAGGACGCCCTGGAGATCATGGACATGCGCGTCCTGGGCATCGCCGTTTCCTCTCTGGAGATCATCTGAGCAAGCGGTGGCCTTGCGGCAACATGGGACATAAGCTCGCGGGAGCGCCAGGCCGCTGCCGCAAGAGACGGTGCGGAGCGCGGGATTACAGGACCGCTGCACGGGTTTTAAGCCCGGGCTACGCTTTCCAGTATATCGAGGGTCTGCCGTGCCGTTTTATCCCAGTCGAATCTCGATGCCCAATCGACGGCTCCGCCGGAGAGGCTGTTTCTCAAGGACGGCTCCTTGATGATCTTTATAAGATAATCGGTAAATTGACCCTGGTCGTCCGCCAGAAAGCCGGAACCGCCATGGCTTATCGATTCTTTCAAGCCCGGAACCCTGAAGGCGACGCAGGGGGTCCCGCAGGCATTGGCCTCGATCACGTTCATGCCCCATCCCTCGTTCATCGAGGGCATAGCCAGCACCCAGGCCTTGCGGAGAAGGTCGAGCTTCTCCTCCTCGCTCACGTACCCGAGAAAGCGGATAAATTCGCCCATGTGCTTCTCTTCCACCATCGCCTCGATGTTCTCGAGATAATCCCCCGTGCCGGCGATGATCAACTCGGCGTCGGGCACTTCCCTCCTGATCGCGGGCATGGCCGAGATGAGGCGCTCCAGGCGCTTGTACCTCTTCACGCGCCCCAGGTAGATTATGGTAGGCCTCTCGAATTTCTCCTCCCCGGGGGTGTAAAAGGATTTGTCTATGCCGTAATAGACGACCTTCAACGGGAGCCTCTCGGCGTTGATGAGGTATTTCCGCATGTCGTCCGCGGTCGACTGCGAAATACATATGACGGTGTCGTAACGCGCGAGCAGGGGGAAGCATCTCTCCACCGTCCGTCCGATGTGTCCCAGCAGGGGGCCCATCTCGACCAGGAACTGGTCGCTGTGGACGTGATGCATCAGGCCGACGCTGGGCTTCGAGGCATAGGCGGGAGTGAAGAAAGGGATGCCGTTTATCGAATCGAGGATGACGTCCGTATCCCTGCGCAGGGAGGAGAGGTAAGCGGTGGCCGCGCGTGCATAGACGCTGTAGAACCCGCCTGCCCTGTAGACCTCCACCCCGTCGATGACGTCGTAGGCCGGAGAGCCCTTCGGCCTCGAGGTGAACAGGCCCACCCGGTATCCCCAGTTCACCCATCTCTTGGCCTGCTCGTGCAGGCCGATCTCCGCACCTCCCGCATTGGGGTGCTTGATGTCCCTCCAGTTAAATATGAGGATTTTCATCATACACGCGCTAATAAAACGCCCGGCACGAGATTATCGCATGAGGGGACGTCGCGCAGGAGCATTTTGCCCACCCTGACTCGGATATTGGCCATCCTCATAGAACAGCATTTAAACTATCTCACACCCGCGGGCTTGTCAACGCTTCTCCCGCGCTCTCCCAACGTTGCTGACCTCGGGTTTTCGTGTTTCCCCGCCCCCATGCGCATTCCGCCATGCCGGAGAGCAACACCGTGCCTGCCCTCCGCTCGCGATCCGCGCGCCCTTCCCCGCTCACCGCCATATCCTCCCCCGCACCCTCCTGCGTCGGAGCAGGTACCATACTACCAGAAACGCCCAGGTGAGGGTGGATATGATGATCCCCAGGTAGAGCAGGGTCTGGGGCCAGTAATAGAGGGTCAGCTCGTATTCGCCCGGCGCGGCGATATACCAGCCGTTGGCGTAGCCGTTGGCGAGGAAGTGCCGCGCCGGCGACCTGCCCCGCCCCAGGAGTATCAGCGGCCAGGAGGGTGATCCCTCGTATGCCCGCCAGCCCTCGTCGAAGGCCTGGTTGAGCACCACGAAGGCGGGGCCCTCCGCCTTGACCCTCACGTGCGCGGACCACGGGGAGGTGCGCTCGACTGAGAGGACCGGCGCGGCGCCGTCCGGCCCGGCGCTCTCCTCCACCCCCAGTATCTCCACGTCCTCCTCGCTGATTAGTACCTTCTCCCCCGCGGCCAGGGGTGCATCCCCGCCCTGCTCCTCCCGGCCCTCCCGGCTTATGGCCTGCAGCCACGGCTGTTCCCTCAGGACGAAACCCCTTACCTCCAGGGTGGCGCCCTCGTGCGGCTTCATCAGCGCCACGAGGTCCGTGCCGGCCGCCTCCTGCGGCTTCATGAAGATCCCCGAATACGACGTCCACTCCGTATCGCCGTCCAGGGAGGGGTGCAGGTAACTGTCCTCGAGCACCGCGCCGTTCTCGTCATGCCACTCGACCTTCAAGTGGGCTTGTTTCGTATCCCGCGTCCTCATCTCGAACGAATAGACGAAGGGGCCGTCGCCCAGCTCGAGGGGGCGCCTTATGCCCGCCCATGCCGCGCCGCTGTCCGCGGTGGCCGTCACCGTCAGCTCCCCCTCCTCCCCCTCCTTCCACTCCACCGGACCGAACCACTGCCAGGGCCCTTCTCCCTTCTCTCTCAGGACCAGGTCCCTCAGCCCTAGCGCGGCGCCCTCGCGCGGCTGCATCAGCACCATTATGTCCCCGCTGGCGGCACCCTGCGGCCGTCTCAAGACCCCCGCGTACGACGTCCAGTCCGTATCGCCGTCTACGCCGGGCTGCAGGAAACCGTCCTCGAGAAACGCGCCGTTCCCGTCGCGCCATTCGACCTTCATGTGGGCGTGGGTCGTATCCCGCGTCCTCATCTCGAACGAATAGACGAAGGGGCCGTCGCCCAGCTCGAGGGGGCGCCTGATTCCCGCCCACGCCTCGCCGCTGCCGGACGTGGCCGTCAGCGTCAGTTCTCCCTCCTCCTCCTCCCAGTCCACCGGCCCGAATCCCCGCCACCGCCCTTCTCCCGTCTCCGCCAGGTTCACCTCGGGGTCCACGGCCTCGGGGGGAGCCTCGACGACCACGGGCTCGTACCCGTGGGCGGAATAGACCTGAAGCGGTTTCCAGTGGCGGTTGCGGTAGAAGGTCAGGCTCCCGAAGGTGGCCGCAGGCTCGAGCCATTCCTGGGTCTCCAGGCTTCCCCGCATGGATGCCAGGCTGGAGGCAAGAAAGCCCGTTGTCCAGGAGGGAGGATATTCCTCGATCACCTCCCAGTTCACGTCCTCGCGCAAGAGCACGTACTTGACGTTGAGCAGCGTGCACAGGAACTGCGCGCGCGGCCGGCCTTCCATCACGTCGTAGGCGAGGTTCGCGGCGAAATCCCCGCCGTTGAACCCGAAATCCGGCGTGACGGTGTCCCCCCGCACCAGCCACCTGGTGGGGTCGTGCCCCAGATACCAGTCGAAAAGGGCGAGCACCCAGTACCCCCGGTTGTAGGGCAGGGGGAGGATGCGGAACTCCTCCTGCTGCCCCTCCAGCCATTCCCTCGCCTCCCCGTATGCGGCGGGGATCTCGTCGACGCGCAGGGAGGGCATGGTGCTGCCCCCGCCGTATATGGCATCTCCGGACCACAGCGGCCACACCAGGACCCCCAGCAGCAGCACCGCTACGACCACCAGTGCCGTGGCGGCGATAACCTCCCTCCAGGGCTTTCTCTTCACCAGGGAAGCGGAGAAGCGGTAGAGGCCCTCCATGCCGGCTCCCACCAGCGGCGCCAGGCCCAGCACCGCGAGCATGCCGAACTTGTCGTAGGGGACCCGGAAAACGCTCATGCCGGGGATCGTCTGGTACATCCATCTCGCGATCCCTCCCAGGGGGGGTTGTATCCCCTTCATGAGGAAGACGCCCGCCACCCACAGGATCGCGGGCCACACCAGCCCCGGGTTCCGCCTCACCTTCCAGAGACCGGCGATGGCGAGGGCCGGTATCATCCACCCCAGGATCCAGGTAAGCGGAGTGTAGTAATCCTCGGCATAGGGTGTCACGGGATCATCGCTCCCCAGGTATTCCCCCTCCACGCCCTGGTAGCCCTGCAGCCGCAGCACGCGGTGCCAGGTGCTGTACTCCGAAGACCATTCGACCACCTCCATGGTCGTGCCCGGCTCAAGGCGCGAGGAGGCTTCCGCCTGCAGCGACGTGATGGAGGGCAGGACCCACCACATGCTGATCCCCAGGAACAGCACGGCCAGGATCAGGGTGTAAAGCAGGGCGAGACGGACTTTTTCCCGCGCCCGGCGATTCTGCACCAGGTAGACCACGAGGTATCCACCCAGCGCTATGGCGAGGATGACCACGGATCCGAGGTTGGCGTGGCTCGGGCTCACTACCACGCCTACGAGGAGGAAAGCGATGAGGTAGCGCAGCCTCCCGCTGCGGATGAGCAGGATGAAAAGGGCCAGCATCAGGGGCAGGAAGGCGTAGAAGAACGGCCACAGGTTCAACGCGCCCCAGCGCACGATCATGTAATAGGGGTTGAACATGTAAAAGAGCGCCCCCGTCACCGCCGCCAGGCGGTGCCCGGGATACAGCACCCTGATAAGGGCATATGCGGATAGCCCGGTTCCGGCGAACAGCAGGACGAACCACAACATCTCGGCGCCCTGGCCGGAGAGGCCTATCCCGTCAAGGCCCAGGTTTCCCGCCAGGTAGACGCCCACGCGAAAGGAAGGATCGGGAGCACCCAGGCACACGGACGGATTCCAGGTGGACATCGAGGCTTTCATCAGGTATTGCGGGTCGCCGATGGGCCAGGGCAGGTCCCACCCGGCGATCAACGCGCCCCTGAACCAGGTCAGGGGAAGCAGCCCGGCCAGGGAGATGAGGATCACGTCGAACCAGGCCCTGTCCGTGAATGACCTCAGGCTCGAGAAGACTTTTCCGCGCACATCCTCTCCTTCCCCGCTCACCGCCATATCCTCCCCCGCACCCTCCTGCGTCGGAGCAGGTACCATACTACCAGAAACGCCCAGGTGAGGGCGGATATGATGATCCCCAGGTAGAGCAGGGTCTGGGGCCAGTAATAGAGGGTCAGCTCGTATTCGCCCGGCGCGGCGATATACCAGCCGTTGGCGTAGCCGTTGGCGAGGAAGTGCCGCGCCGGCGACCTGCCCCGCCCCAGGAGTATCAGCGGCCAGGAGGGTGATCCCTCGTATGCCCGCCAGCCCTCGTCGAAGGCCTGGTTGAGCACCACGAAGGCGGGGCCCTCCGCCTTGACCCTCACGTGCGCGGACCACGGGGAGGTGCGCTCGACTGAGAGGACCGGCGCGGCGCCGTCCGGCCCGGCGCTCTCCTCCACCCCCAGTATCTCCACGTCCTCCTCGCTGATTAGTACCTTCTCCCCCGCGGCCAGGGGTGCATCCCCGCCCTGCTCCTCCCGGCCCTCCCGGCTTATGGCCTGCAGCCACGGCTGTTCCCTCAGGACGAAACCCCTTACCTCCAGGGTGGCGCCCTCGTGCGGCTTCATCAGCGCCACGAGGTCCGTGCCGGCCGCCTCCTGCGGCTTCATGAAGATCCCCGAATACGACGTCCACTCCGTATCGCCGTCCAGGGAGGGGTGCAGGTAACTGTCCTCGAGCACCGCGCCGTTCTCGTCATGCCACTCGACCTTCAAGTGGGCGTGGTATACGTCCTCCGCCTTCATCTCGAACGAATAGACGAAGGGGCCGTCGCCCAGCTCGAGGGGGCGCCTTATGCCCGCCCAGTCCGCGCCGCTGTCCGCGGTGGCCGTCACCGTCAGCTCCCCCTCCTCCCCCTCCTTCCACTCCACCGGACCGAACCACTGCCAGGGCCCTTCTCCCGTCTCCGCCAGGTTCTCCCCCTCGAGGCTGACCGCCTCGTGCCCGCAGGCGGAGTAGACCTGCAGCGGCCTCCAGTGCCTGTTGCGGTAGAAGGTCAGGCTCCCGAAGCGGGCGGCAGGCTCGAGCCATTCCTGGTTGTCGAGGAACCATTTCGCCTCGTCGTACGACAGATATATGTATTCCAGGGCGCTGGCCATGGGCTTTGCGCTGAGCTGTTCCCAGTTCACGTCCTCGCGCAGGAGCACGTATCTCACGTTGAGCAGGGTGCACAGCACCTGGGCGTGATCGTGGCCGTAAAGCGCCGCCCCGGCCGCCACCTCCGAGAACTCCCCGCCCGGATAGCTGGAGGGCGCCATTACGGATGCTCCCAGCAACCAGCGCGAAGGGTCGTAGCCCATGTACCAGTCGAAGAGCTCCAGCGACCAGGAACCGCGGTTGTAGGGAAAGGGGAGGACGCGGAATTCCCCCTCGGACCGGTCCAGCCACTCGCTCGCCTGCCGGTAATCCTCGGGGACTCCGGGGATGCGGAAGGAGGGCATGGTGCTCCCTCCCTCGTAGACGACGTCTCCCGACCACATCGGCCAGACCAGCACCACCAGGAGCAGCGCCGCGACGACCGCCACCAGGGCGATGCCGATGACCTCCCTCCACGGCTTTCTTCTCGTCAGCGAGCCCGCGGCGTTGTAGAGGCTCTCCATGCCGGCACCCAACAGCGGCGCCAGGCCCAGCACGGCGAGCAGGCCGAACTTGTCGAAGGGGTGACGGAATACGCTCATGCCCGGGACCGTCTCATACAGCCATCTCGTGACCCCACCCAGGGGCGGCTGCAGGCCCTTCATGAAGAAGATCCCGCCTACCCACAGGACGGCCGGCCACACCAGGCCCGGATTGCGCCTCACCTTCCACAGGCCGGCGATGGCAAGAAGCGGTATGATCCAGCCCAGAACCCAGGTAAGGGCAGTATCGTAATTCTCGGCATAGGGGATGACCGGGTTTCCAGGGTCGTCGGCGTAATCCAGGTGCAGCCAGCAGTAGCCGCTAAGGCGCAGGACGCGGTCCAGCCTGCTCTCCCTCGACGTGAACTCGACCCGCTCCAGCGTGGATTCGGGCGTCTGCCGTATGGATGCCTCCTGCTGCAGGCCCGCCGCCGATGGCAGGATCCACCACATTCCGATCCCGGTGAAGAGCACCGTGAGGATCAGGGCATAACGCAGGGCCAGCCAGACCTTCTCCCGTGACCCGCGGTTCTGCGCCACGTAGGTCACGAGGTATCCCCCGAGGACCAGTGCGAGGATGGCAAGCGCGCCCAGGTTGGCGAAGGCGGGGCTCATCACCAGCGAAGCGAGCAGGAAAAAGCCCACGTACCGCAAACGGCCCGTGCGGATGACCAGGACGAACAACGCCAGCAGCAGGGGGATAAAAGCGTAGAAGAACTGCCAGAGGTTGAGCTCGTACCAGCGCACGAGCATGGTGTAGGGATTGAGCATGTAGAAGAGCGCCCCCGTCAGCGCGGCCAGGCGGCGGTGCGGCAGCAGGACCCTGATGAGGAAGTACATGGAGAGGCCCGCGCCCGCGAACCAGAGCACGAAGAAGACCTTCTCCGCCGCGACGGCGGAAAAGCCGAGCCAGCACAGGGAAGAATTCATCACGCCGTAGGCGGCGAGGCGGAAGGAAGGGCTTGCAGCTCCCAGGTTTACGGCGGGGTCCCATAAAGACGCGCTTTCCCGCATCAGCTGGTGCGCCGGGGCCAGGGGGAAGGGCAGGTCCATGCCGGCTATGAGCGAGCCCCTGAACCAGGCGAGCGGCAGGAGCCCGATCAGGCAGATGACCACCACGTCAAGCCAGGTGCTGTTGGCTGCCCCGATCAGAAGAGGCCGGATTCGCCTGGGCATTACCGTATCCCGTGATTCTCGGACGGTTTGATCGCCACGATCCGGGCCACCTCCGCATGGGCTCCAAGGCGTGTGGCCGCGAGATAGCCGCACGTGACCAGCAGGAAGAACGGACAAGCCATCAACGACAGCGCCTTTCTCCAGCGGGTCTTCCCGTTCCCCTCGCCCTCGAGAAGATACCCCATGCTCTTCGCGATACCCTCGGGATAATACCATGATGGTGCATCCTCGCTGTCAACGGCGAACCCGTGCCCCTCTATCATGGCCCGCAGGGTGGCGCGATCGTAGAAGAATACGTGCCTCGGCAGGTCGAGGTGAAAGTAATGCTGGCGGAAGGCCCTGAAGACGGGATTGCCGCAGTCGGGCACCTCGACGATGAGCGCGCCTCCGGGTTTGAGCACCCGGTTGAGCTCCTCCAGCAGCTCATGCGGCGTGGTGATGTGCTCGAGCACGTGCCACAGGGTAGCCGCGTCGAAAGACCCCGCGGGGAGCTCGAGCTCCGCCAGGTCCCCCCTGTAGACGTTCCCGCCCAGCCTCGCCGCCGCCTCCTCGCAAGCGAGCGCCGAGAGCTCGACGCCGGTGACGTCCCATCCCCGCTTCTTGGCCTGCGCGAGGAAGTCCCCGTTTCCGCATCCGACGTCGAGCACTCTGCCGGCGGGCGCGTGCGCGCACAGGAACCTGGCCCTGCTGGCGTTGACTATCCCAGCATGGGCATCGAACAGGCGGCTGCTCTTGCCGCCGGCGCGGGGGACCTCGCAGAATCCCTCCACCTCCTCCCGCGCGGGCATGGGGTCCTGAAACATCAGGCCGCAGTCATCGCAGCGCACGACCTGGAAGACGCCGGGCGCGCCAAAGCGCCGGTCCGTGCCCTCGAGGACGCGGCGCAGTTCCCTCGAGCGGCAAAGCGCGCATTCCCGGCGATCGTCGTTTTGCTCAGTCAAAGAGCCGCTCCATCAGCCTGAGAAGCCTTTCCGACACGTCATCCCAGTCCCATTGTCGTGCCCAGGCCAGGGCCTCGTCCCGCAGCTCGCGGTAGAGCCCCTCCTTCTCCAACAGGAGCTCGATATTGGCGGCGAAGGTTGCCTGGTCGTAGCATGGGGTCTTGAGCATGCCCTGGGGATAATAGACCTCCAGGTCGGGCAGGTCGTAGCTTACACCCGGCAAGCCGCAGCTCATCGCCTCCAGTATGGCCATGCCGCCGCTGTCGTAGAGAGAGGGGTGGACGACCACGCGGCTGGCCTTGAACACGGATATCTTCTCCCTGCCGTCCAGGAAACCAAGCATGTCCACGTTGCCGCGTAACCCGTGACGCTCGATCTTCTCCCGCAGCTGCCCCTCCAGGGGGCCGTTGCCGATGACCGCCAAGCGGGCGCCGGGATGCCTGTCGACGTACAGACGCCAGACGTCCATGAACTCCAGCAACCCCTTCTGCGGGTGCAGGCGGCCGATGAACACCGCCTCGTATTCCTTTCGCGCCGGTTCGGGCACCGATGCGGCCAGGCTGTTGTCCACGCCCATGCCGATCACGCCCACCCGCTCCCGACCGAAGCCGTCGCTTATCGCCCGGGCCCGGTCCAGTTCGTTATTGACGAAGATGCCCTCCGCCGAGCGCTTGATGAGCGGATACACGACTGCTTCATTGAGGCGGAATGCGACGGCGCGCTTCTCGGGGCGTCCCCGCCCGGCCTGGTCGTGGGCCCGCCAGCCCTTCCCGAACGGGGGCGCGTACATGCTCACGGCCACCAGCCAGGCGGAGCCCCGCATCCGCCGCCGCAGCAGAAAGCCGGGGAAGATATCCGGCCAGAGGGGGCTCACCGAATATATGACCGTCTTCTCCGGGAGCGAGGCCTTCCAGGCCGTTCCCAGGCCGGTCAGGCTCATCCCCATATAGAACAGGGCGGCGGCCGCCAGCGAATGCAGGGCTTTTCTTTCGAGCCCGAGCGGGACCTGGGACAGGACGACATCCAGGTCATCGCGGGGGATATAGCGCGAGATCATGGCCTCGCCCATGGGGTTGGTCAGAAAGACGACCTCGTGCCCGCGCGCCAGCCAGCGCTTCGCGCATTCGATGGCGATACGGTAGCCGCCGATCATGGTCTCCGATTTCGGGATGGAGTTAGCCACGACCGCGATCGTCAACCCTTCCACGGGCAGCCCTCGCTTTCTCCAGCATCGCCACCGCGGGTCATCGGGTGGGTTTCCTGGCGATTATTATCAACGCCTCCCCGAGGGGGAGCGGCATGAACGACCGGGACAGCAGGGCCTGGAGCCCTCCCAGGGAGCCGAATACGCACTTCTGGACCGGGTTCGGCACGTAACGGACGTAGGGGACGTCCCACAAACCATCGGAATAAGCCTTTTCCAGCGTGAAGCCCGCTGCGGCGGTGAGGTCGGCCCATTCCCCGGGCGAGAGCAAGGAGACATGGGTATCGTCCCGATAGCCGTACCAGTCGGGGCCCTTCCACCGCCTGGCGATCGATTCCGTGTTGGGGACGACGTAGAGCAGGACGCCCCCCGGCCTCAGGACGCGGTAACAGGCCTCCAGGACCGTGCCTGGCTCCTCCATGTGCTCGAACACGTGCCTCGAGACGACCGCATCGAAGAAATCGGGCCCGAGGCCCGCGATGTCCTCGCCCCTCATGCAGCGGATATCGGCTCGCGGACAGTTGTCGCGGGCATGCTTCAAGGCAAAGGGGGAGGTGTCGATGCCGCATGTCTCGAAATACCGCCCCAACTCGGCCAGGAAGAACCCCGTCCCGCAGCCTATCTCGAGCAGGCGGCCCCCGGGAACATAGCCGCGCAGGACCCGGACATAATAGCGGTTCGCCCACCAGTGCATGGAGTATTTCCGTACGTCCACCGCATTATACCGCTTGTAGTGCTCCTGACCGTACTGCATTCTCTCCTCGCAGCTAGAAGGCGTTCAAATCAACATTATACAGTATGAACGCAGCGGTTCCGCTCGCCTCCGCCGCTCCCGGACTGACGCTTTCCGGCGCTCCGCCCGGATCATTCCTCCGGGTCATCCCACTCCTTTTCCTGGGAGCGCACCCCCACGGTCACCAGCAGCAGGAGCACGGCGAGCGCGCCCGCCACGAGCAGGTGGACGAGGGCGAACTGCCTGGGGGTCCTTGCGAACAGCGACATCATGAGCACCTCGGCGGACAGCGCGGCCGCCATGATGATGATGGGGGTCCTCGTGGCCCTTATCGAGATGAAATACATGATAAGGATGTTGACCGCCGTGTAGAGGGTCATGGCCACGCCGAACATCCCCATCACCGCCGCGGCATTCAGGTACTCGCTCCCGTACAGGACGGTGATCAGCGTACGGGGCACGGTCACGAACAAGACCCCGGCGCATCCGCTCAAGGCCACGCCGGCCAGGAAATACTTGAAAAAGACCTTCAGGGACCTGACCTGCCGTGCCCTCGCTTCGGCTGTTTTGGGGAACATCACCATGCTAACCGCCGTGGGGAGGAAGAGGATTATCTTGCCCATGAACACGGCGCAGGCATAATCTCCGGCCGGGGATGGGTCCAGCACCCTTTTGGCGATTACCACGTCCATGCCGGTGAATGACCAGAATATCGCCAGGATGACGATGGCGGGTATGAATTCCCGGAATATCTCCCGGAAGTCTACCCGTTCCCGCGCAAGCCCCAGGTCGAAGAGCGTCCCCCCCTGGAAATAGGCGATGATCATGGCTGCCGCCAGGGCGAGCGTGGATGCCCCCATGGCGCCGATTATGCCCCAGCCGATCCTGATCAGGACGATGCCGACGATGACCCTGGTGAACGCCTGTATCATCATGTTGGTGCCCATATGGCCGAAGAACTGGTACCCCTGAAGGGCGCCGAGGAATATGGGATAGAGCCCCGCCATGGCTATGGCGCTGCCCAGGACGATGATGGAGGCCGACGAGCCGACGTTCATGAAGCGGGAGATGGGGACGCTGAAAGCCGTGAAGACCACGAAGACGGCCAGGCCTATGATCAGGAGCAGTTTCAACGACCCCTTGAGCAGGGAGCTTATCCTGGCTCGCTCTCCCTCCACTTTATATATGGCTACGTATTTGGCCATGATGGCCTGCAGGGCGGTCGTCGGCACCGAAAAGATCAGGAAGACCGAGAGCAGGGCGGCCAGGGCGCCGTAGTCGTCCTTGCCCAACCACCTGGCGGCGATGACGTTGAACGAATAATTGGAGAAGTTGGCGATGAAGGTAGCTACGACCATGAAAACGAGGACGGTGTATTCGCGTTTCAGGAACCTGCCCGGGGCATCCTTCAGGCGCATCTCTCGCTCCTTCCGGGGGAGCATGATCCCGACCACTTCAACTGCCGGCTTCGTGCCGGCCTCGGCCCCGTTGGCCTGCCGTGCGAAGAAGGCCGGGGAAGGAGGCTGGAGAGCGGGCCGCCCGACGCCTCTCTCACTTCCCAGAAAGACATCACGAAGCTGACCTTCTTGTTGTCATGCCCTCCATATACCTCGTTGTAGGCCACCTGCTCCGCGGAGGTGCTCAGATGGAAAAAGTTCATGCCCTCCCTGAGGGCGACGCCGCGCAGCGAGATCGTCACCGCGCAGGCACCGATGGTGGCCGACCTTCCTTCGCCGGAGGCGTCGATCAGCCTGAAGTCCCTTTCCCCTCCGACCGAGCAGATATCGAAGTCCACGTCCACCACCATGTCCCTGGCCGCATCGATCTTTATCTCCCACTCCTGGCCGAACTGCAGCCAGAGCCCCGGGCTGCCGTCGGGCAGGTGCGCCAGGCTGCATTTCACGTCGTAGCGGACCACCGTCTCGGGCCTTTCCGCCGCGATGGCGAGTAGGGCGGAGTCGGCGTCCTCCCCGACGACCTCGTAGCCCGGCGGCAACGCCTCCAGGTCGATCTCGCCGCCGCCGTAAGAATATTCGCTCCCCGACAGGTACATGTCTCTGTTCACTTTCACGTAGTCGGCCCCCATGTAGGCGAGCAGGGAAGGGGTCTCCTCGCCGAGCAGGTCCATCACCCCCAGGCGCATCACCTCTCCCTCGCTGCCCAGGGGGTAACCGTTCAGCATACTCCTGCGGTGGTGGAACTGGTTCCACAGGAACAGCGAGTTGAATGACTCGTCGCTTGCCACGAAGGGATATTCGACGATCACCGTCCCCTCCGGCAGGTCCCTCACGTCGCCGTACATCGCTTCCGGTTCGTACAGGTCCTGCATTGGTTTTCCCCCGAATTCCACGAATTCCGACAGCATCAGGACCGCCACCAGGGCCATGACCACGGAGCCGATCGGCCTGCCCCTCGCCTTCACGGCCCTCGCCAGGAAGGACAGGCAGGCCCCCGAGATCAAGGTCACCGCGAAGAAGACCAGGACCCCGAAACGCGAATAAACCCTGATGAACGGGATGACCTTATAGAAGAACCAGGTCGGGAAGTAGAGGGTGACCCCCCTGAACTCCATGGTCGGCTGGAGGGAGAAGAGGAAGGCGGTGATGCCCAGGAGCGCGCTGAACGGGACGACCCAATCGGCGTGCTCGCGCACGTCCCTGGTGAACTCGCCCGCGGCGCGGCTGAAGCGGCGCAGGACCCAGAGGGCTGACGCGATCAGCGCCAGGCCCATGTTCATGAAACCGAGAAAGAGCACGTATTCCTCTATGTTCATGCCCAACTGCCTGCCGGCCAGCAATTGCCGGGCCGCGTCGCCGAAAAACGAGCTGTGGGTGGACGGGACCAGGTAGTTCCACGCGTGGGCCGCGTAAGTGTACAGGTCGCCCTCCCTCCTGCTGAACGCGGCCAGGCTGTCGTTCGAGGCTAGAAGCTGCACATAGGTCAGGGCCGCGGTGATGACGAGGGCGACCGCGGCCAGGAGCAGGCAGCTCCTGATGTAGTGGAGGTGCTCCTTCAGCCTCCCCCTCCTGGCCGATCTCGCCACGAAGTAGACGAGCAGCAGGGCGAGCATGAACACGACCATGAACGAATAATAGGGGTGGACGCTCAAGACCAGCAGCAGGGAAACGAAGGCTATCCACTTGTTCCTGGTGCTGAAATCCTCCTTCAGTTTCAGCAGCGCGTACAGGATGAGCGGGAAAACGAAGATCTCGACCAGGGAGACGTGATACCTCGCCCTGGTCAGCGCATATGGGCAGAACATGTACGCCAGCCCCGTGATCAGCGCGACATATCGGTTCTTGAAGACCTTCTCTCCCAGCAGGAACATGACGAAGCCGTTAAGGGCGACGCTGACGAGGATTATCAGGTTGTAGGTGATGACCTCCCCACGCGGCAGATAGGTGAGAAGGGCAAGGGGCATGTAGAGGATGGGCAGGGGAAGGTATCCGTTGATCCCCTGGGGATACCCGGCATGGGGATAATGGAACGCGCCGGCTTGACCCGAAAGGGCGGTCTCCCGGAACCACCTGAGCGACCACGCGACATTTACAGGGTCGCCCACGTTTCCATACAGGGACCTGTAAAGGTCAGCGAGCAGCGGCCAGGTGAGGAAGACCGCGACGATCACGAAGAAAGCGAATACCCATATTCTTCGCCAGCCCTCTTCGGGAGCCGCTTTCATCTCGTCTTTATCCATGCTCGATTTATCCACGCTTCATGACAGACAGCCCCCTGGGTGATTGCGACCGCCTTATCCTGTTTGCGGTCTGAGCCGCTAAGGCGCCCCCCCCTCCCGGAGGAAGAGGCACAGCAACGGCCCGTCCCTACAGCATACACTTTCGCCTCATCGCCACGCCCGGCTGCTCGTAATCGAGCTGGTCCGCGAAAAGCGCCGTCCTCATGGCCATCCCTGTCGGGCTAGGGGGCCGGGGGGGTGCCGGGCAGCACGGGATAGTCGGGCAGCTGCGATTGCCAGCTCTTG
>JAQVFR010000018.1 GCA_028697145.1 Actinomycetota bacterium | reverse complement strand
CCCTGGTCACCTCCGGGGCTGAGTACAAGGACGAGGAGAGCGCCTGACCGCTGCCGTTCCTGCAGTTCCCGTCATCCGGATTTCCAGCCTCTGTCCGGCGTTGTCCGCGCGGGGACCTTGCTCTAACCCTTTTCAAGCTTCCTGAGGTGATGCAGCACGCCACCGGCGTTCACCTTCAGGATCCCCGGGATAAGCCGCTCTTCTCCCTCCTTCAGCGGCGGCATCTCCTGCAGCAGGGCAGCGGCGAGCAGCACAGGCGCCTCCTCTTCGTCGCGAAACCCCTCCGCCAGGCTGCGGGACAGCTTCAGCTGTGCGGCGAAGCGGTCGAAGACCTCTGCCGCACGGCCGGTCGCGCCGAAATGGGGGAAGAGCAGGAGGCGGGGCGCGAGGGCGGCCAGCCTTTCGGCGCTGGCCATGGAGAGCTCCAGGTCGAACTCGGGCGCCGGCGTAGCGGGGAAGATATGGCCGCTGTCCATGATGAGGTGGCCGAGGGCATCCCCGCAGAAGAGGGCTCCCGCACCCTCCTCGAAAAAGGCGAAATGGCCGGAGGAATGTCCGGGCGTGTGCAACGCCCGCAGCGACCTTTCTCCGCCGATCTCGAGGACTTGGCCGTCGCCCAGGGGGATCATCCGCTCCGCGGGTATGGGGCTCATGGTGCCGTAATAGGGGGCGATGTCCCCCAGCGCCCGGCTCGCGCTCCTCACGAGCCGGGCGGGATCGGCGAGCTGCCAGGAGGTCTTTTCATCCACCAGGACCTGCGCGCCGGGGTAATGCTCGAGGAAAAGGGACGCCCCCCCCGCGTGGTCCATGTGGGTGTGCGTGAGCAGGATGTAACGAATATCCCCCCTCGCGATCCCCGCGCTCTCCAGGCCGGCGATGACGTGCCCGACCCCCAGGGAGGGGCCACAGTCTATAAGGGCGCTCTCCCGGCCGCGGAGGAGAAAGACCCCGCACTGGCCCGGAAGACCGGCGAAGAGACAGTCGAGCAGGTATATGCCTTCGGCGACCTTTATCATCTCGGCGCCCCGTCGGTCTCTGCAAGGGAACAGATATATATCGGGCTTTGACACCCGGCAACCCCCCGCGGCCTTCTCTAACCGCGGAAGCGGGCGGCGAAACGGGCAGTGCGCAACAGGGGATGGGAGCGCATCTCCTCCAGGGCGTCCCGGATATCGTCTACGTTCTCCCTTATCTCCCGGCCGGTCGCGCCGATACCCTGTATGCGCTCCTCCATGATCCTGGCGGCCCCCGTCAGGTTCTCGGCATATTCTTTGAACAGCGCTATCCAGGGCTGGGAATCCTTGTAGGCATAGCGGGCGGTGCGGTAGATACGCAAGGCGGAATAGACCAGCACCACCAGGCTCAGGAACCCCAGGCCCAGTGAGGCCAGGAAGACGATCAGCGCCGTCGTGTCCAAACCCGACCTCCCTCCCTCTACTTCGCCGCCCGCACCATCCCGTAACCGTAGATGCCCTGTTTCATGAACGCCTCGTCGATCTCACATCCGCGGATGAAGACATCGACGTCTTTCTTTGCGAAGGAATCGTCCTCGCTGTTCGCGTAGCGCTGGGCGTTCTCCTTCCAGCGCGTCATGGTGGGAAGGGTCTTGCGCGAGATGTCGACGGCGGTCACATCGTTGAAGCCGGCCTCTATGAGGAGATTGCAGTAATCTCCCAGCGTCATCACCTGCGCGGGGCCGAAGGCCTTCATCAGCTGGTAATACTCCTTTAGGTGCTTCAGGAAGTGCCATAATCCCTTGTGCATGGGCAGGAGCATCAACTGGGTCACGTCGCAGAGGGCCAGGGTCCCGCCGTCCTTGAGCACGCGGCAGCATTCCCGGAAGAGCGCCCTCTTGTCGCTGAACAGGTGCGTGGCCTCCATGATCCACACCACGTCGAAGGTGCCGTCCGGGAACCCGTTGGCGAGCCCATCCGCCACCTTGAAGCGCACGTCATCGTAGCCTTTCTCCCTTGCGGCTGCTGCGGCGAGCTGCACGCCGCGCTCGCTGTTGGATATGCCGTCGATCGAGCACCCGAACTTCTCGTATACGAAGAGGGCGGGGCCGCCTATGCCGCAACCCACGTCCAGGACCCTGCTGTTCCCGTGGATGTCGCTCAGTTCCAGCAGTTTCTCGATGAGCTTTTCGGTGGCCCGCGGCAGCTCCATGTCTTCGGTCTCGAAGTAGCCGAAATGGAGGTTGTCGCCCATGAACTCTTTCCAGGAGTCGGTGACGTGGTCGTAATGGTCTTTCGCATTCGCCGGCATGGCCCCTGTCAACCCTCCTTCCCGGTCCTTTGGCGGCCCGATAGCTGTGCACTGCGCTTTTGCGCCTCCTGGGGGAATATTCTACCACGGCATGCGCACCGTGGCCCCGCTCCCCGGCGCCCGGAGGACCCGCCCCGGGTTCGCGAAGGATCAGGGGGCCCCATATCGGCATCCCCGCGCCTGCGGCCTCATCGGCGCCTTAAACGCGGGCGTTGTGGCGGCCCCCGGAGCGCCGGCCATCCCCTAGCGGCGCCGACCGCTCACTTCTCGCGGGAAGGGCTACGGCATATAATTACTGCAATCGCCGCATCAACAAGGCCACGCTGGCTCCACGCGACGCGGGGAAAAGCCCGGGGCGGCGCGGGTTTGACAAAGGGACGGCCGCTTTTTACCATGCATGGGAGCCCGCGTTACAAACGAGCAGGAAGACGAGGAGAAACAGGAGTGAGAACAGGTTCAGCCGGCGGAGGCGCGGAAACGCCTGGACGGGATATGGCCAGGGCGTACGAACCCGCCGACGTCGAGACCAAATGGTACGCCTTCTGGGAGGAAAAGAAGTATTTTCACGCGGAGGTGAACCCGGAGAGGGAGCCCTTCACCATCGTCATACCCCCTCCCAACGTCACGGGGTCGCTGCACCTGGGGCACGCCCTCAATAACTCCCTGCAGGACTTCATCATCCGCCGCAGGCGCATGCAGGGATACGAGACGCTGTGGCTGCCGGGCACCGACCACGCAGCCATCGCCACCCACGCGGTGGTTGAGCGCAACCTGGCAAAGGAGGGCACCAACCGCTGGGAGATAGGGCGTGAGGCCTTCCTGGAGCGGGTGTGGCAGTGGGTGGAGAAATACGGCGGCACCATCATCACCCAGCTGAAACGCATGGGGTGCTCCTGCGACTGGGAGCGCGAGCGCTTCACCATGGACGAAGGGTGCTCGCGCGCGGTGCGCGAGGTATTCGTACGCCTCTACGAGGAGGGCCTCATCTACCAGGGGTATTATATCGTGAACTGGTGCCCACGCTGCCTCACGGCCATCTCGGACATCGAGGTGGAGCACGAGGACGTAGAGGGCAAGCTGTGGTTTATACGCTACGACGTCAAGGAGACGGGCGAGCCCATCTACGTGGCCACCACCCGCCCCGAGACCATGCTCGGGGACACGGCGGTAGCGGTGAATCCCCGCGATCACCGCTACCGCGGTCTGGTGGGTAAGACGGTTATCCTGCCGCTGATGGGCCGGGAGATCCCGGTCATCGCCGACGAATTCGTGGACCCGGAGTTCGGGACGGGAATGGTCAAGGTGACCCCGGCGCACGACCCCAATGACTTCGAGATGGGCAGGCGCCATGGGCTGGAGGAGATAAACGTCCTCACCCCCGAGGCGGTGGTCAACGAAAACGGCGGCCCCTACGCCGGGCTCGACCGTTACGAGGCGCGCAACGCCGTGGTGCGCGACCTGGAGAAGATACACTATATCCAGAAAGTGGAAACCCACCTCCATGCCGTCGGGCACTGCTACCGCTGCCACACCGTCATCGAGCCCTACCTTTCCAAGCAGTGGTTCGTGAGCATGAAGGAACTGGCGGAGCCGGCCATCGCGGCGGTGGAGGAGGGGAGGACGAAATTCGTCCCCACGCGTTGGGAGAAGATCTACTTCGAGTGGATGTACAACATACGCGACTGGTGCATATCGCGGCAGCTCTGGTTCGGTCACCGCATTCCCGCCTGGTATTGCGGGGACTGCGGCGAGGTCATCGTCTCGCGCGAGGACCCGGCGGCATGCCCGTGCGGGGGCGCACTGGAGCAGGACCCGGACGTGCTTGATACCTGGTTCTCGTCGGGCCTGTGGCCTTTCTCCACCCTGGGATGGCCGGACGAGGTCCCCGAGACCTCGTACTTCTATCCCACCTCGGTGCTGGTCACCGCCTTCGACATCATCTTTTTCTGGGTGGCGCGCATGATGTTCCTGGGCATCCACTTCATGGGGGATGTGCCCTTCCGCGAGGTCTTCGTGACCGCGCTCATCCGCGACGAGTCGGGAAAGAAGATGAGCAAATCATCGGGGAACGTCATCGACCCCCTGGACATCATCGAGAGATACGGCGCCGACGCCCTGCGCTTCACCCTGGGCCATATCGCCGTGCCCGGGCGCGACGTATTCCTCTCCGAGGAGCGCATCGCCGGCAGCCGCAACTTCTGCAACAAGATCTGGAACGCGTCCCGCTTCGCGCTTATGAACCTGGAGGGTTTCGAGCCGGGCGCGGTGGACGAGAGCAGGCTGGAACATACCCTGGCGGACCGCTGGATACTCTCGGCCTTGAGCGGACTCATCACCACCATGGACGAATACTGCGAGGCATATAATTTCAGCGAGGCCTGCCGCGCCCTCTACGAGTTCTTCTGGAACGACTTCTGCGACTGGTACGTGGAGCTGTCCAAGCTCCGCCTCTACGGGGATGACGAGGCAGGCATGAACACGGCGCGCTTCGTGCTGTGGACCGTGCTGGAGCAGGCCCTGCGCCTGCTGCACCCATTCATGCCCTTCATCACCGAGGAGATCTGGCAGCGCCTGCCGCACGAGGGCGATGCCGTTACCGTAGCCCCCTGGCCGGTCCCGTGCCCCGAGGCGCGCGACGAGAAGGCCGAGGAGGATATGAACACGCTGCGTGAGGTTATCACCTGCATGCGCCGCCTGCGTGCGGAGATGGGCGTGCGCCCCGACGCGCGCCTGGCCGCGCTGGTGGTGCCCCTGGCCGAGGGGCGGCGCGGCCTGCTGTCCGAGCACGCCGAATACGTGACCTCGCAGGCGCGCCTGTCCTCCCTTGAGATAGTGGATGAGGTGGCCGACCCCACCTCCTATGCGCGCGGCCTGGCGGAGGGAGTGGAGGTGTTCATCCCCCTCGTAGGCGGCGATTTCTCCGAGGAGACGGCCAGGATAGAGAGGGAGATCGCCAAGCTGGAGCAGGAATCCCAGCGATTCCAGGCCAAGCTCTCCAACGACCAGTTCCTCTCCAAGGCGCCGGCGGAGGTGGTGCGTAAAGAGAGGCGAAAGCTCGCCGATAACCTGCTCAAGGTGGAGAAGTTGCGGGAGCAGTTGAAGCTCCTCGGCGGATGAGAGGTTGCGGGTGAACTTCAAGGAGACGGAGGAGTACCTGGACCAGGCGGCCCGGCATGGGATCAAGCCCAGCCTGGACCGCATCCGCATCCTCTGCTCCAAGCTGGGCGACCCCCAGCTCGCTTTTCCCTCCATCCATATTACCGGGACCAACGGCAAGACCTCCACCGCACGCATGATCTCATCCATCCTCGAGGTGGGAGGGAGAAAGGTGGCGCGCTATACGTCGCCGCACATGCAATCCGTGACCGAGCGCATGTGTATAAACGGAAGGCCGGTGTCGGAGCGGGACTTCGCGGCCCTGCTGCAGGAGATCCTGCCGCAGGTGAAGGAGACGGACAGGGAGACCGGCGATCCGCTCAGTTATTTCGAGATCACCACGGCCATGGCCTTCGTGCACTTCGCCAAGCGCAAGGTGGACGCAGGGGTCATCGAGGTGGGACTGGGGGGGAGATGGGACGCCACCAACCTGGTGGATTCGCGCGTGCAGCTGATCACCGGCGTGGCCCTCGACCACGTGGTCGAACTGGGCGGGACGGTGGAGAAGATCGCCTTCGAGAAGGCGGGCATCATCAAGGAGGACAGCTACGTCATCTCCGCCGTTAGTGACACAGAAGCCCTGGAAGTCATCTCCCGCACTTGCGAGGAAAAGGGAAGCAGCCTCAAGCTCCTGGGCCGGGATTTCCAGCTGCTGTATAACCTGACCTACGGTATAGAGACCGGCAAGGTCGGGCAGGCCGTGGGCATCCAGGGACTGCTGCGGGAGTACCCGGAAGTCTTCGTACCCCTCCTGGGGGAACATCAGGCGATCAACGCCGCCTGTGCCGTGGCGGTATGCGAGACCTGGGCGGGTTCTCTCTCGGACCTGTCTTCGACGGAGGTGGAGGCCGGCCTGCGGCGGGTCAGGTCCCCGGGACGCCTCGAGGTGGTCTCGCTGGATCCCCTGGTCCTGCTCGATGGGGCCCATAACCCCGATGGGGCGAGCAGGCTGGCTCATGTCATCGCGAACGACCTGGATTATGAGAACCTCATCCTGGTGGTGGGGATACTGCAGGACAAAGACGCGCGCCATATGCTCGAGCTGCTCCTGCCGCTGGCATCCACGGTGGTGGCGACGCAGAGCGGGGATGAGCGTGCCACGCCGGCCCGCAAGCTCGCGTCCATGGTCGAGGAGATGAAACGCGACTGCGTGGTGGTGGAGGATGTGGCCGAGGCGGTGAAGTTCGCGCGCACCCTCGCCGCGGTATCGGACCTGGTGTGCGTGACCGGATCGCTCTATACCGTGGGGGAGGCGCGCACTGCACTGGGATTGCGCCCGGAGTAAGGGGGTGCGGGGGCGGGTTACGGGTGCTCGCTCGCGGCCCGGGCCTCCGGGGTCTCCTCCCGCTTCCGCAGGCGCCCGGCGGCAAGGCTGGTCGTCGTCGCAGGCTCCTGCGAGCACCTTGCCCGCCGGGCTGGCGTCGGTCAAGCAGACGGAAGCATCCTCCGTCCTCTCCATAATCCGCCACACGGGCTCGGTTTTGCGTCCGAGCCGCAGGCGAGGAATGACAAGACCGAGCCTTGCCCACCCCCAAGGCCAGCGACGCGAAGCGCTGCGGGACAGGATTTATCCTGGCCCCAACCCCCATTACCTCAAGCCCGGCGTAACGATACATAACCTGCCGGTCTGAGCACCCGGCGTTCGCTCAATCGCCCATCCGTCTGCCCGCCCCGGCTCGTTCTTTTCCCCGTAGGGTGGGGTCTGGTCTTGCGTTTTGCGCCGCAGGCGGAGCCGGAGGCGTGAAATGACAAGACCTGACAACAGTCGCCATTACCTCAGACAAGGGTATCGATACATAGCCACCCCCATCGTTCGAGACCACTCCCCTCCCAGACCAACGCCGGGAAGAACAGGGACCACCCACCCCCAAGGCCAGCGACGCGAAGCGCTGCGGGACAGGATTTATCCTGGCCCCGACCCCCATTACCTCAAGCCCGGCGTAACGATACATAGCCACCCCTACCGTTCGAGACCACGCCCCTCCCGGGGCAACGCGGGGAAGAACAGCAGCCACCTCTGGCTCATACCTTGGGGTCACATCTTGCATGCGAGTTATAAAACCCCAGTTGCCAACAGGCAACATACCGCGGTATGCAAAAAACAAGACCTGACCCCTTGTTCCCCCTTGTCCTTGTTCGAACCCCTTGTTAGGCGGGATGTAGGGTGCGACAATGTAGTCTGGTTTAGCGGATTAGCGGTAGCGAAGAGACGGAGGATAAAATGGCAAGCGAGAGGACGCTGGTGCTGGTGAAGCCGGACGGCGTGAGGAGGAGGCTGGTCGGAGAGGTCGTCTCTCGCTTCGAGCGCCTCGGCATGAAGATAGTCGCGATGCGGATGATCCTGGTGGACGAGGAACTGGCCGCGCGCCATTACGCGGAACACACAGACAAGCCCTTCTACCCCGAACTGGTGTCCTTCATCACCTCGGGTGAGGTGGTGGCCATGGTCCTGGAAGGGAAATCCGCCATAGCCGCGGTACGCAAACTCATGGGCCCCACCGATCCCGCGGACGCGCCGCCCGGCACCATCAGGGGCGACTACGGGCTGGAGATAACCGAGAACATCGTGCACGGCTCCGATGGGCCGGAGAGCGCGGTGCGTGAAGTGTCGCTGTTCTTCCCGGAACTGTAGCTGGGGAACCACGTCAAAGCTGCCCCCGTCTATGTTAAGGCGCCCGCACGGCGAAAAATCCCGGCGCGAAAAGGTAAAGGAAAGTAAGCCGGCGAATATTGTTGCAGGTTGCGTGGCGGTTGAATCTTGTATGATAAAATGATTTGAAGCATACAGGCGGCCCTCGTGGCCGTTAAATTTGATGGAAAGGTGAAGACGCGTGTTCTCTTCGTGGGAAATGCTCGGAAGGGACATGGCTGTTGATCTGGGGACGGCAAACACCCTCGTTTACGTGCGAGGCAAGGGCATAGTCCTCAATGAGCCCTCGGTGGTGGCCATAAACACCTCCAACGGGGCCATCCTGGCCGTGGGCGCGGAGGCCAAGAGGATGATCGGCCGCACCCCCGGTCATATCGTGGCCGTGCGCCCGCTGCGTGACGGGGTCATCGCGGATTTCGACGTCACCGAGAAGATGCTGCGCTATTTCATCCAAAAGGTGCACAAGAGGAGGCTTTTCGCGCGGCCGCGAGTGGTGATATGCGTGCCCTCGGGGACCACCGGGGTGGAGCAGAAGGCCGTGGAGGAGGCATCCATCCAGGCCGGCGCGAGGGCTGCCTTCATCATAGAGGAGCCCATGGCGGCGGCCATAGGGGCGGGGCTTCCCATCCACGAGCCCATGGGGAACATGGTCGTTGATATCGGGGGAGGGACCACCGAGGTGGCGGTCATCTCCCTTGGAGGCATCGTGACCAGCGAATCTATACGTGTGGGCGGCGACGAGATGGACGAATCGGTGATCACTTACATCAAGAGAGAATACAACCTCATGATCGGGGAGAGGACCTCCGAGGAACTCAAGATACAGATCGGGTCGGCTTTCCCCATGGGCGACGAGATAAACGCCGAGATCAGGGGAAGAGACCTGGTCACCGGCCTCCCCAAGACCATCGTAGTCCTGGCAGAGGAAATACGCGAGGCCATCGAGGAACCCGTCTCAGCCATCGTCGACGCGGTCAAGACCACGCTGGACAAGACTCCCCCGGAGCTGGCTTCCGACATCATGGACCGGGGGATTATGCTGACGGGAGGAGGGGCCCTGCTCACCGGGCTGGACGAGAGGCTCCGGCACGAAACGGCCATGCCGGTCGAGGTGACCGGCTCGCCGCTATCTGACGTGGCCATCGGGTCCGGGAAGTGCCTCGAGGAGTTCGAGATCATGAAGAAGGTGTTGATCTCCTCGTCCCGGCATTGAACCGGGGCTGAGATATCATGGTCGAAAGACAGAACCGCAGACAGCGCGCATTGATCATCACCCTGGTAATCATATGCATACTCCTGGTTACCGTATATTCAAGGGAGAGCAAGGACGGGCTGTTCCACCGCCTGCAGCGGTTCTCGCTCGACATCGTCTCCCCGTTGCAGAAAGGGATGAGCAAGGTCCTGAGCCCGGTGAAGGACGGCATAGGTTACCTGACCGACCTCGGTGATGCGAAGAGCGAACGGGACCGGCTCAAGGAGGAGGTAGAGAGCCTGCAGGACGTCGTGGATGAGCTGGAGGAAATGAAACTCGAGAACAAGACCCTCACGAAGATGATAGCAGTGAAGGAGAGCCGCCCCGACCTGGAGTATCTGGTGGTGGACGTGATCGGGGCCAATCCTGATGTCTGGGAGCAGACCATCCAGATAGGCGCGGGGTACTCAAACGGACTTCAGGAGTACATGGCCGTCCTGAGCGAGGACGGCAGCCTGATAGGGCGCATAACCCTCTGCACCTCCGAGGTGTCGCTGGTGCAGCTCATCACCGACGAAAGGAGCTCGGTCGGTGCCATGCTGCAGAACAACGCGGAGATGGGCGTGGTGAAGGGCGAGGGACGGGGAGGGGTGCGCCTGGAGCTGCTCAACCAGGACGCCGAGGTGGAGACGGGCGATGTCGTGGTCACCTCCGGACTGGGAGGGACCTGCCCGGCGGGGATCCCCGTCGGGACCATCACCGAGATCAGCGAGCGGCGGGCCGACCTCTCGGTGGGCATCGTCATCTCCCCGCGCGCGAGCCTCACCCGCCTGGACCGGGTCATGGTCGTGACCTCGCCGCTCCCGAGGACGGCTCCCATCAAGGCGGAGGAAGGGGGATGATGCCGTGATGCACCGCAGGCTGACCTTCTTCGCGGTGCTGGTGGTCGCGCTTCTCATCCAGCTCACGGTGTCGCCGGAGATAGGCATCGGCTCGGTAAAGCCCGATATCCTGCTCGTGGCCACCATCTGCTGGGCGCTGTTCGAGGGCCCCGGCCAGGGAGCCCTGTTCGGTTTCAGCGCGGGATTGCTGGAGGACATCTTCTCCACCGCCGTGCTCGGGGTATCGGCCTTCGCCAAGATATTGATCGGATATTTCAGCGGGGAACTGCGCCAGAGGGTGATCTCCAAGTCGGTCGTCTGGCCCATGATCATCGTGTTCTTCGGCTCCATACTCCACGAACTGATCAAGTTCGCCACGTGGGCGATCGTGGGCCTGGAGCAGCGGCCCCCGTTCAGTTTCGGCGTCATCGCCGGACTGGCTCTCTACAACTCCCTGATCACGCTGGTCGTGTACCCGGTCATCAGGCATTTCGCGGGCCTGGAAGACAGGGCATTGATGTTCCAGTGAGACGGTAAGGCGGTATCTGTATGGCGATCAACCCGCAGCAGAAGGGGACGATGGTCCACCGCTTCACGCTTTTCGTGATGATCGTGGGCGCCCTCGTGGCCGTACTGGTGGTACGGCTGTGGTTCCTGCAGGTCGTCCAGGGCGATAGCTACAGCGCCATGGCGGAGGGAAACCGCATCCGCGAGGTCTCCCTGGAGGCGTCGCGGGGCAAGATACTCGACAGGCGTGGGGACATCAAGGACCCCCTCGTGACCAACCGGCAGGCGCTGTCCGTGTTCGTGCTTCCCACCGAATACGAGAAACTCGAGGACAAGGAGGGGGAGGTGGCGCGCCTGGCGGAGATGCTGGACATGGACCCGCAGGAGATCCTGGACAAGGTGCAGGGGGAGGAGGTACAGCCGCACAAGCCGGTGCTGATCAAAAAGGACGTCGACCCCGAGACCTACCTCTTTATCGCGGAAAGGCAGGTCGATTTCCCCTGGGTGCAGGCTGAGGAGATGCCTGTGAGGGAGTATCCCGAGGGTGAGGAGACGCTGGCCGCGCACGTGCTCGGATACCTGGGGGAGATCTCCGAGGAGCAGCTCGCCATCCTGAAGGAGAAGGGGTACAAGGCCGGTGACATCGTGGGAACCTCCGGCGTGGAGGCCTTCTACGAGGACACCTTGCGCGGGGTGGACGGCAAGGAGATCTGGGAGGTGGACGCCTCGGGGCTGCCCCTGCGCAAGCTGGGAGAGGAGGAGCGCAATCCCGGCAAGACCGTGGTGCTCACTCTCGACAAGGAGCTGCAGAACGTGGTCGAGCAGGCCCTGCGAGACGGCATGGCGCGGGCGCGCACCTTCTACGACAAAGAGAGGGGCAAGAACTACACCGCCCCGGCCGGCGCGGCGGTGGTGATCGACCCGCACAACGGCGAGATCCTCGCCATGGCCAGCGAGCCCACCTTCAACCTGGAGATGTTCGTGGGGGGTATAGACGAACAGGAATGGGCGGAACTGAACGACCCCGCCAACAACGCCCCCCTCAACAACCGGGCCATCGTGGGCCAGTATCCCTGCGGATCCACCTTCAAAGTGATAACCGCTATGGCGGCCCTGCAGGACCTTGGCGTAACCGCCTATTCCCCGTTCTTCTGCAGCCACGTCTTCAACCGCGGCGAGTTCAAGGACTTCCCCAAGACCTGCTGGGGCACCCACGGCAACATAGACTTCATCAACGCCATCGTGCAGTCCTGCGACGTGGTCTTCTACGACTTGGGCTACTCGTTCTACGAAAACCGCGAGAGGGACGGCTGGGTAACCCGCCTGCAGGACTACTCCGTGCTGGCCGGCCTGGGATCGCTTACCGGCGTAGACCTGCCCAACGAGTTCGAGGGCAGGGTGCCGACGCCGCAGTGGAAGTGGGAGTTCAACCAGGGCAACCCGGATTACCAGCGCTGGTATCCCGGGGACACGGTGAACATGGCGGTGGGGCAGGGCGACATCCTGGTCACGCCCTTGCAGCTGGCCAGCGTCTACGCCGCCATCGCCAACGGAGGCCCCTTTTACCGGCCACATGTGGGCAAGGAGATACTGACCTGGCAGGGGGAGACGGTGGAGGTCATAGAGCCGCAGCAGATCGGCGATATCACCTCAGCCGACAACGAGCTGGGTGTACACGTGGACGGGGCGAACCTCGAGATAGTGCGAGCCGGCCTCAATGGGGTCACCTGGGGCAACGGGACCGCAGCGGGGGCCTTTGCCGGATTTCCCCTACAGCAGTACCCCGTGGCGGGCAAGACCGGCACGGCGGAGGTGCAGGACAAACAGCCATGCGCGTGGTTTGCGTGCTACGCGCCGTCCAGCGACCCGCAGTACGTGGTGGTGGTGATGATAGAGGAGGGCGGGTTCGGCGGCGCCATGGCGGCGCCGGTGGCCCGGCGCATCCTCGAGCACATATTCGGCATACCGCCGGGGCAGGCGCAGGGCGGCATAGTCGGAGACTAGGGAGTATAGATGCCGGAACGATTGGGAAGAGTGCTCGCACCCAAGGTCACGGAAAGAAGGCAGACCGACGAGGTGGCCCGCCGCCTCAGCGGGTTGCCGACGCGCCATATCGACTGGACCCTGCTGGCGATAACGGTGTTTCTCATCGGCTTCGGGATGCTCATGCAGTACAGCGCGACCCGTCACGACACCCCGGGAAACCCTACCTATTACGTGCTGAGGACGTCCATCAGCCTGTTCATCGGCCTCATCTTCATGGGGCTCATGCTCAGCTTCGATTACCGGCGCCTCAAAGTGGCCACGCCCTTCGTCTACGGAGCGTTTCTCGTCCTGCTCGTGATCGTCCTCTTCCTGGAGAGGGTCATGGGATCCGCGCGCTGGATATCCCTGGGGCCCATAGACTTTCAGCCCTCCGAGTACTGTAAGCTCGTGCTCGTCCTCGCCCTCGCCAACTTCTTTTCCGACAACAAGGCCGAACCGGATTCACTGCGCAGCTTCATAATCCCCCTGGCCTGGGCGGCGCCTTACATGCTCCTCGTCTTCCTGCAGCCCGACCTGGGCACGACCCTGGTCCTGGGCGCCATCCTCCTGGGCATGCTCTTCCTGGTCGGATGCCGCATGCGTTACTGGATCGGCCTGGTGGCCGCGGGGACTCTGACCTTCACCATGGGCTTTGTCTTCAACATCTTCAAACCCTACCAGATGGAGCGCTTCACGGCCTTTATCAGGCAGGGGTCGAACATACAGGAAGCAGGCTACCATCTGCTGCAGTCGAAGATCGCCATCGGTTCCGGCCAGCTCGTGGGCAAGGGACTGATGCAGGGCTCCCAGACCAACCTCAACTTCCTGCCCGCCCACCACACCGACTTTATCTTCGCGGTAATAGGGGAGGAACTGGGGCTCATCGGCGCGCTCATCCTCATCGGCGCCTTCTGCCTGCTGTTGTGGCGGGGCGTGCGCATAGCCAACAACGCCCGCGATTTCTACGGCAGCATGATCGCCTTCGGCATAGTCACCATGTTCGTTTTCCAGGTGGTGGTGAACATAGGGATGACCTTGGGGATCCTGCCCATAACCGGCATCCCGCTCCCCCTCATCAGTTACGGCGGGAACAGCCTTATCGTAAACATGGCGGCGATCGGGCTGCTCACCAATATTCATATGAGGCGTTTCTCCCAGATTTAGGAATATCTTGGTTATAGCTGGGTTATCCGCGTTCTTGCCCGGGCGATGCTAGAATAGAATCGCCGCGGAGGAATACGCGCGGGGATGCCGCCGCAAGGCGGACGCGGGAAAAGCATGGAGACGCGAAAGGGGGGTCGGGTTGGAGCCCGAAAACGCATACAGATCGGGTTTTGCGGGCATAATCGGGCGACCCAACGTGGGCAAATCGACGCTCCTCAACAACCTCATGCACCGCAAGCTGGCCATAATCTCCGAGAAGCCCCAGACCACCAGGAACAAGATAAGGTGCGTGCTGACCAGGGACGATGCGCAGATCATCTTCGTCGATACCCCCGGCTTCCACAAGCCCAAGAATGCGTTGGGAGAGCGCTTGAACCGCGCGGTGCGCGAAACCCTTTCGGAGGTGGACACCGTGGTCTTCATCCTCGACGGCACCAAGACCATAGGAAAAGGGGACATGTTCATAGCCTCGGAACTGGCTGAGCTGGACACCCCCGCGGTCGCGGTGCTCAACAAGATAGACAGGCTCACCCCGGATCAGATCGAGGCGCAGGCCGCCGTGGCGGAGAAACTCGGAGATTTCACGGGCGTGATCCCCGTTTCCGCCAAGACGGGGGAGAACGTGCACGCCGTCATCGAGAGCATCGTGGAGACGCTGCCCGAGGGGCCGAAGTACTATCCCGAGGACGTCTTCACGGACCAGCCCGCCGCCTTCATAGTGGCGGAGCTCATACGAGAGAAGGTGCTGCAGCTGACCCGCGAGGAGGTACCCCACAGCGTCGCCGTCGTCGTGGAGAGTATCGAGACAAGGGAGGACCGCGACCTCACGGACATCGAGACTGTGATCTACGTGGAGCGCGATTCCCAGAAGGGCATCATCATCGGGAAGGGCGGCAGGATGCTCAGGGAGATCGGCACCCGGGCGCGGGCGGAGATCGAGCCCCTTCTGGGCGAAAAGGTGTTCTTGAAGCTCCAGGTGGCCGTGGAGAAGGACTGGGCGAAAAGCCCGGAGATGCTGAAGAGACTGGGATACTAGCGGGCCGGCGCGCGGCGTCGCATGCACGGTCCCGTGCCGGACGGGCACAGGAGAAAGGAAGATGGAAGAACGCAACCGGGTTCTGGGGGAGAGTCTGAGCGATCTCCTCGAACAGGGCAGGACGGGCGCCGCCCTTGCCCTGCTCGACGGGCTGCAGCCGGCCGATGCGGCCGAGGTGCTGGAGAGCGTGCCCTACGAGGAGCGGCTGCGCATATTCAAAGTCTGGGACGTCGAGGAATCTTCCGAGACCCTCCTGGAGATGTCCGAGGACGGCCAGGTAGAGGTGATGCAGGGACTCGCGCGCGACCTGGCGACGCGCATCATCTCGGAGATGCCTCCCGACGACGCCGTCGACCTGCTGGCCGACCTGCCGGAGAAATCCTCCGGGGCGATCCTCGCGGGGATGAGCCCCGTCAAGGCGGGGCAGTTGCGCCGCCTTCTCGCCCATGGCGAGGATACGGCGGGAGGGCTGATGACCCCGGAAGCCATGCGGCTCAGCGAGGAGCTCACGGTGGCCGAGGTGCTGGAGGAGCTGCGGGAAGCTCCGGAGAACGTCGAGATGATCTATTACCTCTACTTCCAGGACGAGAAGAAACGCCTTACCGGCGTCTGCTCCCTGCGGGAGCTGATCATAGCCGATCCGGAAATGCCGGTCAGGGAGATCATGCACCGCAACCTCATAACCGTTGACCCCATCGAGGACCAGGAGAAGGTGGCCTCCCTCATCGACCGCTACGACCTCCTCGCCCTTCCGGTGGTGGACGGGGAAGGCAGACTGCTCGGCATCGTCACCGTCGATGACGTCATGGACGTCCTGGAGGAGGAGGCCAGGGAGGATATCTACAGCCTGGCGGGAAGCTGGGAAGCCGAGGAGAGCAGGGAACGCCCCCCTTTTCTCGCCGCCGTCATAGGGCGGCTGCCCTGGGTACTCATAGCTCTCACCCTTGAGTTGCTCGTGGCCGGCGGCATACTGCGCGCCTTTTCCCGCACCCTGCAGGAACACATAGCCCTCGTTTTCTTCATACCCGCCATCCTCTCCATGGGGGCGACGGTCTCGCTGCAGAGCGCGACGCGCATGTCTCTGGACGTGCTCGGAGAGGAAGGGGAGAGGCGCAGGTACGCGAGGAGTATCGCGGGTGAGTTGCTTATCGGAACAGGCATAGCCCTGGCCTGCGGCCTGGCGATCTCCCTTTTCGCCTGGTTCATGCACGAGAACACGCGGCTCGGGCTGGTCGTGGGGGTGGCGATGGCCTGCACGGTGGTCTTCGCGGCCCTGGTCGGTTCCCTGCTGCCCCTCATCCTCAAGGCCATGGGCAGGGACCCCTCCAAGGCCTCCCAGCCCTTTCTGGCCACGGCCATGGATATCCTGGGCCTGGCGGTTTACTTCCTGGTGGGCACGTCGCTGATCTGACGGCTGGAGCATGATATGGTTGAAGAAGCGCTGGAGATGTTTCCCACCGTCGGCCACCTCCTGCATATACTGGACGCCACCATGCTGCGCCCCGAGGCGACGGAGCGCGAATACCTGGAGTTCCTGAGGGAGGCGGCGGAATCCAGGTTCAGGTGCGTATTCGTCCCCCTCTATTATCTTCCCATGGCCCGCATGGAACTGGAGGGAAGCGGCGTGGCCCTGGGAGCGCCCATCGCTTTTCCCTTCGGGTACATATCCAGCGACGACAAGAAGGCCGAGGCGGTTTTCGCGCTGCAGCAGGGCGCCGGGGAACTGGATATGGTGATAAACGTGTCGGCCCTGCGTTCACGCAGGTATGAAAGGGTAAGCGGGGACATCGAGGCGGTGGTGGGGCTTGCCAGGCGTTACGACACGGGCAAGGGCGAGGGCCACATAGTCGTGAAGGCCATCCTTGAGACCTGCTATCTGAGCAGGCAGGAGATGCGCATGGGAGCCATGTTGGCAAAGGAGGCCGGCGCGGACTTTGTAAAGACCTCGACCGGTTTTGGCCCGGCGGGCGCCGACGAGGGGGACGTTGCCTTCCTGCGCGAAGTGGTCGGTCCGGGTTTCGGGGTCAAAGCCAGCGGCGGTATCCGTGACCTGGACCGCGTCATGAGGATGGTGCGCGCCGGGGCGAGCCGCATCGGTACCAGCTCCGCCACGGAGATCCTCCACGAATACCTGCGCCTCCTCCCCTGGAACAAAGGCTGACGAAGGGCGAGGTGGGCTATGGTATTTCTCGCCAGCCTTTTCGTGGTGATGCGCCAGCCGGTGCGGGCCTGGGCGATGTCCCTCATGAGATGGGCTATGGTATTTCTCGCCAGCCTTTTCGTGGCTGCTGGTTGAGGGGTTGCGGCAATGTCATCGGAAGCTCGAAATCCCATACCGATCATCGCCACTCCCGGTCAGGCATCGCTTGTTCCGCTGATCCGGATCTGGCGGTCGTCGCCAGATAATAACCGCCGGTCCTGTGGGTGGTCCGGATACGTGTTCTGCGGCGCTGGGAGGATAAAGGGGCTGGGGCTGCGGAAGATTCAGGGTATAAAAAGTGACCCCAAGTAACCTTTGGCACTTTCTCCGAGACTTCCTTCGAGCTTCCCCTTCCGGCTTTCACCTTCCGGTTATTCTCGCCGTCCGCCCCGCCGACCTTACCTCCAGCTCCTTGGGGTCACCTATTACACTACTACTTTGGTATTAGTCCGTCAATAGCTATTTACGTGATATTTTGCGGGATTGACGGAACGCAAGAGACGATCTCGGGCAGTTGCCGGGGCAAGGGGTCATCTGCTGTCCAGGTAGTGCAATACAACCTGGCGCGTCTTCAGGGGGCGGTCCAGGAAGCTCTCCGAAAAGCGGAAGGCGGTTACCAGCGCATCCCTGCTGGCGCGGTGGCTTTCCCCGCGTTTTGCTATGGTCGCCATGTCCTCGTTCAACAGGCTGCGCATGAGGGAGAGGTTCTCAGGCGATACGGCCAGCCGGCTCTCCAGGCTGCTGGAGCATGAGTCGCAGGCTATGCCTCCTCCGCACAGGTCCATACACACGCGTTCGCCCTCGATCTTCCTTCCGCAATGCAGGCAGCGATCGAGGCGGGGATGGTAACCGATGAGGGCACAAACCTTCAGTTCGAACGCGGCCAGGAGCAGCGCGGGGTCCTCGACGTCACCTTCCAGTATATCCAGGGTGACGCAGAGGGCGTCAAAGAGGCGAGGTATGTTCTGGTCCTCGTGCAGGGATTTCTCGATCATCTCGAGCATGGCCTCCCCGAAGAGGAACTTGGCGAAATCGGCACGCAAAGGCGCGTGGGAGCGCACGATTTCCGCCTGCACCACCGTGTCGAGATTTCTCCCCTCGTGCAGGACCGCATGCAGCCGGGTGAATGGCTCCAGGCGCCCGCCGAATTTGCTCCTGGTGCGCTTTATCCCCTTGGCCACGGCGCGGCGCAGCCCGCGCCCGGCGGTGATCAGGGACAGTATGCGGTCCGCCTCGCCGAGGTCGTAGGCGCGCAGGACGATCGCCTCTTCCTTGTAGGTGGCCAAGAAGGCATTACCCCTTACGGATGCTACCGAATCGCCTTTCCCTGGACTGGTATTCATGGATGGCGTCGGCGAGATCCTTCGCATGGAAATCCGGCCACAGGACCTCGGTGACGTAGATCTCCGTATATGCCAGCTCCCAGATGAGGAAGTTGCTGATGCGCATCTCTCCGGCGGTACGCACCAGGAGATCCGGGTCGGGGACATCGGGTACGTAGAGAAAGGAGCGGAACCTTTCCTCGTCCACGTCGCCCGGCTCCAGCCTGCCGGCGGAGATATCCTCGCACAGGCCTCGGGCGGCGTCGACTATCTCAGCCCTTCCCCCGTAATTAAAGGCGATATTCAGGGACATGCCGGTATTGTTGCGCGTCATTTCGACGGCGTTGTCGATGGCCCGCAAGGTAGAGCGGGGGATCCGTTCCCTGCGCCCCATATGCCGGATGCGTATATTGCGCTCGTGGAACTCGTTTACCCTCTTGTTGAGCAGGTTGCGGTTGAAGCTCATCAGGAACTCGACCTCGTTTTCCGGGCGGTTCCAGTTCTCGGTGGAGAAGGCGAAAAGGGTTATCGCACCGAGTTCCCATTCAGATGCGGTGCGCACGATCTCCGTTATCGATTCCTCCCCCGCCTTGTGTCCGGCGATGCGCGGGAGGTTGCGGCGCTCCGCCCACCTGCCGTTGCCGTCCATGATTATGGCCACGTGATGCGGCAGGTTTCCCTGCGGTCTGGGTGCCCTAGACTTGCTCATCTCGCCTGCTCCCCGCCTCTTGTGGTCCTACTGGGTGTCGGCGGGAGGCGCAGGTGCCGTTTCCGCGTCCTGGCTCGCGGCCTCCGCCTCGCCCTGCTGCTTGAAGATTATCCTCTGCAGTGCATAAACCCCCAGGATAGAGAGGGCGCAGCTTTTCTGAGCGGGCATTTTGGAGGTGGGAATGTACAGGGAGCATTCGTCGTTGCAGGGAGACAGGGCCCCCGTGATGGCCGAGACGCGGAAAGGACAATACGCGCCGGGAACGTTTCCCATCTTTACCTCCTGGTTAAAGGGCTTTAAGGCAATGCTAACATATTATGGGGAAATGGGGTCAGGTCTTGTTCTTTGCATACCGCGGTATGCTGCCTGTTCGCACCAGGGGTTTTATCTCCTTCCCGCAAGAGGTGACCCCATCCCTTGAGGTCTTGGGGGGTGGTCGGTTCATGTTCTTCCCTGCGTTGCCCTGGAAGGGGCGGTGGTTTCAATCGCCGGGGGCGGCCTTAGAGCGATACGCTGAGTCTCGAGGTAATGGGTGCTGCGAATTGCACGTGCTAGCGCAGATCACGCGTGCCAGGCCTGCACGTTCGGAAACGTGAAGGCACTGGCACTGTGTCGCCGCCCTCCGGACGGCGACATCGCTTTCGCGATGCAATCCACGAAGGTAATCGCGCAGACGGGCGGGTGGGTAACAACGAGGGGTGCGGTGTGTTTATAATTACGGTTAAGCGGAGGATCGCGAGAAAAGGAGATCGCGTTGTCGGGAGGAAACCCGGGCGAGAAGACCCACCACGAGGACGGTGCCCTGGTGCGCCGAGCCAAGGAGGAGCGGGAGGCCTTCGACGCCCTGTACGTGAAGTACCTGAAGAAGGTCTACACCTACGTGTTTTACCGTATCGGAAACGTGGAGGACGCGGAGGATATAACGGAGAGCGTCTTCCTGCACGCCCTCATACATCTCGATCGATACCAGGACCGCGGTATACCGTTCTCTGCCTGGCTGCTGCGCATCGCACACAACCTCGTCGCCAACTGGCACCGCAACTCAAAGCGGCGCCGTGTCGTGGACCTTGATGCCGCGGAGCCTTTGCAAGACACCTCGCCGACGCCGGAGGAGGCCTTGGAAAGCGAGGAGGAGAGGCGCCAGATACTCGCGCTCCTGGAGACACTGCCCGAGGAGCGCCAGCAGGCCCTCATCCTGCGTTACGCCGAGGGCATGAAGCACAAGGAGATCGGGGAGGTGATGGGCAAGAGCGCCGGGGCCGTCAAGGTGCTCATACATCGCTCATTGATCAGCCTGCACCGGGGGTTTTCCGAAAAGGAGGACAGGCGATGAACGACAGGGAATCCAGGAGAAGCGGAGAGATCGGGATAAGACCACGCTACAGGGACACGGTGAGGTTGCTGAAGAGCTGCCTTCGCCCGGTGGACCCGGAGCCGGGCTTCGCCAGCCGCCTGGAGGAGCTGTGCGAGAGCATGGGTGCCCGGGAACTCTTCGGGTACGAAGGCATCGGCGGGGAGGAGGGTGGCCACAGGGGGATAATCATCGGCGGTGCCATATTCTCCGCGCTTCCCTTCGTCGGAGTGGCGGCATATGCTATAAGGAAACACCTGTTGCGGAGAAGGATCGTGCCCGTAGGAGTCTGAGGAACGGGAAAACAGAGAGGGAGCATGGACCGGACAGAAGTGCTGGCTATAGTCCGGACGGCCCTGGCGGAGGCGCTGGAGCTGCCGGAGGAGGAGATATCGGAGGAATCGCACTTCGAGGACGACCTGGAAGCCGATTCCCTGGACCTGGTGGAGCTGCTCCTGGAGATGGAACAGCGTTACGGGTTCAAAGTGTCGGACGAGGAAGCGGCGGAAATCGAGACCGTGGGGGACGCGGTGGATCTGATCATGCGCAAGGCCGCCGCCTGAGCCGGCTGAGCCGGCAAGCAAGGTATAAATATGAAAGTCGGCATCCCGGGCGGGCTGCTCTATTACCGTTACGGCAGACTGTGGAACTCCTTCCTGCGAGCCCTGGGGGCGGAGGTGGTGGAGTCGGGGGAGACGACCCGCTCCATCCTCACCTCGGGCGTGAGCAAGGCGGAGAACGAGAGCTGCCTGCCGGTCAAGGTCTTCTACGGGCACGTGCTGGCGCTCAAAGACGAGGTTGACGCCCTGTTCGTGCCTCGCCTGGTGAGCGTGAAGAAGAGGACCCACACCTGCCCGAAGATGCTCGGGCTGCCGGACATGGCGCGGGCGGCGGTAGGGGACGCCCTGCCCGTGATATCACCTACCATCGATTTCCAATCAGGCCTCTGGCACAATTACCGCGCCGTGTATTCGCTGGGGCGCCTGTTCTCCTCCAACCCCATGCGCATTATCGGCGCCGGGATAACCGCCTGGCGCGATCACCGCCTCTACCTCGAGCGCCTGACCCTCGGCCTCGACCACAAGGGAGCCCTGAAGGGGGAGTCGGACCGCATGCTATGCGAGGGCAGGGAGCTGCGCATCGGGGTCATCGGCCACCACTATAACGTTTACGATACCTTCACCACCATGTCCCTGCTCGAGCGCCTGGGCTCCATGGGGGTGGACGTGGTGACCGCGGATATGGTGCCGGAGAAGATGCGGGACGAGGAACTGAAGCGCCTGCCCAAGGACATCTACTGGAGCTACGAGCAGGAGGTCGCGGGGGCCATCCTGGCCTGCACCAGGAGAAAACTGGTGGACGGCATCATCTTCATGATCTCCTTCCCCTGCGGCCCGGACTCTATCGTCCGCGTCCTGTGCGAACAGGAGAACAAGGCCATGGGAAACGTGCCCATGCTCACCCTGATCATGGACGAGCACACCGGCGAGGGGGGGTTCCTCACGCGCATCGAGGCCTTCGTAGACATGCTGCGGCGCAAGAAGAACCGGGTGGAAGCGGCGCTGGAGAAGGTGGCGGTATGAAGATAAGCTGGCCGCACATGGGCAGCCTGGAGTTCGTCATGGGCAGCGTCTTCGAGGAGATGGGCGTGGAATACGTTCTGCCGCCCCCCAATTCGCAGCGCACCCTGGAGCTGGGAGCACGCCACGGGCCGGAATTCGCCTGTTTCCCCCTCAAGACCACCCTGGGCAATTTCATCGAGGCCATCGAGAATGGGGCGGATACGCTGATCATGGTCGCCGGGCGCGGGCCCTGCCGCTTCGGTTTCTACGCCGAGACGCAGCGGCGCATCCTGGCCGATGCCGGTTACGAGTTCGAGATGGTCCCCCTCGAGTTCGAGCCCTCCAAGATACCCGCGACCCTGCGCAGGCTGAACCGCCTCAAGCAGGGGAAGTCCTGGATCTCGCTCTACCGCGCCATCAAGTTCGCCTTGAGCAAGGCATATCTCATCGACCGCCTGGAGCGGCAGGTCCTGCACCAGCGCTATCTGGATCGCGAGCGCGGCGCCACTACGGCGGCTATGAAGCGCTGCTACGACCTGGTGTGGGATGCGGGCACCTACGCCGACCTCGCCAGGGTGGAGGAGGAGGCCTTCGCGCTGCTGCACTCCGTCCCCCGCGGCGAGCGGGAGGAGATAAAGATCGGCATCGTGGGGGAGTTCTACCTGGTGCTGGAGCCCTTCTTCAACCTCAACGTCGAGGAACAGTTGGGGGACCTGGGCGCCTTCGTCGAGCGCAACATCTACCTCACCGACTGGCTGCGCCCCTCGGGAGAAAGGCCGGTGCTGGGGCATCACGAGCACGCGTCGGAACGCCTGGCCAATCCGTATCTCACCCACAAGGTGGGGGGCGAGGGGATTTTTAGTATCGGCGACACGGTGCTCTACAATCGCCTTGGATTCGACGGGGTGGTGCAGCTCATGCCCTTCACGTGCATGCCCGAGACCATCGCCAAGAGCATCCTGCCCCTGGTATCCCGCGACCTGGGGATACCGGTGCTCTCCCTGGTCATCGACGAGATGACCGGAAGGGCGGGCGTGGCCACGCGCCTGGAGGCCTTTACCGACCTGGCGCGCTTCCGGCGCAGGGCGAGCGGGCGCGATCCGCAGCTTACCCTGCAGCCGGCCTTCTGAGGGCGTCCCCCTCATCCCGAAAGAGGATCCCACGGGTTTAGCGACGCCTGGATGCCGGAGCGATCACTCCAGCAGGCACCCGCACCCCCATCCCCCGCGACGGGTCTAGCCACAAAGAGCACGACAGGCGAACGCAGATTGACAGCGGGTCCGGGTAGGAGTAAGAGATTCTAATAAGCGCTTTAACCGCGCCGCCCAGCATCCTGGCCCTCGAGAGACATGGCCGTCAACTGCGCCGGGAAATGGATCCGCGCTTGCTGGCGGGTGACGGGGTAGAAGCCGGCGGCGAGGAGAGAGGGATGGGCTGGGGCTTTCCCACCTGTTGACACCTCGCGGTTCCGCCGCTAACCTCCATGTTTAAAGCGTGATATCTGTCTCCGGCATGATTGAGTCACCCCGGAAGAGGACGAAACGTCCCGGATCTAGAGGTCGGTAATGCGGGAAATCGCGGAAATACACAGGCTCAACGCCGAAGAGGTATACGAGCTGCTGGAGACATCCCCCCAGGGATTGAGCGCGGAAGAGGCCAGGGCCCGCCTGGAGCGCTACGGCCCCAACGAGATAACCAAGATGAAGGGCATCCCCCTGTGGAAGAAGTTCGTCTCCCACTTCACGCACTTCTTCGCCATACTGCTGTGGGTCGGCGGCGTCCTCTCCTTCATCGCCGACCAGGCCGCCCTGGGGTACGCCATCATCGCCGTCATCTTCATCAACGCCATCTTCACCTTTGTCCAGGAGTACAAGGCGGAGAAGGCCACCGAGGCCCTGCAGAAGTTGCTCCCGCCCATGGCCACGGTGATACGGGACGGAGAGGAGATGGAGGTCGAGGCCGCCCACCTGGTACCGGGCGACCTCATGGTCCTCAGGGAAGGTGACCATATATCCGCGGACGCGCGCCTTATCAGCAGCGCCGAGTTGCGCACCAACAACTCCGCCCTCACCGGGGAGTCCGAGCCGGTGCGGCGCAATGCCAACCCAGTCCTTGAGGAGGACGTCTCCCTGACCGACCGCCTGAACCTGGTGTTCACGGGCACCGCGGTGGCCATCGGTTCCGGCCGGGCACTCGCCTTCGCCACGGGGATGAACACGGAGTTTGGGAAGATAGCGGCGATGACCCAGGCGGTCGAGGAGGAGGAATCGCCCATCCAGCTGCAGATGGCAAGGATAACCAGGTTCGTGGCGGTCATCGCTCTGGGCCTGGGTGTGCTCTTCTTCCTCCTGGGACAGTTCGTGGTGAAACTGCCTTTTGCCGATAACATGATCTTCGCCATCGGCATCATCGTGGCCAACGTGCCCGAGGGACTGCTGCCGACGGTAACCCTGTCACTGGCCATGGCCACCCAGCGCATGGCAAAGCGCAACGCCTTGGTCAAGAAACTCTCCAGCGTGGAGACCCTCGGCTCCACCACGGTCATCTGCACCGACAAGACCGGCACACTCACCCAGAACGAGATGACGGTGCGCAGCCTGTGGACGCCCTGGATGGAGGTGTCCGTTTCCGGGGTCGGCTATGCGCCGGAGGGAAAATTCCTCCACGCCGGGAACGGCAGCGGCGGCAGACAGAGAAAGCTCTCCGCGCAGGAGATGACGAAGTTGAAGACGACCTTGAAGACGGCCGTGCTCTGCAACAGTTCGCGCCTGGCCCGAGGGGATAAGGAGGGGTCGTACAAGATCATCGGCGACCCCACCGAGGGCGCGCTGCTGGTGCTGGGAGAGAAGGGCGGGGTGGGGTCCGCCGTGGCCGCGGAGGAGAGCAGACGCGTCGCCGAACTCCCCTTCGACTCCACGCGCAAGATGATGACGGTCATATGCGAGGAAGATCAGGGCAGGACCGCGTACTGCAAGGGCGCCCCCAACGTGGTCCTGGAGCGCTGCTCGCATATCCTCACCGCGGATGGAGTCAGGGAGATGCGACCGGAGGACAGGGACCGTATCAGGGGCGCAAACGACGCTTATGCACGCTCCGCCCTGCGCGTCCTGGCCCTGGCCTTCCGCGAACTTCCGCCGGAATTCAAGCGCTACGAGATCGAAGCCACCGAGATGGACCTCACCTTCGCCGGCCTTGCCGCCATGATGGATCCGCCGCGTCCCGAGGTGGAGGAGGCCATCGGGAAGTGCCACACCGCGGGCATCAGGGTGATCATGATCACCGGGGATTACGGGCTGACGGCCGAATCCATCGCCAGGCGCATTGGCCTGGTGGAGGGCCAGGCCCGCATCATAACCGGTCCCGACCTCGAGAGCATGTCAGACGAGGAGCTGTCCTCTCATCTCGCAGGCGAGGAAGTCCTCTTCGCGCGCGTCTCCCCCGAGCACAAGATGCGCATCGCCCAGGTGCTCAAGGGCATGGGGGAGGTGGTGGCCATGACCGGCGACGGCGTCAACGACGCCCCCGCCCTCAAGGCCGCGGACATCGGCGTGGCCATGGGCATCACCGGCACGGACGTGGCCAGGGAGGCGGCGGAGATGATACTGGTGGACGACAACTTCGCCTCCATCGTGGCCGCGGTGGAGGAGGGCCGTGCCATCTTCGACAACATCCGCAGGTTCATCACCTACATCCTGGCGTCCAATATCCCGGAGATCGTGCCCTTCATCCTCTTCGTCATGTTCAAGATCCCGCTGCCCCTGACCATCATCCAGATCCTGGCCATCGACCTTGGGACCGATCTGCTCCCGGCGCTGGCCCTGGGTACGGAGAGGCCGGAGCCGGGCATCATGTCGCGCCCACCCCGCTCCAGCCAGGAGAAGTTGCTGAACATGAGGGTATTGCTGCGCGCTTACGGTTTCCTCGGGCCCCTGCAGGCCCTGGTATGCATGCTGGGCTATCTTTACGTGTTCGGCTGGAAATGGGGCGAGGAGCTGTGGAGGATCAAGGAAGCCGACCCGATCATATACGTCAAGGCGACGACCATGTCGCTCACCGGGATCGTCATGACCCAGATCGGGAACGGTTTCGCCTGCCGCACCAACCTGGAGTCCATCTTCAAGGTGGGCTTTCTCAGCAACCGCCTCTATCTCCTGGGCATCGCCACCGAACTGTCCCTGCAGGTGCTGATAGTCTACGTGCCCTTCCTCAACAAAGCCTTCGAGACCGCGCCCATAGCCTGGTCCGACTGGCTGTTCCTGGTGCCGTTCATCCCCATCTGCCTGGTGGCGGACGAGATCCGTAAGCTCATGCTGCGCAGCTACCTGAAGCGGCGCAAAAAAGGTCGAGAGGGGTGAGGTCCACATGTTCCTGTGGTTTGCGCGCCATAGGTGCTACTATCGTTTTAGGGAACCGGACGATCCGGTTGGAGACGCTGGTGAGGTGGAGAATTGAACATGGAACTTGGCCCCGCGGACATGGTTCCCGCGACGTTGGGGGTGAGAGAATGCACGTGGTCATAGGCGGGTGCGGAAGGGTCGGCTCATACCTTGCCTACATGCTGGAGCGCGAGGGGCATTCCGTGGCCGTCATCGACAAGGACCCGGAGTCCTTCGAGAACCTGTGGGAGGGGTTCTCGGGAAGGAAGGTGAGAGGGGTGGTCTTCGACCACGACGCCCTGATTGAGGCCGGCATCGACAGGGCGGACGCCTTTGCCTCGGTGACCAGCGGCGACAACAGCAACATCGTCAGCGCTCGCCTCGCCAAGGAGCATTTCCGCGTCCCCAGGGTCATTACCCGCATCTATGATCCGCGCCGCGCGGAGATATATCGCCGCTTGAATATCCCCACCATCGCCAGCGTGGCCTGGGCGGGACACCGCATGCTCAGCTACCTCTCCCACGGGGAGCTCGACAGCCAGTACCAGTTCGGGAACGGCGAAGTGGACCTGGTGAGGCTTGAGCTGCCGTCGCAGCTGACAGGAAGGAGCGCGGCCGACCTCAATGTGCCCATGGAGGTGCAGGTGGTCTGCATCGTGCGCGGGGCCAGCGCGCAAATGGCGACGCAGGGTACGGTCTTCAAGGGTGGAGACATACTATACATAGCGGTCGCCAGGGAAAGCCAGGGAAAGCTCGAGCGCCTGCTGGGGCTGAAGTGAGGGGATGGACATGCGCATCATAGTGCTGGGCGGAGGCATGGTCGGGCTTCATATGCTCGTTTCCCTGCGTGACGATCACCAGGTGGTGGTGGTGGAAAAGCGCCTGGAGAGAGTGGGGGAGCTGAAAGAGAAGTTCCCCGAAGCGGACATCCTCCACGGTGACGCCTGCGAGCCCTCGGTGCTGGATGCGGCCAGAGTCGCGGGGGCGGACGTGGTGGCCGCTGTCACCGGGGACGACGAGGACAACCTGGTGATCTCGTACCTGTCCAAGTTCGAATACGGGGTGCCCCTCGTCTTTGCGCGGGTGAACAATCCCAAGAACGAGTGGTTATTCACCGCGGACTGGGGCGTGGACGAGGCGGTGTGCAGCGCCTCCATCATCGTTCAGATGGTGCGGGAGGAGCTGACCCTGGGGGAGATGGTCACCCTGCTCAAGCTGCGTCGCGAAAGACTGGTGATAGAGGAGGTGCAGCTCGACGCGGGAAGCCCGGTGGTTGGAAAGGCCATCAAGGACATGTCCCTGCCGGAAGAGACGCTGGTAGCCACCGTCCTGCGCGAGAGCAGCAATCTCATACCCAGGGGCGACCTCACGCTCATGGCCGGGGACAAAGTCCTTTTCGTTACCGATCCGGATAAGGTCGACATACTCAGAGGCGTATTAGGCCTGGATTGAGGACCGGGATGTCATGCAGGTCATAATCGCAGGCTGTGGAAGGGTGGGCTCGCAGCTGGCCCTCTTGCTTTCAAACGAGGGCCATAACGTCGTTATCATCGACCGGGACGCGCAGGCCTTTCACCGCCTGGGGATGTCCTTCAACGGCGTTACCCTCACGGGCATAGCCTTCGATGAGGCCCTGCTCAAGGAAGCGGGGATCGAGAGCACTGACGCCTTTGTCGCCATAACCAACTACGACAACACCAATCTCATGGCCGCGGAGGTCGCGGCCAGCATCTTCGGGGTGCCGATGGTGACGGCCAGGGTGTATAACCCCGACAAGGAGGCGACCTACCGCACCATGGGCATCGACTATATCTGCGGGAGCACCGTGCTGGCCGAGATCTTCCACCGCGCGGTCACGGCAAGGGGGACCCTGGTGCACGCCGATTTCGGTGGAGGCCTGCAGGTCCTCGAGGTGGAAGTGGGAGCGGACAGAGAGGGGATGGCGGTAAGCGACCTGAGGAGTCCGGGAGACGGCAGATTGCTGGCGTTGAAGAGGGGCGGGCTGCCGGTGTTCTTCTCGCGCGACACGCGGCTTGCGCGGGGAGACCGCCTGATCCTGGCGGCGGAAACCAGCAACCGCCGGTACATGGAAAAGATCATGGCCGCCGGGCTCGGGCGGCCCATGCGCAGCGGGGTTGCGGGCGGACCGGCGGCGGTCGAAACCCGGCGCGGCAGGCAGGGGTGGCGGGTGATCGTGGCCGGATGCGGACGGGTGGGGGCGCAGCTCTCGGAGATGCTCTCCCTCGACGGTTTCCAGGTAACCGTGATCGACAAGGACAGGAACTCGTTCGACAGATTAAGCAAGACGTTTCAGGGTGAGGCGCATGAGGGAGTGGCCTTCGATCTCGAGACCCTCGAGAGAGCGGGCATCGAGGAGGCAGACGTTTTCGCCGCTTTGACCAACTACGACAACACCAATCTCATGGCCGCGGAGGTGGCCAGGAGCATTTACGATACCGGGAAGGTGTTCGCCAGGCTTTTCAACCCCGACAAGGATAAGACGTTCCAGGCGCTGGATATAGATTATATATGCGGCACCGTCATCCTTGCCGAACAGTTCATGCAGAGGCTGGTGAGCGACAGGATGAAGATACTGGCGTGGGCGGCCAACAACCAAGTCCTGCTGGCGGAGTTCGAGTGCCCGCATCGATTCTCCGGCAAGCAGGTGAGCAAGCTGGAGCGGGAGGAGCTGCTGCGGGTCGGCCTGGTCTCCCACCAGGGCCGCACCGCGGTGGCCACCAAGGGGACCACCATGCACCGCGGGGACAGGATAATCGCGGCGGTGCTCGCCGGACGGGAACGCCGGGTAAGGAGGATGGTGGAGGGGGGACAGGCCTTCAGGATAAGGGCGAAGCGCGAGGGTATGGCCGCCTCATGACCGCATATGCGGTATTATGAGTGTCATGCCAGAGGACGAAAGGCGGGTGAATAAGCCATCAGGATCGTGATCATGGGCGGCGGTAAGGTCGGGGCGTTCCTGGCCGATGCGCTGGACGATAAGGGCCACAGCGTGGCGGTGATAGAGCGCAGCAAGGAACTGTGCGAGCGCCTTGCGGCCACTACTTCAGCGGTGGTGATCCACGGAGATGGCTGCGACCTGCGTTACCAGGAGGAAGCAGAAGTCGGGGAATCGGACGTCTTCGCCGCCGTCACCGGGGACGATGACGACAACCTCGTCGCCTGCCAGCTGGCAAAGACCTATTTCCAGGTGCCGCGCACGGTAGCAAGGGTAAACAACCCCAAGAACGAGCCTATCTTCAACAAGCTGGGCGTCGATGCCATATCCAGCACCACGGTCATCGCCGAGCTTATAGAGGAACGCACCACGGTAGGCGACATCATAACCCTGCACACTTTGAAAAAGGGCAAGCTGGCAGTAGTGGAGCTGGACCTTCCCGAGGACCGCTGCCGCTCCTGCGAGGTACCGCTGCGCGACCTGGGGCTCCCCCGGGGCTGCGTGCTGGTATCAATAGTCAGGGGCGAGGAGGTCATCATCCCGCAGGGGGGGTCGACCCTTCAGCCCGGAGACACGATCATAGCGGTTACCGAGCCGGAGAAAGAGGCAGACCTGAAACGGGTGCTGACCGATTGAGCCTCCCGCCTGCGGCCGGGAGCGCCGGCGGCGGAAACTCCGGCCTTGAGCCTTGAAAACTACAATGGAAAAACATAAAATTGGGGTTGCCTAAAATAATTTTTCAAGGCTCGAAAAATGCAGTTTATAATAATCGAAACCGTAGGCCGCGAAGCCGACTCTCCGGTCCGCCGGAGGGTCGGGCATACGATCGAGGCCCCGTACTCTGGAGGTTATGAGAGCGATGACTTCGATGGCTGAGAAACTGGGGCTGGTCAGGGAGGCCGAGATCAAGAGCGAGCAGGCCATCGACTATTACCGCAAGATGGCCGAGGAATCCATCGCCGCCGCTCAGGCCGAGGTCGACAAGCTCAAGCGGGAGGAGGAGGAGAAGGCCCGGGAGGAAGGCGAGATAGAGATGCGCGAGATCGTCGAGAACGGTGCGAGAGAGGCCGAGGAGCTCCGGGTAGAATACATGTACGACAGGATGAGATTGCTGGCCGTGGTGGTGGAAAGGCGAAAAGACGCCGTTTCCTTTCTAGTGGAGAGGTTGGAGGAAGGCGATTAGGCCGGCCGGACGAAGACGCGGGAGTGAAGGATGTCCGTTGCGAGGATGACCAAGGTCTCCATACTGGCCCCCCGGGCCATGAGGGAGGAACTGGTGGACCGGCTGCACGGCCTGGGAGCCGTGCACGTGAACGACGTCGCCTCCGCGTCCGTGGAAGACGAGGAACTGCGGGCCTATCACGTCCCGTTCGAGCCCGAGACAAGGGGCCTGCGCCTCTCCATCGCCAGGACGGATTTCATCATCGATCTGCTCGAGAGGCTCGAGGACGCCAAGGGCGGGCTCGTCTCGGGATTTCTCAAGGAGCGCGTGCACCTCGGTCTCGATGAATTTCTTGAGATAGAGCGGGATTTCGATTTGGAGTCCGCATACCGCGAGCTCGAGGCACTGGACATCGAGCTCAGACGGATCGAGAGCGCGGTAACCGCGCTGGAGGAAGACATCGATGCGATGCTGCCCTGGGAAGGGCTGGACTGCCCCCTGGGCGAGGCTTACGGTCTCGAAAGCGCGTCCTTCAGGCCGCTCATCGCCAGTGCCGCCGCCTTCGCGGCATGGGAAAAGGAAGTGGATTCCCGCTGTCCCCGTTCGACCCGTGAGGAGGCCGGCCGCGAGAGGGACAGGGTGTACGTAGCTGTGATAGTGCACCGGGAGGACCTGGAGGAATTCGACACCATTTCCGCTGAATACGGCTTCGAAACAGCGCGGCTGGAGGGAAAGGCGGGGACCGTCGCCGAGGAGATGAGCAGATCCAGGGCGGAACTCGAGGCCGAAATGGAGAACAGGTCCAGGGTCGAGGAGGGCATAAGGGGCAAGCTGCCCCTCAAGCCACAGGTCCTGGCCTTGAACGACTTCCTGCACAACCAGCTCGCCAAGGAAGAGGTAAAGAGGCGCTTCGTGCACACGCGCAGCGTGGTGGCCCTGGAGGGATGGATCGAGGAGAGCCGCACCGAGGAAGTGCACGAGGAGATCGAGACCCTCGGAACGAGCACCGATGTGGTCTTCTCCCCGCCGGAAGATGGCGACGAGCCGCCCACCCTCATGGTCAACCGCCGCCGCATCCGCCCCGCCGAGACCCTCATCGAACTCTTCGGCATCCCCAACCACGAGGAGACGGACCCCACCCCCTTCGTGGCCCCCTTCTTCATATTGTTCTTCGGCATGTGCATCGGCGACGTGGGCTACGGGCTGATCATGGCAGGCGCTTTCTGGCTGGCGCTGAAGAAACTGGACGTGAGCGAGAACGTCAGGAGGTTCCTGCGCCTTTTCATGTATTGCGGCCTGGCCTCAATATTTATGGGAGTGATCACACGCGGCTATTTCGGCATAGATGGCTACCTCGGCGTCGAGGGGAAATCCCTCCCCGCTTTCATGAAATTCCCGGGCACCATGGACCTGCTGTACGAGCCGATACCCTTCATGATCATTTGCCTTGCCCTGGGGCTCATCCATATCTCCATCGGCGTGGCCATCGAGATGCGGGACAACATCAAGCATAATTCTCTGTGGATCGGATTGTGCGAGCAGGGCACCACGCTCCTGTTCTGGCTCGGGATCGCCGTTGCCGCCATCGGTTTCGGCATCGGCGTGAAGCCCCTCGGCCAGGCGGGAATATATATCGCCGCGGCTGGGGTAGCATCGGTGATCCTCCTGTCCAACGTCAAGAGCAAGAACCTGGCGGGGAAGTTCTTCGGGGGCCTTTACAACTTCTACGGCCTCTTCGCCAGCACCATCGGCGACGTGGCTTCCTACCTGCGCCTCTACGCCCTGGGACTGGCCACCATCGCCATAGGCATGGTGGTCAACATCATGGCCAGCCTGGTGTGGGGGATACCCGTCCTGGGGATAATAGCCCTCCTGGTCATACTCCTGGGGGGCCATATCTTCAACATGGCCGTGAGTTTTCTCAGCGCTTTCGTGCATCCCCTGAGGCTGCAGTACGTGGAGTTCTTCGGCAAGTTCTACGAGGACGGCGGGGTGCCGTTCACACCCCTCGCCCTGGAGACGCGCAAGACCGTGATAGATAAGTAATAGAGGAGGTCAGCATGGTTGAAGCATTTGGAGGTTTGTCCGGCCTGCACTGGGCCCTGCTGGGGGCGGCGGTTGCGGTGATCGGGGGGGGCGCCGGCTCCGGCATGGGCATCACCTACGTCGCCAACGTGGCGGGAGGCATTCTCACGGAGATGCCGGAGCGCTTCGGTCCCCTGCTGCCCCTGGTGGTCATCCCGGGCACGCAGGGCATATACGGCTTTATCACGGGGGTACTGGTCATATTCATCATGGAACCCAGCGCGGGCTGGGCCGCCCTGCCCGGTGCACTGGGTTTCCAGATCTTCCTGGCCTGTCTGCCGGTGGCCTTCGTGTGCTTCGTCACCGGCGCCTACCAGGGGTTGACCGCGGCCGGGGCGGCGGGGATGGTGGCCAAGCGGCGCGAGGAGATGGGGCGCTCGCTGGTGCTCCCCGCCCTGGTTGAGACCTATGCCGTGCTCTCCCTCATCGTCACCATCCTCATGTTCTTCATCGTTATCTCGCCCGAGATATCGAAACTGGCAAGCTGACAGCATTGGTCTAAATGAGAGGAAGGGTAACGTAGGATGTCCCTGGAGAGACTGCTGGAGAAGATCGAGCTGGACGCCCGGGAGGAAGGGCGCGGAATCGTCGACACCGCGAAGGCCGAGGTGGAGCGCATCATGGAGGAGGGCAGGGAGGAGGCCCGCCGCGCGGCGGAGGCCATCCGGGCTTCTTTCCGCGAACGGGGCAGGAGGGAGAGGACCAAGATCATGAGCGAAGCCCTGGCGGAGAGCCGCGCCGCCTTCCTCTCCGCCCAGGACAAGCTGTTCGAGGAGGCTTTCACGGAGGCCATGCGCCTGTTCGAGGACCTGCCGGAGGAGCGCTACCGCGCCTGGCTGAAACGCACCATCGTGAACAACGTATCCGGGAAGCCGGAGGAGATAGTCGCCGCACCATACGACCGGCGTCTGCTGGCCGACGGGCTGCTGGAGGAGATAAACGAGGCCATAAAGGAAAGGGGCGGCGAGACGGCCTTGAGCCTGTCCGCGGAGGAGGCGGGGTTCAGCCGTGGCGTTATGCTCAGGAGCGGCAACTTCGTCAACAACCTCTCGCTCGAGACCCTCATGCGCGAGGTAAGGGACCGCCACGAGGAGCAGGTGCTGAAGATGCTCTTCGGTGAGGTGGACGTGAGGGGTGCCAGCAGATGAGCGGAACGGGAGCAGCGGGCATCAATCCCGTCAAGGCAGGCGCTTCCCCTGCCTTGCGGGAGGGAAAAGTGATGAAGCTGCCCCCTTTCCTCAGCATCGACCGCAAGCGTATAAAGCCCTTCAGTGACGTCACGCGCTACGGCTATGCCGTAGGCAGGATCCGGGTGCTGGAGACGAAGATGCTTAATACCCAGCGCCTCGAGAGACTGGTCGAGGCCGATTTCGAGAGTGCCCTCAACATCCTCGACGAGATCCCCGTGGGGGACTACCTGGCCGGCGCCACGCTGGCGCTGGAAGTAGACGAGGGGCTCACCGCTTACCTTCGCGATGTCTACGCCTCGATGGAGGAAGCCCTGCCCAGGGGCTCCCTCATAATGGAGTTCTTCCTCTGCCGTTACGATTTTCACAACCTCAAGGTATTGCTCAAGGCCGCCATGGAGGAAAAGGAGCCGCAGGGCCTGCTGGAAGGGCTGGGCATGGTGGGACTGGATGCACTGCGGAGGGGAGTGGAGAATCCCGCCGCGATGCCCTCGCCCTACAGGGAGGCCATGGAAGAGGCGGTTCAGCGGACCTCGCCGCAGGAACTGGATACGCTGGTGGAAAAGCACTACCTCGCTTACCGGCTGTTCCTGGCCGGGCGGGAGGACAGCCCGTTCATCATCGATTTCGCGCGTGCTTCCATCGACCTCGCAAACCTCAAGCTGGTGATCAGGGCGCGCCTGCTGTCGAAGGAGAGGGAGTTCCTGGACGCCATGATCGTCAGGGGGGGATTCGTCCCCGCCGTCAACCTCCTGGACCTCTTCGGGGACCCCCCGGAGATGATGGCGAGGAAGCTGGAGGCGAATATCTATTATTCCAGACTGATGGAGATCGCGGAGAGCGAGGACCAGGTGGTGAGGCTCACCGATTTCGACCGCAAGGGCGAGGACCAGCTCATGGACATGGTGCGCGGGATGAAGAGGATCTCGGTTGGTGTGGAGCCCATCTTCGCATACCTGCGGGCGCGCGAAAACGAGGTGCTGATAGTGCGGATGATCCTCATCGCCAAGCTCCATAATATCCCGCCCGATGCCATAGACAGATCGCTGAGGAAACTGTACATAGATTGACGCCGGTGCGTCCGTGGAACGGAGGAAAAGAAAAGCGTGGACGAGATGAAACTGGCGATGATAGGAGGCTTCACCTCGGTGGCGGGTTTCAAAGCCGTGGGGGTGGACTCCTACGTCGTCGCATCGCCCCAGGACGGGCCGGCGGTGTGGGAAGCGCTGCCGCGTGAGCGTTACGCTGTGGTCATGATCACCGAGCCCGTTTACGAGGTCCTGCTGGAGAGGGTGCCGGACTTCCCAGCCCTGGAGGACCTGCCGGTGGTGCTGGCGATACCAGCCGTAAGCGGCTCTATCGGCCTGGGCAGGGCCGGCATCAAGAAGAGGGTGGAGAAGGCACTGGGGTCCGTGATAGAGGGGCAAAACGAGGAATAGCCGCCCGCGGCGCGCGGTCCACCGTGAGAGCCGGCCGCGAGAGAGAGAACAGAGGTGAGGAGCAAGGAATGAAAGAGGGCTACGTGGTAAAGGTGGCAGGCCCGCTGGTCGTCGCCAGTGGTCTCCCGGATCCCAAGATGTACGACCTGGTAAAGGTGGGTGAAGACCGGCTGATGGGAGAGATCATCGAGCTGCGCGGCGACCGCGCCTCCATACAGGTCTACGAGGAGACCTCAGGCATCGGGCCGGGCGACGTGGTGATCAGCACCGGGGAGCCGCTGAGCGTGGAGCTGGGGCCGGGCCTGCTTACTTCCATCTATGACGGAGTACAGAGGCCCCTCGACACTATTATGGATAAATATGGCAATTATATCACCCGCGGCGTGGAAGAGCCGGGACTGTCGCGCACGCGCAAATGGAATTTCCGTGCGCTGGTGAAAGTGGGGGACGCCGTGGAGCCCGGGGATGTCCTGGGCACGGTGCCGGAGACCAAGGTAATCACACATCGCATCATGGTGCCGGCGGGCGTCGAGGGCAAGATCACCCATATACGCGAGGGAGAATTCACCGTCGAGGACACGATTGCGGTGGTGGATAGCGGGGGTGGCGATGTGCAGGTGAGCATGATGCAGAAGTGGCCGGTGCGCAAGGCGCGACTGTACGTGGAGAAGAGGCCTCCCGTTGAGCCCCTGGTCACCGGGCAGCGCATCGTCGATACCTTCTTCCCCATCGCCAAGGGGGGCACGGCGTGCGTGCCGGGGCCCTTCGGTTCAGGCAAGACCGTGCTCCAGCACGCCATAGCGAAATGGGCCAATTCGCAGATCGTGATCTTCGTGGGTTGCGGGGAGCGGGGAAACGAGATGACCGACGTGCTGCAGGAATTCCCCGAGCTTACCGACCCCTACTCGGGCGAACCGCTGATGCTGCGCACCGTACTCATCGCCAACACCTCCAACATGCCGGTGGCCGCCCGCGAGGCGTCGGTCTATACGGGCATAACCCTGGCGGAATACTACCGCGACATGGGGTACGACGTGACCCTGCAGGCCGACTCGACCTCCCGCTGGGCGGAGGCCCTGCGGGAGATCTCCGGGCGCCTGGAGGAGATGCCCGGCGAGGAGGGCTACCCCGCCTACCTGGGGACGCGCCTGGCGGCCTTCTACGAGAGGTCGGGGCGTGTGGTCTGCCTGGGCAAGGACCGCAGGGAGGGGTCGATCTGTTCCATCGGGTCGGTATCCCCGCCCGGCGGCGACCTCTCCGAGCCGGTGACCCAGGCCACCCTGCGCGTGGTCAAGGTCTTCTGGGCCCTGGAAGACCGCCTGGCCTTCGCCCGTCATTTCCCCGCTATCAGCTGGATGAACAGCTACAGCCTCTACCTTGACCAGACCGAGGAATACTGGGGCGACGAGGTTGACGCCACATACGCGGCGTTGCGCGAGGAAGCCATGTCCATCCTGCAGCGCGAGGCTGAGTTGCAGGAGATCGTGCGTCTTATCGGCGTGGAAGCCCTCTCGGACCAGGAGAGACTGCTCATGGAGACGGCGAAATCCCTGCGGGAAGACTTCCTGCAGCAGAATGCCTTCGACGACGCGGACGCTTTCACTTCGCTGCGCAAGCAGTTCCTGCTCCTCAGGTTGATCATGAGATTCCATGCCGTGGCCAACCAGGAACTCGAGAAAGGGAGGGGCGTGGAGGAATTGTTGGATTTGCCCATACAGGAAGAGATAGCCCGGGCGAAGTTCATGCCCGAGGACCAGTTGGGAGGGTTCGACGAACTCGAGGAGGAGCTGGTCAGACAGTTGACCGCACGAGTGGAAGTGCCGCAAGCAAGGATACACGAGCCGTCTACGGCGGTCGAGACGGCTGCGGAAGGAGCCTGAAGATGGTCAAAGAATATCTCACGGTCAAGGAGATAGTAGGGCCCCTCATCCTCCTGCAGGGGGTGGAGGGAGCGAAATACAACGAGCTGGTGGAGGTGGAATTCCCCGATGGCTCCATCGGCCTGGGGAATGTCCTTGAGGTGGAGGAGGACGTGGTGCTCCTGCAGTCCTTCGAGACGACCAGCGGCCTGAACATCGCGGAGACGAGGGTGCGGTTCACCGGGCGCAGCCTGGAGCTCCCGGTATGCAAGGACATCCTGGGCAGGGTTTTCGACGGCCTGGGGCGACCCATGGACAAGGGTCCCCGCGTCATCCCGGAGAAGAAACTGGACATCAACGGCAGCCCCATCAATCCCTTCGCGCGCGATTACCCCACCGACTTCATCCAGACCGGCATCTCGGCCATAGACGGCCTCAACCCCCTGGTGCGCGGCCAGAAGCTTCCCATCTTCTCGGGGGCCGGCCTTCCCCACAACCGCATCGCGGCGCAGATCGCCCGCCAGTCCGGCGTGCTGGGCGAGACGGAGGACTTCGCCGTGGTCTTCGCCACCATGGGCATCACCTTCGAGGAGGCGGACTTCTTCATCCGCGAGTTCCGCACCCAGGCCGCCCTGGAGCGCGCCGTGCTCTTCATCAACCTCGCCGACGACCCGGCCATCGAGCGCATCGCAACCCCGCGCATGGCCCTCACTGCCGCGGAGTACCTGGCCTACGAGCAGAACATGCAGGTGCTGGTGCTGCTCACGGACATGACCTATTACTGCGAAGCCCTGCGCGAGATATCGGCGGCGCGCAAGGAGGTGCCGGGGCGCCGCGGCTACCCCGGGTATCTCTACACCGACCTCGCCAGCATCTACGAGCGGGCGGGGAGGATAAAGGGCGCCAAGGGCTCCATCACCCAGATACCGGTGCTCTCCATGCCTGACGACGACAAGACTCACCCTATCCCCGACCTCACCGGGTACATCACCGAGGGACAGATCATCCTCTCGCGCGAACTGCAGCGCCGGGGCGTCTATCCCCCGCTGGACGTGCTGCCCTCCCTCTCACGCCTCAAGGAAAAGGGCATAGGCGAGGGCAAGACGAGGGAGGACCACTCCGGCCTCTCCAACCAGCTCTTCTCCGCATACGCCAGGGGAAAGGAGGCCAGGGAGCTGGCCGTAATCCTGGGAGAGGCGGCCCTTTCGGAGGAGGACAAGCTTTACGTGAAGTTTTCCGACGCCTTCGAGGAGAGGTTTATCAGGCAGGGCGAATACGAGAACCGTTCCATCGAGGAGACCCTCTCCATAGGGTGGGAATTGCTGAAGATACTTCCCCGCTCCGAGCTGAAGCGTGTCAAGGAGGAGCAGATAAAGAAGTACATGGAAGCGGGGGTGAGCCGCTAGTTGGCGCGCATCAACGTAAACCCCAACCGCATGGAGCTGCTGAAGCTCCGCCGGCGCACGGCTATCGCCAAGCGCGGCCATAAGCTGCTCAAGGACAAGCTCGACGAGCTGATGAAGCAGTTCATGGGGCTTATCCGGGAGAGCGGAAGCCTGCGGGACGGCGTGGAGAAAAAGCTTGCGGAGGCATACACGGTTTTCTCCATCGCGCGCTCGGAGGTCACGACCGAAGAGGTCGAGGAAGCGTTGGCGGTGCCCTCCGCCACCCTTGACCTGAAGGTGAAGGACGAACGCATCATGGGGGTGAAGGTGCCGCACTTCGAGATCGAGTTCAGCGGCGGCTACGATTGCTACGGGCTCGCCACCACCCCCATGGCCTTCGACGCCGCCCTGCAGCATTACCGCGAGCTCCTGCCCATGCTCATCGCCCTGGCGGAGATCGAGAACAATATCCGCCTGCTGGCCATCGAGATCGAGAAGACCCGCCGCCGCGTCAACGCCCTGGAGTACGTGCTCATACCCTCTCTCGAGGAGACCGTCACCTATATAACCATGAAGCTCGACGAGATGGAGCGCTCCTACCGCACGCAGCTCATGAAGATCAAGTCCATGCAGGATGAGGAAGTCCGAGCCCGGGGGTAACGGTCCTCGCTCCGCACTCGCAGGTCTTACAGTTCCAGCGGTCTACATTCTAGCGGACATACTGCTCGCGAAGGTCGCTTCGGACCGACCCCCGGTTCTCGGGCTGGTTGGGTAATATAAGAACACACGCTCGAGCCTTTCCTTTTTTAGCCACTTTCAATGCCCGTTTCTTTTTCTGCTCGCCATGCCGCTTCTTTTAAGGGCTGGCGACGGTCAAGCAGATGGGAGGCTCGCCCGCTTCCGCTGAAGCGCGGGCCTGGGGGAGGGTATAGGGTGACACCCGGGCTGGATTGCATCCCCCTTTAGCCGCTTTAAATGCACGCATCTCTTTCGTCGTCCGTTGCGAGGAGTTGCTCCTCGGGTCGCTTCGGACCGACCCCCGGTTCTCGGTCAGGTTGGATTGATATGGGGACACGTCAGGGCGTGAGAAGGAAATCGCGCACGGAGGAGTTGAAGGTTTCCGGAGCCTCCACGTTGGCCAGATGTCCGACCCCGGGGATGACCACCAGGCGGGATGCGGGGATCAGGGAGTTGAGCTCCCTGGCGACATGAAGCGGAGAACGCTCGTCAAGCTCGCCGTAGAGCAGCAGAGTCGGCACAGCAATAAGAGGAAGCACGCTGCGCAGGTCCGCTTCGGCCAATGAGCGGGCCATCGCCCGCATGCCGGCGGGATGAAAGTCAGACATGATAGCGGCGGTCTCCGCGATCAATTCGGCCGGCGCAGTTTCCGGGAACATGCTCGGCATCCATGCCTCGACGACCTGTTCGGGCGGCCTCTCGGCATCCGCCAGCGCCACCTCCAGCCTTGCCGCAACGACCTCGGGTGGAAGGGACCCGGCCCATCCGGCATATGCCGAGGCCAGCACGAGCTTCTTCGGGATCTCCGGATAGCGGCGGTAGAACTCCAATACGAGGCTGCTGCCGAAGGACAGGCCGAGCACATGAGGCCGTTCAAGCCCGATCTCCCGTATGAAAGCCACCAGGGTGTCCGCAAAGTCCGACAGGCGATAGGTCTCGGGCGGGTCCGATGAACGGCCGCAGCCCGGAGCATCCCAGGCCACTACGTCGAAATCGTCGCATAACCCATCCAGCTGCCTGCGCCAGTCCCTGCTGTCTCCCAACGCTCCGTGAAGTAGTACGAGCGGCGGCCCCTTGCCTTTACGCTCGAAAAAGATGCGGAAACCTCCCACAGACAGCTCATTTCCGTCGCTACGCATATGCATCTCCCGCCCTTGAAACCATTTATCCCACCCGTGCTCATGCGATCACGGATCCGGTCATAACCTCCTTGAATATTATTCCCGGCTTGCAGGTAAATGTCGCTTTTCTTGATTTTCAAACGCTCACGTGCCGGTCCTTGGCGACATTGACAACGCGGGCAAGAGCATGAACCGCCCCGGACGCATACAGAGGGTCACGTCTTGCATACAAGCGATAAAACCCCAGTTGCCAACAGGCAACATACCACGGTATGCAAAGAACAAGACCTGACCCCATGGTTGACTCGCATGAGATATACTTCATAGAGGAGCGGTTTGTCTTCAAGGTGGCGGGGTCATGCTAAAGCAGATATCGGATACCATCTCCAAGCGTCTCGAGGACCTGGTAGAGGAGATGCAGGCGGCCTTCGAGGCCAATCTTCCCACCTACGCCGGCCTTTCCCCGCATGCCAAGAGCGATATCCGGGACATGGTGAAAAAGCTGGCCTTGCGTACCACGCAGTTCATGGCAGATAAAGGAATGGAGCGCGGCGACCTCTACGCATTCGCGCGCACCATCGGGCGCAACCGCGCCCTGCAGACCATACCCTTCGCCGACCTTGTCAGGGCTATCTACCTGGTGGAATCGATCATCTGGGACCAGGTCCTTCCCGAAGTGGAACAGATGCAGCTCGAACCGCGGGAGCTGAAGAGAATGCTCAACACCCAGAGCAAGCTCAACTTCAATCTCATCGCGGCGCTCTCGGCCGCTTACTTCGAGACCAGGGACGAGATGATCAACCGCCAGCTCAAGGAGCTGCACGGCCTTCTGGAGGTGGGCAGGACGATCACCTCCACCATGGACCTCGACCTCGTCTTCCTGCAGATCCTGGAGGTAGCAACGGGCATTATGCAGAACCCCATGGGCGCCGTCTACCTGCTTGACAAAGATAGGGAGGAGCTGCAGCTGGTGGCCCAGGTCGGACTGGGTGCCCCCTGGGTGAAGGGACGCCGCGTCTTCCTCGCCCGTTCGCTCCTCTCCCAGGCGATGGAGGAGAAAGCTCCCGTCACGGCTCTGGATACCCGCCTGCGCGGTTTGAACCTGCCGATCCCCGCGAGGGGGGGACGGGTGCGTTCCGTGCTCTCCTGCCCGATCCTCAAGGACGACCGTCCCATAGGCGGCCTGGAGCTATACGACGTGGAAGCGCGCAACTACAACCGCCTGGACATGGCGCTCCTGGCCGCATTCGCGCCCCAGGCGGGGGTGGCCATAGAGAACGCCAGGCTCTTTGAGCTGGAGAGAAAAAGGCGGCGCCAGACGGTGGAGCTCAAGGAGCTGGCCGAGGCTATAGCCGGGGCGATGTCCTTCAAGCAGGCCACGGGCATCCTGGTACGCAGCCTGGTGATGATCGCCGGTGCGGACAAGTGTCTTCTGTTCTTCTACGACTCCGACAAGAAGAGACTGGAGTTCGCCCGCGGTTACGGTTTGACCGCGGGCATGATCAAGTATCTGCAGACCGCGAGCTGGGACCTGGAAAGCCTGGATAAAGCCACCAGCCTGGTCATCAACAAGCAGGAAGTGATCACGACCGAGGACGCGCTCAACGACCCCAGGATCAACCCCGAGTATGCCCGTTTCCTCAAGGTGAGAGCGTGCATCATAGCGCCGTTGATATACGGTGGAAAGGTGAGCGGCGTGCTGGCCATCGGCAGCAACACCAAGGCCGGTTTCTTCGAGGAGGCGGACCTGGAGATGATCACCGTTATCCTGGACCAGGTGACCCTGGCCGTCGAGCAGGTAAGGCTGCGGGAGCGCGTGTACGAGAGGGAGAGAAGGCTGCGGGAGCTGGAGGCCAGCGAACGCGTCTTCATCGAGAGGGAACGCAGCGAGGCCATCATCTCCGCCAGCCCGGAGGCGATCTTCCTGGTCGACCGGGATCGTAACATCACCCTGTTCAACCCTGCCGCCGCCGATCTCTTCGGTTGGCGGGAGGAGGAGGCGGTTGGCAGGCACGTGCACGAGATAATCTTTAACGAAGCGGGATTGGAGCCGGGGACCTGCTCGCTGGAGGACTGCCCGGTGGACGCCGCTTTCCGCGGCGAAAAAGGGAAGATCAAGGAGATGGAGCACGAACGCCGGGACGGCAGCAAGGTATGGATCGCGGGGTCGTTCTCGGTGATACGGAATCGCAAGCGCCAGATCCAGAACGTCGTGTGCGTGTTCCGTGACGTCAGCGAGCAGAAGAGGCTGCAGCACCTGGCCCTGGTGGACAGGGAGCTGGATATTGCCTCGCACATACAGAGCGCGCTGCTGCCGGAAGGGCCCCTGGAAAACCGCACTGCGCGGGTGCTGGTCCACCAGGAACAGGCCCGTATCGTAGGGGGCGACTGGTACGACTTCTGGGAGGATGGAGACCGCCTCGTTATGGTGGTGGGTGACGCGACGGGGAGCGGGATCCCGGCCGCCCTCCTGGCCACCCTGGCCATGAGCGCCATCCGGGCGGAGGGAAAGTACCGCGAGGATATCCTGGGCGTGGTGACCAAGGCCAACCGGGCCATCGTGCCCAACCGCCTCGAGGACCGCTTCATCACCGTCTTCTACAGCGAACTGGACCTGAAAACCCTCAAGCTGCAATATGTAAACGCGGGACACAACGACCCCCTGCTCATCCGGGGCGGCAGCGAGCTCATAACCCTTGAATCCGAGAAGCGGAGCATACTCGGCATCTTCGAGAAACCCGACCTCGACGTGGAGGAGATCCAGCTGGAGCCGGGAGACCGCATTTTCATCTACACCGACGGGGTGACCGAATGCCGGGATTCCCGGCGGCGCATGTATGGAGAGAACCGCCTGCGGCGATATCTCAGGAAAGCGGGATCAAGGGCGCCGAAGGGCTTTATAGAAGGCCTGGTCGATTCCCTCAAGGGTTTCTGCGGCGGCAAGATGGAGGACGACTTCACCATCCTTCTGTGCGACATAAAGAAGCGCTAGGGTTCCAGGGACCGGGGGTAACGGTCCTCGCTCCGCACTCGCAGGTTGCATATCGCTAATGCAGCCTTTCTCTCTATACTGCTCGCGAAGGTCGCTTCGGCCCAACCCACGGATCTCGGGAAACAGTCGACACCCGAGCGAGTCCCCTTATCCATAACAACCTATGTGCATGTTTCCTTGAGCGAGCTATATGAAACCTGCGAGGACCTTATATAATGGGCGAGAGAGTCGTCAGGCAGCGAAAGGGGCGCGAGAGAGGTGAAGATCGGGGACATATCGCCGCAGCAGGCCAGGGAGTTCGTGGCAAGCTGGCCCATCTATTCCCGCGACCGGGAAAATCCGCTCTGGATGGACAATGACTCGCTGCGGGCCCTGCAGGAAAACAGACTGCGCAGGCAACTGGAACTGGTGGCGGCAGTAAGCCCTTATTATCGCGAGCTGTTCAAACGCGAGAAGATCGACGTGGACGGCATCCGCACCCTGCGCGACCTGGAGCGCATCCCCGTGACCTCGAAGGAATGCTACCTTACGAACCCCCTGGCCTTCCTGCTGGTGGTCGATCCTCCGCAGCCCCTGGATGTGACCTACGAGATCACCTATACTTCGGGGACCACCACCGGCGCTCCCGCTCCGTTTTTCAATACCGCCTACGACATGTTCAACATAAGCCTGCAGCTGCGCCGCATGGCCGAGATAAGCTGGATGACTCCCGCGGATACGGTGCTGAACCTCTTCCCTTACGGGAGTCTGCCTCATATCGGTTTCTACCGCACCATCCATTTTGCCTCCACGGTCGGGATGAAGCTGGTGAACGCCCTGGTCGGAAAGGACGAGCCCGGTTTCGAGTTGCACCGCTCCGTGGACGAGGCGCTCGAGCTGGCCGAGACGCATCGGGCCAGCGTGTTCGCGGGAACGGGACGCTACGCGCGCAGGCTTATCCTGCGCGGCGAGCAGCTCGGCAGCGACCTGTCATCGCTGCGCACCATCATGGCCCTGGGAGACACGGTTCCGGAGGGAATGCGCGACGAGATTCGCGAGCACCTGCCGGAAGGAACGGCGCGGCAGGTATTCGTGAACAACGGTTATATACTCACCGAATGCCAGGGCTCTTTCGTGGAGTGTTGCGAGTTCGGTGGAAACCATAACCCGGCCCCCAATATCTACCATATCGAGATACTCGATCCCGACAGCCTGAAGCCTCTTCCGGACGGAGAGGTCGGCCTGCTCGCCGTTACCCATCTAGATCGCAGGGGAACGGCACTGCTGCGCTACGTCGTGGGGGACCTGGCTGCATGCGAGTCCGGGATATGTCCGCACTGTGGGCGCAGCGGCAGCCGGCTGGTGGTGCGCATGGGCTCCACTTACGCGGCGCGCGCCGAGGAGGTCATCCGCGTAGGCGGCAAGCTGGTCAACCCCGAGGCGGTGCACAACCAGTTGGTCGGGGTGAAGGGCATGGTCGAATACCAGCTGGTGGTGGAGAAGGAGGAGCCCGACAATCCCTTCAGCCCCGACCGCCTCATCATCCGCCTCTCCGTGGCGGGGAGGATGCGCGATGACCTGAAGGAAGAGATCATCGGCCGCGTGCACGGGGCTACCGGCATCGTCCCCCGTGTGGAGTTCGTGCAGTCCCCGGAGATCTACGATCCCACCCTGGCCCTCAAGGCCACCCGCTTCCTCGACAAACGCTGATTCACCCTTGGGACCAGGCTCCGGAGCCTGAATTTTTCTGTTCTAGATATCTCAGCATCTCAGCCCCACCCCAGTTCTGAAGCTCTATGATCATGGGGATAAGTACTATACCGTCCATGCGTAACATGCATCAACCGTACATTGACAGGGGGGTTCAGGCGCTACGATTCTCGTAGGGGCGGGGTCCAGCATCACTTAGGGCGATAATGGCTCGAGGGAGGTGGTTTCCGGAATGTAAGGGCTAATGTCACAGAGAATATTGAATATGTTTATATGAATATCGATGGAGAATACCGCCTTATAGAGAGGGTCCAGATAACATATGAATACTATCCGAAGCTATCCGAAGCAAATGACGAGAACAGGATTGGTGTCAAGGGGTACGTGTTCGAAATAGATGGCGTAACTGGAGAAATCCTCGGGATAAACCAAACTCTATGAATGGCTGCTTGCGTGGAAATCCATGATTAAATGGTGGAGAAAGGTTCCTCGGGGGGGCGTGCCTATGAGGATTAGGATAACCCATAGATGTATAAAGTTTACGGTACATCCAGATCAGAATGAGCACCTCGCCTTAAATCCCACAGGGATGCGTTCAAACGGCACATTTACCTGGAGCAATTTGGATCGTCGCCCCCATTTAGCAACTTCTTTCCCCGCCCGTTCAGAAATTACCAGAGAACGGTCTTTGGGGTGTGTGGGAAGTGAGTTCTTTCGTGTCGAGTTCAAGTATGAACATGACCCCGAGAAGTAGGGGATTTAATACGGCGAGCGCTGCAGGTTGGCGGGGAGCAGGTGGCGGTTGAGGACCTCCTGCAGGTTCCCTCCCGCATCGAAGACCAGTACCGGGATACGCTCATCGGGATCCTCGGCCCTCCAGTCGGCGCAGGCGAATACGGGAACGCGACCGGGGGCGTGCGCGGGGTTGTAGAGCAGGGTGTCCGCGCCTCGGTCCAGCCTCAGGCGCCCCATGGCGGCGGGCAGGGTGAGCAGGGCGACCCCGCGGCTGTAGTAGCCCAGGCACTGATCGAGGGCGTAGGAAGGCAGGAAAGCGCCCTGCACGGCGCCGTATCTCTCCTCGCGACCTGGGTTATACACGCAAACATCCCAGAACGAGCCGTTCTTCTTGCTGGCGAAGTAGTGTTCGAGTTCCCAGTAGCGGGTCAGGCGGTCCGCATGGCCCTGCGGCCACCCAGCCGTCCCCAGCCAGTAACCGATGGCGTCCCGCCACATGTTCTGGGACACCCACTGGCTCTCGTTGTTCACGCTGGTGTGCACCGAGCCGTACCTGCGCGCCGTAGCGGCTGCCGCCGAGGCGAGGTCCTGGCGGAACCTCTCCAGATTGGCCGGGGTAAGCGCGGGGTCGAGCCCCGCCGCGAGCAGGTAGAGCAGGCCGTTGGACGCATAGATCGAATATGCCTCGCGCTCGGCTTGGGGCACGCCGGGGTCGTTGCACAGTGCGAAGTGGTCGCCCAGCCACAGCTTCTGTTCGAGGGTGCGGTTTATCAACCCCACCATGTCCTCGCAGGCGAAGATGAAACCGGCGTCTGGTGATGCCTGGGCCCGTGCCATCTGCGCCGCCGCGCGGTAGGCGGCCAGGGTCTTCACCCCCAGGTAGGTCTGGTTGCGCGCGTGCTGCAGGGTGGGTGAGCCCTGGTCTATGGTGTTGGCGACATTGATGTCGGGCAGCCCGTCACCGTCGCTGTCGCAGTTGAAGAGGAACTGCGTATAGTCCCTCACGCGCTGGAAAACCTCTTGGATGAAAGCGGTGTCCCCGGTGGTCTTCCAGTATGAATAGAGCAGGAGCAGGTAGTCGGCGTTTTCCTCCACCGGCATGTCGTGGATGTAGGCCATGCCCGTGACCCAGTGCTCGACCCCCATGTCGTGGCTCATGAATTTGCCCAGCTCAGATTCCTTTTCGAACACGGCCCACTCCTCGAGCTGGGTCTTGAGCAGGTCCGGCCAGAACGAGAGGTAGAAGAAAGCATTGCTGTATTCCACGTCGAGCGTGGAATGGTACATGTAGGGATTGCCCTCCCAGACGCTGAACCACCGCCTGCCCTCGCCGCTGTATCCCAACCAGGCGTTGATGATGAAGCTCTGGAGGGCGCAGGCGGCGAGGTCGCGCCCGGCCTGGGGCAGGGAGGAGAGATAGGCCTCGGAGAAGACGTCGTCGAAGAAGGAGGTCTTGGATACTATGGAGGAACGCTCGGGACCCAGGGCGTATTCCACCACCTTGTCCACGCTATCCAGGTCCGGGCCACCGGGCTGGTTGTAGATGAAGCGGTAACCCTTGTCATCCTCGACCTGGAGCACGTTGTCACCGCTGTGACATGCGAGGACGGCGGTGAGGGAGTCGGCACCGTAAGGGTCCAGCGTGAAGGAGGAGTCGAAGCCCGAATAGCCGCGGGGTATGAAGGTATACAGGGGCAGGGGCCGGGCCTGTGGATACCCGGCGGGGGATTCCCACAGCCACGAGGTTGCGGTGATATCCCGGAAATGCCAGTTCACCCGCGACGGCTCATCCACCGCCAGGGATTCCCAGAAGGTGAAATAGCCCGAGTTGTTCTCGTCGCGCACGTGCGACTCCGGGCCGTAGGTGTAGTGGCTGGAGTATCTATAGCCCCAGGATCCCTTGAGGAAACGCGGGGCGTCTTTCCCCGTGTTGAAGTCCTTGTGGGCTCGCGCCAGGAGTATCTCGCCGCTCACCGCACTCTCTCCCCTGTTCTCCAGGCCTATGTCCAGGTAGAAAAAGGGCGCGCTGGAGAGCTTGACGTCCCCGGGATAGAAGGGCGCGGTCAAGGTCACGGTGACCTCGAAGGGGAGCGATTCGTCGCGGCATGCATATGAGACCCCGGTCAGGGACAGCTGCTGGTCGATGGCGGAGAACACGGGGTAGCGGTCGGTGAAGGGGAGGCAGCGGACGTCTCCCTCCGCGTCACGGAAGGCCAGCACCAGCTCGGAGAGGTCCTCCGTCCACGTGCCCAGGGGCGACTGTTTCCAGCCCAGGAGCTGAGGGGAGGGGTTGACCATGAAGCGCGAGCCGAAGCGCCCCAGGATGGTCTCGTAAACGTCCTGGTCGGGGGAACCCGAGAAGCGCAGCGGGAAAGTCGTCCAGTGGCGCGACTCGGCGGGATCGATCTCGATGTCCTTTTCACCCGGGGCGCTGAGGCGGATGCCGCTCACCAGGGCCAGGCCTTTGTCCGCCTGGAAGCGCAGGTCCATGATGCCGCCGGGCGCCTCCACCCCCGGCACGGTGACCTGGTAGGCACGCTCCTTGCCCGCCCGCGCGCAGAGGTCGAGCGAGACCAGGCCGGGGAGCATGACGTCATTGCACGATACGTTGAACACGCGGCCTCCGGGCGAGGAGTGGGCGTATTCCACGAAGCTGAGCTCCAGGTCATAGGCCTCCTGCGTCAATCCGGCTACGAGGTAATGGAAATCCTCACCCTCGCGGACGTTCAGGAACTTGTGGGCATGGCGGTTCCGGTCGTCGAGGTCCTGGACGTCGCGCCCCTCCAGGGAGACCGACCAGGAATTCCCCTGCAGCTCGACGATCATGCCGCCGCGGTAGGAGAGGTCGGCGATGGACTCAGTGCTATCGCTGCCCCAACTGCTGCCGCTCACGATGAAAACGGGGTAGAGGGCCATCATCCCGATGATGATGAGGATTACTCCCAGCTTTCGCGTTTCCACCGGCCCGCTCTGCTTCCCGGCACTCTCTTCCATGAGCTTTCTTTTCCTCTATATATAGATATACCGGCATCCCCATTCATCGTCTGGATGCGATGGCGCCTTTAATCGACAATGACTGCATGGGTAGAGGTGATGACATCAGGCTCGCCCGGGCGTCTTAGGTTTCTACTACGGCCAGGGAACGGGGGTCGGTCCGAAGCGTTGGTGCGCAGATCACGCGTGCCAGGCCATAACGCTCAGAAGCGTTAAGGCGCTGGCACCGTCGCGCCGAAGACGGCGCTGTCGCTTACGCGGTACAGACTGTCCTTCGTGCTCGGTCATTCGATGGCGCCTATGGAGCAGTGGCCGCCGGAGCGCTCCCGGAAATACATGGCCCTTTCGGCCACGACCGGAAGGTCGGCCGAGAGCCTTGTGCTCACCTCCGTGGCGCCTATCTCAGCGCCCACGTCGATGGTGAAACGCGAACGCTCCTCCACGACCACCGTAATGCTCCGGGTGTCGCCGCCGGGCATCATGAAATCGAGCCTGGCCGTGGCCTTCTCGTCCCAGGGATTCTGGATGAGCAGCCATTCCTCGTATCCTTCCGCCGTGTATCCCTCGGCGAAGAACCAGGTGTACTCGGGAGTTGGCGTGCCCAGGGTCGCGTGGCCGTCGCTGCGGCCCTTCCAGTACATCGCGCGCTCGGCGATCACCGGCTGCTGCGATGAGACGCTCACGGAGAGCTGGGCATCCGGGATCACATCGTGCACGGGAACGGTATAACGGCTGCGCGCCGGCACGTCGATATGCATGGAGGTGTTGGTGCCGTCGAGCTCCATGAAGGTCAGGTCCACCTGCGTCGACGAGTCCTGCGGGTTCTGCACCAGCAGCCATTCCTCGAAGCCCCCCGCCGTGTAACCCTCGGCGAAGAACCAGGTGTAGGAGGGGGAACGCGCACCGATGGAGCACGAGCCGCTGCGCATGGAGTTGAGATATTGGGCCCGTTCTACCACGACCGGCTGGTTCGAGCTCAGGTAGGTGCTCACCTGGGCGTCGGCGAGGATGTTATCCACGTGGATAGTGAAGCGCGAGCGCGGGGCCAGGGTATATTCGCTCATCACCACCCCCTGGTCCTGGGTCTGGAACTGCACGTTGAGCGCGGCCTCCGTATCTCCCGGGTTCTGGATGAGCACCCATTCGTCGAAGTCCCCGCCGGTATAACCCTCCGCCAGGTACCACTCCTGCGACGGGAAGTTCGCCCCGACGGTGTCGTGCCCGGCCAGCCCGCCGTTGAAATACACCGCCCTTTCCGCCACCACCGGCTGGTTCGACTCGATCAGGGTCGATACCTCGGCAGCGGGCAGGATGTTGTCGACGTGGATGGTGAAGCGTGAATGGGGGAGAACGGAATATGAACGCTCGGTGTTCACCCCCCCTGGCTGCATGAAGGTCGCCTTCACCGCCGCCTCCTCCTCGCCCGGGTTCTGGATGAGCACCCAGGTGTCGAACTCCCCTCCCGTGGGATTGCTGCCCGTATATCCCTCCGCGAGATACCATGTGGTGGAGGGCGAGGGAAGGTTGGTGTTCACCCCCACCTGCACGGTCGCTGGTGGAGTCAGGACGGCGGGGCTTGAGGGCGACGTTTCAAGGTAAAGCGTGTAGACACCGTCGGGGACGGGTCGTCCCTCCGCGTCCAGGCCGTCCCAGGTCAGCCCGGAGGGGCCGGGCGACAGCTCCCTTACGGCACTGGAGCCGGTCATGACCAGGGCCTTCCTGATGGAGCCAGCCGGCGCGCTGTAGGACACGCTCACCTGCTGGCGCTGGCTGCCGGTGCCCGGGGAGCAGGAGAAGGGCATGACCCCCAGGTTGCTTATGGGTTGGTACCGAGATCGGCTGATGGCCGCGGGGAGCAGGCCCCTGTTGATCGTTGTTTGCAGGTTGCCCGCGCCGTCGAAAACGAGCACCGGAATGCGCTTGCCGGGCTCGTCCTCCTCCCATTTCGCGCGGGAGAACACGGGAACGCGCCCCGGGGCATGGGCGGGGTCATACAGGAGATAGCCCGAGCCGCTGTCGAGGCGGAGGCGGGCCATGGCGTTTATATAACTGAAGAAGGCCGTCCCCCTGGGATAATATCCCAGCGATTGCTGGTAGGCTGAGTCCAGGGCGTAAGCCCCCCTTGCGCCTCCCGCCTCCAGCAGCGCTTCATCCAGGTAGGATGCGGCTTGTTCCGTGCCGGCAAAGCCCAGCCCCACGGCCTCGCTCGTTCCCAGGAAATAGTAGTCGCGGTAATCCACCACGTCCCAGAAGCCGCCGTTCTTCTTGCGGGCATAGTAGCTCTGCAGGTCCCAGTAGCGCGTAAGCCGTTCCGCCTGCTTGCTCGGCCATCCCTCCACCCCCAGCCAGTAGCCCAGGGCGTCACGCCAGAGGTTCTGCGATACCCACTGGTTCTCGTTGCCCACGCTGGTATGAACGTAACCGTACCTGCGGGAGGTCTTGGCCGCGGCGGACGATATGTCCTGCCTGAACCGCTCCAGGTTGTCTGACGTCAGCCCGCAGTCCAGTCCCGCCGCCAGCAGGTAGAGCAGCCCGTTGGAGGCGTAGATGGAATATGCCTCGCGCTCCGCCCTGGATATGCCGGGGTCGGAGCATACCGCGAAGTGGTCGTCCAGCCAGAGGTCTTCCTCCAGGGTGAGGTTTATGAGCCTGACCCGCGCCTCGCACGCTGCGATGAAGTAATCGTCGGGCTGGGTCTGGGCCCGCGCCATCTCCGCCGCCGCGCGGTAGGCGGCCAGGGCCTTCACCCCCAGGTAGGTCTGGTTGCGGGCGTTCTGCACCGCGGGCGAACCCTGGTCTATGGTGTTGGCGACATTCAGGTCCGGGAGGCCGTCCCCGTCGCTGTCGCAGTTGAATATGAAACGGGTGTAGGACCTCGCCTTCCCGAAAAGGCCTCTCATGAGGGCGTCGTCGCCGGTGGTCTTCCAGTACGAGTAGAGGAGGAGGATGTAATTGGCGTTCTCCTCCACGGGCATGTCGTGGGGATAGGCCATGCCGGTGACATCATGCATTACCCCCATGTCGTGGGAGAGGAACTTGCCCTGGGCGTTGGACTTCTCGAAGGGCGGGTTTGGCCACTCCTGCAGCAGCTTGCCCAGGAGGTCCGGCCAGAAGGACAGGTAAAACCAGGCGTCGTTGTATTCCACGTCGATGGTGGAATGGAACATGCATGGCGTGCCCTCCCACACGCTGAACCATTCCTCCCCGCTGCCGTCGTAGACCCACCAGGCGTTGATGATGAAGCTCTGCAGGGCGTGCGCGGCGAGGTCCCGGGCGGACTGCGGCAGGGGCGAGAGATAGGCATCCGACAGTATGCCGTCGAAGAAGGAAGATTTCTCCTTGATGGAAGCCATGTCGCCAAGCGCGTAGCCGACAACGCCCTCGATGGCGGCCAGGTCGAGACCGGCCGCCTTGCGGTAGAGGAAGTAGTGCGACACGTTGACCGTCCCCTTACGGACCCTGAGCACGGCCTCGGTGGTGTGGCTGGCGAGGACGGCGGTCAGAGTGTCTTCTCCCCCGGCGCCGAGGGAGAAGGTCCAGTGCAGGCCGGAGTATCCCTTAGGCTCGAAGGTGTAGACCTCATGGTCGAAGGGCAGGGGGTAACCGTCCGGGGAGTCCCATATCCAGCCGGTGTCCGTGATGTCGTCATATTTGAGTTCCACGTCCGTGATGTCGTCCACGGCCAGGCCCTCCCAGAAGTTCACGCTGTACGGCGCGCCGGCGTCCCTACGGCTCTCCTCAGCGTAGGAGTACTCGGTCTGGTATTTATAGCCGTTCAGGCTGTCGCCCAGGGCTTGCGGGACGGAAGCGTCCTTATGCGGCCTGACCAGGATGAACTCTCCGTTGACGGGAAGTGAGCCCGAGTTTGTGACAGCGATCTTCGCGTAGAAGAAGGGAGCGGAGGAAAGCTTGACGTCCTCGGGATAGAAGGGCGCCGTGAAGGTAACGGTGGCCTCGAACCCGAGCGACGGGTCGCGGCACTCGTAGGACACCCCGGTGAGGGTCAGCTCCTGGTCCATGCTCGTGAACACGGGGTAACGGTCGGTGAAGGGGAGGCAGCGGATGTCGTCCTGCGCGTCCTTGAAGGCCAGCACCAGCTCCGAGAGCTCCTCCGTCCAGGTGCCCAGGGGCGACTGGCGGAAGGCGAGGAGCTGGGGCACGGGGTTGATCATGAAACGCGAGCCGAAGCGGCCCAGGATGACCTCCTGCACGTCCTGGCCGGCGCGGTTCACGAAACGCAGTGGGAAGGCGCTCCAGTGGCGGGTCTCCGTCACGTTTATCTCGGCCGCCGTCTGGCCGGCGGCGATGAGCCTGATATTGCAGATGGTGGCCTCCAGCTTGGAGGCGTTGAAGCGCAGGTCCAGGCGCCGTTTTCCCGTAACGGCATCTACGATGGTGGGTACGGGCACCGTCACCTGGTAGGCGTGGTTGAGTCCCACCTTGGAGGCTATGTCCAGGTTATTCAGGCCGGGCAGGGGGGTGGTGGATGCGTTGGCGTACACGCTGAAGATACGGGACCCCACGGGATAGACGGGCTCGAAGAAACTGAACTCCACGAAGTAGTTGGAGCGCGAGAGCCCGCTCAGGACGTAGTGGAAGTCCTTTCCCCACCGTTCCTGCTTGTACTTGTACGCTTGCCTGGTGACGTTGTTGGTCCCGCCGATAGCGCGGTCGGCGTGATAGGTCAGAGAGGACGAGCCCTGCAGCTCCACGATGATGCGGTCCACGTCTGCCGCCGCGCCCGCCGCCTCGGGCAGTAAGGAGAAAAGCAGGACCAGCACCAGCAGCGGCGCCAGGAGCCGTATTCCCGGGAGCCTGCGTTCCTCGCTCTTCCTCATAGTCGACACCCCTCTCAGGCCTATCTCAGAAGACGCCGTTGATGGCGTCGTAGCCAATCTCGCAGCTGCCACCCGCCCATGCCGCGCCGCCGTAATCGAAATACATGGGCCTCTCGGCCACTATCGCCCGGTCGGAGGTGACGTGCATGGAGACGTCCTTGTCCGCCCCCACCGCCTGGTTGACGCTGGCGGTGACGCGGGAATGGGCGGGCACCTCCCACACCTCGGTCACGTTGTCTCCCTGGCCCTCCCCCAGCATGTACAGCACCGTGACCAGGGCGCCTGAGTCTCCGGGGTTGGCCAGGGTGAGCCACTCCTCGAAACCGGGGCGCGTGGTGCCCTCGGCGAAATACCACGAGGTGGCGGGATGGCGAGCTCCCATGGTGGACGAGCCCCCTTGCCACTTGCCGTGGTAGTCGAAGTACATGGCGCGCTCCACGAATATGCGCTGCCCGCTGCCGACGGTGGCCGCGACGTCCTCTTCCGGGCCTACCTGGGCGTTTACGCTGAGGGAGAAACGGGTCCTGGCGGGAACGGTGAAGGAGGCCTGGCGGGTCCTGCCTCCCGGCATGAGAAAGGTGAAATCGACCAGGGCATCGACATCGCCGGGATTGAGCACGCACAGCCATTCCTCGAAGCCGGCGCGCGTGGTGCCCTCGGCGAAGTACCAGTTGCTGCGCTTGAGCCCGCTCAACGCGCCGGCGACGTCCAGCAGGCCATGGCCGTAGTACGGGTCCCATCCGGCGGTGCCGAGGTCGGCGCAGCTGGAGGTGATGATGTCAGCGGCATCGGCCGGGGTGAGCTTGGGATCCATCGAGAGCATGAGGGCGGCGGCCGCGGAGACCTGGGGGACGGCCATGCTCGTGCCCTCTCCCCACACCAGCTCGTAGCCGGACTGGTAGTTGCCGGCAACGCGGTACGATTCCTGGGGGATGCCGTCACCATGACCGTCTCCGTTGTCGTCCCGGGTGAGGTCGCCGCCCGGGGCCACCAGGTCCAGACCCGTACCGTAGTTGGAGTAATGGGCGCGCACGTCGCGGTAATCCGTGGCGCCGACCGCGAGCACGTACATGCCCTCATCCGCGGGGCAACCCATGCCCCCTGGATAGCCGGGGTCGGAACCCTCGTTCCCCGCGGCGGCCACGCAGATGATCCCGCGTTCGTGGGCGTACCTCACGGCCTCACCCACGGCCGTGCTGTGGCGGGGCGACGACAGGCTGAGGTTGATGACCCTGGCCCCGTTGTCCGCGGCATAGTAGATTCCCGAGGCCACCGCGGAAGCCGTGCCGGCGCCGTCGCTCCCCAGTACCCGCACGGGCATGATGGAGCAGTCGTAGGCCAGGCCCGCGGCGCGGAAGGAATTGCCGAACGAGGAGGCGATGATCGCCGCCACGTGGGTGCCGTGCCCGTATTCGTCGTCGGGAGAATCGTCGTCGGCGATGAAATCGTAGCCGGGCACGAAACTGGTCGCGGCGAAATCGGGCGCGCGGGTGAAGTCGCCCGCGTCGCGGTAGGCCACGCCGGAATCCAGCACCGCCACCACCACGGACTCGCGCCCTCCCGCCGCTATATCCCAGGCGGCGGGCGCGTTTATCTTGTCCAGGTTCCACTGCCTGGGGTAGTCGGGGTCGTTCGGGGTCTCGGTGGCGGTGAAGGTGATGTCCGGCTCCGCCCACGCAATGCCCGGCAGGTCTTCGATCGCGGCCGCGCCGGTGCCCCGCGGGACCTCGGCGAGGAGCATGCCGCCGGGCAGGGCTTTCTCCAGGCGCATGTCCCCGCAAAGGGCGCTTATTATCGCCAGCGCCGCCTTGCCGCGCTCGGGCTTGAGGATGAATGCCCGTGCGGCGTCGGCCTCGACCCCCGGGTCCTCGCCTCCCGAGGCCGGAAGGGCGAAAGCGGTACAGAACAAGGTCGCCAACAGCATGGCCGCGAGGGTCCTCCGCCAGGCGACCCTTTGCTTACCAGATCCCATATCTCCTCCGCTCTTCGTCCGACGTGCCCGCGCTATATTATATAGCGCACGAGCGGCCAGGGCGGGAGCGCCCGCGTTTGCGGCCGGCCCAATTATATTCTTACCCACTGACTGCGGCTTTGACGCCCGTTCCGCCCCGGATGTTTCAGCAGCGGTGCATCTTTGTCTCGCAGGCACGGACCGGGGCGCTGGCGGAGCGGGGCGCGCTTACCCGGAGACCCCGGAGCGCCCGGCCAGGTAATCGCCCAGCCTGCGCATGCCCTCCTCGAGGCTATCGAGGCGGTTGGCGTAGCTGAAGCGGATATAACCCTCGCCGCCCCTGCCGAAATCTATGCCCGGGGTCACGGCGACGTGGGCCCTCTCCAGCAGTTCCAGCGCGAAAGAGTAGGAGTCCTCGGTGAACCGCCTGGCGTTGGCCAGGATGTAGAAGGCGCCGTGGGGCTCCACGGCGACGCCGAAACCGATCTCCCTCAGGCGTGGCAGCATGAAGCGCCGCCGCTCGTCATAGGTGCGCACCATGGCCGCCACCTCTTCGCCCGCCTCGGTGAGGGCGGCGATGCCCGCCCGCTGCACGAAGGCGTTGGCCGAAATGAACAGGTTCTGCTGCATCTTCTGGATGGGCCTTACGTACTCCGCGGGCGCGATGAGGAAGCCCAACCTCCAGCCGGTCATGGCGTATAACTTGGAAAAACCTCCCAGCACGAAGGCGTTGTCGGTGAACTCCAGGATCGAATGTTCGCGGCTCTCGTAGACCAACCCGTGGTAGACCTCGTCGCTCATCACGTACAGCCCCCGCCCGGATAGGTCGGCTATCTCACCCATGACCTCCGGTTCCAGCAGGTTGCCCGTGGGGTTGGAGGGGGAATTGATGATGATGGACCTGCTGCGGGGGCCCAGGTTCTTCCTGATGTCCCGGGGCCGGTACTGGAAGCCGTCCTCCTCGAAGACCGGGACCTCCACCGGCTTGCCGTCGACGAACTCCACGATATTGGGGTAGCAGGCGTAGCAGGGGTCGGAGAGTATGACCTCGTCTCCCGGGTCGAGCAGGGCGGCGAATAGCAGGAGAAGGGCGGGCGAGCTGCCGCTGGTCACGATGACGCGTCCGGGGTCCACCTCGACGCCGTACTTTTCGCCGTAATGCCGGGAGATGGCCTCGCGCAGCTCGTGCAGGCCGAGGCTGTGGGTATAATGGGTCTCGCCCGCGAGCATGGCGCGGTACGCGGCCTCCTTGATGCAACGCGGGGTGTCGAAGTCGGGCTCGCCCACCTCCATGTGTACTATATCGTGCCCCTCGCGCTCCATCTGCAAGGCCTTCTCCAGGACCTCCATGACGATGAAGGGCGGGATGCGGTCTCCGCGCCTGGCGATCATCTGTCCTCCTTGTATATGGCAATATTATCAGAACAGGATATTATTATTTGAGTGATCGAGGCAATCGAGCAGCGACGCTTTCGAGGTCCTGGAAGGAGTGGTCATGGATTGGGATGCGCTGCGCAACCGCATAAAAGCTGATTTCGACACGAAGAACGCCACCCGGGAGCAGGTGCTCAAGGCCTGCCGGTCGCTGGTGCAGACCTCCAGCTACATCATCAGGTCGGTCCACCGCGGGGAGAAGGATGAAGCCCTGCAACTCATGGAGCAGGCTTCGCAGCTCTCGGCCAGCATCACGCACATGACCGCGGACCATCCCGAGGTCTATACCGCTGGTTTCGTACACGATGCGCAGAAGGAGTACGCCGAGGCCAGGGTCACTTACGCCCTCATCAACGGAGAGCCCCTTCCCGAGCCGGAGGAACTGGGGGTGGAATACCCGGCCTACCTCAACGGGCTGGGAGAGGTAGTGGGGGAGCTTCGCCGTTCCATCCTCGACCTCATCCGCGAGGGGCACCTGGAGCGCGGCGACGAACTCCTCTCCTACATGGACGACATCTACTACCTGCTGGTCTCCTTCGACTACCCCGACGCCATCACCGGGGGGCTGCGCCGCACCACGGACATGGCCCGAGCCATCATGGAGAGGACGCGCGGGGATCTCACCACCACCCTCAGGCAGAGCAAGCTCAAGGAGGCCATCTACGGGCTGGAGAAGAACATCAGGGAGGCCCTCGAGAAATAGAGGCCGAGCTAGGGTGTCTTCTTCACGAATACGGCGTTGGCGAGATGCCAGCCCACGGTGCGTTTCTGCTTGCCCACCACCGCCTGCAGGGGCCCCTTGAAGGGATCCTTGGCATCGACCCGTATCCTCACCCCCGGCTTGATGCCCATGGAGGCCATGAAACGGAGCAGCTCGGGGTCGTCGTCCTTTACGCTTATCACCTCGGCCTGCTCTCCCGGCTCGAGTGAATAGAGGTTGACTTCCTCGATCCTGATGTCCTCGACCTTGCTGGGGATGGGATAACCGTGGGGGCAGACCTTGGGACGGTTGAGGGCCGAGAAGAGCCTGAACTCCACCTCGTCCGAGATATCCCCCTCGAAGTGGAGGGCCTCCTCGTGCGCCTCGTGCCATTCGAACCCAAGCATGTCGGTGAGGAACCTCTCCACGATGCGGTGCCTGCGGATGGCCTTTACCGCCTGTTTCTCTCCCCTCGGGGTGAGGGTTATGCCGTGGTAGGGCACGTAGTTTATCAGTCCTTCCTTGGCCAGCCGCTTGAGCATGTCGGTGACGGTGGATGGCGCTACCTTCATGGAGTCGGCGAGGGCCGAGGTGGTTACCGGGCTCTCTATCTGCTCCAGGCGGAATATATGCTTCAAGTACTCTCCATACTGCTCCTTGGCCGTTGTACCCCTGGATGCCTTGCCTGCGGACCCCTTCGATGCTCCCATTTTTTCCTCCGTAAAGGGGCTTGAAATTTAGATTACCCCAAATTATAATTTCGCCAATCCGAATTTTCAAGACCGGATCGCGATCCACCGCAACGGGGGATCGGAAAAAGCGGGGAGGCCCGCCGGCACTGTGGTATATTTGTCGGTATAGTTTCCGGGCATCATGGCAGGTACGGGTCGACGGCAGCAGCCCTTGCCCGTAGAGCATGGTAAGAGCAGCCCTGGTATGCGCCTAGAACGGGAAGGAGCGTGATATGGAGTACTGGGCCCTGGCAACGGGGGGTACAGCCCTGGTCGGCCTGATCATGGCCTTCATCTACGCCGGGATGGTCGTGAGACAAGATCCGGGAGACGAGAAGATGCAATCGATAGCCGCGGCCATCCGCGAAGGGGCCATGGCTTTCATCAGGAGAGAGTACCGCGTGCTGGTCGGCTTCGTGGTCATCGTCTTCGCCCTTATAGCCGTCTTCATCTGGTATAAGCCCCCCGACGGAAGCGAGAGCACCTATACCGGGATCTACACCGCCATCGCCTACCTGTTGGGCGCGATCTGCTCGATGACCGCGGGTTTCGTGGGCATGAACATCGCCACCAAGGCCAACGTTCGCACTACCCACGGCGCCGAGAGCGGGACCCGTGGCGCCCTGATTACCGCCTTTCGCGGCGGTGCGGTGATGGGGCTGACGGTTGCGGGCCTGGGGCTCCTGGGCCTCTCCGTGGTCTACCTGGTCTTCGTCAAGTGGTGGCAGGTGGTATCCACCCCCGCCGGACAGGCCTCCATCATCGCAGGGTTCAGCCTCGGAGCCAGTTCGGTCGCCCTCTTCGCCCGCGTCGGTGGGGGCATCTATACCAAGGCGGCGGACGTCGGCGCCGACCTGGTGGGGAAGGTCGAGGCCGGGATACCGGAGGACGACCCCCGCAACCCGGCCGTCATCGCCGACAACGTCGGGGACAACGTTGGCGACGTGGCGGGCATGGGCGCCGACCTCTACGAATCTTACGTCGGCTCCATCGTGGCCCCTATAGCCCTGGCGGCCACGGTCTTCGCCTTCTCCGGCGTCGCCGAAGATGTCACCCGGGGAATGCTGCTTCCCATGATGATCGCCGCCGTGGGCATCCTGGCGTCGGTGGTCGGTACCTTCTTCGTACGGGCGAAGGAAGGCGCGCACCTCTCCAGGGCCCTCAACTCCGGAAGCTACGCCGCCGCCATCATCACCACGGCGGGGACCGCCCCGCTGGTGATCCTGTGGCTCAAGGACATAGCCGAGGTGAAAAACCCCATAGGTTTCTGGATCTCTATCGTGGCTGGCCTGGCCGCTGGCCTGGCCATCGGCTGGATCAGCGAGTTCTACACCTCCGAGAAGTACAAGCCGGTGAGGGAGATCGCGGAATCATCGCGGACCGGGCCCGCAACCACCATCCTCTCGGGATTCTCGGCCGGTATGGAGAGCACCGCGGGTGCCATCTTCTTCCTGGTGGCCGCCATCGCAGGGGCGTATATCGCCGGTAACTGGGCCATGCCCGACGTGGCCAACAGTGGCATCTACGGCATCGCCCTCGCGGCCATCGGCATGCTCTCCACCACGGGCATGACGGTCTCCGTGGACGCTTACGGGCCCATCGCGGACAACGCGGGGGGAATAGCGGAGATGAGCGGCCGCCCGCCCGAGGTGAGGAAGATAACCGACAGCCTCGATTCGCTGGGCAACACCACCGCGGCCATCGCCAAGGGTTTCGCCATCGCTTCCGCGGGAGTCACCGCCCTGGCGCTCTTCAAAGCCTACACGGAGGCCGTCGGCATACAGATAATCGACCTGGGAAGGTGGCAGACCATGGTCGGCCTTTTCCTGGGCGGCATGTTCCCCTTCCTCTTCTCGTCCATGGCCATCAAGGCGGTCGGACGCGCGGCTTTCGAGATGATCGAGGAAGTGCGGCGCCAGTTCCGGGAAATCCCCGGGCTCAAGGAGGGCAAGGAGGGCGCGAAGGCGGACTACGCCAAGTGCGTGGACATATCCACCAAGGCAGCCCTCAAGCGCATGGTCCCTCCCGCCACCATCGCCATCGTGAGCCCGGTCATCATCGGCCTCTGGGATACTCAAGCCCTGGCGGGATATCTCGCCGGTGCGCTGGTCGTGGGCTTCCTCATCGCCATCTTCATGGCCAACGCGGGGGGCGCCTGGGACAACGCCAAGAAATATATAGAGGCGGGGAACCTTGGCGGCAAGGGCACCCCGGTACACGCCGCGGCCGTGGTGGGGGATACGGTGGGCGACCCGTTCAAGGATACCGCCGGGCCGTCCATGAACATCATGATCAAAGTGATGACGGTCATCGCCCTCGTGTTCGCGCCGCTGTTCATCAGATAGGAACAAGGGAGGAACAAGGGGGTCAGCCCTTAACATTCATCATTTCATTAGCGTTGCTGACTAAGTTGCAGGGCGAATAAACCGGAGCCGGGATCCTTCCCGGCTCCTTCCGATGTGGGGTCAGGTCTTGTTTTTTGCATACCGCGGTATGTTGCCTGTTGGCAACTGGGGTTTTATAACTCTCATGCAAGATGTGACCCCAAGGTATGAGCCAGAGGTGGCTGCTGTTCTTCCCCGCGTTG
>JAQVFR010000017.1 GCA_028697145.1 Actinomycetota bacterium | reverse complement strand
CAACAGTCGCCATTACCTCAGACAAGCGTGTCGAAAGCCAAGGGTGTCACGTTTTGCACGAACGCGACAAAACCCCAGTTGCCAACAGGCAACATACCGCGGTATGCAAAAAACAAGACCTGACCCCCTCAACCAAGGTGGGGTAAAATCACGGCATGGCTAATTACAGGCTCGTACTGGCATACGACGGGACAGATTACCGCGGTTGGCAGAGGCAACCGGACCTGCCCACGGTGCAGGGTGCGCTCGAGGAAGCGCTGGCAGAGGTTGCTTCGCTCGAATCGCCCCTGTACGCCGCCGGACGCACCGATGCCGGGGTGCACGCCCGGGGGCAGGTGGTCAACTTCCATGGCGCGATAAAGCCCCGGCCCGAAAGGCTCCCCGCCGCTCTTAATGCTTTCCTCCCCCACGATATAGTGGTGATGAAATGCGAGGAGGTGGCCGAGGACTTCAATGCCCGCCGCAGCGCGGTCGCCAGGGAATATCGTTACTTCATCCACCGCGGTGAATTTCCGTGGCCCTTCAATCGCAGATACGCGCATCATTATCCCGGCTACCTGAACGAACAGGCCATGGAGGAAGCCCTGGCCAGGATACGCGGTGTACATGACTTCGCGGCCTTTGCCCGCTGCGAGGAAGGAAAGACAGGCGTTCGCGAGGTACTCGAGGCGGAGATGCGGCGGGAGGAAGAAACGCTCCAGATCAGGGTGAAGGCGAACGCTTTCGTGTGGATGATGATGCGCATGCTCTGCGGCAGCCTGCTCGAGGTGGGGAGGGGGAAGTGGACCGCGGAGCATTTCGCCGAAGTGCTCGACGGCCGCGACAACTCCGCGAGCGGTCCGGCGCTGCCGCCGCGCGGGTTGTTCCTGGAGGAGGTCTATTACTGACGGACGCCGCCGTGGCGGCTTTGTTTATTTGCGCCCTGGCCAAGCAATAATAATATGCAGTAAGCCCGCGTCAAAGAAAGGAGAGGCCATGCCACGCAAACCGCTCTTCGCGGTGGATTTCTCGCCTTATACGGAGAAGCTCCTTGGCTGCGCCGGCGAGCTCGCCCAATACGGCCTGAACGAGATAGCCCTTCTCTACGTGCTCGAATCCAAGAAGCACGCCGATTACGGCGACCACAAGAATCCGGCATTCGAGGCGGAGAAGAAGGAGGCGGAAGAGCATCTTGACAATCTCGCAAAGGAGCTCGAGCAGGGGGGGATAAAGGTCAGGAAGCTCCTGAGGTGGGGGAACCCGGCCGAGGAGATCATCGAGGCCGCCAGGGAGGAGGACGCCGACCTCATATTCCTGGGGGCCAGGGGCAAGGGTTTCATCAGCCGGGCGTTCCTGGGCAGCGTGAGCGAGCGGGTGGTGAAGCTCGCCGACCGCTCGGTCATGATACAGCACTGCCGGGAGACCAGGGACGACGGGGGCTATTCCTGCGAGAACGCCTGCTCGTCGATCTTCGGCAATATCCTGGTCGCATGCGATTTCTCCAAGTACGCGGACAGCGTGCAACCCATACTGGTGGACCTGGCAAGGACCCTGTGCACACCCATCACCCTGCTGCATGTCGTGGAGGGAAAGAGCGATATGGGCTACGAACCCCTGGACAAGTTCAAGAAAGAACAGGTGAAGGAGGAGATGCACAGGCTCGAAGAGCTCAGCTACGAGTTGAGCGGCTTCTGCAAGAGCGTGAAGCTGGATATCGTCAACGGCAGTCCCCCTTCGGCCATCCTGTCTTACGCCGAGGAGATGGATGCCTCGCTGGTCATACTGGGAGCCTTCGGGAGCCGCGGCATTACGCCCGACCTCCTGGGCAGCGTGACGGAGAGGGTGATGCGCAAAAGCGATCGTCCAGTGATGATACTGAAATCACGCCGATAAGGTCTATTCGCCGGGGGATGCGGGCTGGACCTCGGCCGAATCGAAATCGCTGGGTTCCAGGGTGGCAAGGAGGCGGTAGCGCTGCAGGCTCTCCCGGGTGTCGGACCCCAGGATCTCGATCTCGAACGCCGCGGGAGGCATGGACTCGTCGCTTACCCATAGAGAGCAGCTCGACTCGAATGCGAGGGAGGAGAAATAGGACCAGGCGGTCTCGGGGAGGGCGGTCCGTGCCGCTCCGTCCCCCAGGCGCAGCATATAACGCCTGCACGTGGTGCCGGAACGCTCCTCTTCTCCCTGCAGAGAGATTGAAGTGTAGGGGGTGAGCAGCTCCAGTATTACCTCGGGATCGTAGAGCGGACTGGGCGCCTGCGGTGGCACGATCTGATTCCAGGAATCCCCGACCTGTTCATAGAGCTCTCCCGCCCGGTTGGCGAAGGCCAGGTGTTCCTCTCCCGCTGGCGAGATGCGAGTGATCTCAACGGAGAAATCGCCCTCCAGAAACGAGCCCTCGCCCCTCTCGTCTCCGTAAACGCTCTGCCCGGATACCACTATCCAGGTCTGAAGGTGCGCGCGGTAGCGGAAGGAGGACAGTTCCTCGAGACTGCGCAGGGAGCTGTCCACTTCCCTTCTCCAGGCCTCCTCCTCTTCGCCTCCCCGGCCTCCGCAGCCGGGCTCCACGATGAGAAGGAGCAAGACGAGCAGGAAGGGAATGACGCCGCGACGCAGGGCTGTCATCAGGAGCGGATCACCGCCAGGACCTCGTCGCGCTTCTTCTCCATGAGCTCCCTGGTCGTTGCCTCGAGGTTGAGACGGATGAGGGGTTCCGTGTTGGAGGGACGCACGTTGAACCACCAGTCGTCGAATTCGACGGTTATCCCATCCAGGCGGTCGACCCTGCCCCCCGCGTAGATGCGGGCGATCTCCTCCAGCTTCGCGGGTATGTCCTCGACGCGGGAGTTGATCTCGCCCGAGGCGTGGTATTTCTTGAAAGGCTCGAGGGTATCGGAAAGGGGCTTTCCTTCCAGGCTCACTATCTCCAGGATGAACATGGCGGCGATGAGCCCGGAATCGGCGCGGTAGTTGTCGCGAAAATAGTAATGTCCCGAATGCTCTCCCCCGAAGACGGCACCGGTTTCCGCCATCGTCTGCTTTATGAAGGAATGTCCGACCCTCTCCCGGATGGGCGTTCCCCCATACTGGCGGATGGTCTCCGGCACCACCCAGCTGTTGATACAGTTGTAGATGATGTTCTCGCCCGCGTGAGTCTGGAGGATCCGCTTGGCAACCAGCGCCGTGGTGAGGGAGCCGCTCACCGCCTCGCCGCGGTCGTCGACGAGGAAGACGCGGTCCGCATCCCCATCGAATGCCATGCCAAGGTCGCCGCCCGCCTCCAGGACCCACCCCGAGAGCAGCTTTATGTTCTCGGGGTTTATGGGATCGGGCTGGTGGTGGGGGAAGGAACCATCGAGCTCGAGACAGTGGGGGATGAGCGTGCAGGGCAGGCGCTCGAAGAGCGCGGGCAATATCAGGCCGCCCATACCGTTCCCGGCGTCGGCCACGACCTTCAGGGGCAGCAGGGACGGGACGTCGATGAAGCCCAGGACGTGATCGATGTAACGGTGCAGCATGTCCGCCTCCTCCACCGCGCCCTTGCGCGCAGAGGCGCTGAAATCGCCCGAAACCACCAGGTCACGGATGTCGAGGATGCCGGTATCGGCGCTGATCGGCCCGGCTTTGCGCCGGCATAGCTTGAGGCCGTTATACTCCTTGGGGTTATGGGACGCGGTGAACATGGCTCCGGGGCGGTCGAGCACGCCCGAGGCGAAGTAGAGCATGTCCGTGGAGCAGAGACCGATATCGACCACGTCCGCCCCCTGATCGGTGGCGCCCTCGATGAAGGCCCGCGACAGGGCGGGGGAGGACAGGCGCATGTCCCGTCCCGTGACCATCTCGTCCTCGCCGATGAATTCCACGAAGGCCCGACCGATGCGGTACGAGACCTCCTCGTCGATCTCCTCGGGGTAGATCCCTCTCACGTCGTATGCCTTGAAGATCCCTGGGTCTATCTCACGCATGGTTCACCTTTCTGATTACATGATAGAATTCTATCACAGCCGAGATTAAGGACCGGCAAATGTTCGGAGCGGGCAATCCTCACGGGATAACTGCTGCTCCAGGCCCCTGTGTATGGCGGGGCGTGGTGAACCCGGGCGCATAGCGCAGGACTTTGACGAAGGGGGTTTTCATGGCGGAACCAATAAACCTGGATGACGTTATGGCCATGGAGAACGGTGATCCCGGCGGCATGCTCGCGGCAATCGAGTCCTTCCCCAGGCATTGCCAGGACGCGCTGCGCCTGGGGCGTGAACACCTGGATATCCCCGAAGCGGAAGGGCTGAAGAGGATAACCTACGTGGGCATGGGAGGCTCCGCCATCGGGGGAGACATCCTGAAGTCACTGCTCGAGGACGCCCTGGCCATGCCCGTTGACGTGTACCGCTCCTACCGTCTCCCGAGTATGCTCGGGTCCGATACCCTCGCGGTTTTCACCAGCTACTCCGGCAACACCGAGGAGACGCTCTCGGCGCTTGATGACGCCATCTACCTTGGCTGCCGTATCATGGCCGTCACCACCGGAGGTGTACTGCTCGAAAAAGTACGCGGGTACCGTTTCCCCGCGCTCGTGGTGCCGGCAGGGCTGCAGCCACGCGCCGCGCTGGCTTATCTCTGCCTGCCCGCGGCCGCGGTCCTGGAGAGAATGGGTTTTTTGCAGGGCTTTACGAAGGTGGCTTACGAGGCGGCAGAATTCCTGCAGGGCAAGAGGGATGACTGGGGACGGTTGACCCCTGTCGACAGGAACTTCGCAAAACAGCTTGCCCTGCGGCTGCGGGGCAAGGTCCCGGTCATCTACGGCACGGAGGGACTGATGTCGGTGGCAGCCTACCGTTGGAAATGCCAGTTCAACGAGAACTCCAAGGCCCCGGCCTTCAGCCATACCCTGCCGGAGATGAACCACAACGAGATCGTGGGATGGCATACGCCGGACGATTTCTCCAGCAAGGTCGAGGTCATCTTCCTGGCTGAGGAGGAGGAGGAGGGCGAATCGCGCGTGGCCAGGCGGGTGGAGGTGACCGCCGAGATTCTCCAGGATAAGGTCGGGGGAGTGACCGTTATCCACGTGGGCGGGCGCACCCGTACCGACAAGCTGTTTTCCGCGATACACCTGGGAGACTTCGTCTCCGCCTACCTCGCCCTGCTGCACGGCGTCGACCCCACTCCGGTGGAGAGCATCGCGCTGTTGAAGGAGCGCATGGCGGGGGAGGATTGATACCGTTATTTCCGGCGCGAGGCGGCAAAGGGGGTTATGGTAGCGGTGGAAGGGAAAGCCGGAGGTTACCTGATAGCGCGCCTGCGCGAGGCGGGAATCCCCCCTCCCCGTATGGGGGTGGTCCTTGGCAGCGGTCTCGGTGAAGCCGCCCCCGGACTGGACGATGCGCTGGAGATCGATTGCCGTGATGTGCCCGGTTGGCCGCCCTGCGGCGTGCCGGGCCATGCGGGAGTGCTTCGCTTCGGCCGCCGCTCGGATACCGGATTGCTCGTGCAGTCAGGGCGCGTGCATTACTACGAGGGATATGACATGGAGGCGGTCACCTTCCCGGTGCGCGTCATGGCCTCCCTGGGCGTGGAGAAGACCTTCATGGCCAACGCCGCCGGCGCCCTGAACCCGGTGTACGAACGGGGTTGCATGATGCTGGTGCGCGATCACATCAACCTCATGGGAGTGAATCCCCTGCGAGGGGTGAGCGACGGGGAAGGAAATCCCGCCTTTCTGGATGTCTCGAACCTGTACGACGAACGGACGGGAGACGAGCTTCTGGAGAGAAGCAAGGCCTCAGGCTGGCCCATGGAGGGGGGCACACTGGTGGCGGTGTCCGGCCCCACGTTCGAGACGGGGGCCGAGTTGCGCTATATGCGCCTGGTAGGCGGCGACGCGGTGAGCATGAGCCTGGTGCCGGAGGCCCTGATGGCACATCACATGGGGATGTCCATCACCGCGGTGAGCTTGATCACCAACGTCTGGGATCTGCGCAAACCCCACTCCATCTCCCACCGGGACGTGCTGAAAACCGCGGTGGAGGCGGCGCCCATGCTGCGGGGAATCATCGCCTCCTGGATCGAACTGCAGGGACTTGCCGGCTAGGGCCCTTACGTGCTGCTGGGGGGCGGCGACACGAAGAGGGCGCAAATGCGAGCCCACGGGTTCCCGCCCCTACGGCTGGCCTGACCTCGTTCCGGCAAGATAGGCCTCGACTTCCTCCCTGAGTCGCATCATCCTTACCAGTTTTTCTCCGGCAGCCCTTGCTTCGAGCAGCGAATCCCGGTCCCGATCAGCCTCCCCGGCCGCCCACAGGCCACCTGCCTTGACGCTGTGGACGACGCGGTATCCCAGGTCGGCGAGGGATCTGGTCATGATATCGGCCGTCGATCCCATGAAGGTCTCATCGTTTTGCTCATAGACAACCACTACGGCGGCGTAAGCACCACCCAGCGCCTCCATCAAGCCCACCCAGCAGGACCTGTCATCGCGAGAGAAAACCTCGAGGCAATAGCATCTCTCCAGGAACGCCTGCATATCGGCTGAAACGCCGTAAAAATGGGTTGGCGATCCCAGGATCACAGCGGCACCTTCTAGAAGCAAGGGGTATATTCCCTGCATGTCATCCTCTATGACACATTTGTGGGTTTCAGCGCATTTCTCGCAGCCCCTGCATCCCTGGATATCGAGATCTCCGAGGTGGACGAGGACGGTGGCGGCGCCCCCCTTCTCCGCGGCTTTAAGGGCTTCACGCACCAGAATAGCGGTGTTCCCCTGTTTGCGCTTGCTCCCAACGATGCCCACGACTTTCATCACCCTCACCCCTCCAGTGTCTCCGGCGCCTGTTCAGGATTGTAACACGGAGGGATGAAGACGGTCGCTTATTCCTTGGGCCGACGGAAAATCACCACGGGATAACAGGCATGGAGACTACGCTGAAATATGCCCCCTTACCCGCGTGTTCATTGGCTGTGGACAGATTACATCTTTAATATATTTTGAATGTAGTGTAGAATAATTGGCGTTTTGTTTCGGGATCCGAGAAGACGTGTTTATTTTCATGCCCGAACGGGCATTTCTTCTGATAGGAGGATGCCCGACCGAAGAAGTGTGCGGTAGTCAATAAGGAGCGAGTTGTTATCTTACCTATAACCGGATTCGGAAATCAAGCCAAGCGTCGCCTCCCATTCTTTGAAGCAGAAATCCGCATAAAACCCCGGGTTGGTATCGATTTATGAACAAGATCGAGTTGCTGAACATATACAAGATATTCGGGAAAAACCCCAAGCGCGTATACGAGATGTTGCAGGCGGGGGCTCCAGACGATGAGGTGCGTGAAAGACTGGGCGCGGTACTTGCGGTCCTGGACGTCTCCTTCGAAGTGAAGGAGGGAGAGATCTTCGTGGTAATGGGGCTCTCCGGCTCGGGAAAATCCACCCTGGTGCGCAGCATAAACCGACTGTACGAGCCGACCGCCGGCACGGTGATGATCGACGGCATGGACGTCACGAGCCTGAATACCAAGGAGCTCAGGGAATTGCGTGCCAGGAAGGTAAGCATGGTATTTCAGCATTTCGCGCTGTTTCCCCACCGCACCGTCCTGGAGAACACCGGCTGGGGTCTGGAGGTAAAGAAGGAGGAAAAGGCCACCATCGCAAAACGTGCCAGGGAAGCCCTGAAGCTCGTGGGTCTTGACGGCTGGGAGGATAAGGTGCCCGAACAGCTCTCCGGTGGCATGAAGCAACGGGTTGGCCTGGCGAGGGCACTGGCGACCGATTCCGACGTCCTGCTCATGGACGAGGCATTCAGCGCTCTGGACCCGCTGATTCGCAGCGAGATGCAGGAGCAGCTCATCGATCTGCAGGACAAGATGCACAAGACCATCGTCTTTATCACCCACGACCTGAACGAGGCCATGTACCTGGGAGACCGCATCGCCATCATGAAGAGCGGGCGCATAGACCAGGTCGGAACGGCCGAGGACATCCTTCGCCATCCGGCAACGGAATACGTGGCGGCTTTCATCCAGGACGTGGACCGTTCCCGGGTGCTCACGGCGGCCTCGATAATGGAGGAGCCGATAGCGTACATACTGGCTCGCGAGGGCCCCTCGGCGGCCATCAAGGCCATGCGTGAACGCCAGGTGTCAGCTCTCTTCGTGGTCGGACCGGAGCGGAGGCTCTACGGGACGGCGCTGGACGAGGAAGTGATAAAAGCGGTGAGAAAAGGGGAGAGCACCCTGGACAATATCGTGCATTACGACGTTCCCTTCGTGGAGCCCGATACGCCGATATCCGAGTTACTGGTAACCTCGGCGGAGAGCCATTTGCCCCTGCCTGTGGTGGAAAACGGCAGGCTGATTGGGGTGATACCAAGGGTGAAATTGCTCATGGCTCTGGGAGAAACCCCTTCCGTCAACAATATCGAGTCGAATAAAGAGGGCGCGACGGACAGCGGGACGGTCGAGGAAAAACGCGGCGAGGAAGACTAGCAGGGAGATAGCGTGGCGGATCAAGCAGAAGACAGCGCGGCGTTCGAGGTAGCGGAAAAGCGTGTGGTCGGAAAGAAGCCTTTCCTGAGCCGGCGCATGAAGTATGCGATCAGGGTGGTCGCGCTGCTGGCCGTGACGGCTGGGCTTGGCTTTCTGTTCTTCCAGTACCGCGTACCACTGGGGGACTGGATAGAATCAATCGTGAGGTGGTTGACGACTAGCCTGGGAGGGTTTTTCGATCTGATCAGCACGATTATCAAATGGATGACCGACAAGCTCGAGGCATTGCTGCTGTGGCCTCCGTCCCTGGTGATATGCGCAATCTTCGGCCTGTTGGGCTGGTGGATGCGCCGCCTGGCCTTCGGAGCTTTCGCCTTCCTGGGATTCCTGCTCATCAACAGCATGCTGCTCTGGAAAGATGCCATGTCCACGCTTTCGCTTGTCCTGGTCGCCAGCATTTTAGCGATAATCATCGGGATACCCCTGGGCATACTGGCTGGGAAGAACGACACGGCCAGCACCATATTCAAACCTCTCCTGGACTTCATGCAGACCATGCCGGCCTTCGTCTATCTCATCCCGGCCATCATCTTCTTCGGCATCGGTAAAGTGCCCGGCGTCGTCGCCACGGTTATCTTCTCCATGCCGCCATCGGTGAGGCTGACGGAATTGGGTATCAGGCAGGTTGACAAAGAGGTGGTGGAGGCCGCGGAGGCCTTCGGTGCCCCCCCGTTCAAGGTGCTCAGGAAAATTCAGGTGCCGCTGGCCATGCCTACCATCATGGCGGGGATCAACCAGGTGATAATGCTCGCGCTGTCCATGGTGGTAATCGCGGGCATAGTTGGAGCCGGAGGCCTGGGAGCCGTGGTGTTCAGGGGCGTTACCAGGCTTGATATCGGTTTGGGCTTCGAGGGTGGTATAGCGGTAGTCATCCTGGCGATATTCCTGGATAGATTGACGGCCTCTCTTGGCCAGACCCGCGTAGAGGAGAGGGCACGCACCGCCTGAGGTGGTGATGCCGGGGTCAGGCCTTTGTGTAAACCGCGAGGAAAGGAGGAGTGTATGAGTAAGAAAAGAGGGGAAACACTCGGGCTCTTAGCCAAGCGTGTGCTCATCACCGTCCTGGCCGCAATGCTGCTGGTCGCGTTTTCGCTGGCCATCGTGGCATGCGGCGGGGAAGAAGGAGACGGTGACAAGCCCGAGGAGAAGGGTAGCATCCACATAGGGTGGATACCCTGGGACGAGGACGTAGCCGTAACCTACCTCTGGAAGAACATCCTGGAGGCAGAGGGCTACGAGGTGGAGCTCACCCAGCTGGACGTGGCTCCGGTTTATGCCGGACTTGCCGCGAATGACCTCGACCTGTTCTTCGATTCCTGGCTGCCGGTAACCCACGAGGATTACTGGGACGAGTACGGTGACGAGATCGAGGATATCAAGATCTGGTATGATCAGGGTTCTCTGGAGCTCACCGTGCCTGTCTACATGGAGGAGTTCAATTCCATATCTGATCTCCAGGGCCAGGAGGATATGTTCGACGGGCAGATCGTAGGGATCGAGCCAGGCGCCGGGCTCACGCGCTTGACGCGCGAGGAGGTTATGCCTGGTTATGGCCTGGACGGTTACACCCTGCTCGAGGGGAGCACCCCGACCATGCTGGCCGAGCTGGACCGTGCGTATAGCGCAGAGGAGCCCATAATCGTAACGTTGTGGCACCCCCACTGGGCTTACGCTGCCTACGACCTCAAGGACCTCGAGGATCCCGAGGGGCTGTACGGAGGGGCAGAGGAGATACACGTCCTCGCCAGGCTCGGTTTCTCAGAGGAGTTCGACGAAGTTGCTGAATGGCTGGAGAACTTCGAGATGTCGGACGACGCCCTGGCGTCCCTGGAGAAGATGGTGATCGAGGACTACGGAACCGGCCGCGAGGAAGAAGCGGTCGAGGAGTGGTTGAGCGATCCCGCCAATCGGAGGCTCGTGGACGGCTGGCTGGGCAAGTAATCGGGCCGCGACAACCGGCAACCGACGAACTATCACAACTGGAGCCCGGCCCGAGCCGGGCTCCACCCTTTCTCTCAGGCTCGGATATCGCTGAAGCCCGTCCCGGCTGCGCCTGGCCGATGGACTCCCGCTGGCGTCAGCCCCGCAAATCCACAGCCCGTCCTTTACGGAGGTTCCTGATCTCGCGGTCCATGACATAGTCCACCAGCCAGGGCAAATGCCTCTTGAGCACGTAGATCATCTTCGCGGAGCCGGGCATGATGACGAACTTGCCCCGTTGATCCGCGAGGCGTCCGGGCCGGCTTGCACGGGCGCCTCACAGCGTTTCCAGGATCCGTTCCTGGAAGCCCAGGAGAAGAGAGCGAGTGTAATCCTTCTTGAAGCCGAAGAACACCGAGAAGATGCCCACGCCCTCCTGGAAAGCCACGGCGGCGAGAGCCAGGTCGGCGATATCCTCCCGGTCACCGCCGGCCTGGCGCATCAACTCGGCCAGGCGCTCGGCCCATTCACTGTATACCATCTTCACCCGCGCGTTCACCTCGCGGTTGTGCAGGGCCACTTCCCATATCTCGAAGAACACCTTCTGGAGCTTCTTGTCCAGGGTGAGGTCCTCGTTGAGGAAACCGAATACGGAACGCATGAGCTCCATGGGATCCAATCCCTCCGCCCTGGCCTTGCGCAGGTGCCGGTCGAAACGGGCGCGGTGTTCGCCGTATATGTGGTCGACCAGGTTGAGAAGGACATCCTCCTTGCTCTCGAAATAATAATGGAGCATGGGAGGATTGAGGCCTGCCTCCCTCCCGATATCCTTTATGGTGGTCACGCTGAAGGGCTTGTCCAGGAGGCAGCGATAGAGCGCCTCCATGATCTCCCTGCGGCGCAGTTCCTTTATCGGTTTTCTTCCCATATCATGTCTCGCTGTCGTTCACGGGTAAAGCTTCCTCGCAGCGTCTGAGGAGAAGCGCGGACACGGCGTGCCCGCCGCGGCGCGGGGCGGCATTGTCCTAGCCCGCGACGAGCTCCTTAACCAGTTCCCCTACAACGCCCACGTATTTGTCGACTTCTCCCTCGGTGGTGGTCGGGCCCACCAGCGCCATCTCATGAACGGGGGTCAGCAGGATGCCGCGGTTGGCGCAGTAGAGATGGATGAGCACCTCCAGGGGGCCGGTGAGGCCCTCCTCGATAAGGTCCACCGCGTTGTAGGGCACGTCGGCGAATAGCGCCTCGGCGCCGTTTCTGGGGGCCTGGGGGAGGAAGCGGAACTCGACCCGGCAGCCGATGCGGGCCACGTACCACTCCAGCTCGTGCTCCCTGATGACGGCGGCGAGCCCCTCCTCCATCCTGGTGGCCAGCTTTATCATGCGCTTGAAGTTGTCGTCGTTGAGGGCGTGCTCCAGGGCGGCGCGGATGCCGGCGACGGCGGTGGCGTTGCCGGAGAGGGTCCCTCCGAAGCCAAAGAAGACGTGCCAGGGCTGGCGCGCGGCCATCCAGTCGCTGATTTCGCGCGTGAATCCCAGGGCGGCGGCGGGGTAGCCGCCGGCGATGAACTTGCCCACGACGAAGATGTCCGGGTCCAGGTCCATCTCGCCGGTCACGCCGCGTGGGCCCGCGCACATGGAATGGGTCTCGTCTATGAGGAGCAGGGTGCCGTACTTGCGGGTAAGCTCCCGCAGGGCGTCGTGATATCCAGGTTCAGGCTTGATGATGCCCACGTTGGTCAATACCGGCTCGGTGATGACGCAGGCGACGTCCTGGGGGGCCAGCGCCTCCTCCAGGGCGTCGACGTCGTTGAACTCGATCATGCGCGTCATCACCGACGGGTCCTCGACGATGGGCCCCATCAGGCCGGGCGCGTTGATGAGGTAGCCCATGATGTTCACGCACAGGGTCTCGTCCACGGAGCCGTGGTAGGTGCCGTTGAAGGCCAGGATGAGGCGGCGCCCGGTGTATTCGCGCGCCGCCTTGAGCGCCATGCGGTTGGCGTCGGTGGCGGTCATGAGGATCTGCCAGCAGGGGAGCTTGAAGCGCCGCTCCAGCTCCTTCCCCACCCAGATGGAGTCCTCGGTGGGGAGCATGGTGGTGGTGCCCCTGTTCTTGATCTGCTCGTAGATAGCCTCGGTGATGCGGGGATGGGCGTGGCCGCACAGCCCGCCGGTGTCCCCCAGGCAGAGGTCCAGGTAGTTATGGCCGTCGACGTCGGTTATGTGCACTCCCTCTGCCTTCTCCACGAAGACGGGGAAACCACCCACCCAGATGCGCATCCAGGACATGGGGACGCCCCCCACCAGGTTATTCCTGGCCTCCTCGAACATCTGCTTCGACTTGGGGTGCTCCGCCTCGTAGCGCTCCTGCTCACGACGGACGAGTTCCTTCACTCTCTCCAGGGTGATCTGCGGTGTGGCCATGACGCCTCCTTCGATCCGAACGAAAACCTGACAGCGAGACCAATATATTACCGAGTTTATTTATTTGTCAACCAACCAATCAATACATCCGCTTGTTTCCTTGACTTACACCCCTCTGACCTCTATCATTATTGTTTGTCGTGCAAGGAAAAGGATGGGAAGAGGCACGCGAAAAGATGAAGACATACAGCGTAAAACAGGCGGATATAACCAGGTCATGGTGGCTGGTGGACGCTGAAGGCATCCCACTGGGGAGGCTGGCGGCAGAAGTGGCCAAGATCCTCAAGGGCAAGAACAAGCCTATCTACACCACCCATTTGGACGTAGGTGACAACGTCATCGTGGTCAACGCCGACAAGGTCGCGCTCACCGGGAACAAGCTCCAGAAGAAGATTTATTACCGTCATTCGGGATATCCCGGAGGCCTCAAGGAGATCCCCTACGAGGTGCTCATGAGGGACAAACCCGAGCTGGTGGTGGAGAAGGCGGTCAGGGGTATGCTGCCAAAGAACCGCCTTGGACGCGCGATGTTGAAGAAACTGCACGTATATGCGGGCCCCGACCATCCCCACCAGGCCCAGAAACCGGAGGCGCTGCCCATGGCCTCCGGCGCGGACTGAAAAGGCAGGTGACCCTTTTGCCCCAGCAGCTAGGTTACGGAACGGGAAGGCGCAAGGAGGCCGTTGCGCGGGTATGGTTGTACCCGGGAGAAGGCCAATTCGAGATCAACGGCAAGAGTCTCGAGGAATATTTCCCGCGTCCGACGCTCCGCACCCAGGTGATGCAGGCCCTCGAGGTAAGCGGCAGCGGGGGTCGCTATCGCATATACGCCACCATCAAGGGCGGGGGGATGTCCGGCCAGGCGGGAGCGCTCAGTCACGGCATCGCACGCGCCCTGGTGGATTGCGACGAGACCCTGCGTACGGACCTCAAGAAAGCCGGCCTCCTCAGGCGCGACCCGCGCATGAAGGAGCGCAAGAAATACGGATTGAAGAAAGCCCGCAAGCGCCCGCAGTTCTCCAAGCGCTGATCTTTCCCCGGCCGGGCGCCCGATACCGCCTCCGGCAGGTCATATCCGTCTCGCGGACCGGAGCACGCTTTTCTTGAAGGCCTGAAACGAGGGGTGCTATAGTCCTGGTATAGATGGAACGGGAGCTAGCCATGCATAACCCAGAGGGGAAACCACGGCTCTTCGGGACCGACGGCATCAGGGGAATCGCCAACCTGGAACTGACCCCGGAGCTTGCCGTACGGGTGGGCTGCGCGGCGGTGAGAGTGCTGGCCAGGGACAACTCCCGGCCTTTTTTGGTGGTAGGGCGGGACACCCGTATCTCCGGCAGCATGCTGGAGTCGGCCCTTGTGGCTGGTATCTGCTCCGGCGGGGGGAGGGTGGGGCTCCTGGGCGTGGTCCCCACGCCCGCTGTTGCCTTCCTCACCGCGCACAAGGGAGCGGACGCCGGGGTGGTCATCTCCGCTTCACACAACCCGGCGCGGGACAACGGCATCAAGTTCTTCCACCGCTCGGGCTACAAGCTGCCTGACGAACTGGAGCTGGAGATGGAGTGCCTCGTTGACGCCACGGAGCACGGCGACCGCCCCAACGGCGACGCCGTCGGCTGCGTCCAGCCGGCCAGCGATGCCGAGGAGGCGTACCTCGAGCACCTCCTGTCCGTTGTCAGCCCCGACCTATCGGGATTGAGCGCGGTTCTCGATTGCGCCCACGGGGCCGCCTATCGCGTCGCGCCGATGCTGCTGGAGCGCCTGGGAGCGCGGGTGACCGTGCTCAACGCCGAGCCGGATGGGTTGAACATCAACCTCCAGTGTGGCTCCACGCATACCGAGCAACTGCAGCGGGTGGTGCTGGACACAGGCGCCGACCTGGGACTGGCTTTCGACGGCGACGCGGACCGCCTGCTGGCGGTGGACGAACGGGGTCGGCTCGTGGACGGCGACTTCATCATGGCCATCTGTGCCCTGCACATGAGGGACAAGGGGACGCTCAAGGGCAGGGCAATGGTCACCACGGTCATGACCAACCTGGGCTTTCACCACGCCATGCGGCGCGAGGGCATAGCGGTGCGGGTCACCAGGGTGGGAGACCGGTACGTCCTCGAGAGGATGCTGGAGGAGGGGCTCAACCTCGGCGGCGAGCAGTCGGGGCATATAATCTTCGGGGACCACGCTACCACCGGCGACGGCCTGCTTACCTCCCTCAAGCTCATGGAGGTCATGGTGGAGTCGGGGAGGGCCCTTTCCGATCTCAGCGGCGTGATGGAGAGGATCCCCCAGGTGCTCATAAACGTCAGGGTCAGGGACAAGGAGGCGGCGGGGAGATCGCCGGTCATCGCCGAGGCCTTGCGCGACTGTGAGGAGAAACTGGCGGGGGAGGGGCGCGTGCTGGTCCGTCCCTCGGGCACCGAGCCGGTGGTGAGGGTCATGGTGGAAGCGCTGGACCCGCAGCAGGCCGAGGAGGCTGCCCGGACACTGTCCGAGCTGATCGAGAGGGAGGCTCGCTGACATGTGCGGCATCGTCGCCTACGTAGGGGGGCGCGACGTGCCGCGGACCCTGTTTCAGGGACTGCGGCGCCTGGAATATCGCGGCTACGATTCCGCGGGCATAGCCGTCTTCGACGGCGAGAGGATAGACCTGCTCAAGCGCAAGGGAAACCTGGACACCCTCGCGCCGCACCTGGGCTGGTTCCGGGGCGACAGCGAGATGGGTATTGCGCACACGCGCTGGGCCACCCACGGGCAACCCTCCATGGAGAACGCCCACCCCCACCTCGATTGCAGCGGCGAGATCGCGGTGGCCCATAACGGAATCATCGAGAACTTCCGCGAGCTGCGCGATGAACTGGAGGCAAGGGGGCACCGCTTCCGTTCCCAGACCGATTCCGAGATCGTCGCCCACCTGGTGGAGGAATACTACCAGGGCGACCTGCTGGAGGCGACGCGGCGCGCCCTCGAGGATATGGAAGGAGCCTACGCGCTGGTGCTCATGAGCTCCCGCGAGCCGGGGGTGCTGGTGGGCGCCCGCAAGGACAGCCCGCTGGTGATGGGCATAGGCAAGGACGAGAACTTCCTCGTCTCGGCCACTCCCGCCCTGCTGGACTGCACCCGGGAAGCGGTCGCCCTGGAGAACGGCGAGCTGGCGCGGATAACCCGCCGCGATTGGGCTGTGGTGGATTCGCAAGGCCGCAAGGTGGAGAGAGAGCCCTACGAGGTGCCCTTCGACGTGGCCGCGGTGGAGAAGGGGGGATACTCCGACTTCATGCTCAAGGAGATCTTCGAGCAGCCCCAGGCATGGACGGACACCCTGCGGGGCAGGCTGTCCAGGTCGGGCCTGCTGCGTATCGAGGAACTGGAAGATGCGAAGCTGGACCTGAAAGCGATCCGCCGCATCATCTTCGTCTCCTGCGGCACCTCGTACCACGCTTCCCTCCTCGGCCGTTATATCATCGAGAACTGGATGGACATACCGGTGGAGGTGGACATCGCCTCGGAGTTCTGCTACCGCGAGCCGCGCCTCGACCCCTCGTGCCTGGTGGTCGCGGTCAGTCAGTCCGGCGAGACCGCCGACACCATGAGCGCCGTACGCTGTGCCGCCGGCAGCTGCGCGCATACGCTCTCCATAGTGAACGTGGTGGGCAGCATGATGGCCCGCGAGTCCGACGGCGTGCTGTACACGCACGCGGGGCCGGAGATCGGGGTGGCCGCCACCAAGACCTTCTTTACCCAGATCGCGGCGGTGTACCTGCTGGGGCTGTACCTGGGCCAGGAACGGGGCCTGCTCCAGGAGGGGTTCGTAAGGGAGACCTTCGGGGAGCTGGAGGCGCTCCCCGGCGAGGTGGAGAAGGTGCTGCAGGATCTGGAGACGGTGGAGCGCTGCGCGGACAGGTACTGCCGCTGCGAGGACTTCCTCTTCCTCGGGCGCAACATAAATTACCCCATGGCCATGGAGGCCGCCCTGAAGCTCAAGGAGATCTCCTACATCCATGCCGAGGGCTACCCCGCCGGCGAGATGAAGCACGGACCCATCGCCCTGCTCCACCCCGGTTTCCCGGTCGTGGTGCTCACCCCCCGGGATCCCGTGTACGACAAGGTGCGCAGCAACATCGAGGAGGTGCGGGCGCGCCAGGCCCCGGTGATCGCCCTGGCCACCGAGGGGGACGAGGAGGTCGCGGCGTGCTGCGAGGAGACCATCTTCGTTCCCGAGGTAAAGCCGCAGTACAACCCGGTGGTGCTGGCCCCCGCCCTGCAGCTCCTGGCCTATAACATCGCCAAGCTCAGGGGATGCAACGTGGACCAGCCTCGCAACCTCGCGAAAACGGTTACGGTGGAGTAGGGGGGAGGGAACGGCGCCGGGGCGGAGAATGAAGATGTAAGGTGTCGGTCGCCCGGCGAAAGGGGCGCGGCCGAGAGAAAGGGCTTATGGATATCCTGGGAATCGGCGTGGACCTGGTAGAGGTCGCAAGGATAGAGAGAGCGATGGCGCGGCACGAGGGATTCGTGTCGCGCGTTTTCTCGGCGCGTGAGAGGGAGAGGTGCGAGGCCTGCGCCCGGCCCGGCCGGCGTTACGCCGGTTGTTTCGCCGCCAAGGAAGCGGCCGCCAAGGCGCTGGGGACGGGGATCAGGGGATTCTCCTGGCCGGACCTGGAGATGCTGGCGGGCGAGAACGGAGAGCCCTATCTGGAGCTTTCCGGCCGCGCGAGGGAAGTGGCCTCACGCCGCGGCGTGGAAAAGATACTGGTCAGTGTCTCCCACAGCGGGGGCATGGCCATAGCGATGGCCGAGGCGTTGGGCGGGGGGTCGGGACCATGAGGGTGGTGCTGCCGCGCGAGATGGCCGCCCTGGACCGCAGGGCGATAGAGGAGGGCATACCCTCCCTGGACCTCATGGAGAGGGCGGGGAGGTTCGTGGCCGAGCAGGCACGGGACATCCTCGGCCTGTGCGCCGGCAAGACGATATACGTTGTTGCCGCAAAGGGGAACAACGGGGGAGACGGTTTCGTGGCCGCCCGCTACCTCGCATCATGGGGAGCCAAAGTGAAGGTCTACCTGCTTGGCCGGGAGGACGAGCTCTCCGCCGCCGCCGCCGCCAATCATCGTCGCTTCGTCGCGGAGGGCGGAGAGGTCGCGGGCGCCGCTCCAGGGCTTGCCGGGGATATGTGGGGACCGGACCTCGTCATAGACGCCATCTTCGGGACCGGTTTCCACGGAGCCGCGGAGGGAGAGTTCGCGGCGGCCATCGAGGCCATCAACGCCAGCGGGGCTCCGGTGCTCGCGGTGGACGTGCCCTCGGGTGTCGATGCGGAAACGGGCGGCGTGGCTGGCCCCGCCGTGAGAGCCGTGCGGACCGTGACCTTCGCATGGCCGAAGGCGGGCCTCTATCTCTTTCCCGGGGCGGAACTTACGGGCGACATCGTCGTCGTGGATATCGGCATACCCGCCCGCCTCCTTCAAGACGTGGTGGAGAGCGAGATGTTCACCATCGAAGCCGGGATGGTCGCGGAGCTGCTGCCGCGCCGCGGCCTCGACGCCCACAAGGGCAGCAGCGGTCGCGTGCTGGTGGTGGCGGGATCGGTGGGACTCACCGGGGCCGCCGCGCTCTGTTCCCGGGCGGCCATGCGCTCGGGAGCGGGAGTGGTTACGCTCGCGGTCCCCGCTTCGCTCAACCCCGTCATGGAGGTCAAGCTCACCGAGGTCATGACCATCCCTTTGCCTGACGCGGGAGCTGGATACATCGCCGCAGAGGCGCTGGATATCGTGCTGGACAAGCTGGAGGATTACGACGTGCTCGCCATCGGACCGGGGGTGGGTACGGCGACCGCCACCTGCGAGGTGGTCGAGGGCCTGTTGAGACGGGCGCGCAAGCCCGTGGTCCTCGACGCGGACGGCATCAACTGCGCCGCGCCGCGCGCCGACTTCCTGTCCGCCAGGGAAGCCGCAACGGTGATAACCCCTCACCCCGGTGAGCTGGGACGTCTGCTGGGGCGCAGGGCGGGAGATATCCAGTCCTCACGCATGGCCTCCGCGGCGGAGGCGGCCGGCAGGTTCGGCTGCACCACCGTGCTGAAAGGCGCCAATACCCTGGTGGCGAGCCCGGACGGAAGGATTTACGTGAACACGCTGGCGCTGCCGAGCCTTGCCACGGCGGGCAGCGGCGATGTACTCACCGGGTGCACTGCTGCCTTGTGCGCCCAGGGTCTGGAGCCCCTGCACGCGGCGTTGTGCGGCGTTTTTATCCACGGCAAGGCGGCGGAACTGGCGGCACACATGGTGGGACCCCTCGGCATGGTGGCCGGAGACATCATCTCACACCTGCCCCTGGCGTTGTCGGGGTTGCTGCGAGAAAGAGAGGAGGAGCGATGGACGTGAAAACGGCGCAAGACCTCATGAGCGCCAACCCCCTGACCGTAGACCGCGATACCCCGGTAAAGGAGCTCGCCCAGATCATGCTGGACAACCGCGTCCGCTGCCTTCCGGTCGTCGACGAAGGCGGCAAGGTGCTGGGCGTCGTGGACGAGGAGGACCTGGTCCACCAGGACGCCAAGATCCATTTCCCCACCTTCGTTCATTTCCTGGACAGCTACATCATGCTGCCTACGTCGCTCAAACGTTTCGAGAAAGAGTTGCGGCAGGCGGTCGGCGCGGTGGCACAGGACGTCATGGAGGAGGAATACGAGGCGGTGAGCCCCCAGGACAGCGTGGAGAAGGTGGCTACCCTGATGGTGGACAAAGACCTCGAATACGTGCTGGTGGAAGAGGACCGGGTCCTTCGGGGCATAATCACCAGGACCGACATCCTCAAGACCCTCACCGGGGGTTGAGGGGTCCATGGACGGGAGGGGTTCATGGCGGCCGACCCGCGCGGAGGTTGACCTGGAGTGCATCCGGCACAACGTGGGCCTCTTCGTCGAGCTGGTGGGCGCGACGTGTCGGGTCATGGCCGTCGTCAAGGCGGACGGCTACGGACACGGCGCGGTGGAATCTGCCCGCGCCGCCCTGCAGGCGGGGGCGAGCCGCCTGGGGGTGGCGCTGGTCGAGGAGGGAGAAGAGCTGAGGGCCGCCGGCTTGCGCGAACCCATCCACCTCCTCTTCGAACCGCCCCCCGAAGCCGCCGCGAGGGTGGTCGAGCTGAGCCTGGTCCCCACGGTGTACACGCGGCCATACGCGCATGCGCTCTCGCGTGCCGCAGCCGCGAAGGGCGCGAAGGTCGACGTGCATATCAAGGTCGATACTGGTATGCACCGCGTGGGGGCCAGCCCGCGGGAAGCGGCCGCGCTGGCGGGAGAGGTGGCTTCCCTGCGGGGACTGGAGGTCGAGGGCATCTACACCCATCTCGCCAACGCATCGCTTCCCGGCGACACCTTCACCTTACGGCAATGGGAGACCTTCCGGCAGGTTCTCCAGGAGGTGGAGGAAGCGGGACTGAGGATCCCGCTGAGGCACGCGGCGGCTTCGGGAGCGGCCATATCCGTTCCGGAGTCTCGCCTGGAGATGATACGCCTGGGCATCGCCATGTACGGGCTCCTGCCGGGCGCAGGATTTCGCGGTTCCCTGGACCTGCGGCCGGCGCTCTCTCTGAAGACGGAGGTAGGCCACGTCTTCAGGGCATGCGAGGCCGAGGGAGTGAGCTATGGGCTCACCTACAAGTGCGAGCGCGACGCATGGATCGCGGTCCTGCCCATCGGCTACGCGGACGGGCTTTCGCGCGATCTATCGAACCGCTGGGAGGTGTTCATCGCCGGCAGGCGCTATCCACAGGTCGGTACCGTCTGCATGGACCTGTGCATGGTCGACCTGGGGGACGACCTGTATGAACCTGGCGAGGAAGCCACGATCATCGGCGGGTACGGGATGGAGGATATCGGCGTGGAACGCATGGCCGAGGAGCGTGGAACCATAAACTACGAGGTCGTGTGCGGCATAGGAAAACGAGTCCCGCGCATATATCTCAACCGTTTATAAAACGTCTCCCGGGGTAGATTATTATTATCGAGCGGAATAACCGCCGGCATGAAAGCCACGGCTTGCCCCATCCGCGAAGGACAAGGGGGCGGATGTCAGATAACATCCTGGTAACGGGAAGGCCCGGAAGCGGTAAAACCACCCTTGTGGTGAGGTTGGTCGAGCGGTTCGCCCAGCACGGGTTCAAGACGGCGGGATTCGTGACCGAGGAGATAAGGGAAGGCCGCGATCGCATCGGGTTCCAGGTACGAGACCTGGGGGGAGATGCCGGTATTCTTGCACACGTCGCTTACAAGGGAGGACAACGGGTAGGGAAATACGGCGTTGACGTCGCGTCGTTCGAGAGGATAGCCCTGCGTGCCCTGGAAGGGGGGGCGGGGGCGGACGTGATGATAATAGACGAGATCGGACGCATGGAACTGTTCTCTGCCGCTTTCCGTTCAACCCTCAAGGACCTTCTTGATGCGCCCGTGCCCCTGCTGGCCACGGCGCATTCCGGGAACGACGCATTCCTGGCCGATATCCTTTCCAGGGATGACGTCTCCGTGTACGCGCTCGGTCCCGCGAACCGTGAAGCCCTGTTGGAGGTGATATATGGGTCTATACGCAGGATCTTAACGGACAGATGATTTTCCGTGGAGCCTGAAGGAGGAACAGGATTATGAAGATTTGTCCTTCCTGCTATGCCGTTTGCATCGACCAGAAATGGGACTTCGACGAGGCGGTCAGGGCCAAGGCCATGAAGGGCAACGGGTGGGAGAAGCACCTGTGCCCCGGCTGCGAGAGGGTGGCAAAAGGTCAGGTTGACGGCGTGGTCTATCTCAGGGGGGATTTCATCGATAAGCATCGGGAGGAAGCGAAGAACCTCATACGCAGCGTGGCGCAGAAAAAACTGCGCAAGAATATCGCCGCACGCATCTATCATATCGAGGAGAAGAAAGAAGAGATCATGATCGAGACCACCGACCGCGTCCTGGCCGAGCGGCTCGGGAAGGAGTTCGAGAAGGCGTTCTCCGGCCATCTCGACATACAGTGGCAGCACCACTCCGATTTCGCGCGCGTCTACTGGACACGGGACTAGCCCGGGAAGCTGGGCGTTCGGGCGATGTATGAACGGCCCGAGCCTCCTGGTAACGGTCCCGCTCGCAAAGCCTCGCGGATACCGACCCGGTAGTTCTCGGGCGCGGTGGCAGCACAGACCTAAGTTTCGCCCGAACGCCTCATCCGCCGGGCCAGCGTGTCTTTACTATTGGCGACACCCGGAACGCCCCCTTCACCTTAACCGCTCATATGCACGTTCGTGCCAGACGACCGATCCCCGGTTCTCGGGCAGGGTGTATTTATATAAGCGACACCCGGCCGGAATGAGGTTTTAACGACCACATCGATGCACATGTCGATGAGGCAGTCCGAGCCGGTAGTTCTCGGGCGCGGTGGCAGCACAGACCTAAGTTTCGCCCGAACGCCTCATCCGCCGGGCCAGCGTGTCTTTACTATTGGCGACACCCGGAACGCCCCCTTCACCTTAACCGCTCATATGCACGTTCGTGCCAGACGACCGATCCCCGGTTCTCGGGCTTACTCCAATTCTCGGTCATCCATGAGCTATAATGTTGAGGCGGGGCAGCGCTGAACGCAAGAAGGAGGGAATTTGAAGGTCCTCCCCAATACTCTGACCCTGGATGACCTTAGCCATATCGATCCCTTTCTCGGATCGCTCCTTGCCTACCTCGCTTCCCTGGGCGGGAGGGAGATATACCTGGTAGGAGGCTATCTCAGGGACTACTTCCTCGGAGATGTGGCGCAGGACATCGACTTCATCACCTCGGTAGATCCCGGGGAAGTGGCGATGGAGGTGGCCTCGCGATGGGACGGAAAGGGGTTCCTCCTCCACGAGGAAGAGAGGACGTACCGCGTGGTCATCGACGGGGACGGCCGCAGGCGTACCCTGGACTTCGCGCCCATCAGGGGGATAAGCGTCGAGGAGGACCTGTCCTACCGTGACTTCACCATCAATGCCATGGCCGTCGACCTCGAGAGGCTCGTGCGCGAGGAACTGCGCCTGCCGAGGGACCTCATAGACAAGAATTACGGCTGGCGTGACCTCTCCCGCGGTATCCTGCGTGAATGCTCAAACGAGTCTTTCCTCATGGATCCGGTTCGCCTGATGAGGGCCATGCGCTTCCGGCACTTGCTCGGGCTGGAATACGAGGAGCGCACCCTGAACCACATGAGGAAATACGCGCCCCTGGTGACCAAGGTACCCGGGGAGAGGATAACGGTTGAGCTCGTGGAGACCCTGCTTTACCCCGAGACCGCCCGCATCTTCGCGGAGCTCGAATCCACGGGGCTGCTGCAGTACGTTTTCCCGGATCTGACGGAAACGGTGGGCCTGGAACAGAACGCCTATCATCACCTGGACGTATGGTCGCATACACTGCTCACCCTGGAGAAGCTGGACGACCTGCTGCAGGATCCGGGGAAGGCTTTCCCGCGACACGCCGAGAGGATCGAGGAGCATATGCAGCAGACCCTGCAGGACCTGCAGCCGCGAAGCTCCTTTCTGCGCCTGGCCGCGCTATATCACGACACCGGGAAAGTGAAGACCCTGACACGGGATGACTCGGGGCGCATCCATTTCTACTCCCATCAGAAATACAGCCAGGATGCGGTCCTGAGGCTCGCGGAGAGGTTGCGTCTCTCCCGCAGGGCCACCGATTACCTGGCCTGCACCGTGGGCAGGCACATGGATATCGGGATCACCTTGCCGGAGCACGCCTCGGAGCGTCAGCGGAGAAAGATGGTAACCAGGCTGGGGGAAGAGCTCGTGGACGTGGTCCTCCTGTCGACGGCGGACCGTTTGGCCACCCAGGGGCCCCTCAACACGCCCGAGGAACGGGAGGCCTACATCGCAACCTGCGATCTGCTGCTGGACGCCTATTTCAGGGAAAAGGACGTTGCCCCGCTAATTGGGGGCCGCGATCTCATGCGGGAGCTCGGGCTCGCAGAAGGGCCCGCCATCGGCGAGATCCTCAAGGAAGTGCGCATTGCCCAATTGGAGGGAGCGCTCAAGACACGGGAGGAGGCCTTGAGGTTCGCGGCGGACCTTATCCGCTTCGGGGACTAGAGCCGCGCGCGGTGCCCGCAGTTCGCCCCGATATACTGCGATCCGGCCTGTCGCGCGAGGGGTTGGAAGGGAGGAGGTCATGGCCTTCACTATCGATGGCGTAAAGGTGGGACATGCCCAGGACGAAACAGGCCTCACGGGGTGCACCGTAGTCCTGCTTCCCCCGGGTGGCAAGGGGGGCGTCGACGTGCGCGGAGGGGCTCCCGGCACGCGCGAGACGGACCTGCTCAACCCCGTCAACCTGGTGGAGGAGGTACATGCCTTCGTGCTCTCGGGGGGCAGCGCCTTTGGCCTTGCTTCGACCGTGGGAGTGGTGAGATACCTGGAGGAGCAGGGCATAGGTTTTGAGACCGGGGTGGCGCGGGTGCCCATAGTCCCCGCCGCAGTCATCTTCGACCTGGGGGTGGGAGATCCCATGGCCCGTCCCGATGCCAAGATGGGTTACCGCGCCTGCCAGGACGCCTCGGATGATATAACCCGGCAGGGGAACCTGGGCGCGGGCATGGGGGCCACGGTGGGGATGATGTTCGGGCCGGCGAGCTGCACCAAGAGCGGCCTGGGAACGGCGTTTATCGAGGCTGGTGCCCTGAAGGTGTTCGCGCTTGTCGTGGTGAACGCCTTCGGTGACGTCGTGGACGGGAAGGGCGAGATCATCGCCGGCGCTCGCGCCCCCGAGGGCGGTTTTGCCTGTACCGAGGCGTGCATCGAGAACATACTCTGCGCCACCTGCGAATCCCCGCCCCTTACCAACACCACCCTGGGGGTGATAGTGACCAATGCCAGGCTGTCCAAGACGGACGTCAACTGGGTGGCACAGAGAGGTCACAACGGCTTCGCCCGGGCCATCTCGCCGTGCCACACCAAGCTCGACGGCGACCTGGTCTTCGCCGCAGCGACCGGCCAGGTCGATGCTTCCGCGGACATGGTCGGCGTGATAGGCTCCGTGGCCGTGTCGCGGGCAGTGCGCAACGCCGTTCTCTACGCGGAGTCGGTGGCGGGCATCCCGGCCAACGCCGACCTGGTCTGGGGAGGAGAGAGGTAATGGACGTCTTCGAGGCCATGGAGGAGAGGCGCAGCGTACGCTCATTCGAGGCGGGACGCGACGTGCCCGGAGAGCTGGTTGAGGAGGTCCTGCGCTGCGGTTGCCTGGCGCCCTCGGCCGGAAACGTGCAGCCATGGCGTTTCGTCGTGGTCGGGGAGGCGGAGGTGAAGAAAGCGTTGGCGGCCGCCGCGCTAGGCCAGGGTTTCGTAGCCGAGGCGCCGGTGGTGATCGTGGTATGCGCCGACCTGGCTGCGCACTCCCTGAGTTACGGGAAGAGGGGGATCGAGCTCTACTCCGTCCAGGATACTGCGGCGGCGGTTCAGAACATGCTGCTGGCGGCGACGGCCCTGGGGCTGGGAAGCTGCTGGGTCGGGGCTTTCAGGGAGGACGACGTGGTCAGGATCCTGCGCCTTGCGAAGGACATCCGGCCCCTGGCCCTTGTCCTGATGGGATACGCGGCTGGGGAGACGCGCCCGCCGCGGAAGATGGGCTGCAGTCGCCTCACGACCTATATGTGAGCGCGCATCAGGAGACCCCGAAGAAATCACGCACGGCCTCCACGATCCTTTCCTGCTCGTCCTCTCTCAAGTAAGGGTAAAGGGGCAGCGAGAGCGCCTGCGCCGCCACTCGCTCGGTGACGGGGAAGGAACGTGGGGGGGCTCCCCCGTCCCTGTAGGGGGGCTGCCGGTGGAGCGGGACGGGATAGTGCACCGCGGCTTGGATGCCCCTTTCCTCGAGGTGCGAACGCAAAGCCTCGCGTTCCTCGCATTCCACGACGAAAAGATGAAAGCAGTGCTCCTCGCCCCCGTCCCATCGCGGCAGGCGCAAGGGCAAGCCGTCAAGCCCTTCGAGGTAGCGCCTCGCGAGCTCACGCCGCCTCCGGTTCCACCTTTCCAGGTGCCCGAGCTTCACTCGCAGCAAGGCGGCCTGCAGCTCGTCCAGGCGGCTGTTGAAGCCAATCTCCCCGAGGCGATCGCGGTCGATGCGACCGTAGTCCCGCAGCGAGCGCAGGCGCTCTGCCAGCCCGGCGTCGTCCGTGACCACCATGCCCCCGTCCCCGTAGGCCCCCAGGTTCTTGGTGGGGTAAAAGCTGTAGGAGCCGGCACGTCCCCAGGTCCCGGCCGCCTTCCCCGAGACGGCGGCGCCGTGGGCCTGGGCGCAGTCCTCGAGCAGGATGAGCCCGTGCTCGCGTGCCACTGCGGCCAGCGGCCCCATGTCCGCCATGCGCCCGTAGAGGTGGACCACGAGCAGGAAACGGGAACGGGCGGTGATCCTCTCCGCGACCAGGGAGGGGTCGATGCAGAGTGTCGTGGCGTCGATGTCGGTATAGACGGGGACCGCTCCTGCGAGGGATACCGCAACGGCCGTAGGAGGGGCAGAGAGGGCGGGCGTTATGACCTCGTCCCCGGATTGCGCGCCCAGGGCCTTGAGGGCGAGCAGCAGTGCGTCGGTCCCCGACGCCAAGCCGACGCCCGCGGAGGTACCGCAGAAGGCGGCGAATTCGCTCTCGAGCGAGGACACCTCCGGGCCGAGCACGTGGATGCCCCGCCGCAGAAAGAGGGAGAAGGCCTCGTTAAGCTCTGCGGCCAGCTCTGCATCCTGGCGCGAGAGGTCCAGGAAAGGGATGTCGAACGCTTTCAATCCAGGCCTTTCTCGGAATAAAAGACGTTGCCCCTCTGGCCGTGGAAATAGCGCGAGCCGTGTCGGCGGTAGAATGAAATGGTCTCCGCGAGACTGTTGCGCAAGTCCGAACCGGGAGTCCACCCGAGCAGCTTCTGCAAGCGGGAACCGTCAATGCGCAGGCTGCCGGGCTCGACGGAACAGCGTTCCGGCGGATAGGGGATTCGCCGCCAGGACGTGCCCGTGAGGCCGCATACCGCCTCGGCGGCCTCGGCCACGGTCACGGGTATTCCGGATGCCAGGTTGAAGATGCCCCCTTCGCTCCGCTTTTCCGGGGCTACGAGCAGAAGGGCTTCGACGACGTCATCCACATAGAGGAAGTCCCTCTCCTGGCTGCCGTCGCCAAAGACACAGATCTCCTGGCCGGACAGTCCCTGGCGGATGAACCAGTTGAGGAATCCCTGGCCGTCGTGGTGCATCTGGTGGTGCGGGCCGAAGATGTTGGTCAGCCGCAGCGAGGTGAACGTAATATGCCCCAAACCATGGAAGATGCGATGATACTCCTCGACCGTGGTCTTGTGTACGCCGTTTATGTCCAGGGGCTTGAGGGGGTGGTCCTCGTCGATGGGGGCATAGACCGGGTTCCCGTACTGGCTGCGGGATCCGGTGTAGATGACGCGGGCACGCGGGCTGAGTTCCGAGAGGGCGCTCAGAAAGCGGAGCTGGCTGAAACAGTTGCGCTCGAGGTCCTGGAATGGGTTGTGCAGGGACCCGATGTGGCTGATGCAGGAAGCCAGGTTGAACACCAGTTCCTGGTCGACGATGTAGCTGGATATCTCGTTGGAGGAACCTATATCCGCCACGACCAGCACCAGGTCTTCGAGGACCTCCCTCAGGTTGAACAGGTTGGCGCCCTGGTCGGGGAAACACGCGTCGATGACGGTCACGCTCGCGCCCAGCCGCACCAGGTGTCTGACCAGGTTGCTGCCGATGAACCCCATCCCTCCGGTTACGAGGACCCGTTTCCCGCTGTAATACCCAGAGAGTCGTGGTGATCCCTGCACCCTAAACCTCACCTCTCTTCAGGAGCCTCCACCATAATGACGCAAGCTCCCCTCCCATTACAACCAGATTCTTCAACCTGAAGAACTGGCTCTTTCCCTCCTCGCGGGGATAATGCTCAACCGGCATCTCGGCGAATGTGGCCTCTGCCGCCTGCAGTCCCTTGACCAGCTCCACGCAGATGGCCCCTCCTTCCGAACGCAGGTCGAGGCCGCGCACGAGCTCTCCCCGCATGAGGCGGAAGTCGCAGTCAGTATCACGGATGGGGATGGCGAAGATGAGGCGGATGACCGCGTTATAGGCGGCGCCTAGGAAGACGCGATACCACGGGTCACTGCGGCTGCGCTTGTAACCGTTGACAACGTCCGCGGTGCCGCTGAGCCGGTGCAGGCGGAGCAGGTCGCCCACGTCGTACTGCCCGTCGCTGTCGGTGTAGAACACCCATTCCATGGTCGAGGTCTTGATGCCGCTGCGCAGCGCCGCCCCGTAACCGCGGTTACGGTCGTGGCGCACCACACGCACCCTCTCGCAACTGGCGGCCAGGGAGTCGATGACCGCGCCGGAGCTGTCCGAGCTGCCGTCGTCCACTATGATCACCTCGTATTCGGAGGTGATAGCTCCCAGAACGCCCAAGGCTTCCTCGATGAGCGCCTGCAGGGTGGAGGAGTCGTTGTAACAGGGGAAGAAAGCGCTGATCCCACCCCCGGCCGGAGGCGGGACTTCCGCCGTTCCGTTCCTGGCGGCCGCGGAGGCGGCGCGCTCCCTCCTCCACAGGAAGGCCCACAGGAGGAGCAGCAGGAACAGGGATGCCGCCGATACGGCCATGCCAGCGGAAAGCCCTGGAGAGCGATATGACAGTTCCACCCGGTGGTCTCCCGCCGGAAGGTATATGGCGCTCAAGAAGCCGTAGGCGGAGAAGATCTCGGCCTCCGTCCCGTCCACGAGGGCGCTCCAGCCGGGCAGATGGTCCATGCCTATGACGAGGACGGCGTCATCATCGCCCGAGGCATGCAGCGTCATGCGGTCACCTGCCTCCTCCTCGAACTCGACGCGGATCTCTCGTGACCGCGGCGAGATGGACTCAATGGCTTCCCTCGTAGCGGCGCCGACCTCGCCGGCGACGAGCACCACCCGGTCCGGGAGCATGCCCTCGCTCCACGTGAGGTCCACCGCTTCCCTCCAGTCCGCAGTCCAGATGATATCCGAGGCGGCGAAGGCGCGGGGGAGCGTATCCGGCACCTGGTAGACCGCATACCTGCTGTCGCTGAACAGGAGCGGCCATGCTCCCAGCGGTACTCCACGCCCATCCTCGTCTATGACGCTCACGGCCGCAAGGCGCGTTTCAGCTAGGCCGCTTTCGCAGAAAGTGGTCACGATGATCTCGTCCGCCTCGCCCAGTTCTCCCAGGGGCATCTCTATCTCGAGGGCGAGCCTCCCCTTCCCGAAACCAGGGGAGGTGAACGTGATCGGCTCGAATGAGGCGGGGCTGTCTCCGCCAATCACCTCGAGCAGGTAATCGGTGCTGCCCGCCTCCTTCTCCACCATGAAGGTGGGATGTGTTCTTACCTGTCCCCGGCAGATGGAGTCGAGCTTGATGTACAGGCGCCCCGAGCTGTTTTTCTCCAGGACCCTGCCGTCAAGTAGCATGCGCAGCTCCCTGCCCACGGTTTCGTCCGGGTACACATAGGCGTTCGCGCCCATGCCTCCGCGGATGACATGCGGCATCGACAGGTCGTAGGGCATGCCCCCGATGCGTACGAGGTTGCTGTAGAGGAGTCCCACCCCGAGCAGCCGCAGGGCCGGCTCGGCGACCTCCTGGTTCACCAGCCCGAGGAAGCGGTCCAGGCGCGCGGGCGGGATGGTGGAGAATCCGAAGGCGTCCTCGAGGCCGTGGGGGAGGAGCTGGTTCGAGGCAAGGGAGAACTCGCCGCGGTTCACGCCCGGCTCCTTGATCAGGGCCACCCTGCCGCCGCGCGCGGATTCCTCGAGCACGCTCAGCACCTCCGGCCGGTATTCGGCGCTTGCCCTCGACACCGGGTTGAGGACGAAGCTCGCGAACACGAAGACGTCCACGACGGCTATGAAGACCGCCAGACCGACTTTCAGACGGTTTGGCCCCGATGCCTCGTATCCCTTGCGGATTAGCAGAAAGAACAGCCCCAGTATCACCAGGGGGACCAGGAGATCTAGACGGGGGGTGGAGAGGAAGGAATAGACGCCGTCGACCACTGTTGCCGCGGCAGCGCTTATGCCCGCCGTAAGGGGGCGGGCGACCGCCTCCGACAGGGTGCGGAAGTCCCCCGCGTCGAAGCGGTAGAGCAATACGAAGAGGACGACAAGACCGGCGACAACCACGGCGGTCACCGCCCAGAAGCGCGAGAGGCGGGAGCGCATGCGTTCGGAGAGATTGCCCTCCCGCCAGCGGTCGAAGCCAATGCCCCCCAGGATGAGCGCCGCGAGGTTGAAGGTGAGGATAAACCTGCTCGATCCCTTGAGCACGTTGAAGCCGGGCAGATGGCGCAACAGCGCCCACAGCAGGCCCCGGTCCCCCAAGCTCAGGAGCACGGATACCACCCCCGCGAAGAGGAAGAAGACCGCGTGCCATTTGCGTGGCCTGAACAGCGCCGCCGGCGCGAAGAGCAGCGGCATTATCCCGATATAGGTATATGTCTCCTCGAAGGTCCATGCCCCCAGGTAATCACCCTGCGCCAGCCCCGCCCCGAACAGGCGGGGTAAGACGATTCCCGCCAGCTGGGCCGGCGGCAGGCTGCCGATGTTCGAGACCTGCTCCGAGAGCCCTCCGGCCCGATAGGAGTTCTGCACCAGGTTGTAGGAGGGCAGGTTCTGTATCATGCCCACCCCTGCTCCCAGGCCCGCGGCGAGGGCCAGCCCTCCCAGCGCGCGCAAGACGGAACTACCGCGCCCTTCCCCCCGGTGCGAGGGGTGGAAGATCACGTAGAACAGGGCCAGTACCATCTCAACGAGAGGAAGCATGAGAAAGCCGGAGAGCGATTGCACGCCGAGCACCCCACCCGCCAGCGCGTAGAACGAGAGCCGCTTTTCAGCCAGGGCTCTCTCCAGGCAATAGAGAAAGAGAGGCATCCAGGCCGCAGTGGCGACCGCGTTAGGGTGGACCATGTGGGATAGGAAGAATCCCCCGAGGACGAAGGGTATGGCGACGAATAGCGAGGCGGGACGGCTGAGGCGGATGAGCCGGCAGTAAGCGAAGGCGAAGAAGCCCCCCAGGAGATAATGAAAGATGATGGAGTAATTGAACCCCGCCGTCGCGGGGAGTTGAAAGAAAAGGAGGTTAACGGGATAGAAGACCCCCATCTCGCTGTCAGCGAAGAGAGGGAACCCGCAGTATATGCCCGAGCACCACAGGGGAGGCCCTCCGGACTTGAACGCGTGGGAAAAGTAAGTCCAGGCCGGGTAATAATAGGTCCTGATATCGGAGATATTGGGCACCTTGTCCAGGAACAACATGGAATGGAAATAGGCCCCTACAACGAGAGCGGTGACAACCAGGGGCCATATCCTTCTGGGCCGTACTTCCTCAAGCAAGCAGTTATGCGATCTTCTCATGCGGTACCTGATGTAGATGCCCTCTAGATACCATGATAAGAAACATTGTCACAAACCGGCCGTCCGCGCAACACCGGCCGTGGCCGGGACATTGCCGCGGCAGGCGGGCTCCTCTGACCGGGTGATGCATTTCGTTGCCCGTCCCCGCTTGCAGCGTTTACAATGTGATTTGAGATAGTGAAAGGAAGTGGGTGGAAATGCCGTTTTACGAATACAAGTGCGAGGCATGCGGCGAGAAGTTCGAGCATTTTGCGCGCACCATGTCGGATGAAGCCGAATGTTGCGCCGCTTGCGGAAACAAGGACATAAAGAAGCTTCTTTCCGCATTCGGTTTCAAGAGCGGAAGAGCGTCCTCCGGGGAGTTCCGTTCTTCCGCCGGGTCCTCCTCGTGCGGCTCGTGCTCCTCGACGAGCTGCGGCAGTTGCTCTCATTAGGCGGTGCCATGGCGGAGGAATGGGAAGCGGCTTCCACCATCGCCGAGCTTTACGAGGCGATAAAGGACTGCGGGCGCTGCCCCCTCGGCGATACGCGGACAAACCTGGTGCTGGGAACGGGGGACGAGCAGGCGGAGATAATGTTCGTGGGGGAGGCGCCGGGTTTTCACGAGGATAGACAGGGCATCCCGTTCGTGGGACCGGCGGGACAGCTCCTCGACCAGCTCCTGGGTTCTATCGGCCTCGAGCGATCCCAGGTGTACATCGCCAATACGCTCAAATGCCGACCGCCGGAGAACCGCGATCCCCAACCGCAGGAGCTGGCGACCTGCACGCCTTTTCTCTTCAAGCAGATCGAGCTTATCGGGCCGCGCATCATCTGCACCCTGGGAAACCACGCCACCAAGACCCTGCTCGTTACGAATACCGGGATCACCCAGCTTCACGGCAAGCTCATGCGCAAGGGGGGCCTTGCCTACGTGCCTCTATTCCATCCCGCGGCCGCGCTGCACAAACCGCCGCTGAAGAGCACCCTCGTCGAGGATTTCCAGAGGCTGCGCGAGCACCTAGAATCCGAGAGGGTGCGCTGGCGGGAGATGGCGGAAGCCGGCGGGAAAGACGCGGAGGCGGGTTCCCCGCCCGACAAGGAACCGGAACAGATGGGCCTCTTCTGAGGGGGTTGCCTCCACCGTCCGTCATCTTCTCGCCGGGAACAAGCCGATGATAACCACCTCTGGAGAACGACGAACGATAAGGTGACCCCGTCACCAAGATTCGAATAATATGATAAGCGAGGCTTGAGAGGAGACATGGAGGCTTCACGCACGTTCGAGACGCGTAATGCGCGCGAGACGCAGGAGCTCGGCCAGGCCCTGGCGCGACTGCTGCGACCCGGTGACGTGGTGCTGCTCGTAGGCGAACTCGGCGCGGGGAAGACGTGTTTCGCGCAGGGCGTGGCGCGCGGACTCGGCGTCGGCGAGCAGGTCACCAGCCCAACCTTCACCCTGATGCGGGAATACCGCGGAAGCATGCCTTTCTATCACCTCGACGCTTACCGCCTGGAGGGCGAGGCGGATTTCTTCGCCATCGGGGTCGATGAATACCTGGACGGCGATGGCGTGCTCCTGGTGGAATGGGGCGACCGCGCGAGCGGTTTCTTCGGCGCGGAGAGCCTCGAGGTGGCATTGTTTTTCGGCGCCGGCGACGAGGAGAGGCGGCTGGTCTTCACGCCGCACGGAAACGCTTGGACGCGCCGCTTGCGTGAGTTGGCGCCGGGGAGGGGATAAAGTTGGCTGGAGGAGATCTCTGGCTCATGGCCATGGACCTGTCCACGCCCCGGGGGGTGCTGGTCGTGGACGGGCCATCCGGCGTCTTCTACCGGGACGTGAACGGCGCCTCGCGCGTATCCCGCCTCTTCGTGGCCGCGGCGGAACTGGTTTCCGAGGCGGGCATCGACCGCTGCGATATCGGTCTTATCGGCGTCGCCAGGGGTCCGGGATCTTTCACCGGTGTCAGGGTGGCGGTAACCGCAGCCAAGGTCCTGGCGGCGGCGCTCGAAGCCCCCCTTGTGGCCCCCGACAGCCTGACGGTCACCGCGATGGGGGTGGGGGAGCACGGGGATGCCGTGTTCGCGGCCATCGATGCCAGGAGGGGTGAGGTTTACCATGCCCTCTACCGCCAGGACCGCGGGTATCCCGTGGCACTGATGGAGCCCCGCGTCGCCCCGCCAGAGGCGGCGGCGGCGTCCGTGCGCGACTGGATGGAGAAAGAGGGAAGCGAGGTCGCCGGGGTGGGGAACGGCATGGAAGCGTATCCCGGCGCCTGGCCCGCTGGCTTGACCAGGTCGGGAACGGCGACGCCGCGCGCGGAGAGCCTGGCGGGCATATGCCGTCTCGCATACGCTTGCGGGGAGACGGAGGACCCCGTCGCCCTCCTTCCTTTCTATCTCAGGCGTCCGGACGCCCGCGAGAGAGGCGGGCGCGAAGAGGAGGGAAGGGGTTGCTCACCATAAGACGCATGCGGGAAGAAGACCTGGATGAGGTCATGGAGATGGAGGGGGTGGCGTTCAGCAGCCCCTGGACCAGGGGTATGTACCTGCACGAGATAGAGAAGCGCGATTCCTGCTACCTGGTTGCCCGCCGCGACGGGACCCTGGCCGGGTATGGGGGAACGCTGCTGATACTGGACGAAGCACATGTCATGACCCTGGCGGTAAGGGAGGACCTGCGCCGGCGCGGGCTGGGAGCGCGCCTGCTCCTCGAGCTCTTGGACTACTCCCGTGATATGGGCGCGCGATTTCTCACCCTGGAGGTGAGAGGGTCGAACCGCGAGGCCATCGAGCTGTATAAGCGTTTCGGCTTTCAGATAATGGGAGAACGCAGGAATTACTATGTGGACAATATGGAGAACGCCCTGATCATGTGGACGGAGGACGTAACCGCTCCGGAGTATCGCCTTCTCCTGGACGAGATGCGCGGGAGGTACGGGCATGCCTGCTCCTAGGGAGGGTCTGGTGCTGGGGATAGAGACCTCCTGCGATGAGACCTCGGCAGCGGTGTTGCGCGGCGGAAAAGAGGTGCTGTCGCTGGTCATCTCCTCCCAGACCGACCTGCACGCGCGTTACGGGGGAGTTGTCCCGGAGCTGGCCAGCCGCGCTCACCTGGAGGCCGTCCTGCCCGCCATGCGCGAAGCCCTTGCCATGGCCGGCATCGGTCTCGCGGACCTGGAAGGCGTGGCGGTCACCAGGGGTCCCGGCCTCATCGGAGCCCTGCTCGTGGGGCTGACCGCGGCCAAGGCCGTTTCCTTCGCCCTGGGCATCCCCCTCCTGGCCGTCAACCACCTGGAGGCGCATATCTATGCGAATTTTCTTCATTTCCCCGAGCTGGAGCCGCCGCTAGTGGCCTTCGTGGTCTCGGGAGGCCATACGCTGCTGGTGCACATGCCCGCTCACCGCAGCTACCACGTGCTCGGGGAGACGCTGGACGATGCCGCGGGCGAGGCTTACGACAAGGTGGCCAGGTTTCTGGGGCTCGGTTATCCCGGCGGGCCGGTGATAGACCGTCTCTCTACCCGGGGAGATGCCCGGGCCGTTTCCTTTCCCCGGGCCATCATGCACGACGGCACCTATAATTTCTCCCTCTCGGGGCTGAAGACAGCGGTCATCAATCACGTCAGGAAGCTGCGTGAACGCGGCGAAGACGCGCCGGTCGAGGACATCGCGGCGTCTTTCCAGGACGCGGTGGTCGAGGTGCAGGTGCACAAGGTCACGCGCGCTGCGCGCGATACGGGCGTCGGCCGTGTGGTCCTCGCCGGCGGGGTAGCCGCCAACACCCGCCTGCGGGAGAGGCTTGGCAAGGAATTGAAGGGCAGGGGAATAAATCTATATTATCCCCCCCTCGACCTCTGTGCCGACAACGCGGCCATGGTGGCCTCCCTGGGTTGGCGAATGCTCGATGCCGGAGAGGTCTCACCCCTGGACATCGATGCCGCAGCAGTACTCCCCCTGGGATCTTCTTCCGTAACATCCCCCTAAAACCTCTTGCAATTTCGAAAACGTTGTACTATCCTCGTTCTTAGCACTCAAGCATTGTGAGTGCTAACATTCTAAACTGGCGAGTGATAAGACCCTTGCACTTTGAGTGCCGGGTAGTTCTCGGCGCCGGTTGTAATCAGGCAGGTAAAGACGAGGATTGGAGGGATGTGTAGATGAAACTCAGGCCTTTGGGTGATCGGGTGATCGTCAAGCCGGGTGAGGGAGAGGAAAAGACCCCATCCGGACTGGTGATACCCGATACCGCCAAGGAGAAGCCCCAGGAGGGCACGGTGATCGCCGTCGGTCCGGGGAGATGGGAGGACGGTAAGTACTATCCCCTGGACGTCAAGGAAGGGGATACCATCATCTACTCCAAGTACGGCGGTACGGAGGTTAAGATCGGGGGAGAGGAGCACCTCATCCTCAGCGAGCGTGACATCCTCGCCGTGGTCGAGAAGGAAAAGAAGAAAAAGTAAACCCGAAACCGCACACGCTAAAAAACCTTTTAAGAGGAGGAGAATGAGGAAATGGCCAAGGAGATAATGTACGACGAGGAAGCACGGCGCTTGCTCGAGGAGGGCGTGAACAAGCTCGCCAATACGGTCAAGGTCACGCTCGGCCCCAAGGGACGCAACGTAGTTCTCGAGAAGAAGTTCGGCGCCCCCGTGATCACCAATGACGGCGTGACCATCGCCCGCGAGATCGAGGTGGAGGATGTCTGGGAGAACTGCGGCGCGCAGCTCGCCAAGGAAGTAGCCACCAAGACCAACGACGTAGCCGGAGATGGCACCACCTCCGCAACCGTTCTTGCCCAGGCCATGGTGAAGGAAGGCCTGCGCAACGTGGCCGCCGGGGCCAATCCCATGGCGCTCAAGCGCGGCATCGAGAAGGCCGTGGACATGGTGGTCAAAGACATCAAGAAGAACTCCAAGGAAGTGGAGACCAAGGAGGAGATATCGCGCGTGGCCGCCATCTCCGCGGACTCCGACGAGGTCGGCCAGATCATCGCCGACGCCATGGACAAGGTGGGCAAGGACGGCGTCATCACCGTCGAGGAGAGCCAGACCTTCGGGATGAATTTCGAGGTCGTGGAGGGCATGCAGTTCGACAAGGGCTACCTGTCCCCCTACATGGTCACCGACCCGGAGCGCATGGAGGCGGTGCTCGACGATCCCTACATCCTTATCGCCAACCAGAAGATCAGCGCCATCGCCGATCTCCTGCCCGTGCTGGAGAAGGTCATGCAGGCGGGCAAGCCCCTCCTGATCATCGCCGAGGACGTGGAGGGCGAGGCCTTAGCCACCCTGGTGGTCAACAAGATCCGCGGCACCTTCCAGTCGGCCGCGGTGAAAGCCCCCGGCTTCGGTGACCGGCGCAAGGCCATGCTGCAGGACATCGCCATCGTCACCGGCGGCCAGTCCATCAGCGAGGAACTGGGCATAAAGCTCGAGAACGTGATCCTGGACATGCTGGGCAGGGCCCGCCAGGTCAAGGTGAGCAAGGAGGAGACCATCATCGTCGAGGGCGCGGGCTCCGCCGAGGACATCAAGGGCCGCGTCAACCAGATCAAGTCGGAGATCGACCGCTCCGATTCCGAGTTCGACCGCGAGAAGCTTCAGGAGCGCCTGGCCAAGCTCTCCGGCGGCGTAGCCGTGATCAAGGTGGGAGCCGCCACCGAGGTGGAGTTAAAGGAGAGGAAACACCGCATCGAGGACGCCCTCTCGGCGACCAAGGCCGCCGTGGAGGAAGGCATCGTCGCAGGCGGTGGCGTGGTGCTGGTGAACGCGGTCAACGCCATCAAGAGCGATGACCTCGATGGAGACGAGAAGACCGGCGCCGAGATAGTTCGGCGCGCCCTGGAGGAGCCCCTGCGGCAGATAGCGAACAACGCCGGCGCCGAGGGCTCAGTGGTGGTGGAGAAGGTCAAGGGCCTCAAGAAGGGCCAGGGCTTCAACGCCATAAATGGCGATTACGTGGACATGATGAAGGAAGGAATCATCGACCCCGCCAAGGTCACCCGTTCCGCCCTTCAGAACGCCGCTTCCATCGCGGGCTTGCTGCTCACCACGGAGGCCGTGGTGGCGGAGAAGCCGGAAGAAGGCGGCGCCGGTATGGGAATGCCGGGCGGCGGCATGCCCCCGGGCATGATGTAGGTTAGAGTATCTGCAAAGGGGAGGGGCGCCGCCCCTCCCCTTTTGATTCCCTCCCTTTTTCGCAGGACCCGGGCCCGGGGGTAACGGTCTTGTGTTCTTCCGGAATAGCCCGGGGCCTCCAGGTAACGGTCTCGCTCGCAAAGCCTCGCTGCGACCGACCTGGTAGTTCCCCGGGCTGCGTCGGTCAAGCAGATGGAAGGCTTCTTTATATCCCCGGTTCTCGGGCTGGTGGCAGCTCACATGAACCACCCACCTCCCAAGGCCAGCGACGCGGGGTCACGTCTTGCATGCACGCGATAAAACCCCTGGTGCCAACAGGCGACATACCGCGGTATGCAAAAAACAAGACCTGACCCCAGCTTTGGTATCAACGTTGGACCTTTATTGACGGCTGGGGAAAGGAGTATAGTGTTTGATATCTAATACTAAGGAAAGGCCGACTTTCGGAAGACCCGGGACTGAAGGAAATCGCACCCGCACCTAGAGGATGTGGGCATACCCATAAACAGGAAGGGACTGAAAGAAGATCAGGGATCAGCGCGTTACTTAAGCGTACCTGGAGGTTGAGATGGAGATCGAGATAGGACTGGGCAAATCGGGGAGAAGGGGTTACGGGCTGGACGATATTTCCGTCGTCCCTTCACGGCGCACGCGCGACGCAGACGATGTGGACATAAGCTGGGAGCTGAGCGAGTACCGTTTCGAGCTACCCTTCCTGGCCTCCGCCATGGACGCCGTTGTCGATGTGGATATGGCCGTCACCATCGGCAGACTGGGGGGTCTGGCCGTGCTAAACCTCGAGGGTCTCCAGACCAGGTACGAGGATCCGAAGCCCATTTTCGAGGAGATAGCCGGGTTCGACAAGGATGAGGCCACACGGGGTATGCAGCGGCTCTACCAGGAGTCCATCAAGGAGGAGTTGATAGGAACACGCATACGCGAGATCAAGGACAGAGGGGTGACTGCGGCGGCTTCCCTCACTCCCCAGCGGGTCGAGCAATATTACAGGACGGCCCTGGAGGCGGGGCTGGACATCCTGGTCATCCAGGGGACGGTGATCAGCGCGGAGCACGTATCGTCCCGCAGCGAGCCCCTCAACCTCAAGAAGTTCATCGCGGACCTGCCCATACCGACCATCGTGGGAGGATGCGCGTCCTATTCGACCGCCCTGCACCTCATGCGCACGGGAGCGGTGGGTGTGCTCGTCGGTGTCGGGCCTGGTGCCGCCTGCACCACCAGAGGGGTGCTGGGGATAGGGGTTCCGCAGGCAACCGCCCTCGCCGATGCCGCAGCTGCGCGCGTCCGCCATCTCACGGAGACCGGGGACTACGTGAACGTCATCGCCGACGGTGGCATGCGCACGGGCGGGGATATCGCCAAGGCCATCGCCTGCGGCGCCGACGCGGTGATGCTGGGCTCCCCCGTGGCAGCGGCCAAGGAGGCCCCCGGCCGCGGCTACCACTGGGGCATGGCAACTTTTCACCCGGACCTGCCCCGGGGCACCAGGGTCAAGACGGAAGGCCGCTGGACTATAGAGGAGATCCTGGTCGGGCCCGCACACGAAAACGATGGCACGGTAAACCTCTTCGGGGCGCTGCGCACCTCCCTGGCCACCTGCGGATACGAGAACATAAGGGCTTTCCAGAGGGCGGAGGTGATGATCGCACCCGCCGTGCGCACCGAGGGCAAGGCGATGCAGTACGAGCAGGGCGTGGGGATGATCAAGTAGAGCCGCGAGGGTCCAAGTGAGGATCAGGAGCCGGAACATAGAGAGGGAGTGCAGTTGAGCGCTAATCCAAAAGAAAAGGTGTTCGTGATCGATTTCGGGGCTCAATACGCGCAGCTCATCGCGCGCCGGGTGAGGGAATGCAAGGTGTACTCGGAAATCGTCCCCTACGATATCCCGCCCGAGGAGATAAGGAGTCGTGGCGCTTCCGCGCTCATCTTCTCGGGAGGCCCTTCCAGCGTTTACCAGAAAGGGGCGCCCGTACCCGATGCGGGCATCTTCAAGCTGGGTCTTCCCGTCCTGGGCATATGTTACGGGCACCAGCTGCTCGCGCGGGAACTCGGCGGCAGGGTCGAGGCCACCGGCATTCGTGAGTACGGCAAGACGGGCCTCAAGGTGATAGGGGACAGCATCCTCTTCGAGGGAGTGCCCCTGGAACAGGCGGTATGGATGAGCCATGGCGACAGCGTTGTCGAGGCTCCCCCCGGCTTCCAGGTCACGGCGAGCACGGGCGCATCGCCGGTGGCGGCCATGGAGGACCTGGAGCGCAAGTTCTTCGGCGTGCAGTTCCACCCCGAGGTCATCCATACACCCATGGGTATGGAGGTCCTGAAGAATTTCCTCTTCTCCGCGGCGGACCTGCTCCCCTCCTGGACCATGGTCTCCATCATCGAGAAGGCGGTGGAGGATATACGCGCCCAGGTGGGCAACGAGAAGATCATATGCGGCCTCTCGGGCGGGGTGGACTCGGCCACGGCCGCGGTGCTGGTGCACAAAGCCGTCGGCGACCAGCTCACCTGCGTGTTCGTGGATCACGGCCTGCTGCGCAAGGGGGAGGCGGAGCAGGTAGAGGACAAGTTCAGGCGCCACTTCCACATGAACCTCATCCACGTCAAGGCGCAGGACCGCTTCCTGTCGCGCCTGAAGGGAGTAACCGATCCCGAGGCCAAGAGGAAGATAATCGGGGAGGAGTTTATCCGCGTCTTCGAGGAAGTGGCCAGGGAGCTCAAGGACACGCATTTCCTGGTGCAGGGAACCCTATATCCCGACATAATCGAGAGCGGCACGCGGGACGCCGCGGTCATCAAATCCCATCATAACGTCGGCGGCCTCCCCGAGGACATGGACTTCACCCTGGTTGAGCCCCTGCGCGATCTCTTCAAGGATGAGGTACGCGTAATGGGGGAGGAACTGGGTCTCCCGGAAGAGATCGTGTGGAGGCAGCCCTTCCCGGGTCCAGGGCTGGCCATACGCATCATAGGTGAGGTCACGGCCGAGAAGCTCGACATCCTGCGCGAGGCGGACGACATCGTGGTGGGCGAGATAAAGCGCGCCGGCCTCTACCGCGAGATATGGCAGTCCTTCGCGGTGCTCCCGGATATCAGGTCGGTCGGGGTGATGGGCGACGAGCGCACCTACGCCTATCCCATAATCGTGCGGGCGGTGACCAGCGAGGACGCCATGACCGCCGACTGGGCCCGCCTTCCCTACGAGGTCATGGAGCGCATCTCCAGCCGCATCATCAACGAGGTAAGGGGCGTAAACAGGGTGGCGCTGGACATCAGCTCCAAGCCGCCGGCCACCATCGAGTGGGAGTGAGATGTAGAAGATCCCGGGGGTAACGTTCCCGCCCGTCTGCGCACCCCTGCTCGTTCTTTTCCCTGTAGGGTGGGGTATGGTCTTGCGTTTTGCGCCGCAGGCGGAGCCGGAGGCGTGAAATGACAAGACCTGACAGCAGTCGCCATTACCTCGAGACCCAGCGTATCGACAGATCAACGCCGGGAAGAACAAGAACCTCTCGGACACAAGCCATGGGGGTCACGTTTTGCACGAACGCGATAAAACCCCAGTTGCCAACAGGCATCATACCGCGGTATGCAAAAAACAAGACCTGACCCCATCAACGCTTGAGGCCAGGCCCCTTCCAGGGCGACGCGGCACGGGGTATGCGGACGCTCAACGTGGTCCCTTCTCCGGCGGAGCCCCTTAGCTCCACCTTGCCGCCAAAAGCGTCTGCGCGTTCGTTCATGCCCATGATGCCAAGGGAAGTCGTGCTCGATATCTCGTGCTCCATGATGCCCCTGCCGTCGTCTCTTATGGTCAGGACCAGGCCCTCACCTTGCGAGGAAAGCCCCACCTCGACCCTGGTGGCGCCCGAGTGGCGGGCTACATTGGTCAGGGCCTCCTGCGATATGCGGAAGAGGGCGACGCCGAGATCGGGATCGATTAGCCCGGAGTCAGCCTCGGTCGAGAAAGCGGTCTCGATGCCCGTCTTCTCGGTAAAAACACCCAGTTGCCACTCCAGGGCGGCATCGAGTCCCAGGTCGTCCAGGACTGCCGGACGCAGCTCTGAGGCGATCTCCCGCACCGTGCTGATGATCCCGTCGATGCTCTCCGAAAGCTCTCTCGTCCTCTTCCCGGCTTCCTCATCACCGCTGGACCTCTTCGCCAGCAGGGACAGGTTCATCTTCAGCACCGTCAACTCCTGGCCGAGATCATCATGCACCTGCATAGCTATACGCCTTCTCTCCTCCTCGCGCACGGTCTGAAGGTGTGTTGACAGCAGACGAAGGCGGTCAGCGGCCTCGCGAAGCTCCCGTGCTTTCTTTCTGCGCTCGGATACCTCGAGGTTCAATCTCCGGTTGGTTTCCACGAGCTCCAGGGTGCGCTCCTCCACCTGCTCTTCGAGTTGTTCGCGGTAACGAGAGAGTATGTCTTCCGCGAGCTTGCGCCCGCTTATGTCCTCGTAGACCGTGACCACCTCGCCCGAGGGCAGCTTGTAGATGAAGAAGTCCTTCCAGCGTTCCTGACCGTCATGGTGGCACTGCATCTCGGGGAAATACCCCGACTCGTTATTCCTCCACACCCCCTTGAGCAAATCGAGCAGCCCGCAAGCGATGATGCAGGGGAAGACGGTCGTGGCCCTTTTTCCGATGACGTCGCCCCTCTTCAGGTGCTCGATCTTCTCCGCCGCAGCGTTGAGCTCGAGGATCACGAAATCCTTGCCACCGTCGACCGCCCCGTAAACGGCCACGCCGCTCTTCATGTTATCGAAGAGAACCCTGTACCTGGCCTCGCTTTCCTCGAGCATCTCCTCCCTCTGCTTCAGGTCCCTGAAGAGGATGTCGAAAGGTCTCTCCAGGCCCGTCTCGATGATGGCTACGTATATCAGGTAGAAGGCGAGTATCTTAAGGAAGTGCCCGAGCAGGTTGGGGAGGGCGTAGGGGTCGGTATACAGGGTGAAGGAAAGCTCGGAGGCAACGGTCAGGACCAGGGACGATACGATCATGCCGAATACCGCGGCGCTGAACGCCCTTCGCTTGCGCGTGAACAGGAATACGGCCACCAGGAGGAGGAAGGATATGATGTACTCGCTTACCTTCTTGAAAGGGGTGAGCCCCGTATCCTCGACGAAACAGGCGGGGAAGATGTCGAAGGAAAAGATGCTCAGCAGCAGCAGCGCCGTGAGGAAGCCGAAGGCGAGGAAAGTCATCCCGACCGGCAGCCTGCGGGTGAGGAAGAGGGGGGCCAGCAGGAACGAGAAAGCCTGCATGTACCTGGCGGCGATCCAGAGTTGGGTAGGCAGGTCCGTGTCATATCCCTTAAAGACACCCATGCCGGAATAGGCGAGCATGTGCAGGAGGTCGATGGCGCCGATGAAGAGGAAGGCGGTGCCGATGAAGAGCAGGAAATCATTATCCAGATTGCGGCGCGTGTGCCATGCAAGGATAAAGATGGTGAAGGCGATCACGGAGCTGAATATCTCGGCGATCGAGTGAAAGAGCAGGTATTCGTAACGGCTCAGGAAGAACAGCAGGATGAAGAAAATGCCCCCGGCGGCTATCTGCACCAGCAGCCTGGACCTGCCGGCAAGCCAACGCGGTAACTCGTTCCCCTCTTTCATCCCGCGGCGTCCTCTTCCTACCCCGGTCAGGCATCTCGCGCGTCAATCGCAATGGTTCCCGTTCCGGAGCCTCGTCGGTCGGATTTTCCGTTGCTGAGCCGGTCAATTCGAGAGTAGCTTATAATCCGGATTAAGTCATCTGGCGCGGATGCGCCCGGTACCAGGACTTGACCCCTGTTATGAAAACATCCGTCGCTTGCCTGTAATATAGTCTTCGATGGTGCGCAGCGGTTTCGCGTAGCCGCGAAAGGGAAGATGGCCGAAAGGACCGCGGCATATGAGCGTGAAAAGCGAGAAGGCGATGCTGAAAGAACTCAACCCCGAGCAGAGGGAGGCTGCCCTCTACTTCGACGGGCCCCTGCTCATCCTGGCTGGGGCGGGGAGCGGCAAGACCCGCGTGCTCACCTACCGTGTGGCCCTGCTCGTCGCGAGCAGGGGAGTGGACCCGGCGCGCATCCTGGCCATCACCTTCACCAACAAGGCGGCGGAGGAGATGCGGGGAAGGATATACCGGCTGGTGGGACCTCGCGCGGGGTCGATATGGGTATCCACCTTTCATTCCGCATGTTCCCGCATACTGAGGCGCGAAGCCGAGCGCTTGGGGTACCGCAAGGGATTCGTCATCTACGACGACGACGATCAGCTGCGCATGATAAACCGCATCATCAAGGACATGGAGATCGACACCAAGCGCTATCCGCCGCGGTTGGTGCGTTCCCTCATTAACGACGCCAAGAACGAGATGATAGACGCCGATTCCTATCGCGACAGGATAGAGGACGAGCTGACCGAGGTGGTTTCGGGGGTGTACAAAGCCTATCAGGCACAGCTCTTCCGCAACAACGCCATGGATTTCGACGACCTTCTCCTCAATACCGTGGCCGTCTTCGAGCTCTACGGGCCCGTGCTCGAGCATTACCAGGAGCGCTTCTCCCACATAAACGTCGACGAGTACCAGGACACCAACCTGGCCCAGTACCGCCTGGTCAAGCTGCTCTCCGCCGGGCACCGCAACCTGTGCGTGGTGGGCGATGACGACCAGGGCATCTATTCCTGGCGTGGCGCCGACCTTCGTAACATCCTGGAGTTCGAGAAGGATTACCCCGAATCAAGGGTTGTGCGTCTTGAGCGCAATTACCGTTCTACGCGGGTCATCCTCGAGGCTGCCAACAACGTGGTCTCCCACATCCCCGGGCGCAAGGAGAAGAGGCTGTGGACGGAGCGCGAGGAGGGGGAGCCGATCAGGTATTTCTTCGCCAACTCGGGAAGCGACGAGACCGCTTACGTCGCGCTGGAGGTCAGCCGCCTGCTGGAGGGCGGAGAATACGGCCAACGGGACTTCGCTGTATTCTACCGCACGAACGCCCAGTCGCGGCCCTTCGAGGAGATACTGCTGCGCTTCGGCATACCCTACAAGATCGTGGGCGGGTTCAAGTTCTACGAACGCAAGGAGGTAAAGGATGCCCTTGCTTACCTGAAGTTCCTCCTCAACCCGGATGACACGGTAAGCCTGCGGCGCATCATCAACGAGCCCAAGCGGGGCATAGGAGAGACGACCCTGGCGCACCTGGACGCGTTTGCCCGCTCCCAGGGAGTGGGGATGTGGGAGGCCCTGCAGCGCACCGGGGAGGTGCCGAACCTGGGATCGGCGGCGTGCAGGAAGCTCGCGGGCTTCGTGGAAATCATCAATGGATTGAGCGCCGAGGTCGAGCGGCTCCCCCTGCCGGAGCTGCTGCAAGCGGTGTTGGATCGCAGCGGTTACCTGGAGGCGCTGGAGCGGGAGGGGACCTTCGAGGCCGAGGGCAGGGCTGAGAACCTGCAGGAGTTGAAAAACGCCGTGGTGGAGTTCAGCGCCTCCAACCCCGGCGAAGGCCTTGATGCTTTCCTGGAAAGGGTATCGCTGGTGGCGGAGATCGATCTCTACGACGAGGAAGAGGGAGCGGTGACCCTCATGACCCTGCACAACGCCAAGGGGCTGGAATTCCCGGTGGTCTTCATCGTGGGCATGGAGGACGGGATCTTTCCCCATATGCGCTGCATGGGGAGCGCGGAGAGCATGGAGGAGGAGCGCCGGCTGTTCTACGTGGGAGTGACCCGCGCCAAGGACCGCCTCTATCTCAGCGGAGCTGCGTACAGGTCGCAGTACGGCAGCCTGAAGATGAGCCCGGAGTCCCGCTTTATCAGGGATATCCCGCGTAAATACATGGAGTTTGTGAAACAGGAGGGACCCGCCACGATCGAGGTATCAGGTGAGCGCGTGGGCTTGGGTGAACCGGGCGTTCTTGCCGCCGCTTTCCAGGTCGGGGACAGCGTGGTTCACGACAAGTTCGGTGAAGGTGTGGTAACGGCTCTCTCACGCAGCAGGAGCGGCCCCGAGATCACCATCAATTTCCCCGCATTCGGAGAGAAGCTGCTTCTCCTCGAATACGCTCCCATCCGTAAAAAGTGACCTACCTGGCCATCTTCATCGATTTGAGCAGGCCCTCCACCGCTTGCGCGCTGGCTATGCGCATGATCTCCAGCTGGCTTTCGAGGGGGATCGAGTAGTTCTCGTCCATGATATCGCCGCTCACGTCGTGGGTCTCCAGGCCGGCGCCATGGCCGCGGCTTACTATGCGGTTCTCGCGGTTGTCCAGTAGAAAGGCGCTTATCTGCGCGTATCCGAACCCGCTGTCGTCTCCTCTGCCCGAGGTGTGGAGGCGCGGATAGCGGAAGAAGAAATATTCGATCTCTGGGAGGAAGAGGTACTCGGGGTCGTACTGGTCCTGGATGAGGACGAACAGTTCCGTCGGCATGTTGGCGGCCTTCACCGTCACGAGGTCCACCTCGCCCGGATCGGGAATATCGTAAAAACCGAGGGGGTCAAGGAAGCCCTTCACCATATTCGGCAGCATGCGTTCCGCCTCGGCGAAATACGTCTCCTTGTGGCTGACGATGAGGCGGGCGGCCTCGAGGTCGCTGGTCATGTACATCTGGCAGCCGATCGCCTGGGAGGGCTGCAGCTCGCCCTCTCTCTCCACCAGGCCCCTGTGCTCCCCGGGCGAATCGGGCTCCTGGCCGCTTTCCACGAAGGGCATGATGACCACGCGCATCAGGGGGATAAGCTTCGTGCCGCAGGAAGTGCAGAATTCGGCCTGGGGATCTCCAAAACTGAGGCACTGGGGACAATATAATCTCGCAGGCACCGCCCCTCCTCTCTCACCGACGTTTCTCCAGATAACAAGCGTTGCCACCAGGATGATGCACGCTACGGGCGGAATTCGATTCCGTGTAATCTTATCGTCCCGGTTCGGTCTTCACTTGAGAAATGCCTGGCATCGCGGCGTATGACCCGAAACGGCGCAGTAACTGTTATAAGCGCTTTGAACGGTGTTATAATATGTTGACGTTTTCCGGCAATATGTCGTTTTTTGATGTGTTGATGTCCGATAGCGCTTCAGCGCGGGCAGGTCTTGGCGTGAACAAAAGGGAGGTCGAAGCGAGATGTTAGTCCCCTACCATGACAAATCACCACGAATCTCGCCGGAGGCATTTCTGGCGGAGGGTTCGCAGCTCATCGGGGATGTGCGCGTGGGCGCCAACGCCAGCATCTGGTATAACGCCGTCCTGCGGGCGGACCGCGGCGAGATCGTGGTGGGGGAGTTCTCGAGCATCCAGGACTGTTGCGTCCTGCACGGTCCCGTGCACGTCGGCAACTACGTGACCTGCGGGCACGGGGCGATCCTGCACGGGGCGACCATAGAGGACAACTGCGTGATAGGCATGAACTCGGTCGTGCTGGACGAGACGGTCGTCGGCCACGGCAGCGTCGTCGCCGCGGGCGCGGTGGTACCGCAGGGCATGAAGATCCCGGCGCGGTCCATGGTGGCCGGGGTGCCCGCCAAGGTCATCAAGGAACTTCCCGAGGATAACGAGGGCGCCCTGAGGGAGATGGCCAGGGCATACTTCAATTTCGCGAAACCACACATGGCCACTTAGACGGAGCAGATTCGCAGAAAGAGCAGAGGAGGGAGACGTATGGAAGTATTGGACAAGCAGCGGAGGGTATATGTGCTCGGTGGAGGCGTTTCCAAGTTCGCCGCGGAGCGCGTGGACGGAAGCATGCGCGACTGGATCAACGAAGCGGTGCTGGAGGCGCTCGAGGACTCGGGGACGAGGATCGAGGACATCGAGCACTCAACCACCAGCTACTTCAGCGACCATTTCGACAAGCAGCTCAAGGCGGGAGCCATCTTCCACGACAACATCGGGATGTGCCCCAAGCCCAACGTGCGCGTGGAGGGCGGCGGCGGCACCGGCGGCCTGGCCATCCGCAACGCCTACGCCTACATCAAGGCGGGTCTCTGCGACTCCATGATCATCTTCGGATCGGAGAACATGGGAAGGCAGGTCCCCTCTGACGTGGCACAGCAGTTCATCGCCCTCGCCTCCGATACCGACTGGGAAGTCCAGGTAGCGGGCTTTTACATCGCCTACTACGCTCTCATGATGGTCGCCCACATGGAGAAATACGGCACCAAGGAAGAACAGTTCGCGCTGATCAGCGTGAAGAACCACCGCAACGCCATGTATAACCCCAAGGCCCACTACCCCATGGACATCAGCGTGGACGACGTCATGAATTCCAGGATGATCACCTACCCCTACAAGCTGCTGGACAACTGCCTGCTCTCGGACGGCGCCGCTTCCCTTATCTTCGCCACCGAGGAATGGGCGAAGAAGCACAGCGCCAACTGGGAGAAGAAGCCCACCATCGAACTTACCGGCACGGGCTGCGGCACCGATTTCATGCGCCTGGCCGACCGCCCCTACCCCGATCCGGGCATACTCCACTTCCGCGGCAAGCAGGTGGGCGCCGAGATGGCATACAAGATGGCAGGGGTCAAGGACCCGCTCAAGGACCTGGACTGCTTCGAGGTGCACGACGCCTACACCGGCGTGGAGCTGGTCTCCTACGAGGACCTGGGCTTCTGCAAGCCGGGGGAGAGCGGCAAGCTCATGGAGAAGGGCGTCTTCGACATCGGCGGCGAGCTCCCCACCAACACCTCGGGAGGGCTCATCGGCTTCGGGCACCCGGTGGGAGCCACCGGCATCGCCCAGGGCGTCGAGGTGCTGCGCCAGCTGCGCCAGGAGGCCCACCCCAAGCGCCAGGTGGAGCTCAACGCCAAGCGCGGCGGCATGGACTCACACGGCGGCACCGGCACCTTCTGTGCCATCAACATCTTCGAGAGGAGGGATTAGCATGGGACTCGATCAGATCAAGAACCTCATGGAAGTCTTCACCGCGGAAGATCCCATGGCCTTCGACCATCCCGACGGCGATCCCTGGGCCGATTTCCGCGAGATCATGCGCATAGAGTGGAAGATGGACTTCACCTACAAGCACATCCTGGGCAAGTACTCCAAGTTCTTCATCGAGCTGGCGAACAAGAAGTTCGTCACCACCGAGTGCAAGAACTGCGGCAAGGTATGGGGGATCCCGCGTCCCCTGTGTCCCGACTGCATGAGCATCACGCGGTGGAAGGAACTGCCGGGAACGGGCACGCTGGAGAGTTACTCGGTCTCCAACTTCGTGCCCGCCTTCATGAAAGTCGAGATACCCTACGTGCTGGCCATGGTCAAGCTGGATGGCGCCGACACCCTTTTTACACACCAGTTGAAGAATTACGGCGATTCGGTGGATGCCATCAAGATGGGGATGAAGGTCAAGGTGGCCTACACCGACGAAAAAGTCGATCACCCCATGCTGCTAATGCACTTCGAGCCGGCATAAGGTGATATTTCACCGCTGCGATGCGGTGACGATGCGAAGACGTAGAGGGGAGGCGCCGCCTCCCCTCTCTTGCCGCCATCAGGTAAGGCGAGGCCGGGCTGATGCCGGGTATCCAGGGGCTGGAGGCTTGCGTTGAAAAGACACCTGCTCCCCATTGTTGTCTGCCCCTCCTGCAGGGAGGGGGGACTGGCGACTGCCGGAATTGACGAGGAGGGAGAGGAAATCAGGGAAGGGACGCTTTCCTGCGTCCTGTGCGTGTCAGAGTATGCCCTGAGAGAAGGGGTGCTGGACCTTATTTACGAGCCGTCGCCCGATGTGGCACGGGAGAGGGCGGCGTGGGCTTCGATGCGGCCTGACCCGGCTTCCCGCGAGGAGGAGAGGCTGCGCGCCCGCGAGTGGTTGCGAGCCCTGCCCATGCTGGAGGATCGGGACGGTCCAAGCGAGGACGTGGAGACGTGGCGGCGGCACGGCCGCGCCGTTTTCTCCCTCTGCGCCGGCGAGGACTGGCGCGGCAGGCGCGTGCTGGAGCTGGGCGCGGGAAGATGCTGGCTCTCGGCACACCTCGCCCGCCAGGGTGCGGAAGTGGTTGCCACGGATATCCTGGACGACGAGGACGTCGGGCTGGGCTGCGCCGAGGCTTTCCTCGACGGGAGCACGTTTTTCGAGAGGATCATCTGCGATATGCACCAGCTGCCCTTCAAGCCGGCATCTTTTGATTTCGTCGTGGCCACGGCCACACTGCACCATTCCAGCGACTTCGGGCGCCTTTTCGCGGAGGTCGCCAGGGTTCTCAAGCCGGGTGGAGTGCTGCTGGCGGCTAACGAACCCCTTTGCGTGCCGTGGCGGGAGACCCCGGAGGAGGAGAGGAGGGGTGCACACGAAGGGGCGTTCACCCTGCATGGCCTGCGACGCCTCCTGAGGGACTCGGGGCTTGCGCTGTCGAGCATCCGCGTTGGCGGCGACGCTTCCCTGCACTTCAGGGCCTGCCGTGCTGCCGGCCCTGGCGCGGGATGGTCGATTGAATATATAAGGGCCGCGGCGGCTTACTCGCGGATCCTCGCCCTCGCATTTCCGCGCCTTGTCTCGAGGAGGGCGCGCGACCTCAAGTCGGGCTGGCCCATGCGCCCGGCACCCGCCAGCCCGGCGGATTACCTCAAGGCCAGGATGGGAGTGAGCGCGGTGGAGGAGCGGGCCCTGGCCGCCGTGGACGCCAATTGGGGGCCTGGCTGGTATGCGCCCGAGGGCGGTGAAACGCCCATGCGCTGGGCGGCTCCCCGTTCCCGGTTCCTCATGCCTCCACCGCCCCCGGGAGCAAGGCTGGCAATGGAGCTGGCTACCTTTCATCCCACTCCACGGTCGAGGCCTGCGGAGTTGGAAGTCAGTATCGGAGGGGCGACGGCGGGGAGGTTGATTATCGACCACGGGGGATGGACGAGATACAACCTGCATGTCCCCCCGCTAGCAGCGCGCCGGCCCGTCCCCGTCACCATACGTGTGATACGGGGATATTTCAGGCCGGCCGAGAAGGGACTGGGTGACGACGACCGCCTGCTCGGCGTGGCCTGCCGGGGGGCATGGTGGGAATAGCGCGCACGGGTTTGGATGCGACCTGGATTTCCTATATAATCCCATGGGGAGCCACCGGCGCCTCCCGCGCAGCGATTTTCACGAGAATTACCGCGCAGTGAGTCATAGCAGGGCAGGGAGCAAGATACGAGGCAGGTGATGAGGTTGCTGTACGAACTGGATGACGAGAAGAAACTCTTCCGCAAAACCGTCAGGGATTTCTCCGAGCAGGAAATACGCCCCCAGGTCGAACACCTCTGGGAGACCGGCGAGTTCCCGTACGACATCGTCAGGAAGATGGGGGAACTGGGCATCCTGGGCATACCCTTCCCGGAGGAATACGGGGGCGCCGGAGGCGATTACCTGGCCTATGCCATCGCCGTGGAGGAGCTGGCGCGCGTGGACGGCTCGTGCGCGATCACGGTGGAGGCGCACATCTCCCTGGGCACCAGCCCCTTCTACTATTACGGTTCGGAGGAGCAGAAGCGGGAATGGCTTGTCCCCCTGGCCCAGGGCAGGATACTGGGATCCTTCGGCCTGACCGAGCCGGAGGCCGGCTCCGACGCCGGCAACACCCAGACCCGGGCCGAGCTGGCGGGCGGCGAATGGGTCATCAACGGCACCAAGTGCTTCATCACCAACCCCGGGACGGAGATGAGCGGCGTGGTTACCCTCACCGTGGTGACGGACACCCGCCCCGACGGCAAGAAGGAGATCTCCAACATCTACGTCCCCAAGGGGACGCCCGGATACAACATCGCTCCCAAGTACAAGAAGATGGGCTGGCACGCCTCCGACACGCGCGAACTGAGCTTCGATGACTGCCGCGTCCCGGAATCCAACCTCATCGGCAAGAGGGGGGAAGGCTTCAAACAGTTCCTCGACTGCCTGGACGGAGGCCGCATCGCCATCGCCGCGCTGGCGGTGGGGACGGCGCAGGGGGCGTTCGAGGAGAGCCTCGGTTATGCCAGGGAACGCAAGCAGTTCGGCAGGCCCATCGCGGCTTTCCAGGCCATACAGTTCAAGCTGGCCGACATGGCCACCGAGATCGAGATAGCCCGCGACGTCACTTACAAGGCCGCGGCCATGCGCGACGCCGGCGTGCCCCACACCAAGGAGGCCGCCATGGCCAAGCTCTTCGCCTCGGAGATGTGCATGCGGGCGACCACCCAGGCCGTGCAGGTGCACGGCGGATACGGTTTCATGGACGAATACGCCGTATCCCGCTTCTTCCGGGACGCCAAGATCCTGGAGATAGGCGAGGGCACCTCGGAGGTGCAGCGCATGGTCATTGCCCGCGAACTGGGATTGAGGTAGGGTTCAAATTCGCCGCAAAAGGCGCCGGGAATAGGAGGAAGAGATGAAGGAAACCGTAGTCGTAAGCTCAGCGAGGACACCTTTCGGCAGGCTGTCAGGTGCGCTCAAGGACTTCACCGCGCAGGACCTGGGGGGGATCGTCATCGCCGAGGCCATCAAGAGGGCCGGGATAGACCCCGCCGTCGTCGACTGCGTGATCATGGGACAGGTGATCACGGGAGGGCAGGGACAGATAACGGCGCGCCAGGCTGCCATCAAGGGCGGGATCCCCAAGGAGAAATGGTGCATCAACGTAAACAAGGTATGCATCTCCTCCATGTCCGCCCTGGAGATGGCGGACCAGATGATCAAGCTGGGCCAGGCGGAGATACTGATCGTGGGCGGCCAGGAATCCATGACCAACGCCCCCTATTTCATCCCCAAAGCCCGCATGGGATACCGCATGGGCAACGGAGTGCTCGTGGACGGTATGATCCACGACGGGCTGTGGGACGCCTTCGAGAACGTGCACATGGGAAAGGGCTCGGACAAGTGGGCGAAGCATTACGGCATCACGCGCGAGCAGATGGACCTCATCGGGGCCCGCAGCCAGCAGAGGGCGGCGGAGGCGATGGAGGCGGGACGCCTCGCCGAGGAGATCGTCCCGGTGGAGATACCCCAGAAGAAGGGCGATCCGATCGTCTTCGACAGGGACGAGGGGATCAGGCCTGGCACTACCGTTGAGGCTCTGGCGAAGCTCAAGCCGGCCTTCGACAAGGAGGGCGCGGTCACCGCGGGCAATGCCTCGCAGATAAACGACGGCGCATGCGCGACCGTGGTCATGAGCGCCGACAAGGCGAAGGAGATGGGACTGGAGCCGCTGTGCAGCGTGGTATCCTACGGCTGGAACGCCGGGGAGTTCGCCGACCTCCACCCCTGCCCCGCTCTCTCGATCCTGGACGCGCTGGAAAAGGCGGACATGAAGGTGAGCGACCTCGAGCTGGTGGAGATAAACGAGGCATTCGCCAGCGTGACCTGGCGCTCGACCGAGCTGATCGGCCTCGACCCGCAGACCATGGAGAACGTAAACGTCAACGGTGGCGCCATCGCTTTCGGCCATCCCGTCGGCGTGAGCGGCATCCGCATCATCACCACCATGGCCTACGAGCTGCGCCGCCGGGGCGGCGGTTTCGGCGCCGCGGGAATCTGCGGCGGCGGCGGCCAGGGGGACGGCCTGGTCATCAAAGTAGGTTAGCGGTGGGGAATCGCATATGGCACGGTCTTGAATGTCGGGTCCGGATTTGCGGATAATGACCGTGTAAAGCAAGAGATTCGAACGGAGGGCTTTGCCCCCCAAACGAGGTCCTAGGAGGGCAAGATGTACGAACTGACCGAAGAACAGAAGATGCTGCAGCAGACCGTACGCCAGCTCGCCAAGGAGAAAGTCGAGCCGCGCGCGATGGACATCGACGCCAGCGGGGAATATCCCTGGGACATGTTCGAGCTCCTGCGCGACAACGACCTCCTGGCCCTGTGCTTCCCCGAGGAGCTGGACGGGGCGGGCGCGGACCTGCTCACCATCTGCATCGCCATCGAGGAACTGGCCAAGGTGTGCACCAACACCAGCCTAATCCTCGGGGTGTGCAAGCTGGGCTCCCAGCCCATCATGCTGGCGGCCACAGGCGAACAGCTCAAGAAATACATCCCGCCCCTGGCCCGGGGCGAGAAGCAGTGCGCATTCGGCCTCACCGAGCCCGGCGCGGGCTCCGACGCCGCGGCCATGACCACGCGGGCGGTGAAGAAGAACGGCGTTTACGTGATGAACGGGCAGAAGTGCTTCATCACCAATGGCGGCATCGCCGACACCTACTCGGTCTTCGCCAAGACCGACGAGAGCTCGGGGGTCAAGGGCATCTCCGCCTTCATCGTGGAGAAGGACTTCCCCGGCTTCGGCATCGGCAAGATAGAGCACAAGATGGGGATCAGGGGGTCGCAGACGTGTGAGCTCGTCTTCGAGGATATGGAGGTGCCGGCGGAAAACCTCCTCGGCAAGGAGGGCGAGGGATTCAAGATCGCCATGATGACCCTCGACCGTACACGTCCCTCCATCGGGGCGCAGGCCGTGGGTATCGCCGCCGGGGCGCTGGAGCACGCCGTGGCTTATGCCAAGGAGAGGGTGCAGTTCGGGGCGCCCATCGCCCGCCTGCAGGGAATACAATTCATGCTCGCCGACATGGCCATTCAGGTGGAGGCGGCGCGCCAGCTCGTCTTCTATTCGGCCGCCCTGGTGGAGAGCGCGGGGCGCGAGGCCTCGGCCGTGTCCGCCATGGCCAAGTGCTTCGCTTCCGATGTGGCCATGAAGGTCACCGTGGACGCGGTGCAGGTCCTGGGGGGTTACGGCTACATGGTCGAGTATCCCCTGGAGCGCATGATGCGCGACGCCAAGATCACCCAGATATACGAGGGGACCAACCAGGTGCAGAGGGTGGTCATCGCCAGACACCTGCTGGGATAGTCCCGGAACGGCGCGATCGCGGAGCAGATAGAGACCGGCTGCTCCGAGACGGCGCCGGGATACTCGTCGGATTGAAGCCGACAGATAATCGGGGGCCGACGCGAGTCCGCCCCCGAATGCCATGCCGGTGCAGGCAGAACGCCCTTATGCTTTGAGCACGAGAACCGGCCTCTCGCTTTCGCGAGCTACCTTCTCGGCCACGCCGCCCAGAAGGGAGCCGGTGGTGCGGTTACCGAAGGCGCCGACGATTATGAGAGACGCGTTTATCTCGTCGGCAATCCTGGGGATGAGGGCGCCGGGGCTCCCCTTCACGAATGAGACGCGCACGTTGCCGCACGACGGCTCCAGCTCGCTCGCGAGGTCCTGCATTCTCCGCATCCTCTCCTTTGTGCGCTTTTTCTCCGCCCGGTAATTGGCGTCCCAGCCGTAAGTGGACCTCCCGCTCTCCTGCACGTGCAGGAGAGTCACCGGCGCGCAGAAAGTGCTGGTGAACTCCTTGAGGACGGGCTCGATCTTCTCGGCGTAGGAGGAGAAATCGTTGGCGATGAGGATATGCTGCAGCAGGAGGCTGCAGGCGTTCTCGCACACCAGGTCCTCCGCGCCGCCCTTTACCCTGCATTGCTGGATCATCACGGGCCTGTCGGACAGCTTCAATACCTTCTCGCTCACACTGCCCAGGATCAGGCGGTTGAGGAAACCCTTGCCGTGGGCGCCCATGAAGATGAAGGAAACGTTCTCCTCCTTTGCCGTCTCCAGGATCTGCAGGGCGGGATTGCCGGTCTTGACAACCTTCCTGACCAGGAACGGGATCATGCCCATCTTATCCACGAGCGAGTCTAGTGCTGCGCCGGCCTCCTTCTCCGGGGCAGAGGCGTCTGGACTGGGACGATCCCCGTGGACGGCGTCGGGGTTTGCGTCGACGACGTGGAGAAGCACCATCTCCCTCATCCCCACGCTTGCCAGTTCCTCCGCGCACCCCAGAAGGTTCTCGGTGAAGGGCGAAAAATCAACGGTGAAAAGCACTTTTTCCAGCATTCTTCCTCCTTGACGCTCAAGCCGGATCCCCCTCCCGCCGTTCGAGCCCGCGGGGACCGGCGGCCGCAATAAAAAGCCTGCGGTATAAGCGCTGTTATGCGCCGCAGGCAGACATAGAGCCCACAATGCTGCACACATATTATTCTTCCCGCATGAGCCCGAAATAATCCGAGAACGGACGGGTCGGTGGGTATGCACTGAGCGCAGCAGGTCCGGATCCCCCCGATTGATTGACTCGGCGGAGCGGGGATGATAGGATATCGACCGGATGGTCGGTCGATAGGGTTGGGTGAAGCGCATTGGCCAGGCGAGAGAACCCCGTCAAGGAACTCAGGCAGAAACAGATCAAGGAAGCCGCCCTTAGACTCTTCTCGGAGAGGGGCTTCCACAACACCACCATCTCCCAGATCTCTCAGGCGGCGGACCTGGGCAAGGGCACCATCTACTGGTACTGGAAGAGCAAGGAGGAGCTGGCCTTCTCCCTGGTGGAGGACATGCTCAGGGACTTCGCGATGCTCATCGAGGCCGCGAGAAAAGAAGCGGGCACAGTGGCAGAAAGATTCGAGAAACTGGTGGAGGAGGTGGCGGAGCTCTACTACCGCGAGACGGAATACCTGCGCTTGTTGTGGAAGTTCAGGGTCGACCGCAGCTATATCTTCAACGAGGATTACACGGAGAAGGTCACCAGCTATTACGTGCGCATGAGACAGGCCCTCGAGGATATGCTGGAACAGGGCATGACGAGAGGAGAATTCAGGGAGATGAACGCCAAGCGCATGGCGTTCATCCTCCTGGGCATAGTGGAGGGCCTGGAGCTCGAGTGGCTGGAGAACGAGGAGGAGCTGTCCATGCGGGAGGCGCTTGCGGAGGTCATGAGCATCGTCGTTGCGAGCATCTCGAGATGATCTCTCGATATACAGGTTTTTCATTGTATGGTGGAGGAAAGGAGAGGAAGGATGAGAGTAATAGCGCTTGGAGGAGCGGGCATGATGGGCCGCTTCGGGGTCAAGGACCTGGCAGCGAAGGAGATCGTGGAGGATCTCCTGATCGCGGATTACGACCTGGAGGCGGCAGAGGCGCTGGCGAGGGAACTGGGGAGCAAGTGCAGGGCCGTGAAGGTTGACGCGAACGATCACGCCGGGATGGTGGAGACGATACGCGGTTTCGATGTGGCCATGGGCACCATAGGGCCGTTCTACAAGTACGAGAGGAAAGTGGCGAGCGCCTGCATCGAGGCAGGGGTCGACTACGTCAGCATCTGTGATGACTACGATGCGTGCGCGGAGTTCCTGGAGCTGGACGCCGAGGCGAAGAAGGCCGGGGTTACGGCCATCACCGGCGTGGGGTGGACTCCCGGCACCACCAACGTCCTCGCACGGCTCGCTGCCGATCAGCTCGACGAGGTCGACGAGATAGCCACCGCGTGGGCGAGCCACGCGGCCGATACCGCGGGGAAGGCGGTCACCCTGCACTACATCCACGCCGTCACGGGGATGATCCCCACCTATATCGATGGACGGATTACCTGGGTCCCGGCCGGTTCGGGGCTGGAGCGGCTGCGTTTTCCAGATCCGGTTGGCACCATCAACGTCTTCCACGCGGGACACCCGGAGCCCATCACCATCCCGCGCTATATCAACGCCCGTACCGTCACCCTGAAAGGCGGCCTGGTGGAGGGCTACCTGGTGGCGCTGACTAATGTGCTGGTCAAGCTTCGTCTCACGGACACGGTGAGGAAAAAGGACATCATTGGCGGCTTCTTCAACATGGTACTCCCTTACCTGGAGAACGTGGGCAGGCCCGCGGAGACCGGCTCCGCCAGCAGGGTTGACGTGACCGGCAAGAAGGACGGGAAATGGGTCCACCTCGCCTACGGCGCCGTCGCACACATGGACATGATCACCTGCCTGCCCTCGTCCGTCGCGGTGCAGATGTTGGGCGAGGGCCTGGTCAAGGAGAAGGGCGCTCTCGCTCCCGAGGCATGCCTGCCGCCGGTAGAGTTCCTCAAGAGATTGGCGGAAGGCGGGGTGCGCCTCTACGAGGGCAACGACATGACCACGCCATTCGCCCCGTAAGCGATCCGTTCGTGGAAGAGCAAGGGGCGCGCCCGCGAGGCGCGCCCTTTTCTTGACCGGCTGACCACCGTCGGCAAGGCGGTGATTTGCCACCTCCGAGGCTTATGGGATAATATTTCATGGCGTAGTAGAGGGAAACGAAGGTCTATAGACGGAGGATGTCATGGGTATAATCGACGAGGCCGTGTCCAGGGGGCAGGGAGCCCTGTCGGAATACGAGGCCAAGCTGTTCCTGGGCGAGCACAAGATCCCTGTAACCAGGGAGGAACTGGTGGTCGGAGAGGACGAAGCCGTTGCGGCTGCGGAGAGGCTGGGCTTCCCCGTAGTCCTCAAGGCATGCGGCCCCGAGATAACCCACAAGACAGAGCGCGACCTGGTCCAGGTCGGCCTGGACGATGCGGACGAGGTGCGCCGGGCCTACAAGGTGATCGTGGAGAACCTGGGTTCTGACCCTTATGACGGCGTCCTGGTGCAGGAGATGATCAAGGGGGAACGCGAGCTGGTGGTAGGCCTCGTAAGGGATCCACAGTTCGGCCCCTGCGTCATGTTCGGCCTGGGGGGCATATTCACCGAGGTGCTCAAGGACACGTCTTTCCGCGTGGCGCCCATCGAGAAGTACGACGCGCTTCAGATGATGGACGAGATAAAGAGCAAGTCCATCCTGGGGCCGTTCCGAGGCAAGGAGGCGGTGGACCGCGACCTCCTCGCGGACATCCTCATCGCCATCGGGAACATCGGCATGGAGTACGATGCCGTAAAAGAGATCGACATGAACCCGGTGATCATCCAGGGCTCCAGGCCCGTTGTCGTCGACTCCCTCATCATCCTGGGCAACGGCAAATAACACAACTGAAAGGAGGGCGCGTCGGACGCGCCCTTCTTGCGTGCGATAAGCTTCAGACCAGGCCTTGACTTTCAGACTAACGTACGCGTGCCATGCCAGGCCCGGATTCGCCGGGACAGGCACCGGGACACCGTGCCGCCGCCCTTTTATACGGGTAGTTAGCGGCCGATGATGTAACGGTTGGGGTCCACTTCCTCGCGCAGAAGGCGCAGCTCGTCGGCGGTAGGCTCCGGCGTCTCCACCAGATCCGGCGACTTGAGCAGCTCGAAGCCGGTGTTCTCCTGCACGTCGTCGAAGGAAAAACCCTTGTGGATCGACTCCGCCCGCATGCGCTTGCTCTCGGGATCGAAGCCCATCACGGCCATGTTGGTGATGACCTTGTGGGGGCCGGTGTTCACCGCCAGGCCGGCTTTTTCCCGCGCGCCCGGCCCGTCGAGGTATCCGGGCGTGGTTATGAAGCTGACCCTCTCCACGAAGCGGCGGGAGTCCTGCGGTGTGATAACCATTATCTTCCAGGCCATAGACCCGAAGTCGTTAGCGCCCCCCGATCCCGGAAAGCGGACCTTGGGTTTCTCCCAGTCGCCGATGACGGTGGAATTGATATTGCCGTACATGTCGATCTGGGCGCCTCCGAGGAAGCAATAATCGACCATGCCGCGGGCCAGGGTCTCCATGACTTCGCACATGCCGCTGGCCATGACCGCCTTGTAGAAGGTACGCGAGTCGCCGACGGAGATGGGCATGGTCGGGAGTAGCGGAGCGATGCCGCCGGCCTCGAAGATGATCACCAGGTTCGGGGAGTGGGCTTTCTGGGCGAGCATGGCCGCGGCACAGGGCGCCCCGGTTCCCACGGCCACCGAGGCTCCGTCCTCGAGGTTGCGGGCGGCTACGCTGATCATCAGCTCCATGGTGTTGTAATCGCTCATGCTCTACCCCCTTCCATTGACGGTGTCGATCAGGTGCTCCATGGCTCGCAGCTGGTTAATGCGCGCGATGCCGCCGCACAGTTCGAGGTACTGGTTGAAGTCGCGCGTCCCGTAAATGTACTTGTCCAGGAACTGCTTGAACTCCTCCGGGTCTTTCTCGACGGTCAGCCACATCTTCAGGTGCTCCTCGTCCGAGAAGTACTCGTAGGGCATGTTGCCTGGGTAGCTGCCATACGGGACCTCGCACACCGCGTCCACCAGGTAGTAAGGGATAACGGTGGCGGTGGGGTCGGATCGTATCTCGTCGTTTGAGACCAGACGCTCCGTGGTGATGATGAGATGCTTGGAAGCCCGCGCCAGCTCGAGGTCCGCGATGGAGATGCCCTTCAGGCGGCAGTTCCCGTAGATGTCGGCCTCGTGTACGTGTATGGCCGACACGTCGGGCCACAGAGCGGGGTAGAGCACGTAGTTCTCGCCCGTAAACGGGCATTTCACCACCTTGGCGGCGCTGTGTTTGAAGGTGTCCGTGCCCATGATGTTGCGGGCGGGCATGAAGGAGATACCCGCCGCAGCCGCTTTGAGCCGGCAGGCCATGGCGTAGTTCGTCCACTCGCACGAGGTGACCTTGCCGCTCTCCATGTAACGGCGGGCGTTGGCGGAGAGGCCGCGGGCCTCCAGGCCGATGATGTAGGCGATATCGCAGCGGTCGAACACCTCCCCCGCGGCAAGGATCTGGAAATCGTGGGTGGAGGTATGACCGGCAAAGGCCATATTACGCTTGCGCTGCCGCAGGATCTCGTGGCAGATGGCGGTCGGAATGCGGTTGGCTCCAAAACCCCCGATGGCCAGGTATTCTCCATCGTGGACGAATTTTGCGACCGCCTCGCTCACGGTCATGACCTTGCCTACCAGGGCCCTGTTCTTGCCGTGGAAAAACTCCCGCGCCTTATCGGCATCGGGATCCATGAAAAGGGGTCCCGTGCCTTCGGCTATGACTTCGAACATGTCTCTTTCCCTCCCTCGTCTTGATAGCCGGTCATAACTGCGCAGAACGATAAGTAGGATAACACTTAGAAAAAGAGGTGGCAAACTATTAAGGAGCACTTGCTATTTTTCAAAGAAGGATGTTTCATAGACAGCGATAAATCGTATACTCTCCGGATCGGCCAGCGGGCTTGGTCCGGGGTCTGACGTTGGAGTGGACACGGTTAAACACAGGGAGGCGGACATGGCAGACGAGTGGGACGCAGTAGTGGTGGGAGCCGGTGTCGGCGGACTGTCCACGGCGGTGCTCCTGGCCCAGGAAGGCATGAAAACGCTTGTCATCGAGAAGGACGATCGAGTGGGAGGACGAGCCCTCTCCATGAGGGGGGAGGAAGTGACCGCGAAAGGGGCAGAATGGTACCGTCGCCTGCTGGGAGGGCAATACAGCTACCTCGTCGCCTCCGAGCCGTCGCTGGAGGAGATGATCGCAAAGAGGCTCCTGGACGGCTACACCATAGACCTGGGCTATCACGCCGTGAGCGTTGCCGGGGAGGGATATTTCGCCATGCTGCGCGACCTTATCGGCGGCTACGGGGAGAGGGACGTCGTCTTTAATCCCTGTCTGACCGGCTCCTGGATCGACGGGCAGTTCTACCAGGAATCACCTTTGAGCAACATACAACGGCTGGACGACAAGCTGTATAGGGAGTTCAAGAGGATCGGAAAGAGCTTCTTTGATTTCTTCGGGCCTTTCCTCAACGCGACCCCCGAACAGCTGGAGGGACTGGACCGCGTATCCCTCCACGACCACCTGGTGAACACCGGGTTGTCGGAAAGCAGCGTCGTCTATGACTACCTGCGCTGTTTCGGCACCCTTTTCACCACCATTAACGACCCCAAAGACATCTCGATGGGCGATATGACCCGCTATTCCCTGCAGGTGATCCTTCCGGCGGCGTTGAAGGGCGGCACCGTCTACGTCGGCGGCTTCACCGAGAACGGCATCATCACCTGGTCGGAAGCGGTTGCGGACAGGTTCCGCTCCTTCGGGGGGGAGCTGCGCCTCGATACCGCGGCGACCGCCATAGAGCTGGAGGGGAACGAGGTCAAGGGCGTCAGGGTCAGGGGAGAAGCGGGAGAGGAGCTCATCTCCGCGCCGCGGGTGGTGTTCAACGTCCCCATACAGGAGCTCTTCAAGTACGTGGACGAAAAGGCTTTCCCGGGCGACTTCGTCGCCAATATCAGGTCCCTGTACGGCTATGGGAGCCTGAGCCCCTATTTCGGCCTCTCCGAGTTGCCCGTGCCCGAGGACCATGCCAAACGCCTGATGAAGACGCCTTGCGTGGTTCCCCGCGAGGAGGGTTTCGACTGGGACGTCTATATGGCGTGGAACATCCAGTCGTATATCGAGCCTGGTTGCGCACCGGCGGGCAAGCACCTCTTCACGGCGTATCTGCCCCTGACGGAGGCCGAGTCCCACAACCGCGAGCTGGTGATGAAGGTGGTGAGGGCCGTCCCCGACTTCCTCGAGGGCGTCTACCCCGGTTTCAAGGATTGCATCGATTGGGAGCTCTATCCCGTGTGCGTGAAACTGGAGGGCGTGGCGAAGAGCGTCACCCAGGCGGGCAGCCTCAAGCCCGACGTAAAGGCACCGGGGGTGGAAGGATTGTTCTTCGCTGGCGACACGGCGCGGGGATACGGCGTGGCGATGGATTGCGCGTGCTCCAGCGGCATCCTCTGCGCCTCAGCCATAACTTCCCACGACTACGGAATAAAGTAATACGCCCGACAGCCTGCATCGCGAAAGCGATTGCGCCGCCCGCGGGGCGGCGCAACAGTGTCCAGCGCCGTGACGCGTCCGCGCGGCAGGGCCTGGCACGTATGCGTCTCGATAGTATGCCCGCGGGGCGGCGCAACAGTGTCCAGCGCCGTGACGCGTCCGCGCGGCAGGGCCTGGCACGTATGCGTCTCGATAGTATGCCCGCGGGGCGGCGCAACAGTGTCCAGCGCCGTGACGCGTCCGCG
>JAQVFR010000016.1 GCA_028697145.1 Actinomycetota bacterium | reverse complement strand
CGCTCGCAAGGCCTCGCTGCGACCGACCCGGTAGTTCCCCGGGCTGGTGGCAGCGCAGACGGGTTTTTGCGGCCTGGGCAGAGGGACGATCGTACGGATAAAGGTAATCAGGCGCGCTGCGTGGAACAACAGGATTAGGATTATTGGGAGGTTCTTTTTCTCCTGATCGGGATGAAGGACACCACAGTCGAGAAGAGCTTGCTTATCGGGAGTGGAGATGGCACAGGCGAAGAAAGCGAAAAAAGGGAAGGCAAAGAAAAACGGAACGGGTAAGGCACGCGCCGCCCGGTCCGGTAAGAAGGGAGCGGCAAGGGGCGGGAAGCAAAGGGGCCTGCCACGCAACCTGCGCGAGATCTACGGCGTGAGCATTATCACCGCGGCCGTCCTTTGCTTCCTGGCCTTTTACCTCTCGGCGCTGGGGCCGGTGGGAAGGGGGCTCGATCTCTTCTTCTCCTACCTTGCGGGGGGCGTCCGCTTCGCCTTGCCCTTTATATTGCTTGCGCTGGGTCTGGCCCTGCTCTTTGGGCGCCTGGGGGAAATGGACGCGGACGGGGAGAAGTGGCGGATTACCTGGGTGGAACTGGCGGGAATGGCGGTGATGTTCGTCGCCGTTTGCGCTTTGCTCCACCTCAGGGTGGGGCAGGCGGAGGAGATGTTCTTCCGCTCCAACCTGGAGAACAACGGCGGCCTGGTGGGGGCGGTCATAGCCTGGCCCCTGGTGAAGATGTTCAGCAAGGCGGGAGCCTACGTCCTGCTCACAGCCATGCTCATCGTCGGGTTCCTGCTCGTGACCGGACTGGCAGTGTCCAAATACCTGCAGGACAGGGTGGAAAGGAGGCGCCGCGAGCGTGCGGCGAAAAGGGCCGCAAGGCCGGTCCGGACAGCCCCCGTATCGACCGCGAAGGAAGCTGTCGGGGAGACGGCGGAGAAGAGGACGCAGCGCCGTAAGCCCTCCGCAGCTGAGGCGGAGGCCGAACCGCCGGCGCCGTCCAAGGCCCCCGACGGCATCCCGGAGATGCCGGCGCCGCCGTTGCTCGTGGAGGAAGAGACCGGCCAGATGGCCATCGAGGTGGCCGAGGCCGGAGAGGGGAAGGCCTACAAGCTGCCGCCGCTGGAGCTCCTGAACCGGGCCGGAGACCGCAGTTCCATCTCCCACAAGAGCGTAAACGAGAGCATCTCCATTCTGGAGAAGACCCTCAGGGACTTCGGGGTCGACGCGGCGGTCACGAGGGTGACGCGCGGCCCTACCGTGACCAGGTTCGAGGTGGAACTGGGCTCTGGGGTGAAGGTAAACCGCGTTCTCAACCTCAGCGACGACATCGCCTATGCCCTGGCGTCGCCGGACATCCGCATCATCACGCCCATCCCCGGTAAGTCAGCCATAGGCATCGAGATACCCAACCGCGAGAGGGACCTGGTTACGTTGGGGGACATCATGGTCACCCCCCGGGCCGCCAAGTCTACGTCGCCGCTCAGGGTGGGCCTGGGCATGGACGTATCCGGCCAGCCCGTCATCGTCGACCTGCGCGAGATGCCGCATCTTCTGCTGGCGGGGGCGACCGGTACAGGCAAGAGCTGCTGCATCAACTCGATGATCGCTTCCGTCCTGATCACCTCGCCGCCCCAGGAGGTGCGCATGCTCCTGGTGGACCCCAAGTACGTCGAGCTCTCGCATTTCAACGGCATACCCCACCTGCTGGCGCCCGTGATAACGGACCCCAAGAAGGCCTCGGGCGCGCTGGCCTGGGTGGTGCGCGAGATGGAGCAACGCTACCAGGTCCTCTCGAGGGCTGGAGTCAAGAACATCATCGCCTACCGCTCCGCCCTCAAGGAGGGGTTACGGAGCGGGGAGGGCGACGGGGAGGAGCGGTTCCCGCCCATGCCGTACATCCTGGTGGTCATCGACGAGCTTGCCGACCTTATGATGGTGGCTCCGGCGGAGGTCGAGGACTCTATCGCGAGGATAGCCCAGATGGCCAGGGCGGTGGGCATACACCTCGTGGTGGCCACGCAGCGCCCCTCCGTGGACGTGGTCACCGGCCTGATAAAGGCGAACATGCCCTCGCGCATCGCCTTCACCGTGGCGAGCCAGGCGGACTCGCGCGTCATCCTCGACGTGGGGGGAGCAGAGAAGCTGGTGGGCCACGGCGACATGCTATTCCTGCCCGCGGGCAGCTCCAAATCCATCAGGGTTCAGGGAGCCTATATCGCTGAAAGGGAGATCATAGCGATCATCGGCTTCATCAAGCGCCAGCGCCAGCCCGATTACCGCGACGAGATACTCGAGAGCGTCGGCGGTGCGAAGAAGGAACAGAGCCGCGATGACGAGCTGCTCGAGGAGGCCATCGAGGTCGTGGTGAGATCGGGCGTGGCCTCCGCCTCTCTGCTGCAGAGGAAGCTGCGCGTTGGATACGCGCGCGCGGCCCGGCTGGTCGACCTCATGGAGGAGATGGGGGTGGTCGGAGGCTACGAAGGAAGCAAACCGAGGACGGTGCTCATGACTCCGGAGGAGTTGGAGGAGAGGAGGCTGCGTGCCGCGGCACGTGAAGAGGAAGAATGATCGCGGCGATGACGGCGGTCGGTCACCGGACCGGCTCACTACCGATGTTTTTAGGCGGCAAAAGACTCTGATATAATCTACGCAACAGGATTCATACAGGAGGTAGCGGTGGCCAACAGGCTGGCTCAAGAGGTGGAGAAGATCCTTTCGGCGGCAGTGGGCGATTTCATCGCCAAGGCGACCGTCAAAAAGAACTGCGAGCTGATAGGCACGACTCCCGATGCTCTTACCGCAGATCAGCTGCCCGCGCTCGCGGAGAAGATCGAGAAATCGGTGTCGTTTTTTTCCGGCAAGGACGTCGGCGGGGGAGTCGCCGACAAGATAAGGTCCATAAAGGTCTGATCCGTTCGCAGCGCTTGGCCGCCCCCATCGCGGGCTGAGCGCATCGAAGGTGTAACCGGAGCGGCATCTTCCGCCCGGCTCTTTTTTTTGAGTGTCGCGTGAGGCGACCGCTCCCCCCGCCGCGGATATGGGGGAGGCGACCCGCCGCTGTTTCCGGATGGGATGCCATGATCAAAGAGAGGAAGGGCTGCTATCTCCTGACCCTGGGATGCCCCAAGAACGAGGTGGATTCCGACTGTCTCGCATCGGCCCTGGAGCGCGCTGGCTGGCGCATGACGGACAGCCCCCGCGATGCAGCAGTGATGATCCTGAACACCTGCTCCTTCATAGTGCCCGCGGTCGAGGAATCCCTGGAGTCCGTCATGGAGCTGTCAGAGCTCAGGGAGGGCGGGGCCAGACCCCTGGTTGTCACCGGATGCCTGGTTTCCAGGTATGGCGGGGAGGTGCTGGCGGCGCTGCTTCCGGAGGTCGACCTCTTCGTCGGCTTCGATGATTACCCACACTTCGCCGGGGTGATAAACGCCCTGTTGGACGAGGGCGGCGAGGCCACGGGGGGCGCACTCGCCAGAGAACGCGCCTCCACCCTCGACAGGGGGTACGTCTACCTGAAGATCTCCGAGGGCTGCGGCAGGAGGTGCGCGTATTGCGCCATACCCTCCATAAGGGGCCCCCTGTGCTCCCGCACGAGGGAGGCGATAGTGGAGGAGGCATCGTTCTTCCTGGGGCGCGGCGCCATGGAGGTCGTCCTCATCGCGCAGGATACGACCTCTTACGGCATCGATATATATGGGCGCCCGTCGCTGCCCGAGCTCCTGGGTGACCTCTGCGCCGTGGCGGGAGACTGGCGCCTGCGGGTCATGTATATGCACCCCGAAGGCGTGGACGCGCGCGTGCTCGAGGCCATGAGCGACCCCAGGATATGCCGTTATCTCGACCTGCCTTTTCAGCACGTGGACGCGGGCATCCTCGGGGTCATGGGAAGAAAAGGGAGCGCTGACTCTCACCGCGAGCTGCTGCGGAAGGCGGAGGAGGTCCTGGGCGAGGTGGCTCTACGCGCCACGTTCATGACCGGTTTCCCGGGAGAGGACGCAAGGGCCTTCGCCATGCTGCGCGATTTCGTGGCCGCCGTGCGTTTTGACTGGCTAGGGCTCTTCAGCTATTCTCATGAGGAAGGCACTCCTGCATTTTCCCTGAGAGAGGGGGTTTCCACTGCAGTTGCCCGCAAGAGATGCGCTGAAATCGCGGTTTTGCAGGAGGAGATCATGCGGGAGAAAGCCGGTGAGATGGTGGGACGAAGGATGCAAGTGCTCATCGAGGGGGTGAGCGCGGAGGCCCCGGGTTTCTGGGAGGCGAGATCTCAGCGGGAGGCGCCCGAGATCGACGGCGTGATATTCGTGCCTTGCCAGGAAGATATCGAGGCGGGTACCCTGCGGGACGTGAAGATAACCGCGAGTGAAGGGATAGACCTGATTGGCGCCATTGAGCCCCGGTAAAGACAGGTTCGAGATGATAAGGGGAGAGGACAACTGGAACCTTCCCAATGCCCTCACCTTCTCGCGTGTGCTCATGGCGCCGCTCATCGCCTTTCTGCTCTCGGACGACGGCCGCCTCAGGAACGCCCTCGCCGCGGCCACCGTCGGCACCGCCGCCTTCACCGACTTTCTCGACGGCCACATAGCCCGCAGGAGGGGCAAGGAGACGAAACTTGGGCAGTTCCTTGACCCGCTCGCGGACAAGATATGCATCTCGACCACCTTCGTCATGCTCGCGGTGCGGCGCAGGATTCCCGCCTGGGCTCCCGGGGTGATCATCGGGCGCGAGGTCGCCATGACCCTCTTCCGCGTCTACGCGGGCTCCCAGGGCTCATCGGTGCCTGCAAGCATATGGGGGAAGCTGAAGACCAATTCGCAGCTGCTGGCCGTACTGCTGGTGATCATGGAAAGGGAAACCCCCGCTTACGCATCGCTGGAGAAGGCGGCGGTCCACCTGGCCGTGGCGTTGACCCTGTACTCGGGGCTCGACTATATGCTCAAGGCCAGCCGTTACCTCGATAAAACGGATGGTGCCTAGAGGTGTTTGACTGCTCTCTGCTGGCCGTGGGAGACGAGCTGCTGGACGGCAGGACGATCGACACCAACTCCGATTTCATCACCGCGAAGCTGGAATCCGTGGGGGCCAGGGTCGTCATGCGCCTCATCGTCGGGGATGACAAGGGCAATATCGGCAGGGCGCTCGCGCTTGCGCTGCGGATATCGCACGCGGTCATCGTCACCGGGGGCCTGGGTCCGACGGGGGACGACCTCACCAGGGAGGCGGTTTCGGAAGCGCTGGAGCTTCCCCTCCACAGGGACAGGAGGCTGGAAGAGCTCCAGGGGATGTTCTTCGCGGCGATGGGGCGGGAGATGTCGCCGACCAACCTCAAGCAGGCCGACCTGATCGAGGGCGCCGTACCCATAGAGGCGCGGCTGGGCACCGCCCCCGGACAGTGGCTGGAGAACCGGGGCAGGGTAATCATCCTCATACCGGGCGTGCCCAGGGAGATGCGCGACATGCTCGAGGGCGACATCATCCCCATGCTCTCGCGGCGCTTCGGGTTGCAGGAGACCGGGAAGACCCTTACCCTCCTGGTGGCGGCCCGCCCCGAGTCGGAACTGGCGGAGCAGGTGGAGGCGGCGCTGGCGGAGGTGCCGGGGATCGGGGTTGCCTACCGCGCCATGATGGGCCAGATCGAGGTGAGACTCTCCTCCCGGGAAGAGGGCGCGGATTTCGCCGCGGCGGAGAAACGGGTGAGGGAGGCGCTGGGGCCCTGGGTGGTGGCCGAGGGCCTGGAGACCCTCGAGGGCAACCTAGGCGAAGAGCTGCGTTCGCGCGGGCTCACCCTGGCGGTGGCCGAGTCCCTTACCGGAGGGATGGTGGGGGAGACGATAACCGCGATGCCCGGAAGCTCCGACTATTTCCGGGGAGGGATAGTCGCCTACGACCTCGAGGCAAAGGAGAACATGCTGGGCGTGGACCGCGGGCTGCTGCGCTCCAGGGGGGCGGTTAACGAGGAGGTGGCGAAGGCCATGGCCGGGGGGGTGAGGGGGCGTTTCTCCTCGGACCTGGGGATCGCGCTGACGGGCGTGGCGGGACCCGATCGCGGGGGGGAGGACGAGTCCCCGGGAACCGTCGCCTTCGGCCTGGCGGACAAGACCGGAACGTACGGCTGGAAATACCGCCTGCCGGGAGACCGGGAGATGGTGCGCCGTTTCGCGACGACGATCATCTTGACCATAACCCTCCTGTACCTGCGTGGTGAGGACGTATCGCATGTCAGATAGGAAACTGAGGCTCTTCGTGGCGGCGGATATCCCCCCCGAGGCCAGGGCGCTCATCTCCTCCAGCATGGAGGTCTTGCGGGAGCGCGTGGAGGGAAGCCGCTGGGTCGATCCGAAAAACCTTCACCTCACCCTGAAGTTCATCGGGAGTTATTTGGAGGAAGGGCTGCCGCGCCTGGAGAAAGAGATACTGGCTGTGGGGGAGCGGTGCGCGGCCTTTACGGCTGCACTCGGGGGGTGTGGGGCCTTCCCCTCGCGGAGAAGGGCCCGCGTGATATGGGTGGGGATGTGCGAGGGTGCTGAGGGAGCGGGAGCGGTAGCCCGCAAGCTTGACGCGCGCCTGGAGGACGCCGGCGTCAAGCGGGAGGAAAGGCCCTTCCGGGGGCATTTAACCCTGGCGAGGCTGAAGAGTCCGGTGGACTGCGCATCCGACCTGGATGAGTTGGAGGCGCGCCTGCGGGGGTTGAGCGATATGGTCTTCGATGTTGACGAGATAGTGCTCTATAGCAGTATATTGGGACCGCACGGGCCTACTTATGTGGAGTTGCAAAGAGCTCCGCTGGGAGGTAAGCCGAGTGAGAAGGGTTAAACTTGCGCCTTCGCTGCTCAACGCCGATTTCAGCGATCTGCGCGGAGCGGTGGCGTTCATCGAGGGCATAGCAGACCTCATCCACCTGGACGTGATGGACGGGAACTTCGTCCCCAACATCACCTTCGGCCCCCTGGTGGTAAAGGCGGTAAGGTCCATCACCGACCTTCCCCTTGATGTGCATCTGATGATCGCCCACCCCGCCGAGTTCGTCGAGGATTTCGTCGCCGCGGGAGCCGACTGGGTCTCGTTTCACGCCGAGGTGACGCGCCACCCCGGGGAGATACTCGGCCTCATACACAGCCTCGAGCGCAAGGCCGGGGTGGTCGTCAACCCCCAGACGCCCGCCGAACGCCTCTTCGAGTACCTGGAACTCATGGACTTCGTCCTGGTGATGACGGTCATGCCCGGTTTCGGCGGACAGGCGATGATACCCGAGGCGCTGCAGAAGGTCGGGCAGTTGAAGGAGGAGGCGGCACGGCGGGGACTGGAGCTGGAGGTCGAGGTGGACGGCGGAGTGAAGACGGAGAACCTCGAGATGGTGCTCCAGGCCGGCACGGACGTCGTGGTGGTCGGCTCATCCATCTATGCGGCCCCCGATCCTGGCAAGGCGGCCGCGGAGATCAGGTCCATACTCGACCGCACCTGAAGGATACGAGACGGTAATAAAGACCGCTTCATCACCTGCAACCCCCCCTGACCGCGAATATGGACAAGCCCGTGCTGATGGCCATATAATCATGCTGTAACGGTCTTCGGGGCAGGGTGAAAACCCCGACCGGCGGTTAAAGTCCGCGAGCCGAGAGGCAGAGCCGGCGAAATTCCGGCACCGACGGTGAAAGTCCGGATGGGAGAAGACCTCCAGGCGGTCCATAATGGGCGCCGGGTTTTCTCCCGGCGCCCTTTAGTTTGCCCCGCGGGCGGCGCCGGAAGAGCCCTCGTGGAGCGTTTGCGGCGCAAAGGACAGTTGTAAACGGAGGCGTACGGGATGGGATTCAGCGAAGAGGACAGGCGGTTCATGAGAAGAGCCCTGGCGCTCGCGGGGAGAGGCAGGGGTATGACCAATCCCAACCCGATGGTGGGCGCAGTGGTGGTAAAAAACGGAAAGATAGTGGCCGAGGGGTTCCACCGCGGGCCTTTCACCCCGCACGCCGAGGCGGAGGCCATAACGCAGGCCGGGGGCGAGGCGGAAGGATCGACGCTCTACGTGAACCTGGAGCCGTGCAACCACCAGGGCAGGACGCCGCCGTGCACGGAGGGTATCATAGCGGCCGGAGTGAGGCGCGTGGTGATGGCGGCGTCCGATCCCAACCCGGCGGTGAGGGGGGGCGGGGAGGAAAGGCTGCGCGGGGCGGGGCTGACGGTGGAAAGCGGCCTGCTGGCCGCGGAGTCCTCCCTTCTAAACGAGGCTTACGAAAAACACGTCACGACCGGGAAGCCCCTGGTGGTGGTGAAGATGGCCGCCACCGCGGACGGCAAGATCGCGGCGCGGAACGGAGAGTCCAGGTGGATCACCGGGGAGAAGGCGAGGAGGATGGTGCACGCCATGCGCAGGGAGAGCGACGCGGTCCTGGTCGGGAGGGGGACGGTGCAGTCGGACGACCCGGAATTGACCGTGCGCGAGGTACCCCTGCGTGGGGCGCGGCCGCCGCTCAGGGTGGTGGTTGACTCGCGCCTGTCCATGCCGCTGCACTGCCGCCTGGCGCAGGGCGGAGTGCCCGGGGTGATCGTGGCCACCACCCCCGCGGGGGACGAGGCCAAGGCGGAGCGGTTGCGGGAAAGGGGGGTCGAGGTCATGGTGCTTCCGGGATCCCGGGGAAGGGTGGACCTGGCGGAGCTGCTGACCTCACTGGGACGCAGGGAGGTGGCGCGGCTGCTGGTGGAGGGAGGTCCCACCCTGGTCGCGTCCCTGCTGGACGAGGGGCTTGCCGACCGTCTGTGCCTGTTCATAGCGCCCAGGGTGTTCGGCGACGCGGAAGCTCGTTCCTGGGCGGAAGGCAGGGAGGTTACAGGCCTGGAGAAGGGCCTGCCGCTGCGCTGGCGCGGAACACGCAGGGTGGGAGAGGATCTCCTGCTCATGGCGGATACGGGAGAGCGGAGGTTGGGATGTTCACCGGGATAATCGAGGAAGTGGGAGAGCTGAAGGAGCTGAAAAGGCTTGGCGATGAAGCGCGGATAACGGTGTCCTGCCGCCGCGTGTGGGAGGGCCTGGAGATCGGCGACTCGGTGGCGGTGAACGGAGTATGCCTTACCGCCGTTGAGACGGCCCCGGGTTATTTCGCGGCGGACGTGTCGGAGGAGAGCCTGCAGCGGTCCAACCTCGGCGGGCTGAAAAGGGGAGCGGCCCTGAACCTGGAGAGGGCTATGAGACTTGGCTCGCGCCTGGGGGGCCATATCGTGCAGGGGCACGTGGACGGGGTCGGATATCTCAAGTCGGCCAGGGACTCCGGCAGGGGAAGGACCTATGCCTTCGCCGCTCCTCCGGAGGTGCAGGCCTACCTGGTCGAAAAGGGTTCGATCGCGGTTGACGGCATAAGCCTTACCGTAAGCGCGCTGGGAGACGGAGAGTTCAGCGTGGCCGCAATTCCCCATACGGTGGAGGAGACGAACCTGAGGCGCGCGAAGTCCGGCGATGCCGTGAACCTCGAGGTCGACGTGATAGCGAAGTACGTGCGCAGTTACATGGAAAGGGGCCTGCCCCGCGGTGACGGTTCCGCGGCAAGCGGCTCGCTACGAGAGAGACTGGTTGAAGGAGGGTTCATGTGATGGATAACGAGTTGAGAAAAGAGGAGGAAAGCCCGTTCGACACCATCGAGGATGTCATCGAGGACATCAGCGAAGGAAAGATCATCATCGTCGTGGACGATGAGGACCGCGAGAACGAAGGCGATTTTCTCATGGCGGCGCAGAAGGTCTCGCCGGAGGCGGTCAATTTCATGGCCAAGCACGGACGCGGCCTGATCTGCATGCCCTGTACGGGAGAGCGCCTGGATGAATTGAACATACACCCCATGGTCTCAAACAACACCTCGACCCACGAGACGGCCTTTACCGTTTCCATCGGGGCCAAGGGGAAGATAACCACGGGGATATCCGCCCACGATCGCGCGGTGACCGTGCAAGCGGTCCTCGACCCCGCCACACGCCCGGAGGACATCTCGAGGCCCGGGCACGTCTTCCCGCTGCGGGCGCGCGATGGCGGTGTGCTGCGGAGGGCCGGCCATACCGAGGCCGCGGTGGACCTGGCGAGGCTGGCGGGATTTTTCCCGGCCGGCGTGATCTGCGAGATCATGAACGACGACGGCACCATGGCCCGCGTGCCGCAACTGGCGGAGATAAAGAAGAGGTTCGGCCTGAAGATGGCGACCATCGAGGACCTGATCCGTTACCGCAACCGCAACGAGACACTGGTGAGGCGCACGGCAGAGGTGCGAATGCCCACCGCTTACGGGGAGTTCCGTGCGGTGGGTTACGAGTCTCTTATAGACGGCCACTCCCTCATAGCCCTGGTCAAGGGAGACGTGGAGGGCAAAGAGGACGTGCTGGTCAGGGTGCACTCCGAGTGCCTGACGGGGGACGTCTTCTCCTCCTTGCGCTGCGACTGCGGCCTGCAGTTGAGGCTGGCGCTGCAGATGATCGAGGAGGAGGGACAGGGCGTGCTCCTGTATATCATCGGGCACGAGGGAAGGGGCATCGGGCTCACCCATAAACTCAAGGCATACGAACTGCAGGAGAGCGGCAAGGACACCGTCGAGGCCAACATCGAGCTGGGTTTCCCGCCGGACGCCCGCGACTACGGCATCGGGGCCCAGATACTATCCGACCTGGGGCTCTCGACCATGCGCCTTCTCACCAACAACCCGGCCAAGCGGGTGGGGCTGGAGGGGTACGGCCTGAAGGTGGTCGAGCGCATTCCGCTGGTCATAGAGCCGTGCGAGGACAACTACGCCTACCTCAAGGCGAAGCAGGACAAGCTCGATCACATCCTGGACTTCTGAGAAAGGAGAGCGCAATGCCTAGTTACGAAGGCCACCTTGTAGCAACGGGGCTTAGGTTCGCCATCGTCGTCGCCCGTTTCAACGAGTTCATCAGCACGAGGCTGCTTGACGGCGCGCTGGATGCCCTGAAACGGCACGATGCGGACATGGACGGCGTGGACATCGCATGGGTGCCGGGGTCCTTCGAGATACCGCTGGTGGCTTCGCGCCTGGCCGAAAGCGGCCGTTACGATGCCGTCATCTGCCTGGGCGCGGTCATACGCGGTTCCACGCCCCATTTCGAATACGTCGCCTCCGAGGTATCCAAGGGCATAGCCCGCGTCGGGCTGGACAAGGGGGTGCCCACGGTCTTCGGGATCATAACCGCTGACACCATCGAACAGGCGGTCGAGCGTGCTGGAGCCAAGCAGGGCAACAAGGGGTGGCAGGCGGCCCTCACCGCCGTGGAGATGGGGAACCTGCTGAAGTCCTTGAGCTGAGTCCCCACCATCGTATCAAGGCGAGCGACGCCCGCCTGCGCACCCTTGCCCTCGCCCGACCCGCAACAAGGGCTCGGTTTGCGTCCGAGCCGCAGGCGGGGAGTGTCAGGGACGAGCCTTACCCACATATCAGAGCGGAGCGACGCGCAAGCGCTGCGGGCCAGGATTTATCCCGGCCCCACTTGCTGTTATCAGACCCAACGCCCCGATCCATATCCACCCCTACCGCCCTGGTCCAGGTTCCTTCCAGGGCAACGCCGTTAAAAACGCACGTAAACCCTGCCGATACTCATAGTGGAGCGTCGGCGCTTTTGAAGGACGTAGGAGATAGCCGTAGATCATGCCCAGCCGGGCAGGTAAAGGCCTGCTTGCGGAGGAACGCGAGGTCGTGCTCTCGAGGGCCCTTGAGAGCACGACCGGCGTAGCCATGGCATGGGCAACGGACATGGGCGTCGATGCGCGGGAGACAATGAAGGCGCTGCTGGACGCGGTGACCGCGAGGGACGAGGGGGAGCTGCAGCGCGCCAGGCAGCGACTGGTCGAGGCGGCAAGCGAGCTATCGCGACACGGTCTCTCCTGGAAAGAGATCGGCGCTATTCCCCATTCCATCGTCGCCAGCCTGTGCGAGCAATTGGGCGGGAGGAGCGGAGCAGGCGAGTTGAGCATCGTGGTCGGGGGGCTTTTGAGGGCCCAGGCGATACTGTTTGAGGCGCACCTGGAGGCGGAGGAGAGGAGAAGAGAGAAGCTGTCGCGGCAGCTGCGCGAGGTCGACAGCTTTCCAGACACCATAGCGGCGACCCTTGACCCCACCACCCTCACCAAGGTAGGCCTGGCAAGGCTCAAAGAGATAACGCACATGGCGCATGCGACCCGCTGGGAATTCAGCGCCCCCGGCCAGCTGGTCCCGCTCGTCGGCGACCTCGTCCGCGAAGGAGCGGAACCACCTCAGCTCGAGCTCAACGGCGTCACCGCCTTCACCCTGCTCGAGAAGATGGAGCCATACTGGGAGTCTCGGGGAGACGCGAAGCCCTCGCTCGAGGAGGTCATGTCGCTCAGCGGCGCCGCATGCATGGTCCTGCTGCCCATGGTGGTCAGGGGCCGCACCACCGGGATCATATCTCTCGCCGACAACTCCCGCCGCGGCAAGCTCGCCTCCGAGGAGGTCGAGCTGGCCGTAAGGTTTTCGAACCGCCTGGCCGTGGCCCTCGAGAACGCCTATCTCCACGAGAGGGAGCAGCGCAAGATCAAGGAGACGGTAGCGCTGCTGGAGATAGCCAGGGCCATCAACTCCACCCTCGACCTGAGCCAGATACTCGACAAGGTAGTGCAGATGACCGTTGGTCTCTGTGACGTGGTTATGTGCGCGATCTATCTGCGTGAGGATGATGCCGGGCGTTTCGAGCCGGCGGCACGTTACGGCTTTATCGAGGAGAGCAGGCTGGACGGCGGAGCCGCGGCCGGCTTTCATATCGGTTCGATACGCGACGGACAACTGGAGGCCCTGGAAGGGGGCGATCCCGTGTTCCTGCCCGCGGCCGAGGCGGGATGCCTGCTTCCCGCCGATCTGCTCTACGAGCACGGAGTGGATACGGTCTTCCTCCTGCCCCTCAGGTCGAAGGAGAAGCTGAGCGGAGTTTTCACCCTCTTCTACCCCTGCCGGGAGCCGAGTGAGCTCGAGGTGGAGGAGATCGAGGTGGTGAAGGCGATAACTGCGCAGGCGTCGATGGCCATAGAGAACGCGGCGCTCTACGAGGATATAGAGAAAAGCTACTTCTCGACCGTGCGCGCGCTCGCCAAGGCGATCGAGGTCAAAGACCCCTACACCCACGGACATTCCGAGAGGGTGACGGAGTACGCGTTGATGATCGCCGATGCGATGCGCCTTGAGGAGCGGGAGAGGCAGAAGCTGAAATATGCCGCCACCCTGCATGATATCGGCAAGATCGGCATCGCCGGCAGGGTCCTCAACAAGGCGGGCGGGCTGACCAGCGAGGAGTACACGCATGTAAAGACCCACCCCGTTCTCGGCGAGAGCATCGTGGAGCCGGTCGAGTTCCTGCAAGGGCCCCGCCCGATAATCCTCCATCACCACGAGCGCTATGACGGCACCGGATATCCCCAGGGGCTGAAGGGAGAGGCGATACCGTTGTGCGCCCGTATCCTGTCCGTTGCCGACGCATTCGAGGCCATGCGTTCCGATCGTCCCTACCGCCGCGCGCTCAACCTGCCTGACGCCGTAGAGGAACTGAGACGCAACTCCGGAAGCCAGTTCGATCCGCGGGTCGTGGAGGTCTTCCTGGACATAATCGACGATCACGGGGGGGATCCGATAAAGAGATGAGGAGAAAGAGCTCTTGCATGGAGGAGATATGGTGGAGACACGTGAGAGTACGTGTTGGCGCCGGGAGCGGAGAACCGCTCCGGAGGTGAGGATTTGTTCGACGAGATGCTGAGGGGCGAGGCGTCGCGGGACGTCGAGAACGGGAAGAGGTCCAGGATCCTGGTGGTGGACGACGACCCCAATATCCGCGAGCTCATCGTGGAGACGCTGGATGACGGGAAGTACGAGACCATCGAGGCCAGGGACGGCAACGAGGCCCTCGAGATATGCGCGAACGAGAAACCGGACATCATCGTCCTGGACGTCATGATGCCGGATATCGACGGCCTCGAGGTGTGCCTGCGACTCCGCAACGAGGCCCTCACCTGCCACATACCCATCATCCTCCTCACCGCCAAGGGCATGCTCGAGGACAAGATAAGGGGCATGCAGACCGGGGCCGATGATTACCTCACCAAACCTTTCGATCCCCTGGAGCTCGAGGCCAGGATAGAGATGCACCTGCGGCGCTCGCTCCGCGACGGTGAAGCCAGCCCTCTTACCGGGCTGCCGGGCAACCGGGCCATAGAGGAGGCGATAGAATCCCGCATAGCCAGCGGCAGGCGCTTCGCGGTCTGTTACATCGACCTGGACGATTTCAAGGCATATAACGACCGTTACGGGTTTCTCGCCGGCAGCGAGGTCATCAAGCTGACCACGAAAGCCATCCTGGAGTCCCTGGACAAATACGGTGACAGAAACGATTTCGCCGGCCACATAGGCGGGGACGATTTTATCGTGGTCACGGACATGGACCGCGCCCCAATTATCTGCGGTGAGGTCATCAGGCTGTTCGACGAGCGCATACCCGCCCACTACGAGCCGGATGACCGGGACCGGGGCAGCATCATCAGCACCGACCGGCAGGGAAACGTGAGCGAGTTCCCCATCATGACCATAAGCATAGCCGTCGTCCATAACACCTACCGCAAGCTGGAGCATCCGGGCAAAGTGGCGCAGATAGCGGCGGAGCTCAAGAAATACGCCAAGGACATGGAGGGGAGCAATCTAGTCTTCGACCGCCGCCGCAGGGATTGAGGGAAGGTGCGGAAGGCCTTGAAGGTGACGGGTGTTCGAGCGGGAAGGGCGCAGGCGTCCGGAACGGAGGTGGACGGCGGGCGGCGCGAGGGCGTACGCATGATCCTCCTGTCGACCCGCTTCATAGCCTCCATCTTCTGGCTGACCATCATCGTTGCCGCCATGCTCTTCGTCCTGCCGTACTCCGAGCGCAGCGAATCCCCCGTGTTCTACGGTTTCGTGGCCCTCTCCGTCCTCGTCTTTCTCGGGCACCGCTATTTCCCCTACGAGGGCTATCGCCCCGTCGCTTTCTTCACGCTCATGCTCGCGACCGACGCGCTGATCGCGGTGATGGTGTACATGGCGGGCGGTATCGATAGCGGTTTATCCCTGCTCTTCCTGACGGTCATCATCTTTTCATCAGCGTATTTCGAGCTGCTGGAGACGATGCTGATTACGGCCGTGACCTGCCTGGTCTATTTCGCGCCGATATTTTACGAGACGGTTTCCATGGAATCGCTGAAGAGCATGGCCATCGCGGTGCCCATCTACGTCATCATCGCCCTGGGCGGGACCTTCGTTATCAACAAGGCGCGCGAGCAGGAGAGAGAGAAACAGGCCGTCGCCAACCTTCTCGACAAGGCCGACAGCAAGCGCAGGGAGCTGTCCACCCTCTATGCCCTATCGCTGAAACTTGCCTCAACGCTCGACGAGGACGAGATAACGGCCATGCTCATAGACAGCGCCAGCGCGCTGGTGCACAACGAGGCAATCGCGGTGTCTCTGCTGGAACCGGACGGCCGTCTCAGCCCGAGGGCGATCCAGGGCCTGGACGAGGAAGGCATGACGGCACTGGTGGCGGAGGGAGATGAAAACCCCCTCTACCTGTCGGTGTCCGCGGTCTTGCCCGTAGTGCTCGGTGAAGCCGGAGAGGATCCGCGTTTCCGCGACTTTCTGCAGGAAACCGGCTTCTCCTCCATGATCGCGGTGCCCCTTTTCGCCAGTTCGAGCGTGGTCGGGGAACTATGCTGTTTCTCCCGCGAGGAGGCGGCCTTTGACGACGATGCCGCCAAGCTCCTGCTCACTTTGGCCAGCGAGGTAGCCCTGGCCCTGGAGAAAGCGTCCCTCTACCGCAGGACCCTGCAGGACAAGAGCAAGATCGAGACCATCATAAACAGCATCAGCGACGGCCTGCTGGTCATAGACCAGGAAGGCAGGCTGGTGCTGGCCAACCCCTTCGTCGCACGTCTCCTGGGGCTGAGGGCGACGGATTATGGGGAATACCTGCCGGGGCTGCTGCAAGCTTCCCGCTGCGGGATCGAGTCGAGGGAGGTCGACCTCGCGGACGCGCTGGAGAGGGTGCTGAAAAAGGGGGAGAGCGTAAAGAGCGAGCTGCTCGTGAAGATGGACCCCGACATCATCTTCAAGATGTTCTGGACCCCTCTCCCGGATGTCGAGGGCAGCGTGGGGGGAGCCGTGATCCTCCTGCACGACATCACCGATTTCGTCGAACTGGACCGTATGAAATCGGATTTCATCTCCATCGTCTCGCACGAGCTCAAAACGCCGCTTACATCCATCAAGGGATTCGTGGGTTTGCTGGCGGCGGAACGGGTCGGCCCGATCACGGAGAAACAGAGGCATTACCTGGACGTGGTCCAGAAACAGACCGAATCGCTCACCCTGCTCATAAACGACCTCCTGGACCTCTCCAGGATAGAGGCGGGGATGATCGACGTACGCCACGAGCCGGTAGCGCTCGCGGAGGTAATCGGTGGCGTGGTGCAGCAACTGGACAACCTTGCCCAGGAGAAGGACATCGCCATCAAGGTCGATATCCCGCGGGACCTTCCCGCCCTGGACGGAGACGGGGAACGCCTCGCCCAGGTATTCATGAACATCATACATAACGCCATCAAGTTCACGCCCGAGGGAGGGACGGTTTCGCTGAGGGCGGCCGCGGCGGGAGACAACTGCGTGATAAGGATCTCCGATACGGGCATCGGCATAGCCGCCCAGGACCTCCCGAGGATATTCGACAAGTTCTACCAGGTAGATTCATCGTCGACGCGCCAGCAGAGCGGCACCGGTCTCGGGCTCTCCATCTGCAAACAGCTGGTGAGCGCCCACGCAGGGGAGATGTGGGCGAACAGCGCCAAGGGCAGGGGCACCACCTTCACCATCATCCTCCCGCTGCGCGCTGCGGGCGCGGCGCCGCGGGAGGGGAAAACGGCAGGCGTAGGCGAGGTGGCTGCGGGCTGAGATGTTGCCTGCGGGATGGCTATACACTATACTTCATCCTTGAAAACAAAATAAGGAACGAAGAAGAAGCGGTCGAGCTTCTCACCCTGCGGCCGCGTAGCCTGCAGGGTTACTGAAGTCAGGATCCCGTGGATAGCGGGCACAGACCGCTGTCCTTTTCTTTTACACGAGGAGGGATGCCAGATAGACAAGAACGTGCGCGTTAACGAGGGGATCAGGGCGAGAGAGGTGCGTCTCGTGGGTCCGGACGGAAACCAGGTCGGGATCAAACCCATAGAGGAAGCGCTGGCCATGGCCGAGGAACTGGACCTGGACCTAGTGGAGGTGGCACCGCAAGCACAGCCCCCGGTCTGCAAGATCATGGATTACGGGAAATACCGCTATGAGCAGACGGTTAAGATGAAGGAGGCGCGCAAGAAACAGAGCGTGGTCACCTACAAGGAGATGAAGCTGCGCCCGAAGATAGACCGGCACGATTACGAGATCAAGAAGAAACACATCGAGAGATTTCTGAAGTCCGGCTACAAGGTAAAGGTGACCATCATGTTCAGGGGCAGGGAGATGAGCCACACGGAGTTGGGCAGGAACCTGCTGCAGCAGATCGCGGAGGAACTGGCGGACCTCGGCACCGTGGAGACCATGCCCAAGCTCGACGGGCGCAACATGCAGATGATAATGGCGCCGGTCGCGGTGGTTAAAAAGGACGGAGGAAAGAATGCCAAAGATGAAGACGCACAGGGGAGCGGCCAAGAGGTTTGAGGTAACCGGTGGCGGAAAGCTGCGGCGCAGGAAGGGCTACGGCAACCACCTGCTCTCGAAGAAGAGCCCGTCCCGCAAGCGGGGATATCGCTCGAAGGCCGAGGTGACCGGGGCCGACGCGGCCGCTGTTAAGAAGATGTTGCGTAGGGGTTGATGGCGGGCGACGTCGCCTTCCGCGTTTTACGAAAACAGCCAGGAAAGGACTGAGACGATATGTCCAGAACGAAGCATTCCGTTGCGAGAAAGAAAAGAAAAAAGAAAGTGATGAGCATGGCCAAGGGCTATCGCGGCGCTCGCAGCAGGTCTTACCGCAGCGCCAACGAGCAGGTCATGCATTCCCTGCAATACGCATACCGTGACCGCCGTGCCAGGAAGAGGGACTTCAGACGCCTGTGGATCGCGCGCATAAACGCTGCCGCAAGGCAGAACGGCATTTCTTACAGCAGGTTCATCCAGGGACTGAAGCTGGCGGAGATCGAGGTGAACCGCAAGATGCTGGCCGAGATGGCCGTCTCCGATCCCGCCTCCTTCGCGGAACTGGTGCGCAAGGCGAGGGATCAACTGGAGAAAGAGCCGCAGGCAAAGGAGGCGAGCGTCTGATGGGGTTCGCCTGTCGGGCGTGATCGAGAGCCCGAAGAACGAGCGCGTAAGGCGCTACCGCCGCCTGCGCAAGAGGAACTTCCGCTACCGGGAAGGCCTGTTCCTGGCGGAAGGCCTGCAGTGCGTGGCCGAGGCCCTGAAGTCTTCCCGTGCGCTCGAGTGTATCATCTGCAGCGAGAAAGGCCGGGATGCCCTGGCAGCCTACGCTGATATCATCCTCAACCGGGGAGTGCCGTGCTTTACGGCCGCGGAGGAGATAGTGGCGGGCCTGTCGGATACGGTCACCCCGCAGGGCATCGTGGCGGTCTGCCCCCTGCTGCACTCGGGGATCGAGGATATCGCCGACGGTGGAGCGCCGACGGTGGTCGTCGCCAACAGGGTGAGGGACCCCGGCAACCTGGGCAACCTGATAAGGATCGCGGATGCCGCGGGAGCGGGCGGGCTGATCGTCTGCGCGGGGAGCGCCGACCTCTATAACCCGAAGACGGTGCGCAGCACCGCCGGATCCATTTTCCACGTCCCCCTGGCGGTCGGCGGAGAGACGTCCTCCGTGTTCGAAACCTTGAAACAGGCCGGCTATGCCCTTTACGCCGCGGATGCCCACGCCGGGACGGGGATGTGGGAGGCGGAATGGCCCGACAGGCTGGCCCTGGTCATGGGCAACGAGGCCTGGGGGATGCCGGGTGAGGAGACGGCGATGGCGGACGGCCTGGTGCGCATACCCATCCTCGGCGAGGCCGAGTCCCTCAACGTGTCGGCCGCGGCGGCCGTGCTGCTGTACGAGGTGGCAAGGCGCAGGAACGCGAATACAGGTGAAAAGGAGGGCGGCTGAATGGCAGCCAAGGATTTCCTGGACGAGATAAGAGCCGATCCCGAGCTGGGAGGCATATATGAAGAGGCCCGCGCCGCCCTGGAGTCGGCCGCGGACTCCGAGGCGCTGGAGGGAGTGCGCGTGGCCTACCTGGGCCGCAAGGGACGGCTCTCCGTGCTCCTGCAGGGGATCAAGCGCCTGGAACCCGAAGAAAAGCGCAGGGTAGGCCGTCTCGGAAACCTGCTCAAGGGGTGGCTCGAGAAGGCCCTTGCGGACAAGGGCGGCCTGCTCAGGATAGGGGAGATGGAGGAGGCCCTGAGGCGGGAAGAGGTGGATATAACCCTGCCCGGAAGAGCTTTTCCCGCTGGCACGCGGCACCTGCTCTCCAGCATCATAGAGGAGATCGAGGACATATTCATCGGCATGGGCTACCGCTTGGTGGAAGGGCCGGAGGTGGAGCTCGATTACTACAACTTCGAGGCGCTGAACACGCCGGCCTGGCATCCCTCGAAGTCTCTCTCCGACACCTTTTACGTGGACGTGCCGGGGAGCGGAAGTGACGACGTCCTCCTGCGCACCCAAACATCCCCGGTCCAGGTAAGGGTGATGGAGGCTACCCCGCCTCCTCTCTACGTCATCGCGCCCGGCAAAGCTTACCGGCGCGACGTCCCGGACGCCACCCACTCCCCCATGTTCCACCAGGTGGAGGGGCTGGCGGTGGACGAGGGCATAACCCTGGGCGACCTCAAGGGCACCCTGGAGCATTTCACCCGGCGCATGTTCGGCGAGGAGCGTGACGTGCGCTTCCGCCCGCATTTCTTCCCCTTCACCGAGCCCAGCGCCGAGGTGGACGTGTCCTGCAACATCTGCGGCGGAAGCGGCTGCAGGGTATGCAAGGGGACGGGCTGGCTCGAGATACTGGGGGCTGGCATGGTAGATCCCAACGTATTCGGGTACGTGGGATACGATCCCGAGGAGGTAAGCGGCTTCGCCTTCGGGATGGGCGTGGAGCGCATAGCCCTGCTCAAATACGGCGTGCCGGACATAAGGTATTTCTTCGACAACGACCTGCGCCTGCTCAGGCAGTACTAGGGGAGATAAAGATGCGCGTTTCTCTGGAATGGCTTGCGGAATACGTCGACCTGCCCGCGAGTGCCCATGACCTTGCGGAGATGCTCAACGGCTCCGGGACCGCGGTGGAGGCCGTGGAGGAAATCGGGGAGGGCTTCGAGGCGTTCGTCGTGGGCCGCGTGCTGGAGGTGAAGGCCCACCCCTCCGCCGACAGGCTGTCCCTGTGCAGGGTGGACCTGGGCGGGGAGGTGGCGGACATCGTGTGCGGAGCCCCAAACGTACGGCCCGGCATGCTCTCTCCCGTCGCCCCGCCCGGAAGCCGCCTCCCGGACGGTACGCGCATAAGCGAGGCGACCATACGCGGCGTCGCCTCCCGCGGCATGCTACTATCCGAGAAGGAGCTGGGGATCTCGGAGGAAGCGGACGGCATCATGGTCCTAGAGGAAGGGGCGAAGGCGGGCGCCCGGCTCTCCGATGTGCTCGCCGCGCGCGATACCGTCCTAGACCTGGAGATAACCCCGAACCGCCCGGACTGCCTGTCCATGCTGGGCATAGCGCGTGAGGTGGCCGCGCTCACCGGGCAGAAGGTGAAAAGTCCGGAATTCGCTCTGCGTGAGGAGGGGGCGCCGGCCGCGGATGCCGTGCGCGTGGATATTGAGGACGGGGACCTCTGCTCCCGTTACGCGGCAAGGGTCATCGAGGAAGTGGGCATCCACGCCTCCCCCTGGTGGATGCGCCGCAGGTTGCAGGCGGCGGGCGTGCGCCCCATCAGCAACGTCGTGGACGTCACCAACTACGTGATGCTGGAAACGGGACAGCCCCTGCACGCCTTCGACCTGGACCTGGTAAAGGACGGGCATATCATCGTACGGAGGGCGGCAAACGGCGAGGCCATGACCACCCTGGACGGGGTGGAGCGGCGTCTTGCCCGCGACGACCTTCTCATATGCGATCCATCGGGACCGGTGGCCCTCGCCGGCGTCATGGGCGGGGAGCACACGGAGGTGAGCGCCTCCACCACCAGGATACTGCTGGAGTCGGCACACTTCGATCCCGCCAACATAATGCGCACCGCCCGGCTGCAGGAGCTGCCCTCGGAGGCCTCCTACCGCTTCGAGCGCGGAGTGGACCCGGGAGGATGCGTGCGAGCCGCCGACCGCGCGGCGTTTCTCATGCAGGAACTGGCGGGAGGAACGGTGAGGCCGGGCGCGGTAGATGCGCGGGCCCGCATCATCGAGCCCGTTTCCCTGGTCCTGAGGGTGAGGAGGACGGCCGCCATCATCGGCGCGGATATCGGGGGCGAGGAGATGGCCTCATACCTGCGCTCCATCGAGCTGGAAGCGGAGATGGTGAAGGAAGACGGCGGAGAAGATACCATCAGGGTAACGGTGCCGACGTTCAGGCCCGACCTGGAAAGGGAGATCGACCTCGTGGAGGAGGTCGCCCGCCTCTACGGCTACGGGCGCATCGCGCCCACGCTGCCGCGCTCTTCCCATAACATCGGGTCGCTGACGCCGCAGCAGGGAAAGCGCAGGGAGGTGGCGCGGATCCTCGCCGGCATGGGCCTGCACGAGGCGATATGCCATGCCTTTATATCCCCCCGCTGGCTGGAGATACTGGATCCCGACAGGCAGTGCCTGCCGTCCGCACCGGTGATCCTGCGCAACCCCATAAGCGAGGAGATGTCGGTTATGCGCCCGCTGCTGCTTCCGGGACTGCTGGAAGCGGTGCGCTACAACCTGAACCGCCAGGTCGCCGGCCTGCTTTTCTTCGAGATGGGCAGGACGTTCGTGCCCCGGGCGCGGGAAAAGCTGCCCGAGGAGGCGCAGAAGCTGGGATGTGCTCTCGCAGCGAGATGGCTGCCCAAACAATGGCACCGCGATGCGGAGGATGTGGATTTCTTCGCGGCCAAGGGCATACTGGAGCGCCTGATGTCGTCCCTGCGCGTCACGTCCTGGGACCTGCGCCGGGAGGGCTTCCCCTTCCTGCACCCGGCCCAGTCGTGCGCGGTGAGCATCCGGGACAGGGACGTCGGCTTCCTGGGGCTCGTCCATCCCCGCGTCGCCGCGGCGGCGGACGTGCCGCCGAACACCGCCGTGCTGGAGATCGCCCTCGATCCCCTCATCGCCGCCGCGCTCGAGCCCTTACCCTACGAGGAGATCCCGCGCTATCCGTCCATCCAGATGGACCTCGCGGTCGTGGTGGATGGCGGCGTTGACGCGGGCGAAGTGGAGGACGTGATCTGGGAAGCCGGGGGAGAGCTGCTGCGCGAGGTCCGCCTCTTCGACCTCTACCGCGGAGATCAACTGGGCGAGGGCGAGAAGAGCCTGGCCTTCAGCTTGTCGTTTTACGCCCTGGACCGCACCCTCAGGGACGACGAGGTACGCTCCGTTTACGAGGGCATAATCGCGAAGCTGGCCGGGGGGCTGGGGGCGCGCCTGCGCTGAGCCTCGTATCCTGCCCGCGAAAAAGGCCGCGACCCGCGAAGGGTGGCGGCCGTCTGCTGTCAGTCGGTCTCAGGCGGACTTGTTGTATCTGGCCATGAGGCGGGACTTGCGGTTGGCGGCGTTGTTCTTGTGGATGATGCCGTCGCTCGCCGCCTTGTCAAGCGCCCTTATCGCTTTGTTCAGGTACTCCGTGCTCTCGTCGCGGTCTCCGCGCTGCAGTGCGGCCTCGAAGCGCTTCATGTATGTCTTTATCTCCGTCTTGCGCGACTTGTTGCGCACGCGCCTCTTCTCCGCCTGCCTCATGCGTTTTTCCTGCTGCTTTATGTTGGGCAACTGATTTCCCTCCTTTCCACAAACAGGGAGAATTGTAGCACAAGCGCCGAGGAGCCGCCACTTGCCCGGCAGTCATCCTAGAATTGATCAAGGACATTCGAGCAACAGGCACTCAATCCCTCGCGAATGTGCGATAATTGCCGAGGTGTATATATATGGAGGAAAAGAGAATACGAAATTTCTGCATCATCGCGCACATAGACCACGGCAAGTCCACGCTGGCTGACAGGTTCCTCGAGATAACGCAGACGGTGCCGCACCAGAAGATGGCGGACCAGTACCTGGACCGCATGGACCTCGAGCGCGAGCGGGGAATAACCATCAAGGCCACGGCCGTACGCATGCAGTACAAGCCAGCGGGTGAGGAAGAATACCGCCTAAACCTCATCGACACGCCGGGCCACGTGGACTTCTCCTACGAGGTGTCGCGCAGCCTGGCAGCCTGCGAGGGGGCGGTGCTGCTGGTGGACGCGTCGCAGGGGGTCGAGGCCCAGACGGTCGGAAACGCCTACCTGGCCGTGGAAGCCGGGCTGACCGTCATACCCGTGGTCAACAAGATAGACCTTCCCTCCGCGGACTACGAGGACACCGCCATGGAGGTGGCGGACCTGCTCGGCATAGACCCGGCGGAGGTCATGGCGGTATCGGCCAAGACGGGGGAGGGCGTGGAGGAGCTTCTGGCCGAGATCATCCGGCGCGTGCCGCCACCGGCGGCCGAGACCGGGCTGCCGCTGCGCGCGCTGGTGTTCGACTCCACCTACGACCTCTACCGCGGCGTGGTGGCCTTCGTGCGCGTGGCCGAGGGCATGGTGCGCAAGGGCATGAAGGCCCGGTTCATGGTGGAGGGGACGGCGGTGGAGATAGACGAGGTGGGGTACTTCTCCCCGGACATGATATCAACCGGCAGCCTGGAGGCGGGCGAGGTCGGCTATGTCATCACCGGCATCAAGGACGTCACCAGGATAAAGGTGGGGGATACGGTGACCGCCAGGGACAATCCCGCCTCTGAGCCGCTGCCCGGATATCTCGAGCCCAAGCCCATGGTCTTCGCCGGCATCTACCCGGTGGATTCGGACGATTTCAGCGACCTGGGCGACGCCCTGGACAGGCTGAAGCTCAACGACGCCGCCCTCACTTTCGCCAAGGAGACCTCCAAGGCGCTGGGCTTCGGGTACCGCTGCGGATTTCTCGGGCTGCTGCACATGGAGATCGTGCAGGAGCGCCTGGAGAGGGAATACGGCCTCGACCTGGTCATAACCGCCCCCAACGTCGTCTACGAGGTAGAGGAGCGGGGAGGGAAAGTCACCTACGTGCGCAATCCCTCGGACTTGCCCGATGCGGCTAACCTGGACGAGGTGAGAGAACCTTACGTGCAGGCGACCATCCTGGTCCCGCCGGACTACATGGGCGCCATGCTCGAGCTGGTGAAGGAGAGGAGGGGGATATACCAGGACATGGTCTATCTCTCCGGGCGCCGGGTGGAGATACGCTGCCGCCTTCCCCTGGCGGAGATCGTGGTCGATTTCTACGACCAGCTCAAGTCGCGCAGCCGCGGTTACGCCTCCCTCGACTACGAGCACGTCGGATTCCTCCCCGGCAACCTGGTGAAGCTGGACATCCTCATCAACGGGGAGCCAGTGGACGCTTTCTCGTCCATCGTGGACAGGGGCCGCGCCTACGACTACGGACGGCGCATCACCCAGCGCCTGCGCGAGCTCATCCCCCGCCAGCTCTTCGACGTGGCGGTGCAGGCGGCCATCGGGGGCCGGATCGTGGCGCGCGAGACCATAAAGGCGAAGCGCAAGGACGTTCTCGCCAAGTGTTACGGCGGCGATATAACCAGGAAAAAGAAGCTGCTGCAGAAGCAGAAAGCGGGCAAGAAGAGGATGAAGATGGTGGGCAAGGTGGAGATCCCGCAGGAGGCCTTCATCTCCGCCCTGCGCGTGACCAGGGAGGAGGCCGGGAGATGAGGCTCTACGTGCACTGGCCTTTCTGCCTCTCGCGATGCAGCTATTGCGATTTCAACGCGCGGGTGTGCGACGAAAGCCGCATGCGCGGGTACATGGCCGCGCTGCTCGCTGAGATCGGCCTCTGGCGGGGCCTTCTCGGGCGAAGAGACACCGCGTTGAGCTCCGTCTATATCGGTGGGGGCACGCCGTCCACGCTGAGCGGAGAGGAGATCTCGTCGCTGGTGGGCGGGATAGCGGAGCGTTTCGGGCTGCGCGAGGGGGCCGAGGTAACCGTTGAGGTGAACCCCGCCACCTGGGTCGCTGAGGATTACGCCGCGGCATGCGCGGGCGGCGTGAACCGACTGAGCATCGGCGTGCAGTCGCTGGGCGATGACGCACTCAGGCTGCTGGGAAGAAAGCACGACGCCGCGGCCGCAATGCGGGCGCTCGCGAAGGCCACGGGGAGCGGTGCCGCCTCCGTCTCGGTCGACCTGCTCCTGGGCGTTCCGGGTGGGGACGCCGCGTCCTTCCTGGCGGGCCTGCGGGAGGTGATCGCCGCCGCGCCCCAGCACGTCAGCCTCTACGCCCTCACCCTGTCCGTTAATTCTCCCATGTCGAGAGCGGTGCGGAGAGGCGAAGTGGCCATGCCCGAAGAAGACGAGGTCGCGGAGCAATACCTGGCGGCCTGTGCCGAGATGGAGGCGGCGGGCTACGAGCATTACGAGATATCCAATTTCTCCCTGCCAGGCCATGCCTGCCGCCACAACATGGCCTACTGGAGGCGGGAGGAATACCTGGGCGTGGGGGCGGGAGCCCATTCCTTCCTGGGCGGATACCGTTTTCACAACACCGTATCGCTCCTGGCCTACATGCGCTCCGTCTCCCGGGGCGGCCTGCCGCCCGCCGAGGGGCTCGAATACGTGGGAGAGGCTGAAGGCCGCGCGGAGGAGATAATGCTGGGGCTGAGGACCGCGCGCGGCGTGCCGCGTGGCATCCTCGCGCATGGCGGCAGTCGCCTCGGGGACCTGGAGGAGATGGGACTGCTGGCGGCGGGAGGCGGGCGCGTCCATCTCACGGCGCGGGGGATGCTGTTATCCAACGAAGTCATCGCGGAACTGCTCCCAGCTTGACGCCGAGTCCGGGGAACCGATACCTTATTAGTGATGTAGCACTCAAAGGAGGAGAGTGCTAAATGCTTGACAAGAGACAGCAGAAGATACTGAAGACGGTGGTCTATAAATTCATCACCACCGGCGCGCCGGTGGGATCGAAGTCCCTGGCGCAGCATCTCAACCTGGGCATAAGCGCGGCCACCATCCGCAACGAGTTGAGCAAGCTCGAGGGCATGGGATACCTGTTTCAGCCCCATACCTCGGCGGGACGGGTGCCGACGGACCTGGGCTACCGCTTCTACGTGGACAGCCTGAGCGGGAGGACGCGGCTGCGGCAGGAGGAGAAAAGCGCCATCATCACGCTCTTCTCCCACAAGACGAAGGAGCTGGAAGGCCTGCTGCAGGAGACCAGCACCCTGCTGTCGCGCCTCACCAGCGCGGCGGCGATGGTCATAGCCCCGCGGCTGCGGCGCACCAACATAAAACACGTCGACCTGGTGAACCTGGCGGAGGACATCGTCCTGCTGGTGATCATCACCGATACAGGCCGCGTGGAGAAGAAGCTCATTGACGTCAAGGACTCGGAGGAAACCATAGACCTAGACGAGATCCAGTCCTTCCTCAACCACAACCTGCAGGGAAAGGGGCTTGAAAAGGTGGCTGATCTCGCCTTTCACCCGGATGTCGGGAAGCTGAAGTCCCCGCTCTTAACCGCCAGGGCGATCAGCGTGATCCGGGATATATTGACCGAGGACGAGTACGAGAAGGTCTACGTCGGTGGCACGGCGAACCTGCTGCGTTACCTGGACAGCGAGGGGTTGAAGAGGATCGAGAACCTCCTCGAACACTTCGAGGAACAGTATTTTCTCCTCAATATGCTGGGAGAGGCCCTGGGTTCGAAAGAGCTCATGGTTCGCATCGGAGACGAGAACCTCTACAAGGAGCTGCAGTCCTTCAGCCTGGTGGCCACCCCGTATGCCATTGGCGAGGAGATGGTCGGAACGGTGAGCGTGCTCGGCTCAACGCGCATGGACTATGCCCGGGTGATCCCGACGGTCGACTTTATCGCCAAGTCCCTGAGCCGTACGCTCGAGATGCTCAAGGGTTAGGGGGCAAAGCGGAAAGGCCATGAAAGACTACTACGAGATACTGGGCGTTTCACGGGGGGCCGACCAGGAGGAGATCAAGAAAGCCTACCGTCGCCTGGCGCGGCTTCACCACCCCGACGTCAGCACATCGGATGACGACGGGGGCGACCGTTTCAAGGAGATAAGCAAGGCCTACGAGGTCTTGAGCGACCCGGAGAAGAGGAGAAGGTACGACCTCCTCGGGGACGAGGGGCTGAGCGCCTCGCCGTACGGCAGCCCGTTCGAGGGCTTCGGCGGATCATTCGGCGACATATTCAACATATTCTTCGGGCGTGGGCAGCCGGGCTTCGCCCGCGCGCCTCGGCGCGGCAGCGACCTCCTGGCCGTGGTGGAGATATCCCTCGTGGAAGCATACGCCGGGACGGTGCGCGAACTGGAGATGCCAAGGAGCGAGACCTGCGACGAGTGTGGGGGGACGGGGCTCGCCAGCGGGTTCGATCATGACCTCTGCCCGGATTGCGGGGGAGAGGGCAAGACAGTACACACGCGCCGCAGCGCTTTCGGGGCCTTCACTTCGTCCACGACCTGCCGCCGCTGTGGTGGAGCAGGCGAGATAAACACCCATCCCTGCCCGGCATGCGACGGCCGGGGCGCGGCACGCATAATCGACAAGGTACAGGTGAACATCCCCGCGGGGGTCGACGACGGCGACCGCGTCCGCCTTCCCGGCCGCGGGGAGGCGGGACACATGGGAGGTGCGGCGGGCGACCTCTACGTTGAGGTCAGGGTGGCTGAGCACGAAACCTTCACCCGCCGCGGCAGCGACCTGCACGCCGTGATAAGCGTCGAGATCTCCGAAGCCGCCCTGGGCACCGAGATCGAGGTAACGACGCTCAACGGCGAGGAGAGGCTGCAGATACCCGCCGGGAGCCAGCCGGGGGACGTCTTCCGGCTCAGGGGCAAGGGCATGCCCAGCGTGAGGTCGCAGCGCAAGGGCGACATCTATCTCACCCTCGAGGTGAGGGTGCCGCGCAAGCTCAGCGCGGAGCAGAAGAGACTGCTCAAGGAATTCCAGCGCATAGAGTCGGGGAAGAAGGATTCTCCCGGCATCGTCGGACGCCTGCGCAAGGCGATAAGGCAGGAGTATTGACCACCGCGAGGTTCTACGTCTCCGGGCAGGCCCTCAGCTCGGGGCGGCTGGTGCTCGAAGGGCCGGAGCATCACCACGCGAGCCGCGTGCTGAGGATGCGCGCCGGCGAGAGCATCATCCTCATGGACGGGAAAGGCTGCATCGGGCGGGGGACCATCGAGAGCATCACCCCGGCCGGCACGTCGGTCGTCGTCAACGAGACTTCCCAGGCCGTGGAGGAACGCCCGCTGCTTCACCTCTTCCAGGGGATCCCCGGCGGCTCGAAGATGGACGGCGTCGTGCAGGGCGGGGTGGAGCTGGGGGCAGCCTCCCTGCAGCCTTTCCTGGCCGCGCGTTCGCGGCGGGCACATGCCACGTACGCCGGGAAAGTGAAGAGGTGGCGCAGGATAGCCCTGGAGGCGGCGCGCGTGGCTGGCCGGCCTTTTCTTCCGGAGGTAGCGGAGGTAAGGTCCTGGGACGAGGTGCTGGCACTGCTGGAGGGCATGGACCTGGCCCTCTTCGCGGATGAGGCTGGAGGCGAGAGGCCGGCGACGGCCCTCGCCGGCAGGAATCCGGGTGAACTGGCGCTGCTGGTCGGTCCCGAGGGAGGGCTTGCCGAAGAGGAGAGAAAGTCGCTGGCCGAAGCGGGGGCCCTGCCAGTATCCCTGGGCAGTAACATCCTGCGCACGGAGACCGCGGGCATGGTCCTCATGGCCGCGGTGAGGTGCCATTATGGCTTGTTGTGAGGGCAAAGATGGCTGACGTGGCGGTGTATACCCTGGGCTGCAAGGTAAACCAGGCCGAGAGCGATGAGCTCAAGTCCGGCCTGGAGAAGGCGGGCCATCGCATCGTCATGGACGTCGCCTTGGCCGACCTCTGCGTGGTGAACACCTGCACGGTGACCTCCGAGAGCGACCGCAAGTGCCGCAAGCTCATACGCATGCTGGGGAGGAGGGGCGCCTCCTCCATCGTGGTCGCGGGATGTTACGCGGAGGTGAATCCCGGGGACCTGGAGAGCCTGCCGGGGGTGGTCCGCGTCATCCCCAACACGCGCAAGGAGGGTTGGCTGGAGGAGATAACCTCGCTGCTCCCCGAGGGAGGCCGGGGCGGAGCGGGCACGTGGCGACGCCGCGCCCGCGCCTTCATCAAGGTCCAGGACGGTTGCGAGCGGGGCTGCTCTTACTGCATCGTGCCGCGAGCGCGGGGCAGGGAGAGGTCGCGGCCTCCCGCGGAGGTCATGAGAGCGGTGTCGAGCTGCCTGGAGGCGGGCGCCGGGGAGCTGGTCCTGTGCGGCGTCAACCTGGGGAGATACCGGCACGATGGCGGTACGGACCTGGCTGCGCTGGTGAGGCAGGTGCTCTCGGCGGGAGAGGATTTCAGGGTAAGGATGAGCTCCATCGAGGTCGAGGACCTGCGCGACGAGTGGCTGGCGGAATGGGCGTCGTTCGGCCGCGTCTGCCCGCACCTGCACCTTCCCCTGCAGAGCGGCGACGAGGACGTCCTGCGCGACATGGGCAGGGGTTACGGCCCACGAGATTTTCTCGCCGCCGTGGGCGCGATGCGGGAGACCTGGCCGGAGGCCGCTCTCACCACCGAGGTCATAGTGGGACTGCCCGGAGAGGACGAGGGGTCTTTCCTGCGCACGCTGAAGGTATTGCGGGAGGCGATGCCCGCTCGGCTGCACGTCTTCCGCTTCTCGCCACGGCCCGGGACGAGGGCGTGGGGGCGCGGCGACGTCCCCTCGCCGCGGGAAGCGGAGAAGAGGTCGGCGGTGCTGCGCCAACTGGCGGAGGAGTGGCGTTTGGGGTACATTGAGGAACGCAGAGGCGAAATCCGGGGACTGCTGGTCGAAAACCTCGCGAGCGGGGAAAGCGGAGATACGGCTTTCGGGACGACGGAGGACTTTATAAAGGGCGCAGCTCCAGGCGTGGAGGGGGATGTGAGGACGGGCGAGATCCTCTACCTGGAGATACGCGGGGTGTTCGAGGGAATGGCCCTCCTGGGGCAGGCGGCGAGGACCGCTGATTGAGCCAAGAGGGAAAAGACACGGGAACGAGAGAAAGGAAGATGATGGAAGACTGTCTCTTCTGCAGGATAGCCGGCGGCGAGATGGAAACGGAATTCCTCCACGCGGACGATGAGGTCGTCGCCTTTCGCGACATCCATCCGCAGGCGCCCGTCCATTTCCTGGTCGTTCCCGTGAAGCACATCGTCTCCGTCCTGGACCTGACGGCCGCGGACGCCGGGCTCCTCTCGCGCGTTTTCGAGGTCATCAGGGAGGTCGCGGAGAAGGAGGGTATCGCGGCGACGGGCATGCGCATACTGACCAACGTGGGAAGAGACGCGGAGCAGATCGTACAGCACCTGCACTTTCATGTTCTGGGGGGAAGGAGACTGCACTGGCCGCCGGGATAGCGGCGAAGGGCAGAAGGACGGAGATGCGGGAAGGAGAGATGGACGAACAGGGATCGAAAAGCGAGCTGAAGATACTGGTTCCGGGCAGCCAGCCCATGGTGAGCCTCCTGGGCGACCGCGACGAACTGCTGAAGATAATCGAGAAGGCCTTCAAGAGCTCCATAATGGTGCGCGGCAACGAGATCACCATCCGAGGCGACGCCGCGGAACTGGAGAGCATCGGCAGGCTCTTCGAGGAACTGCTGGAGCTCTTGAGTTCCGGCATGGCGCTGAGCGCCGACAGCGTGGAGAAAGCCATCGAGATGGTCATGGAAGAGGGCGAGCTCAAGCCCACCGACGTCTTCACCGACATCATCATCTCCCGGCGCGGCAAGCTGATCCGCCCCAAGACACCCAACCAGAAGCGCTACGTGGAGGCCATCCGCTCCAACACCATCGTCTTCTCCATCGGACCGGCGGGCACGGGAAAGACCTACCTGGCCATGGCCATGGCCGTGAAGGCGCTGCTCTCCAAGGAGGTGGGAAGGATCATCCTCACCCGCCCCGCGGTGGAGGCGGGAGAGAAGCTGGGCTTCCTCCCGGGGGACCTCTACCAGAAGGTCGACCCGTACCTGAGGCCGCTCTACGACTGCCTTTACGAGATGGTGGATGTGGAGAAGTTCTCACGCTACATGGAGCAGGGGATAATCGAGGTTGCGCCGCTGGCCTACATGCGCGGACGCACCCTCAACGATTCCTTCATCGTGCTGGACGAGGCGCAGAACACGTCACCGGAGCAGATGAAGATGTTCCTCACCCGCCTGGGTTTCGGATCAAAGGCGGTGGTCACCGGGGATATAACCCAGATAGACCTGCCGGGGGGGCAGCGCTCGGGGATGAACGTGGTGAGGAAGATCCTCACCGACATAGAAGGGATAGAGTTCGTGTATCTTGACGAGAGGGATGTGGTGCGTCACAAGATCGTCCAGGAGATAGTACGCGCATATCGCATCTACGACGATTCGCGGGACCAGGGGGGTGGCGGCGGAGGATGAGCGTAAGGATCCTGCGGGGTGAGCCTGATGCCCGGGCGTGGGCAGGGACCTCGAGTGCACTGCCCCCGGCGGACCCGTTCGGCTTCGGCAGCGTGCCTGCCCATGCCGTTTGGCGGAGATTATCGTATAATAAGCAAGATAGTTGACATGGAAGATAAAGAAGGTCCTAAAGGCCATCACCCCTGGTACAGGTCCATCATCCCGCGAAGCGGGGAGAAAAGGGCCCTGCTGATATCCCTGGCCCTGCTCGTCCTCATCCTGGCCCTGCTAGTCCTGGAATACGCGCCCAGGGTGGCGCGCTTCGAGGTCGGAAAACCGAGCACGGAGACGGTGATCTCCTCTCGCGATTTCAGCGTCGTCGACGAGGAGGCCACCCGCGAGGCGCGCGAGGCGGAGCGGGCGAGAAAGGAGCGCCTCTTCGTCGACGATTCCGCCAACCGGGAAGCCCTGTCGAGGCTGGGCCTTTTCTTCGACCGCGCCCGCGAGACGTCCGTCCTCGAGGGCGACCTGACCGACAAGATCAATGCCCTGCTCGCCGAGGAGGCCCCGGACATGAGCCTGAAGTCCATGAAGACCATACTGCAGGCATCCGAGGAGGACTCCCCCATCATCTTCGCGACCGCGGTCGACCTGCTCACGACGGCAATGTCGAGGCCGGTTTCCAGCGACAACCTCAAGGAGAAAAAGGATGAGATAAAGCTCAGGGCGGAGGCCATGCCCCTCGCCGAGGATATACGCCAGGCCTCGATGGAGCTTGCCGCCTCGTTCCTCGCCACGAACACCGCCTACTCGTCGGAGTTGATAGAGCGCGACATCGAGGACGCGATGAACAACGTCGAGGCGGTGGCGGCAAATTACAGCGCCGGACAGAAGATCGTCGAGAAGGGAGAGATCATCAGCGAACTCACCCTGGCTTCGCTGAGCGAGGCGGGTGCCCTTTCCCCGGTGGGGAATTACCAGCAGGTGCTGGGCATCAGCGTCATGGTCATCGTCCTCTATGCCATGGCCCTCGTCTTCTTCAAGCGCTTCCGTCCGGATATAGCAGGCAACTGGAGGGTAGTGGCGATGATATGCCTGGTCTTTCTGGCCTTCTGCGTCTCCTGCCGTGTCTGCGCCGTGTTCATCGACGAGAACCCCCTGTGGGGTTATCTCATACCGCTGGCCCTCGTGGGATTGATCCTGGCGGTGCTCCTCGACGACCTCGTGGCCTTGTTCATGGTGGTGTCGGGAGGCATCCTCACCGGCCTTTTCGTGAAGGGCAACATATACCTCACCTTCTCCGCCCTGCTGGGCGGCATAGCGGCCGCCCTGCTGGTGACGGAGATCAGGAAGAGAGAGGACCTCATACGGGCGGCGGTGGAGATATCGCTTATCCTCGCGGTCATCTCCATGATCACCGCCAGCCTCATCAAGGACATGCGTTTCATACTGCTGGCGGGGCTGCTGGGCCTCGGGAACGGTGCCGTTACGGCGGTGCTCACCCTCGGCCTGCTCCCGGTCCTGGAGAGGATATCGGGCATAACGACCCCCATGCACCTCCTGGAGCTCGCCTCACCGGATCAGCCCCTGATGAGGGAACTCGTGTCGAAGGCGCCCGGGACCTACAGCCACAGCGTCATCATGGGCAACCTCGCCAACGCAGCGGCCCTCGAGATCGGCGCCGACGCCCAGCTCGCCAGGGTCGGCTCTTACTATCACGATATCGGCAAGATAAAGAGGTCCTCCTTTTTCGTGGAGAATCAGCCGTCGGGATCGAACGGGCACGTCAACCTCAAACCCAACCTGAGCGCCCTGGTCATCACCGCGCACGTGAAGGAGGGCGTTGAGCTGGCGCGCGAATACCATCTTCCGCAGGAGGTGGTCGACATCATCAGGCAGCACCACGGCACCTCCCTGGTGCGCTATTTCTACGCCCGCGCGCTCGAGGAGGGAGGCGGAGCCGACGCGGTCTCGGAGAGCCGCTTCCGCTATCCCGGAGAGAAACCCCAGAGCAAGGAGGCGGCGCTGGTGATGCTGGCGGATGCCGTCGAGGCGGCGGCCAAGGCGCTGGAAAAGCCGACGCCGGTAAAGCTGGAGCAACTGGTGAAGTCGCTGGTCGAAGAGAGGCTCGAGGACGGACAGCTGAGCGAGTCCAACATGACCATGGGGGACCTGGAGAAGATGAGCAAGGCCTTCGTGCGCGTGCTCTCCGGCATGTATCATGAACGCATCGAATATCCGGTCCTCGTCAAGGAGGAAGGGGTGTCGTGAAGGTCACCGTGAACCGGGCCGGCGCGCCGGGCGTAAATCCCAGGGCGATCAGGAAGAGCTGCATGAAGGTAATGAGGGCAGAGAAAGCGAGGAAGGACGCCGTCGTCTCCGTCTCGGCTCTGGACGAGGCGGAGATAAGCGTGCTTAACCTGCGCTACCTTTCCAGGCAGGGCCCCACGGATGTGCTGGCCTTTCCGCTCGGTGAGGAAAGCGAGGAAGGATACCTCCTCGGCGACGTGGTGATCTGCCCGGAAAAAGTTATGTCCAGGAGGGAAGAATATGGTGTGGAAAGGGGAAGGGAGCTGGAGTTCGTGGCCGCCCATGGCGTGATGCACCTGCTCGGATACGAGGACGATGACGAGGAGGGCGCCGAGATCATGGAGCGGCGCCTGAGGGAGATACTCGGGCTGCCCGGGGGCGATGCCCGATGATAACCGGCGCGCAACATGCCCTGGCGGTAGCGACGACAGCCGCAGGCATAAGCGGCGGGGAGCTGACCTGGAGGCTTTCGGCGCTTGCCGGATTGCTGATCATAGCCGCCTTCCTGGCCGGGGCGGAGATATCCCTGGTGAGCGTGAACCGCTTCCGCATCCGTTCCCTGAGCGACGAGGGCAACCGCAGGGCGGAGAAGCTGGACATGCTGCTGGAGCAGCCGAACCGCTTTCTCTCCACTATCCTCATGCTGACCTTGCTGGTGCAGGTGGGCGCGTCGGCGATCGCTACTGGTCTCGCCAACTCCATCGGGCTGCCGGTGGCGGGAGCGGTGGCGACGGGCATGATGACCTTCCTCATCTTCATCTTCTCGGAGATGGCCCCAAAGACGTACGCGACGAACCACACCGAGAGGGTGGCCCTGGCCGTTACCCCCATCGTGAATCTGCTCTCCACCATCTTCTATCCGATCGTGCGCGTGCTCATCCTCATCTCCAACGGCGTCATCAGGCTCTTCGGGGGCAAGACCATCAAGGAAGGCCCCTTCGTCACCGAGGGCGACATCAAGGCGCTCGTCTCCGCCGCCGAGGAACAGGACGTCATCGAGGAGGAGGAGAAGAAACTCATTCATTCCATCTTCGAGTTCGGGGACACCCTGGTGCGGGAGGTGATGATACCCAGGACCGACATGGTCATGCTGGACGAGGAGGCCGGCCTGGAGGAATGCCTGGAGATCATCCTGAGCACGGGTTTCTCGCGCATACCGGTGTTCCGCGCCGACTTCGACCACATCGTGGGCGTCCTCTACGCCAAGGACCTGCTGCCCTACCTGAAGCGCGGAGAGAGCGACGTGAGACCCCGGGATTTCCTGCGCGAGGCCTACTTCGTCCCGGAGACGAAGCGGGTGAGCGAGCTCCTCACCGAGCTGAGGACGCTGACCATACACATGGCCATCGTGCTGGACGAGTACGGCGGCACCTCCGGGCTGGTCACGATCGAGGACCTCCTGGAGGAGATCGTGGGGGAGATATTCGACGAATACGATGCCGCGCTCGAGCTCTACGAGAGCCTGGGAGACGGCAGGTACTCCTTCGACGCCCGCATATCCATCGACGACCTCAACGAGCTGCTGTGCACCGAACTCCCCGCGCATGAATGGGACACCCTGGGTGGCCTCATGTACAACCTCATGGGTAAGATCCCCAAGCAGGGCGAGGCGGTTGAGTTCCAGGGCATGCGGCTGACCGCGCAGAAGGTAGTCGGCAGGCGCATATATAAGGTGCTGCTGGAGGTCATTGACCGGGAGGAATGTGTCGGCGAATGACGTTGCCGGACCGGGAAGTGCGGGGCTGAGACGCGTGCGCCGGCCGGCCTTGACGGACGCGGGTGGCCTTCTGGGGGAGGGCGTAGGGCTGGTGTTCACTTCCCGCGCCGGAGGTGTGAGCCCGGCGCCGTTCGATTCCCTCAACCTGGCCTTCCATACCGGAGACGATCCCGCCAACGTAACCGCCAACCGCGCGCTGGTGGCCGAGGCCATTGACGCGCCGCCCATGGACTTCGTTTACCTCGAGCAGGTGCACGGTGCGAAGGTGGCGCGGGTGAGCGGGGCGGAGCAGCACGGCTCGGGCGCGGGGGATGCACTGCCGGCGTGCGACGGCGCGTTCACCACCGTGCCGGGCCTGGTGCTCTCGGTCCTCACCGCCGACTGCGTTCCCGTGGCCGTCTCTTACCCGTCGGGCGGTGCGGTGGCGGTGGTGCACGCGGGATGGAGGGGGACCATTGCGGACATCGTCGCGGTGGCGCTGCGAAAGATACGGGAGGAAATGGGGCTCGATCCCGCGGACGCGAGGGCGGTCATGGGGCCGGCCATAGCCGCGTGCTGTTACGAAGTCGATGAAGGCAGGGCCGGCCTTTTCGTCGAAAGATATGGCAGGCGCGATGGAGTTGTAACGGGGAGGGGAGACAGGTTCCTGGATCTCCCGCGGGCCAACACCCTGAACATGCTGGAAGCCGGCGTGAGGGAGGAGAACATCCTGAGGGTGGGAGGGTGCACCTGCTGCGACGGTGGATATTTCTCCTACCGCAGGGAAGGCTCCACCGGAAGGCAGGGGACCTTCATATGTATCCGGCATATCCGGCGATAGACGACGCGGGTGGCGTGATGTTGACGAGGGTGCGCGTGATAGTAAGCGGAAGGGTGCAGGGAGTATATTACCGCGCATACGCGGTGGACGAGGCGAGGGAGCTCGGCTTGACCGGGTGGGTGAAAAACATACCCGGAGGACGCGTGGAGGCCGTGTTCGAGGGAGAGGAAGAGGCGGTGCGGAGGATGGTGGACTGGTGCTGGAAGGGCTCGCCTTCCTCCAGGGTCGAAAGCGTGGAGGTCTTCCGGGAGGAGGCAACGGGTGAGTATTCATCCTTCACCGTGGCCTATGGAGGCAGGGGTGGTATATGAGCGAGAGTGAGCTCGCGCTGCGGTTGCTCGTGGCGGTCGCGTGCGGCGGCCTTATCGGCCTCGAGAGGGAGAGGGGGGACAGACCTGCCGGTTTCCGCACCTATATCATGGTCACGCTGGGCGCCGCCCTGTTCACCGCCCTCTCGCTCGTCGCCTTTCCGGGTGCTGACTCCGCCAGGGTGGCAGCGCAGGTGGTGGTGGGAATAGGCTTCCTCGGCGTGGGCGTGATCGTGTCCTACGGGGGGACTCACGTGGTAGGCATCACCACCGCGGCCACCATGTGGGCGTCGGCGGCGGTGGGCATGGCGGCAGGCGCCGGCTATTTCCTCACCTGCGTTTACGGCACGGCAATCATCCTTGCCGTGCTAATAGCCCTCCCCCTGGTGGAGAACAGGATCATAGCCCGCTTCCGCAGCCGCAGGATGTATTTCAACATACGCAGCAGCCCGCGGACGGGGCTGGTGGAGGAGGTGGAGACGACGCTGGCGCAGTTCGGCATAACCTCCACGCTGCTCAGGTTCTACCAGTGCAAGGCGGAGGAACAGGAATGTTCCCTGCTCTTGAGGGTCAATATATCGGCGAAGACCGACCTTCTCGAGGTGATGGATACCCTCTACCAGGTATACGGGGTGAAATCCGTGAGCTTCGAGGAATGAGCTTGCGCAAGGACGGTGGGATGTTTGGGAGACGTGGCGGAGAATCTCGAGGCGGTGCGCGAACGTATTGCCAGCGCGGCGGCCAGGGCGGGCTCGAACGCGGGGGAAATCGCGCTGGTGGCGGTCAGCAAGGGAAGGTCGACGCAGATGATAAGGGAGGCCGCGGCGGCGGGCCAGCTGGTTTTTGGAGAGAACCGGGCACAGGAGCTGAGGGAGAAGCTGGAAAGCCAGGATCTCGACCTGGAATGGCATTTCATTGGTCATTTGCAGAGGAATAAGGTTAATATGGTGGTAGGCAGGACGGCGTTGATCCACTCCGTGGACAGTCGGCGCCTCTTGGGGACGATCGCCGCGAGGGCGCGGGAATTGGGGATTGTCCAGGATATCCTGCTGCAGGTTAACGTCTCCGGCGAGGAGAGCAAGTACGGTATCGCGGTGAAGGAAACGGCGCCCTTGCTGGAAACCGCCGTGGAGATACCCGGCGTGAGGGTGCGCGGCCTGATGACCATAGCGCCACTGGGGCCGCGCGAGGAAGCGCGCAAGTGTTTCCGGCGCATGCGGGAACTCCGCGACGAGATGGCGCGGGATTATCCCCCGCGGAGCCTGGAGGTCCTGAGCATGGGAATGACGCAGGATTTCGAGGTGGCGTTGGAGGAAGGGGCGAATATGGTTCGAATCGGGACAGCCATATTCGGAGCCTGAAGTTGCTGGGAGGTAAGGCAATGGCTGGGTTTTTTCGCAGAGCCCTGATCTACCTTGGTCTTGTGGAGGACGACGAGTTCGAGGAGATGCTCGAATACGACGAGGGACGCGTGGATTACGCCGAACCCGCGCCGTCGCGCCGTGCGCAGCGCGAGGAGGCGAGGGTGGCACCCATCCAGGCGGTGCCGAGCAAGCAGGTGCGCATGCACATGGTCGAGCCGAAGTCGTTCAACGACGCCGAGCAGATAGGCCAGAAGTTCAAGTCGGACATCCCGGTGATCATCAACCTGCAGCAGGCGGACGCCGAGCTGTCCAAGAGGCTGATCGACTTCTCCAGCGGCCTTACCTATGGCCTGGACGGAGGGATACAGCGCGTGGCCGAGAAGGTGTTCCTCCTCTCTCCGCATAACGTCGAGGTATCGGCGGAGGACAAACGCTGGCTGCGCGAAAAAGGCTTTTTCAACCAGTTCTAGCCGCCACCGGCAGACGCGACACTTCCGGGAGAAAAGGCATGAGCAGGATCGCATTCATCGGAGCGGGAAAGATGGCGGAGGCCATACTCAAGGAACTACTCCGTGTTGGCTGGGCGGACGCGAAAGACGCGGTTATCTCGGACGTAGACGACGAGCGCCTGGAGATGATGGCCTCCAAGTACGGGGTGAGGGCGGCCGCATCTAACCCGGAGGCAGCGAGCGGCGCGGAAACCGTGCTGCTGGCGGTTAAGCCTCAGAAGCTCGAGGGGGTGCTGCGCGAACTCTCTGGTTCCATCGCGGGCAACCAGACGGTGATATCCATAGCCATGGGGAAGAGCACGGAGTTCGTGGAGGCGCTGCTCCCCGAGGGCACGCCCGTGGTGCGCGTGATGCCCAACAATCCCGCCATGGTAGGGGCCGCGGTATCCGTGCTGAGTTTCGGCCGCCACGCGGGAGAGGAGGCCCGCGACAGGGCGAGGGATATCTTCTCCTGTCTCGGCGACGTTTACGAGCTGGACGAGAAGCTGCAGGACGAGGCCATGGCCGTGTCCGGCTGCGGCCCCGCCTATTTCTACGTGCTGGCGGAGGCCATGTGCGATGCCGGTGTAGGGCTGGGTCTGGACCGCAACCTAGCGTTGAAACTGGTGACCGGGACCATGATCGGAGCCGGGATGATGCTGCGCGAGAGCGGGCAGCACCCCGCAAAGCTCAAGGACATGGTCACATCTCCCGGGGGTTCTACCATTGCGGCGCTGGAAGCCCTGGAGGAAGGCGGAGTGCGCAACGCTTTTTACAAGGCGATAACCGCGGCCTGGAGGAGGGCCAAGGAGGTTTGAGTTGAGGATAGTCGGCGATATCCTGTGGTGGATATTGCTGGCCTATCTGGTCGCCGTGTTCGCCAGGATAATCATAGGCTGGTTGCCGGTGAAGTGGCCAGGCGTCCTCAGGACCGTGGTGGTTTTTATCTACGACATAACCGAGCCGCTCCTCTCCCCGCTGCGCAAGGTGATCCCGATCGTTCCCCTGAGCGGGGGAGTGGGACTGGATCTTTCACCGACGGTTCTCATAATCGCCATAGTCTTCCTGCAATGGTTGGTCAGGGAGGTTTTCCGATAGGGCTTTCGAGGTTAAACTAGTTAGCGCAATACCCCGATAATCTTTATACTGATTGAGAAGAGGGATAGCTGTCCACACATGCGGTGGCGCGTTTAAAGGAGGCGGTTGAGTTGGCTATCAGCCCCATGGATATCCATCATAAGGAATTCGGAACGGTCCGTATGGGCGGCTACAACAAGGAGGAGGTCGATGCCTTCCTCGATATGGTAGCGGACGAACTGGACCGGCTGCTGCACCGCAACCAGGAACAGGCGGAGATGGTCGAGTCCATGCGCCAGAAAGCCAGCCAGTTCGATTCCATGCAGCAGACCCTGCAGAACGCCCTCATCAACGCCCAGAAGAGCGCTGACAGCATCGTTCAGGAGGCGAGGGCGCAAGCCGAAGCCCAACTCAAAGAGTCCCAGGAACAGAGCCTGCGCATGCTGGAAGAGGCACAAGCGGAAAGAGGAAGGATCTCGCAGTCTTTCGACTCGTTGAGGGAGCAGGTCCACCGCTATATGGCCACCATCCGCGAGCTGCTCGACAATAACCAGGCGATGATAAAGGAATACGAAGCGCGCCTTGCCGCGGCCGAACTGAAGGAACCCCCGGCCGACGTTACCGGCGGAGCCGCCGCCGCTCCTCCCGCGCCGGAAACGGTGACGGCGCCGGAACCCGTGCCGGAGTTCAGGCCGACGGCCTTCGAGGAGGCAACGCCCGCAGCACCGGAGCCCTCCGCCGCGGGCCTTGCCCCCGAAGCGTTCATGCGCGCGGAGCCCGCGGCCGCCGCGGCGCCGCCCGAGCCCCCGTTCGAGGTGTCGACGGAGAGGCTTACGCCGCCCGAACCCTCCTTCGATGTATCAACGGAGAGCACCGCGACACCGGAGCCCCCGTTCGAGGTGCCGGCGGAGAGGACCGCGCCGCCCGAGACCTCGTTCGAGATGCCGGCGGAGATGCCCACGCCATCGCCCTCACAGGAACCCGTGCCACCGCAGTTCGAGAGGTTGGAGAGGCCAGCCTTCATCGAGGAGACTGCCGCGTCTCCACCGCGGCCCATGTATACCGCGGAGGAGGAGATGGAGATCATGAGGGAAACGCTGGCTCCAGAGCCACCCGCCGCTGCCCCGCCCCCGCCGCCGCAACCGGCGCCCGAAACGGTTCCGGCGCCCGAGCCGTCCCAGGGCGAATCCGGAGACAAGCACTTTTTCTGGGAATAGAAGGCACATATACAGGGGAGGGAGGGGAGGGGCGGAGCCCCTCCCCGTTGATCCCCTCCGCTTCCATCACCGGGCCCGAGCCCCAAAACCAGCCTGGACTAATCCCTTGGGGTCACATCTTGCATGCAAGCAATAAAATACCAGCTACCAACAGGCAACATACCACGGTATGCAAAGAACAAGACCTGACCCCTACTTCTGTGCGCGTACTATATGTTCCGGGGAGATGCCGCGGGCCAGGACGGTCTTGTTCCTGGTGGTCATGCCCCTGATCACCTCCATGCGGGATACTGGTATACCCAGCGCTTCGGAGAGGACCTTGAGGGCCTCACGGTTGGCTTTGCCCTTCTCCGGGGCGGAGTGCACGAATACGGGGATGCGGCCCGCGGAGACGACCCCGGTGCCGTGGCGTGAAGATGAGGGGTAGACCTTTATCTCGATAATTGTGCCGTAGCGGTGTTCGCTAATGGCGGCGCCGGCATCGTTCATCTGTTCACCTGCCTTTACGCTATTCTAAGATAAGCGCGAGGAAAGATGAAAGAAGGGACGTCGTGAACCCCATATGTTATTGCGATATATTCGCTCGCGTGCTAATAATGTAGCAAAATCCCAAGTTAAGACGGAGATGTTATAAGATGGACTACCGCAAGACCCTCAACCTGCCGCGTACCGACTTTCCCATGAAGGCCAACCTGCCTGCGCGCGAGCCGGAGATCCAGGCTTCCTGGAAGGAGGCGGGGATGTATGAGCGCGTCCTGGAGGCGAAGAAGGGAAAGCCGCCTTTCATCCTGCACGACGGCCCGCCTTACGCCAACGGCGACCTGCATCTCGGGACGGCGCTGAACAAGATCCTCAAGGACATCATCATCCGCTACAGGACCATGCGAGGACATTTCTGTCCCTACGTTCCGGGATGGGACTGCCACGGCCAGCCCATAGAGTTCAACGTGGAGAAGCTCCTCGGCGAGGAAAAAAGAAAGCTGGACGTGATGGAGGTTCGCAGGCGCTGCCGCGAGTATGCCCTGGAGTACGTGGAGCGGCAGTCACAGCAGTTCCAGCGCCTGGGGGTGCGCGGTGATTTCGATGATCCCTATCTCACGCTCAAGCCGTCGTACGAGGCGGTGAATATCCGGGTGCTGGCGAAGCTCCTGGAGAGGGGGCTTATTTTCCGCAGCCGCAAGCCCATACACTGGTGCCCGCGCTGCGTCACCGCCCTCGCCGAGGCGGAACTGGAGTACAGGGACAAGGTGTCCCCATCCATTTACGTGAGGTTCCCCCTGCTGGACGTCTTGCCGGGCACGGGAGAGGCGGCCGCGCTGGCGATATGGACGACCACGCCCTGGACCCTTCCGGCGAATGTCGCCATCGCCCTTCACCCCCGCATGGAATACGTCCTGCTGCAGGCGGGAGAAGACCGCCTCATCGTAGGCGAGCCCCTGCTCGAGAGGGCGGCCGCGGACATGGGCCTGGCAGGTTACGAGGTGAAAGCGAAGTTCAGCGGAGAGGAACTGCACGGTCTGCGGGCGAAACACCCCTGGCGCGACCGTCCCAGCCTCGTCGTGACCTCCGAATACGTAACGACCGAGGCCGGGACCGGGGCCGTGCACATCGCGCCCGGTCACGGGCAGGAGGACTATCAGGTGGGGCTTGATTACGACCTCCCCATGCCCATGCCCGTGGACGACGAGGGACGCTTCACCTCGGAGGCGCCAGAGTTCGAGGGCCTGTTCGTGGACGACGCGAACCCCGTCATCATATCCGACCTCGAGGAGAAGGGCCTCCTCCTGGCCTCCGCGGACTTCCCGCACTCCTATCCGCACTGCTGGCGCTGCAAGGGCCCGGTCATCTTCCGCGCCACGCCGCAGTGGTTCGTGGGCGTGGACCGGCCCTTCGATGGCGCCTCGCTGCGCGAGAGGAGCATGGCCGCTATTTCAGCGGTCAGCTGGATACCGGAATGGAACAGCCGCCGCATGCGGGGGATGCTGGAGCTGCGCCCCGACTGGTGCATCTCGCGCCAGAGGGCATGGGGCGTGCCCATACCGGCGTTCCACTGCTCTGAATGCGGCGAGGTGCTCATGACCCCGGAATCCCTGGGCAGGGCCGCCGATCTCATCGCAGCGGAGGGATCGGACGCCTGGTTCCTCAAGGAAGCGGGGGAGATCCTCGGGGAGGGAATACAGTGCGTGCGTTGCGGCTGTGGCGACCTGCGCAAAGAGACGGATATCCTTGACGTCTGGTTCGAGTCCGGCGTCAGCCACGAGGTCGTCCTGAACCAGTGGGAGGGGCTCTCCTGGCCGTGCGACATGTACCTCGAGGGCAGCGACCAGCATCGGGGCTGGTTCCAGACCTCACTGCTGACGGCGGTAGGGGCGAGAGGAGAACCCCCCTACCGTTCCGTACTCACCCACGGCTTCGTGGTGGACGGCGAGGGAAGGAAGATGTCCAAACTGTCGGGGAACGTCATCAGCCCGATGGATATCTGCGACAGGCTGGGTGCGGACATACTCCGCCTGTGGGTGGCGGCGGCCGATTATACCGTGGACATACCGGCTTCCCGGGAGATCTTCGACCGCCTGGTGGAGGCCTACAGGCGTATACGCAATACCCTGCGCTTCCTCCTGGGCAATCTCTTCGATTTCGAGCCGTCCCGCGACGCCGTCCCGCCAGGGGAGATGGAGGAACTCGACCGCTGGGCCCTGTCGCGACTGCAGGGCCTGGTCAAGCGCTGCACGAAAGCGATGGAGGAATACCAGTTGCACGTCGTATATCATGCCCTGCACAATTTCTGCGCGGTGGACCTCAGTGCACTCTATCTCGATATCCGCAAGGACTGCCTCTATACCTTCGCCCCGGATTCCCGGGAGAGGAGATCGGCACAGACCGCCATACACACCCTGCTGGAGACGCTGGTACGCATCATGGCGCCGATACTCTGCCATACATCCGAGGAGGTCTGGCGGCTCATGCGTCCGGAGAGCGGAGAAACCAGCGTGCACCTCGAGGAGTGGCCTCTGCCGGATGAGACCTGGCGTGATCCCGAGCTGGAGGAGATCTACGACAGGCTGCTCGAAGTGCGCGAGACGGTCACCAGGGCCCTCGAGGAAAAACGCGTCTCCAAGGAGTTGGGGACCTCGCTCGAGGCCATGGTGAGCCTGGCCGCGCCGCCCCGGCTGGCCGTCTTGCTTAAGCCCCGCGAGGCATATCTGCCCACCATGTTCATCGTATCGAGCGTCGAGCTGACGCTGCTCGAGGACGGCGAAGACCTTGTCATCGGGGTCAAGCGGGCTCCCGGGCGGAAGTGCGAACGTTGCTGGAACTACCGCGAGTCGGTGGGGAGCGACGCCTCGCACCCGGGGATATGCGACCGTTGCATCCCGGTGGTGGAAGGGGCCTCGCGGAGGTAGGGATCCCCACAGCGAGCGGTACACGACGGCGGCGGTCGCGCCACGTTCTCCCTTTCACGCCCCGATAAGCGCATCGATACGTACTTGTTAAAAAAAAGGAATCGTGCATAATAGGGATAAATGTAGTGCTGGAGGAAGCGTGAAAATCGATGAATAAGAGAAAGCTGGCGGCGTTCAAAAAGGTTCTCCTGCAGGAGAAGGAAGTGCTGGAGAAGCAGTATCGTGACCTGGAGGAGGGGAATCTGCACTCATCACAATCTGATTTCTCCGGAGAGATGCCTTTCGAGGAAGAGTACGCGGCCAGCGGGACCACCACCTTCGAGCGCGAGCGCGACCTCTCCCTGTCAGAGAACGTCAAGGACATACTGAAGCGCGTCAACGGGGCGCTCGACCGCATAGAAGAAGGCACCTACGGCATATGTGATTTGTGCAACCTGCCCATCCCCGAGGAACGCCTGCGGGCGCTTCCCTACGCCAACCTCTGTATCTCGTGCAAACAAAAAGAAGAAAAGGCCTCCCGCTGATCCTTTTGGTCACGGCGCTCATCACCTTGGGCCTCGACCAATTGAGCAAGGCCCTGGTCCGGGTGCTGCTCGCACAGGACAAGGCTTTATCCCTGGGCGGCTTCGGCGAGCTGCGTCAGGTGCGAAATCCCGGCACCGCCTTCGGCATCATCCAGGGCAGGTCGTGGTCGCTGTTCCTCGCGAGCATCGCCGTTTTCGTAGTCCTCATCGTGGTGCTCTGGCACTGGGGAAAGCCCGGATCGGCGGCCTTCCAGGCCGGCCTGGGCTTGATTATCGGTGGCGCCGTAGGTAACATCATCGACAGGGCAGCCTTAGGCGCGGTCATCGACTTCATAGACCTCGGATTCTGGCCCATGAGATCGTGGCCGGTTTTCAACCTCGCCGATTTCGCGATTGTAGCCGGAGTAGTGATCGTCCTGATCGTCGTGGTCGCGGACATCTTCAAGAAGCAGCCGCAGGAGCGATGAGAGGCGGTTATTCACCTGCAAGGGAGAACTGCTCGCCGCGGCACGGTCTCCGTGCCGGGCGGCCAGCGCCGACGGCGAGCGCCGGGTGCGGCCGCGGCAGATAGAAGGAGGAAGATTTGAGGCCGGAGCTTTTCGAGATCGGTCCCATCACCGTGCACTCTTACGGTTTTTTCCTGGCCCTGGCTTTCATCGTAGGCATGATTGTCAGTTTCTGGTATCTACGCCGCCAGTTCCTGGATGCCTACGTCGTGTTCGAACTGGTCCTAGCGGCCGCCGTGGGCGGCATAGTCGGGGCGCGAATCTTCTACGTCGTCGGGCACTGGAGCGAGTTCTCCGCGAGATGGTGGGAGATATTCAAGTTCTGGAACGTGGAGGGCCTGGTCTTCTACGGCGGTTTCATCGGAGGCGTGCTGGCGGCGGTGGCGGTGATCAGGGTACGCCGGCTGTCCATAGGAGTGGTGCTAGACTCCGGAGGCCTGGCGGTGCCGGCGGCGCTGGCCGTGGCCAGGGTGGGATGTTACCTCAACGGGTGTTGTTTCGGCAAGTCATCCGATCTGCCGTGGGCGGTCACCTTCCCCCTGAGCACCCAGGCGAGGATGGGCATGCCGCGCAACCCCGTCCATCCGACGCAGATCTACGAGATAATCCTCGACCTGGCGATACTCATCATCCTCCTCGCAGTCTGCAGGAAGTTCCGCTACCGCGGTGAGATCATGCTCTCCTTCATAATGCTCTATGCCGTCGCCCGCTTCACGCTGGAGTTCTTCCGTTTTCACACCAACGCCTCGGCCAACCTCTTCTTTCAGCTCCTGAGCGTGGGCGCATTCCTGCTCGCGGGCCTCGCGCTGCTGTTCAGGCGCAGGATTTTACCGGAGGCAAGGTAGTGTGCGGCACCTGAGGTTCTCCGTTTCCGGGCAAGAGAAGGGCGAGAGGCTTGACCAGTACGTTTCCAGGTCAATGGGCATCACACGCGCCCGGGCGCAGCGTCTCATATCCGGGGGGACGGTTAAGGTGGACGGCGCCCTCGCGCACAAGAACCACCGCCTGCGGGAGGGGGAACGCATAGAGGTGGAAGAACCGGAAGCGGAGGAGGCGAAGCCGTCTCCGCAGGACATACCGCTGAACATAGTCTACCAGGACGGCGATATAGCGGTCATAGACAAGCCCGCCGGGCTTGTCGTGCATCCCGCCCCGGGCCACCGGGACGGTACGCTGGTCAACGCCCTCCTCTACGCCCTGGACGACCTCTCGGGCGTCGGAGGAGTGATACGGCCCGGGATAGTGCACAGGTTGGACCGGGACACGTCGGGGCTGATAGTGGTGGCGAAGAACGACCGCGCGCACCTGCGGCTCCAGGAGATGGTGCACGACCGCGACCTGAAGAGGCACTATATCGCCCTGGTCCACGGCGTGCCCGCCACACGGCTGGGGACCATAGACGCCCCCGTCGGTCGCGATGCGAGGGACCGCAAGCGCATGGCGGTCACCGCGGGCGGAAGGCCGGCGATGACCCACTTCCGGGTGGAGAGGGAATTCGGGGATTGCGCGCTGCTCGAGGTGGAGCTGGTCAGCGGGCGCACCCACCAGATACGCGTGCATCTCTCCCACATCGGTCACCCCGTTGTCGGCGACAGCGAATACGGGAAGGTGGGCGGGCTGGAGAAGGACCTGGGGCTGAAAAGGCAGTTCCTGCACGCCTACCGGCTGACGTTTCCGCATCCAGTAAGCGGGGAGGGGCTCGTCTTCGAGGCGCCTCTGCCGCATGATCTCGCTGCGGCCCTGCGCAAGCTCGAGGATGGTTGAGGGGCGGCGCCCTCCGCTATTACCATAATCTGCTACTCCGTTCGTTGCCCGAAACGACCATTGAGCCGAAAAATGGCCGCGCTATCGGGATTTTCCTCAAAATGCGCGAACAAAGTAATGATTATTGTATCGAGAGGAGATAGCGCATGGTACGGGAAACGAGGATAGAAAACGGAGCGCGGGCCGACGGGATATCCGACAGCCTCATCCGCATCGAGATAATCACCCATTTTCATCGCAACCCGGGACTGGAGAGCACCCCGGAGGACATGGCGAGGGCCACGGGACGCGACCCGTACCGCGTTGAAAGCCAGATGAACAAGCTCGTGCACCTGCACATCCTCGAGGAAAGGGAGGGAAAGGAGCGAAGCCGCTATCGCTATGTCCCTCCCCACTCCGTTGCCACCTACCTCCTGAGTAGAAACCGCAGATAGATCGGGACTGACGATGACGTTGCCGGGGTTCCACCCCCGTGACGTCTGGAAACGGTCTGCACGGATGAAGCATCGGGTCTCGGCAACTGTCCGTGCCGGTGCGATACCGCTTCTCGCCCCGTTGTTACCGCTGGGTATTCAAATGCATCCGCTCGCGGGTTATTTCTTTGCGGGGCTCCCTGACCGTCACATAATGCTGGTGGAGGGCATGAAAGTATATCGAGGATGGGAGCAGGGCGGTGACGGTACCGGACAGGGTGGTGAGGATAGAGCTCATCTCCTACTTCAGCCTCTGCCCCGAGACGGTGGCCACCAGCGAGGAAATGGCGGAAAGGCTGGGCCGCGGGCTCGAGCAGGTCAGGGGGCAGATGAGGGACCTGGTGGAACTCGGCATACTCGAGCAGACCGGCGGCGGCGACCGCGTCACCTACAGGTACCTGGCCCCGATATGCGCGAACCTCTCGAACAGGAAAGTGGAGCGGGAAAACCTCCCGGGCATGCCGGCAGGCCGCGGCGCAGGCGCTTCAGGCCCGGACGAGAGCGGAGGACGCGAAGCGGACGGGGAAGAGAAAGGGAAAGAGAACCTTTCCTGCGGCTGACGGGCGGCCCGCAAGAACGCGCGCTCCGCGGGGGCCCCGGCCTCCCGTGGCAGTGGAGCCGGGACAGCGTGACCGTCGGGACGCTTTCGGTCGATCCCTGCCAGCGCGAGTCCCCCTAATCGCACCCCTCGAATTCATCCTCGTCGCGCCGCATCTCCTCCTCGAGCTCGGCGATGGCCTTCTCCAGCTTCTCCTTGCGTCGCAGCAGCGCCGCGTGGCGGGAGCGCATGGCCTCTCCTTCCCCCATGGCCGAAACCCTCTCAGGGCAGACGTCCTGGAACGAACACCATGGGCACAGGCGGTTGGGGGTGGCGTGAAAATCCCCGTGGGATATCGCTTCCGCAACGGTCTCCAGTCGCTCTCTGACCCGCGCGAGGCCGCTCTCGTCGCGCGGCCTGGTGGAATAGCGCTGGTTGTGAACGAGGTAGTAGAAGGATAGCTTGGAGGGGGTTATGCCCCATATCTCGCGGCAGGCGAGCTGGTAGATGGGCAACTGCAGGTCCTCGCGCAGGCGGCTGAGCTCGGGCAGGCGTCGGCTGGTCTTGTAGTCTATGATCTCGTAGGTTCCGTCGGGGTTGCAGTCGACACGGTCCATGACGCCGCTGAGGATAAATCCGCCCATGTCCAGCTCGAAGCGCTCCTCCACGGCGATGGGCAGCCGGAAGTCATCGACATTCTTGTAGTAGAAACGCGTCAGCACCTCGCGCCCGTGCTCGCGGAAAGAACGCTCCTCTTCCTGGCTCGAGTACCCCTCCCTCGACCAGCAGGAATCGAGGAATGAGAGGAGCCCTTCCAGGGTGGGAGGCTCGGGCGTGGAGCGTCCGTACAACCACTCCAGCGCCGCGTGCATGCTCCTGCCGAACGAGAGGTAGGGGGTGGGCTCTACCTCGAGCCCGTCGACGTACTGAAAGCGGTAGGACAGCGGACAGTTCTCGTAGGAACTAAGCGCAGTATAGCTCAACCTCATCTTCCAGAACCGCTCCCTCTTTTCGCGGCGCGCAAGGAAAGCGCCTGTCTGCGGGGAAAGATATAATAACATAAACCGGCGCCACAGGGCTCGACCCATGCCGGCGCGTGCGGCCTGGTTTCATATGGCGAGCTTATGGACCGGCGCAGATAAGAGGCGTGAAAGAGAAGCGAATTTCGGAGGACCGTCTTGGCTGTTCCCTTCGTGCACCTGCATAACCACACGGAGTTCTCCATGCTGGACGGGGCGGCGCGCATCCCCGAGATGCTGGACGTGGCGCTGGGCAGGGGCTTCGAGGCCCTGGCGATAACAGACCACGGAGGCATGTACGGCGTCGTTCCCTTCTACGAGAAGGCGATGGAGAAGGGGATCAAGCCCATCATAGGCGTGGAGGCCTATATCACCCTGGGCTCGCGTTTCGACCGCAGACCGCCCAGGGAAGACCCCAATTACCACCTGCTCCTGCTGGCGGAGAACATGCAGGGATACCGCAACCTGATGAGGCTTGTGACCGCCTCCTTCATGGACGGCTACTACTACAAACCGCGCATCGACAAGGAGCTGCTGCGCGAATACCGGGGCGGCATCATCGCGCTTTCCGCGTGTCTGAAGGGAGAGATCTCCTCCAGGCTTCTAGCCGACGATTACGAGGGGGCCGCGGCGGCGGCGCGGGAGTATGCGACCATCTTCGGCGACGGCAATTTCTTTATAGAGATAATGGACCACTCCCTGCCCGAGGAGAAAAAGGTGAATCCGGGCCTGGTCCAGATCGCGCGCGAGCTGGGGCTGGGTCTGGCGGCGACCAACGACACGCATTACATCGAGAGGGAAGACAACATCTACCACGACGTGCTCCTGTGCATACAGACCAACTCCACCCTCGACCAGGAGGACCGCATGAGGTTCTCCAACGACCAGTTCTATCTCAAGGAATACGGGGAGATGAGCGATCTCTTCGGGGAGGTGCCGGAGGCACTGTCCAACACCGTGGACATCGCGGCCCGTTGCGAGGTAGAGCTTGACTTCGGGAATTATCTGCTCCCGAACTACCAGGTCCCGGAGGGTTATGACCTGGACGGATACCTGGAGAAACTGGCGTGGGAGGGGCTGTCCCGCCACTACGACGAGGTCACGCCCGAACTGGAGGAGCGCCTGCGCTACGAGCTCTCGGTTATAAAGGACATGGGTTTCTCCGGCTATTTCCTCATCGTGTGGGACTTCATAACCTACGCCAAGGAGCACGGCATCATCGTTGGGCCGGGGAGGGGCTCGGCGGCCGGCTCCCTGGTCGCTTACGCCCTGGGCATCACCACCGTGGACCCTATCAGATACGGCCTTCTCTTCGAGCGCTTCCTCAATCCCTCGCGCCGCACCTTGCCCGACATCGACATCGACTTCTGCTACAAGCGCCGTCCCGAGGTCATAGACTACGTGAGGCGCAAGTACGGAGAGGACCGCGTGGCCCAGATCGTGACCTTCTCGACCCTGAAGACGCGGGCCGCCATACGGGACGCCGGCAGGGTCTATAGCCTCGAGTACGGCAAGGTGGACCGCCTCGCCAAGATGGTCCCCGAGGTCCTGAACATCACCCTCGACAAGGCCCTGGAGACATCACCGGAGCTGCGGGATGCGTACGAAAACGACGAGATCTCCAGGAAGATAATCGACACCGCCCGCAAGCTGGAGGGGATCACGCGCCAGGACGGCATCCACGCCGCCGGGGTGGTCATCGCGGACAACGAGCTCTGCCTCTATACCCCCCTGCAGCGGCGCGGCGCCGAGGAGGAGGTGGTGACCCAGTTCGACATGGGCGCCATCCAGAAGATCGGCCTCCTCAAGATGGACTTCCTGGGCCTGCGCACCCTCACCGTGATCAGCGACACCCTGGAGAACATCAAGCGCCGGCACGGGATCATCCTGGACATGGACCGCATACCCATGGACGACGCGAATACCTACGATATGCTGCAGCGCGGGGACTCCATCGGCGTGTTCCAGCTGGAGAGCGTGGGCATGCGGTCGCTCCTGCAAGAACTGCGCCCCGACTGCTTCGAGGACCTCATCGCCCTGCTCGCCCTCTACCGCCCCGGTCCCCTCAAGAGCGGGATGGTAAAGGATTTCGTGGCCCGCAAGCACAAGCGCATGTCCACTGAGTACCTCCATCCCGACCTGGAGCCGCTGCTCGAGGAGACGAGCGGGATTTTGCTCTACCAGGAACAGGTCATGCGACTGGCGGTGGAGATGGCGGGATACACCATGGCCGAGGCCGACGGTCTGCGCGGCGTGGTAGCCAAGAGCAAGGCCAAGGAGATGAAGGAGCAGAAGAACAAGTTCGTCGAGGGCATGGTGGCGAAGAAATACCCGCGCCGCCTGGCCGAGAAGCTGTTCGAGCTGGTCCAGAACTTCGGCGAATACGGCTTCAACAAGAGCCATTCGACCGCCTACGCGGTCATCTCCTACCAGACCGCGTACCTCAAGGCCCATTACCCGCGCGAGTTCATGGCCGCCAACCTCACCAGCGTCACCGGCAACAAGGACAAGGTGCCGGTGTTCGTGAACGAATGCCGCAAGATGGGCATAAGCGTGCTGCCGCCCGACATCAATGAGAGCCTGAAGGAATTCACCCCGGTGGACGAGGGTATCCGCTTCGGCCTGTCGGCGGTTCGCAACCTGGGCGAGGGCGCGGCGGACAGGATCATCGCCGAGCGTCGCGAGAACGGTCCCTTCGAGTCGATGCTCGATTTCTGCCGCAGGGTGGGCACGGGCACGGTGAACAAAAGAGCCCTGGAAAGCCTGATAAAGAGCGGAGCCTTCGATTTCCTGGGATGTACCAGGAATCACCTTCTCAAGGCATACGACCGCATCGCGGACCTGGCGGCGGAGAGGCAGCGTCTCCTGGATGAGGGACAGCATTCCCTCTTCGGCGACGAGGACGAGGACCCGCTCGGTGACGCGCCGATCGTGGAGGAACTGCCCAAGGACAAGCTCCTTGCATACGAGAAGGAGATGCTGGGCATCTACGTCACCGACCATCCGCTGATGCAGGTCAGGGAGGTGTTGAAACGCCACGTGGAATGCGACATAGCCGACCTCTCGGAGCTGGGGGACGGGGCGGTGAAGTGGATCGGAGGGATCATCACCCGCAAGGCGCAGCGCCTCACACGCAAGAGCGAGCTCATGGCCAACCTTACCCTGGAGGACCTCACGGGAAGGGTAGAGGTTACCATATTCCCAGCCCTGTATCTGCAGCACAAGGAGTCCCTGCAGGAGGACCATGTCGTGTGCATAAAGGCCAGGGTGGAGACGGGTGAGCGGGACGAGGAGGCGGCCACGGTACGGGTGGTGGCGCTCGACGCGTCGGAGCCACGCCTCAAGTCACCGGAGCAGTGCGACCTTTTCATCAACATGGACCACTCCCAGGCGGAGCGTGAGGTGGTCAACGAGCTGAAGGATATACTGGAGAGGCACCCGGGAAGCACTCCCGTCAAACTCAAGCTGCGGAACGACGACGGGATAAAGGTCTTCCAGCTCCCGCGGGAGCTCTGCGTGAGCCCCGACAGCTCTCTCTACGCCGAGGTCCTCTCCCTCCTGGGGGACGGATGCATTATGCTGGAATGAAGGCGCTACCGCGGGTGACGCGGGGCACAACGGGACACTGGCAGGTGAGAAGGCAGTGAAGGTTCTGAGAAGAGACGAGTACGATGACCTCGCATCGCTCAAGGGCGGGATGGGGTGGGATTTCTGGACGGAAGAAGGCCCTATCCAGGAGGTCAGGGAGATAATATCTCGGGTGCGCGACGGGGGCGACGCCGCCCTGGTCGAGCTGACCCTTCGATTCGACGGCGCCGACCTGGCCTCGAAGGGGCTGCGCGTCAGCGACAGGGACCTGGCGAAAGCCGTCGAGAGGGTGGATGAGGAATTCGCGGAGGCGGTGCGGACGGCTGCCAGGTCCATCACCGCCTTCCACCGCCACCAGGCCTGGGAGTCGCAGTTCTGGGAGAGCGACGAGGGAGCCCGCATCGGACAGATCGTCAAGCCCCTGAGGAGGGTGGGTATATACGTGCCCGGCGGGAACGCCGCCTATCCATCAACGGCCTTGATGACGGTGATCCCGGCGAGAGTGGCGGGAGTGGCCGAGATAGCCGTGTGCGTCCCGCCCGCGAAGGGCGGGGAGGTCAGCCCGCACACGCTCTTCGCCCTCGCTACGCTGGGCGTGAAGGAGATCTACCGCTTGGGCGGAGCGCAGGCCATAGCGGCGCTGGCGCTGGGGACCGGGACCATAGCCGCGGTGGAGAAGGTGGTCGGGCCGGGGAACGTCTACGTCACCCTGGCGAAGAGGGAACTCGTCGGCCGCGTGGGCATCGACATGCTCGCCGGACCGAGCGAGCTGGTCGTGCTCGCCGACGGCGAGGCGGACGCCGAATGCGCGGCGCTGGAGCTTAGAGCGCAGGCGGAACACGGTTCCGGCGCCAGGGCCTGCCTGATAACCGACGACGAGAAGCTCCTGGACCGCGTGAAGAAGGAACTCGCGCGGACCGCTCGGGCGCCAGGAGGCGAAGAGGGCCCCGAGACGATGCTGGTGCTGGTGAACGACATCGACGAGGGGACCGCCCTGGTGGACCTCCTGGCGCCCGAGCACCTGGTGATCGCCACGGAGGACGTCACCGCGGTCCTCCCCAAGGTCCACAACGCGGGGGCGATATTTCTTGGGATGGAATCGCCCGTGGCGCTGGGGGACTACGCGGTCGGCGTGAACCACGTCCTGCCCACCAAGGGGGCGTCGCGTTTCTCCTCCCCCCTTGGAGTTTATGACTTCGTGAAGAGGAGCAACGTCGTTTTCTCCAATCCCAAGGCGAACCGCGCTCTCGGCCCGGTGATCGAGGCCATGGCCAGGGTCGAGGGTCTCGTGGACCACGCGGAGGCCATGCGCAAGCGCTGTCATTGACCGGCAAGACGAAATAGCTCCCCACCGTGTCCCCGTGGTGATCGCGAGCTGCGCAGAGGCGGGCGCTTGTGTCGCTGCCCAGCGTGGTGTGCTAATCTAATGAGCATGAGAAATGCGCGAGTGCAGAGAAAGACGACCGAGACCGACGTCTCGCTGGAGATCGAACTCGACGGCCGCGGTGAGACCGAGATCGGCACCGGCATAGGGTTCTTCGATCACATGCTGACCCTGCTTTGCGGCCACGCCGGCTTCGATGCGAAGCTGCGGGCAAGCGGAGACCTTGAGGTGGATCAGCACCACACCGTGGAGGACGTCGGCCTCTGCCTGGGCAGGGCCCTGAAGGAGGCGCTGGGCGAGAAAAGGGGCATAACCCGTTTCGGCTGGGCACTTCTGCCCATGGACGAGGCCTTGTGCCTCGTCGCCCTGGACCTCTCCGGGCGGCCGCACCTTTCCTACCAGGTAGACCTGCCCGTGCGCCTCATATCCGAATTCGATCCCACCTGCGTGCGGGAGTTCCTCCAGGCCCTCGCGAACGAGGGCGACCTGACCTTGCACGTGAAGAGCATGAGCGGGGAAAACCCCCACCACGTCCTCGAGGCCGTCTTCAAAGGCCTGGGCAGGGCCCTGCGCGCGGCGGTCGCGCCTGACCCATCCGGGCGCGGCGTGCCCTCCACCAAGGGGATCCTTTAGGGACGGCGGACCCGGAGCGCGTCATGATAACGATAATCGATTACGGCATGGGTAATCTGCGCAGCGTTGAGAAGGCCTTCGCCTTCCTGGGACACGAGGTCATGGTGAGCCATGATCCCCGTGAGCTGGAGAGGGCACGGGGCATAGTTTTGCCCGGGGTAGGCGCCTTCGGCGACGCCATGGACGAACTGGAGAGGAGGGGACTGGTGGAGCCCCTGCGAAAAGCCATCGGGAAAGGATTGCCTTTTCTGGGGATATGCCTCGGCTACCAGCTGCTCTTCGAATCCAGCGAGGAAAGCCCGGGGGTGGACGGCCTCGCGGTGCTGCCGGGGCGAGTGATAAGGTTTCCACCCGGCGTCAAGATACCCCATATGGGATGGAACGACGCGCGCTTCGAGCGCCCCCACCCCGTGCTGGAGGAAGTGGGGGAGGGCTCCTTCTTCTATTTCGTGCACTCGTATTACGTGGTGGCCGACGAGCCGGGCGACTGCCTGACCACTACCTCATACGGGATCGATTTCGCCTCCGGCGCGGCACGGGGAAACCTTGTGGCCTTCCAGTTCCACCCGGAGAAGAGCTCTTCCGCCGGCCTGCGCATACTGGACGGCTTTGCCCGCATGCGGGCTTGAGGGGGTGTGGGTATTGTTCCGTATCTACCCTGCCGTGGACATCAAGGGAGGCCGCTGCGTCAGGCTCTTCCGGGGGGACCTCGCCCGGGAGACGGTGTACTCCGGGCATCCCTGGAAGGCGGCCCTGGCCTGGCAGGAAAAAGGGGCCTCTTACCTGCACGTGATCGACCTGGACGGTGCTGCGGCGGGACATCCCGTTAACCGCGACGCGGTGCGTGAGATCCTGCGCAAGGTCAGCATACCGGTGCAGTGCGGGGGCGGCGTGCGGCGCCGTGAGGACGCCGAGCTCCTGCTGGAGATCGGCGTTGAGCGGGTTATACTCGGCACCCGTGCCCTGGAGGAGCCGTCTTTCGCGGAGGAGATGCTCGGGGCTTTCGGCCCGCGGGTAATCGTGAGCGTGGACACGAGGGGCGCCGAAGTGGCCACGGCCGCGTGGCGCGGCATGGCGGCGCGCACGCCCGCCGAGGTCATAGACCACCTCGCCGCGTGCGGGGCCGAGCGCATAATCCACACCGACGTCACCCGTGACGGTACCCTGAGCGGATACGATACGGGCGTTCTCGAGCCCCTGCTGGGGCACGGGCTCGGCGTCATAGCCGCGGGCGGGATAAGCGGTATGTCCGACCTCGAGACCTTGAAGTCGCTCGCGGGACGGGGGGTGGAGGGAGCGATACTGGGGAGGGCGATCTACGCCGGAAGCGTCGACCTGGAGGACGCCCTGGCGATGGAGGAGACTTAACGGAGTCCCGCTTGCGGTGTTCCAGCACGAGGAGCTGGAGCGTGACGCTGCCGCGGAAGGGAGAGCAAGGCGCCTCGGGATGCGCCACTTAAAAGGAGTTGGTGATCGTGCACACGAAACGCATCATACCCTGCCTGGACGTGGACAAAGGGCGCGTGGTGAAGGGGATCAACTTCGTATCGCTGCGCGACGCGGGGGACCCGGTGGAGATGGGGGCCGTCTACGACGGCGAGGGCGCGGACGAGCTCGTATTCCTGGATATAACGGCTTCCCACGAGGAGCGTGATACCGTATTCGACATGGCGGCGAGGGTGGCGGAAAAGGTCTTCATACCCTTTACCGTCGGAGGTGGCCTGCGAAACGAGGCGGACATACGCCACATGCTGGCCACGGGCGCGGACAAGGTCTCCCTGAATACGGCGGCGGTAAAGGACCCGTCTTTGATCGAGGCGTCGTCGCGCAGGTTCGGCTCCCAGTGCGTGGTCATCGCCATAGACGCCAAGTCCAGGGGAGACGGCACCTGGGAGGTATATATCAACGGGGGGAGGACGCCGACCGGGATGGATGCCGTGGAGTGGGCCAGGAGGGTGGAAGCGCTTGGAGCGGGCGAGATACTGCTCACCAGCATGGACCGCGACGGCACCAGGGACGGCTATGACATCGAGCTCACGCGCGCCGTGGTGGAGGCGGTGAACCTGCCGGTGATCGCGTCCGGCGGGGCGGGAACTCTCGATCACCTGGCCGAGGTGGTCCTGAAAGCGGGTGCGGACGCGGTGCTCGCGGCGTCCATATTCCATTACGGCGAGCACAGCATCCGCGAGGCAAAGGAATTCCTGCGCGGCAAGGGCATCCCGGTGCGCTTGTGAGCCCGCAGCGATATGGACATCAAAGCAGGCGGTATGGTAGAAATATCTTCTACGGTGGACGTTCTTCGTCTCCGCCGGGAAGCTCAGTCGGTAAATGAAGGTAATGGGAAGTAAAGGGGGTAGTTTAGGTTGCGCGGCAAGAGAACGCTACTTATCATCGCGGTCGCAGCCTTCGTTTTCTCCGCCCTGCTGGCTTTGCCGGGTTGTGGGGATGGGGAGACGGAGACGGACAGCAAAGAGCCCATCAAGGTCGGCGTGGTTCTATCCGAGAGCGGCGCCAACGAGCCGCTGGGGAAGCCCGAGCGAAACTCCATAGAGCTTTACGTCGATAGGCTCAATGATGCCGGCGGTATAGACGGCCACATGATCGAGGTGATCATCAAGGACGACCAGAGCGACGCCAACAAGGCCCAGCAGGCGGCGGTTGAGCTGCTGCAACAGGAGGAGGTGGTGGCGCTCATCGGCTCCAGCGGCACCGGCACGACCATCGCCATGAAGCAGGAGGCAACCAAGGCCCGGGTCCCCATGGTCACCATGGCCGCTGGCGCGAACATAATGGACGGCGATTTCACCTGGATCTTCCGTACGCCTCCCACCGCCACCGAAGCCGGCAAGAAGGTGCTGGAATACGTTTCCGAGGAGCTCGGGGTGAAGAGGATAGCCCTCCTCTACGACACCAACGCCTTCGGCACCGACGGCAAGGCGGTGGTGGAATCGGAGGCGGCGGATTACGGACTCGATGTGGTGGTCTCGGAGGGATACGTCACCGATGAATCGGAGGAGGGCATGGACACCCACCTCACCAACATCATGACCGCCGATCCCGAGGTGGTGGTGGTGTGGGGGACCAACCCGGGCCCCGCCAAGATTGCCAAGCGCATGCGGGACAAGGGGATAGACCTTCCTTACGTGGGCAGCCACGGCATCGCCAACCAGGCTTTCATCGAGCTGGCAGGAGATGCGGCCAACGGCGTGGTCTTCCCGGCGGGCAAGATGCTCATCTTCGAGTTGATCCTGGAGCCGGGCAGCGAGGAATACGAGTTCATAAAGGACTATTCGGACGCATATTTCGAGGAATACGGCGAGCATATAGACACCTTCGGCGGCCACGGCTGGGACGCGATAACCATCATCGTCGAGGCCCTGAAACGCGCCGGCACCGATGTCACGCCGGAGGAACTGCGCGACGAGATCGAGGCCACGGAAGGCCTGGTGGGGACGGCAGGGATCTTCACCTATTCGCCGACGGACCACAACGGACTGTCCCCGGACGACCTGACCATGGTGGAGATCGTGGACTCCAAGTGGGAGCATTATTCCAAGTAAAGAAGGGTAAAAAGGACGGAAGGAGGAGGCTGGAACTCCCTCCGGCCTCCTCCTTTTCTATTTCGATACGAGGTGTATGCCCCTGGGCTCGATAGTGGATTTCCTGGGCAACTGCCCGCAGTATATCGCCAATGGCCTCGCCAACGGATGCATCTATATCCTGGTGGCGATGGGGTTCAACATCATCTTCAACTCCACCGGGATCATAAACTTCGCGCAGGGCGAGTTCTGCATGTTCGGGGGACTGTTCGCCTTCACCTTCGGCGTGACGCTGGGGCTGCCGCTGCCCGTCGCCATCATCCTGGCCATATTGGCCACCGCCATCATCGGGGCCCTCATGGAGAGACTGATGATCTACCCGCTGCGCAACGCCAGCGTCATCACCGCCATAATCGCCACGGTGGGGGCCTCCATCCTCTTCAAGGCGCTGGGACGCATGTTCTGGCCGAAGGAGGCATACAAGGTGCCCGAATTCTCAACGGGGAACATAACCATACCGGGGGTGACGGTCTCCCGGCAGTTCCTCTGGGTCCTGGGGCTGACGGTGGTCAGCGTACTCCTCGTCTACCTCTTCTTCAACCGCACCCGGGCGGGGAGGGCCATGCGGGCGTGCTCGATCAACCGCCAGGCGGCGAGCCTGGTGGGCATTAACGTGTCCCGCATGTCGCTGTATTCCTTTCTGCTCGCGGCCACCCTGGGCGGCATAGCGGGCCTGATCAACGCCCCCTACGCCAGTTACTCCATCGGGCTCTTCCTGGGCATTAAAGGCTTCACCGCCGCGGTGGTGGGCGGGCTCGGCAACACCTTCGGAGCGGTGACGGGGGGGCTTGTCCTGGGACTCCTCGAGGAACTCATCCCGGGATTCCTCACCGTGGTGCTCGGCGTCTCTACCGGCTATAAGGACGCGGTGGCGGCGCTCCTGCTCGTGACCGTGCTCCTGCTGAGGCCGCAGGGGCTCATCGGTAAAGGGGTGGTGGAGAAGGTATGATGGCCGGGGAAAAGGGCGGTAAAGAGGCGGCGGCGGGTTCCCGCTTTCTCGCGCTGCTCAAGCGCAACCGCGCCCTGCTCATATTCTTCCTCTTCATCCTGGTCATGCCGTTGTGGGCCGAGAACGTCTACAAGACCATCAGCCTCGATTTCGTCTTCATCATGCGCCTGGTGGGCGTGTACACCATCGCCGCCGTCGGGTTGAACCTGCTCATGGGCTATGCCGGCCAGGTGTCCCTGGGCCAGGGGGCCTTCTTCGGGATCGGGGCCTACACGTCCGCGCTGCTGACCCTGAAAGCCGGCTTCCCCGTATGGGTGGGGATTGCCCTGGCCATAGCGGTTTCCGCCCTTTTCGGGATCCTGGTCGCGCCGGTATTGCGCCTGAAGGGGCATTACCTGGCCATGGCCACCCTGGGCCTGGCTATCATCGTCTTCGTCTTCCTGCGCGAGATGACCTGGCTGACGGAGGGCAACTTCGGCCTTAGCGGCATCCCCTCGCTGAACCTGCCCTTTACATCCATCACGGGTTTCGACCTGCCTTTCATCAAGGACAAGGCCCAGCGTCCCGAGTTGTATTTGCAGTTCTATCTCATATGGATAATCGTCTTCGCCGCGCTCATCCTCTGTTCGAACCTGGTGCGCTCGCGCGTCGGCCGCTCCATGCGGGCGCTCCATCAGTCGGAGGTGGCGGCGGAAGCCATGGGAGTGAACGTGTCGGCGCAGAAGATAAAGGTGTTCGTGCTCTCCGCAGCGTTGGGCGGACTGGCCGGGGGCATATACGCGAACCTGCAGGGGTACATCGATCCGAACATGTTCACCATCACCCTCTCCATCTCCGTTTTGACCATGGTGGTCATCGGGGGCATGGAGAGCATCTGGGGGGCGGTCGCGGGCGCCGCCGTGATCACCTTCCTCCCCAAGATGGTCGAGGCCATCCCCAAATGGGTGGGAGACGCGCCGAAGTGGCTCGAGAGATACAGCAATTACGAGGGGATCGTCTTCGGGCTCATCCTCGTATTGACCATGATATTCATGCCCTCCGGTATTACCAAGGGCCTGTCAGACCTGGTGCGCCTGCGCCGCAGTCCCTTCGTAAACCCCTTCCGCAGGAAGGCGGTGGAGTAGATGTCGCGGGAGAGCAGGCCGGACGGCGGCGCGAACGTGGCCCTGCTGGAGGCCATGAGCCTCACGAAGACCTTCGGTGGGCTCGCGGCGGTGAAGGACGTATCCTTCAAGGTGGAGAGCGGGTCCATCAAGGCCATCATCGGGCCCAACGGGGCGGGGAAGACGACCCTCTATGACCTGTTGACCGGCATCTACCTTCCGGATGAGGGAAGCGTTGTCTTCCAGGGCAGGGACATCGTAGGCCTGGCCACCCACGAGATAACCGCCCTCGGCATCGCCAGGACTTTTCAGACCATCCGCCTTTTCCCGGAGATGACGGTCATCGAGAACGTGATGGTCGGGCTGCACCACCATACCAGGGCGGGATTCGTAAAGTCGGCGTTCAGAGCCCCCTCGGCGATGCGCGAGGAGGCCTGGATGAGGGAGGAATCGCTGCGCATACTCGATATCGCGGGACTGGAGATGCAGGCGGACAACCTCGCGGGCTCCCTCCCTTTCGGACAGCAGAGGCTGCTGGAGGTGGCCAGGGCCCTGGCCACGAAACCGCGCATCCTCTTGCTTGACGAGCCGGCCTCGGGCCTGAACGCCTACGAGACGAGCGAGCTGGGAGAGATAATCTACCGCCTCCGCGACATGGGCGTCACGGTTATCCTGGTGGAGCACGATATGGGGCTGGTCATGCGCATCTCCCACGAGGTGCTGGTGCTTGACTACGGGGAGATCATAGCTGAGGGGACGCCGGATGAGATCAAGGGCGATCCCCGTGTCATCGAGGCTTATCTTGGTTCTGAGCTGGATTGAAGGGTATGAATGATCGCGAACGACGGATAACCGGGAGGTAGCGAGGTGGCATATTGCTGGAGGTAAAAAACGTCTCCGCCTTTTACGGCAACATCGAGGCCCTCAGGGCCATCGACCTGTGGGCCCGTGCGGGGCGGATAACCACCATCATCGGGGCCAACGGTGCGGGTAAGACCACGCTGCTCAGGGCCATATCCGGCCTTATACCCACGCGTTACGGCGAGATCCGCTACGTGGGCCAGGACATCACAAACCTGGAGCCTCACCGCATCGTGAAGATGGGCATCTCCCATATCCCGGAAGGACGGCAGGTGTTCGCGAGCATGAGCGTTGAGGAGAACCTGGAGCTCGGTGCCTACCTGCGCCCCCGCCGCCACAGGAAGGAGATCCGGGAGGATCTCGCCTTCGTGTACGACATCTTCCCGGTGCTGGGAGAGCGGAAGGGGCAGATGGCGGGGACGCTCTCGGGAGGAGAGCAGCAGATGCTGGCCATTGCCAGGGCGCTGATGTCCAAGCCCCGCATGCTCCTCCTCGACGAGCCGTCGATGGGCCTCGCTCCCCTGGTGATAAAGGACATCTTCACCTGCCTGAAGCGGCTGCACATGGAGGGGCTCACCATCCTCCTGGTGGAGCAGGACGCCCAGATCGCCCTGAGCGTCTCCGATTACGGCTACGTCATGCGCGCCGGCAAGGTGCGCCTGGAGGGAGACGCCGCCGGACTGCTGCAGAGCGATGATATAAAGAAGATATACCTGGGCGAGGAACAACCGCCGGAGGTCGGATAGCATGGAGTTCAAGTTCGACGACAACGGCCTGATACCCGTGATCATCCAGGACTGGGAGAACCGCGAAGTGCTCATGCTTGCGTACATGAACGGGGAGTCCCTGCGGCGCACGCTGGAGAGCGGACGTACCTGGTTCTGGAGCAGAAGCCGCCAGGAGTTCTGGTGTAAGGGGGAGACGTCGGGGCACCGCCAGTATGTACGCGAAGTCCGGTACGATTGCGACGCGGACGCCCTCGTCATCAAGGTCCTCCAGATCGGGGCGGCCTGCCACACCGGGGAGAGGTCGTGCTTTTACCGCGAGGTGGATGGCGCCCGCACCGACCTGGAGCCAGGCGAGGAGGGATGACGGCCGGGACCCGCCGTCCTGGCATCCCCTGTTCCCCAGGGGCCGGTCATTGACGCCGTTGCATGTTTGCCCACATTCCGCAACGCGGTTGCGGCGCCTCGATTTCTCCCCGTAGCGGAACGGATTTCCCTGTTCCCGCGAGAAAAACCCCGTCGCGCAAGTGGTGCGCCGCTTTCTTCTCGGATGGGAAGGAAGTGACGCGTTCTGCGATGAAAATGATAAAGGTGAGTGCCGGCGGGGTTGGCGCGGGGAGCGAGAGGCGTTGCTTTGCGTTTCAGCTCGAGGTATTGTCTGCCGAATCCTATCATGGGAGGACCGGACCGGGAGGTTGAGCCAGGTGGTAGTCTGTCCGCATTGCGGGGCGGAAAACGCTGAGGGATCCGCGTTCTGCTCCCTGTGCCTCGCCGGCTTAGCGGCGGGTAATGGGAACGGGGCGGCATCGGCTCACGGCAACGGGGCCGGTCCCCGTGACGCCGGGACGCAAGCGGCCGCGCAACCCTATGTTTCCCCGGGAGACTACAGGGCCCTGGCCCAGGAGATGGCGCAACAGCCCGGGGGGTACGTCTACGACGCTCCCCCCTCGCACGGCGCCGCCGCCCTGCATGGCGGCGGCTACTCGGGCATGAGGCTTACCGCCCTCACGCCGCGCATCGGCAAAACGGAAGTGGCGATCATGCTGCTCTCGTACTCGTTCCTTACCTTCCTGGTCCTCTTCGTTTTACGTTTCCTCATCGGCATTTTGCTGCTCGGCGCGGCCTTCGGCGGCAGCGAGGCAGGTTTCAACATCGGGGTCGCCCTGCTCTTCATCTCCGACGCGCTCGTTCTTGCCGTGGGGGGATATACGATATCCTCGCGGGCCATGCAGAGGGGGAGGGGGTGGATGTTCGGGACGGGGTGCGCCGCGTGCGTGGTCTTCCTGTGGCAGCCCCTTGTATCCCTGGTCCTTATCCTGGTCATGACCGGAGAGGTATACGTGCCCCTGTTCACGCTGGCCGGATTGCTCTTCACGCTGTTTCTGGAGCTGCCCATGGGGGCGCTGGGAGGGTGGTTCGCCGAGAAAAGGCTTATCGGATGATGGTGCGTGTTCACGTCGCGGGAAGGGGTTGGTCATGAAATGTCCGAAATGCGGTGCGGATAATCCCGATAACGCACGATTCTGCTCCCTGTGCATGGAGACGATCGACCGTGCCGACGCATTCGCCCCCGCGGGCATGCCCGCCAGAGAGCCGGGTGAGGCCTATGCGGCGCCGGGGGAGTGGAGGGGCGACAGGGATACGCTCGCCCCGCAGGTGAGCGAGGTGGTAACGTCCAAGATTCGCAGGTTCCGCGTGAAAGTCGTCCTCTATGCCATCGTTATCGCGGCGGTAGTGGTCTGGCTGGTCCTGAGTTTCACGGTCTGGGGCAATCCGTCCGCCGGTAAAAGGTCCGGGCAGTTGATGGATGCCGTGAACGACAGGAACATGGATGCCTTCCTCGAGCTGTTCGAGGAGCATGACCGGACCGCGGCGGAGGACAAGTACAGGAGCGTGGTCTCATACCTCGGAGACGGAGGTCGCTACGAAGAGGTGAGCCTCGTGGTCGACCATCAGAGCAACTACGAGGCGGTCGCCTATATCGACTACTGCGTCATAAGGACCGGTGGCGGCTCGTCCCGCGAGATCAGCCGTTCCGACAACCTCAGGATCATCCTCGAGAACCAGAAGGGCAGGTGGTACGTGGTCCCGCGGGGGACCGACATAGTGCCCTGAATCCTCGATCCGGCGCGGTCCGGGGAGGCGCCCCCGGACCCGTGGCGGTGCGAGGGGTTTGTGCCCGAAAACCACGACGCGATGATGATGTATTATTAATTATTCGCAGGGAGATTTTGCGGCCGCGAAGAGCGAAGGAGACGTCCTTGGGCTGGAGCGAGAGCTACTACGCGGACATGAAGGCGGAAGCGGAGCGGGAGGTCCGCAGGCTGTGCCTCCCCCTGCGGGAAGCGCTCGCTGACCTTCAGGCGGCAATCGGGGTATACGGGGACTTCACTGCTCGCCGCGACGAGCTCGAGGCCTTGATGAGGCGCTTGGAGCTTTTCCTGGCTGAATACGAATAGAGCAGGGCGCGGCCGCGCGTACCCCCACCTGGAAGAGGGCGCAAAACGGGGCGGCGGCCGGGCTGGCGGGGGAGGGCCACCCCGCCGGGGAGAGGAAGGATGAATATGCTCCCGCAAGTTATACTGATAAAATAACTGGCGTGCATGCCGGAGTGGCGGAACAGGTAGACGCGCTGGTCTCAAAAACCAGTGGGGGCGACCCCGTGCCGGTTCGAGTCCGGCCTTCGGCACCAACGACAAGCCCCGGCGCGTCCGGGGCTTTGCGCAATAGTTCTGTCACTGCCGGGGTCTATATCAGTTTACGTTCTCCTTGGGTGAGGGGACGGGGCCACCGGCCCCGTCCCCGATCCTCACGCTCGCCGGGGCGTAAATCCGCGCAATACCAGGGGGGTGGAGTTGACGGAATCCAGAAGATGGG